>NZ_JBEYZU010000001.1:0-931000 GCF_040646235.1 Streptomyces sp. NPDC046261 | reverse complement strand
GGCGTTGACTTTTGGCACGCTGTTGAGTTCTCAAGGAACGGACGCTTCCTTTGTACTCACCCTCTCGGGCTTTCCTCCGGGCGCTTCCCTTCGGTATTTCGTGTTTCCAACCTTACCAGATCCGTTTTCCGTTCCGTTTCCGGTCCGAATTCCGTTTCCGGCCCCCTGTTGGAGCGGGGTTCCGACTTTATCAGATTCATCTGGGTCGGATTTCCATCCGCCTCGCGGGCCCCTCCGTACGCACAAGGTGTTCGGCGTTCCCGCTGCGGTGGAGCCGTAAACGTACTGGACGGCCGCGCCCGGATGCAAATCGGCGCAGGCGGGGCCGTCCATACGGCTGATGTGGCGTCAGACCTCGACGACCACAGGGAGGATCATCGGGCGCCGGCGGTAGCTGTCGGACACCCACTTGCCGACCGAGCGGCGCACGAGCTGCTGCAGCTGGTGGGGCTCGGCGATGCCGTCGGCGGCCGCCTTGGCGATGGCCTCTTCGATCTTCGGGACGACGGCCGAGAAGGCCGCGTCGTCGATGCCGGAGCCGCGCGCCTGGATCTGGGGGCCGCTGACGACCTTGCCCGTCGTGCTGTCGACGACCACGTGGACGAAGATGATGCCCTCGTCCCCGAGGATGCGGCGGTCCTTGAGGTGGACCTCCGTGACGTCGCCGACCGAGAGGCCGTCCACGTACACGTAGCCGGCCTGGACCTTGCCCACGATGCGGGCCTTGCCGTCCACCAGGTCCACCACGACGCCGTCCTCGGCGATGACGATGTGGTCCTTGGGGATGCCCGTGAGGGCGCCCAGCTCGGCGTTGGCGCGCAGGTGGCGCCATTCGCCGTGCACCGGCATCAGGTTCTTCGGCTTGCAGATGTTGTAGAAGTACAGCAGCTCGCCGGCCGAGGCGTGGCCCGAGACGTGGACGCGCGCGTTGCCCTTGTGGACGACGTTGGCGCCCCAGCGGGTCAGGCCGTTGATCACGCGGTAGACCGCGTTCTCGTTGCCCGGGATGAGCGACGACGCCAGGATCACCGTGTCGCCCTGGACGATCCGGATCTGGTGGTCGCGGTTGGCCATGCGCGAGAGCGCGGCCATCGGCTCGCCCTGGGAGCCGGTGCAGACCAGCACGACCTCGTCGTCCGGCAGGTCGTCGAGGGTCTTGACGTCGACGACGAGGCCGGCCGGGATGCGCAGGTAGCCCAGGTCGCGGGCGATGCCCATGTTGCGGACCATCGAGCGGCCCACGAAGGCGACGCGTCGGCCGTACTCGTGCGCCGCGTCCAGGATCTGCTGGATGCGGTGGACATGGCTGGCGAAGCTGGCCACGATGATGCGCTTCTGGGCGCCCGCGAAGACCTGGCGCAGCACGCCGGAGATGTCGCGCTCGGGCGGGACGAAGCCGGGGACCTCGGCGTTCGTGGAGTCCACGAGCAGCAGGTCGATGCCCTCCTCGCCGAGCTTGGCGAAGGCGGGGAGGTCGGTGAGGCGACGGTCCAGCGGGAGCTGGTCCATCTTGAAGTCACCGGTGTGGACGACCATGCCGGCCGGGGTGCGGATGGCGACGGCCAGCGCGTCCGGGATGGAGTGGTTGACCGCCACGAACTCGCACTCGAAGGGGCCGATCCGCTCGCGGTGGCCCTCCACGACCTCGAGGGTGTACGGGCGGATGCGGTGCTCCTGGAGCTTGGCCTCGATGAGCGCGAGGGTCAGCTTGGAGCCGATCAGCGGGATGTCCGGCTTCTCGCGGAGCAGGTAGGGGACGCCGCCGATGTGGTCCTCGTGGCCGTGCGTGAGCACGATGCCCTCGATGTCGTCGAGGCGGTCCCGGATGGACGAGAAGTCCGGCAGGATCAGGTCGATTCCGGGCTGCTCCTCCTCGGGGAAGAGCACTCCGCAGTCGACGATCAGGAGGCGGCCGTCGTACTCGAAGACCGTCATGTTGCGGCCGATCTCGCCGAGACCGCCGAGGGGGGTGACCCGCAGGCCGCCCTTCGGGAGCTTCGGCGGCGGACCGAGTTCAGGGTGCGGGTGGCTCAAAAGACTCTCCTCACCACGCGCGCCACATGTCCCCTGGACACATGGCGCGCATGACATTCGTGCACGTGCGGTTTTCGTCTGTATTCCGTCGGTATTCAGTTGTGAAGTCTGGTGTTACAGCTGTACCCCGCCCGCGGTGAGATCGCGCTTCAGCTGCTCGGTCTGCTCTTCGGTGAGCTCGACGAGCGGCAGTCGCAGCGGTCCGGCGGGCAGGCCCTGGAGGGCGAGGGCGGCCTTGGTGGTCATGACGCCCTGGGTGCGGAACATGCCGGTGTAGACCGGGAGCAGGCGGCGGTGGATCTCGGCGGCCTTGACGGCGTCGCCGGCGCGGTAGGCCTCCAGCAGTGCGCGCAGCTCGGGGGCGACGACGTGGCCGACGACCGAGACGAAGCCCGCGGCGCCGATGGACAGCAGCGGCAGGTTCAGCATGTCGTCGCCGGAGTACCAGGCGAGGCCCGTGCGGGCCATGGCCCAGCTCGCGGCGTCGAGGTCGCCCTTGGCGTCCTTGTTGGCGACGATGCGGGGGTGATCGGCGAGCCGGACCATGGTCTCGGTCTCGATCTGCACACCGCTGCGGCCGGGGATGTCGTAGATCATCACCGGGAGGTCCGTGGCGTCCGCGACGGCCGTGAAGTGCCGGCGGAGGCCCTCCTGCGGGGGCTTGTTGTAGTACGGGGTGACGACGAGGAGGCCGTGGGCGCCTGCCTGCTGGGCGGCGCGGGCCAGCTCGACGCTGTGGTGGGTGTCGTTGGTGCCGGCTCCGGCCACGACATGGGCGCGGTCGCCGACCGCTTCGACGACGGCCCGGACCAGCTGGGCTTTCTCCGCATCGCTGGTGGTGGGCGACTCGCCGGTGGTGCCGTTGACGACGAGGCCGTCGTTGCCGGCGTCCACCAGGTGGGCGGCGAGGCGCTGTGCGCCGTCGAGATCAAGGGCGCCCTCGGCTGTGAAGGGCGTGACCATGGCGGTCAGGACCCGCCCGAAGGGCGTCTGCGGTGTGGAGGTCGGAGCCATGGGGCCCACGCTACTCGTTGCTCACCGTGAGGTGCTCCCTCGGGGAGTGCGAAAAGGGATCCCGGCACTGCCTGCTCGGGGGTTCAAGCAGTGCCGGGTCCGTTTTTTCAGCCTAGATGAAGGTGATGAAACGCCGCAATACGGACACCTGACCCGATGCTCCGGGTAGCAGCGCGTCACCATCACTTCCGTCACCGCGCGAACGCGGTGGGCTACGGGGCGACGCGGCCGTTCTTGTTGAAGGCGGCGTAGGTGAGCGGCATGAGCTTGGCCCACTCCGCCTCCATCTTTTCGCCGACCATCTCGATCTCGCGCTGCGGGAAGGAGGGAACGGTCGCCAGCTCGTGCTGCGTGCGCAGGCCGAGGAAGTGCATCAGCGAGCGGGCGTTGCACGTGGCGTACATCGAGGAGAACAGGCCCACCGGCAGGACCGAGCGGGCGACCTCCCGGGCGACGCCCCCGGCCAGCATCTCCTGGTACGCGGCGTACGCCTGGCGGTAGCTGTCCTCCATGGCGCGGCCGGTCAGCTCGTACTGCTCCTGGCTGCCCTCGACGAAGACGTACTTGCCGGGGCGGCCCTCCTGGACCAGCTTGCGGGAGGCTCCCGGGACGTAGAAGACGGGCTCGAGCTCGCGGTAGCGGCCGGACTCCTCGTTGTACGACCAGCCCACGCGGTGGCGCATGAACTCGCGGAAGACGAAGATCGGGGCGCTGATGAAGAAGGTCATCGAGTTGTGCTCGAAGGGGCTGCCGTGGCGGTCGCGCATCAGGTAATTGATGAGCCCCTTGGAGCGCTCGGGGTCCTTCGTGATCTCTTCGAGGGACTGCTCGCCGGCCGTGGAGACGCGGGCGGCCCACAGCACGTCGCTGTCGGCCGCGCTGTGCTTGACGAGCTCGACGGTCACATCGCTGCGAAACGTCGGCATGTCCGTCTTCGCGTCCTCGGTGGGGGTGTCGGTCACCGGCGGGGTCCTTCCATCTGCAGTGCTTGGCCGCCGCCAAGCCTAAGGGCCGCCACTGACACTCGTCCGACACCGGGGCCCGGTCCCCCTTCCCACAGCCGGGCGCGGGACGCCAGTTGATATTTTTCACAGAAGTTACGGAAAACGGGCACCTATGCACCGCTTCGCGCGTCCTTACGTGTGACAGCACACTTCGAGGTTCCTAGGAGAGCCCTTCATGTTCCGCCGGCGAGAGCCCGTACCGTTCGCCTTCGTCGCCGAGGCCGAGCGCTACCGCAGCAACGTCGCGCCGCCGCCCCGCAATCGCGCCAGCCGTTCGGAGATAGCCGGGCGGACCCTGATCGGACTGACCGTCGCGGCGGGGCTCGTCGGGGCCCTGCTGTTCGGCATGCCGTCCCTGGAGACCGGTCCGCAGAAGACGCAGAACGCCCAGCAGTCCGAAGCGGGCACGGGCCGCTGACGGACGCCCGCTGATCAGCGGGTACCCTCACCCCGCACAGCCATTCGAGCGTGCTATGCGTCTGAGTGAGGAACCGTCGTGCCCCTGCCCTTCCTGACAGCCGACCGCGACGGCGACGATCTCGCGACTGCTGCTACGCCCACCCGTACACCCACGACCACGGTCGCGGCCGGCACCCCTGCGGCCGCGCCCGCCCCCGCCGCGTCACCGTCCCCCGAGGACCCCGAGGACCCGTACGACAACCGCCACCGCTGGCGGCGCCCGTACTCCCCCGGACCTCTGCGGGTGGGTGGCGCGGCGGTGGTGCTTCTGCTGGCCGGTTACGTCCTGCTCTCGGCGCTGATCATCGCCCTTGCCGGGTCCTGGATCGGCGCGGGCGTCTGTGGTGTCCTCGGCGCGCTGCTGATCACGCTCGCGGTGCGGCTGGTCCGTACCGGCATCTGGGTGGGTCCCAAGGGCCTGCGCCAGCTGCGGCTGCTGTCGGGCACGACGCTGCCGTGGTCCGAGGTCACGGGCGTACGGACCGTGCAGCAGCCCGTCCGGTTGCTGGGGCTGCCGCGCACGGTCCAGGGCCAGGTGCTGGTCGTGCAGCGGGCGCAGGGCGCGCCGCTGCCCGCCCTGGTCAGCGACCACGGCGCCGACTTCCTCGGCCGCCCGCAGGCGTTCGCCGCGGCCGTCGACGCCGTCGAGGACTGGGTGGCGGAGTTCAAGGGCTGAGCCGCCGCCCGGCCGGCTAGGCCAGGTCGGCCCGTACCGGCTTTCCGTCGTGCAGGGCGATCGCCCGCTGCATGGCCTTGCGGGCCCGCGGGGTGTCACGGGCGTCGTGGTAGGCGACCGCCAGGCGGAACCACGAGCGCCAGTCCCCGGGGGCCCGCTCCGTCTCGGCCCGGCGCTTGTCGAAGACGGCGTCCGCGGAGTCCCGGTCGATCCGGCCGGAGGGGGTCCGTACGAGCTCGTCCACCGGAAGCCCGCCCTCGGCCTCGAGCTCCCGCGCCAGCCGGTCGGCGTCGCGCGCGAACTTGGTGGTCTGGTACAGGAACCAGGCGCCGATGAAGGGCAGCACCAGCACGGCGACGCCGAACGCCACTGTGATGGCCGTGCCCTGCTGGATGAGCATCACGCCGCGGCTGCCGACCAGGACGAAGTAGACGGCCAGGACGGCGGCCAGGGCGAAGTAGACGACTTTCGCGCGCACGGTGATCAGCCCAGATCCAGGAAGTGTTCCAGGCCGAAGGTCAGCCCGGGGGTGTCCACCACGCGCCGGGCGCCGAGCAGGATGCCCGGCATGAAGCAGCTGTGGTGCAGCGAGTCGTGCCGGATGGTGAGCGTCTCGCCGGTGTCGCCGAGCAGCACCTCCTGGTGGGCCAGCAGGCCGCGCAGGCGTACGGCGTGCACGGGCACCCCGTCGACGTCCGCGCCGCGCGCGCCGGCGAGGGCCGTGGTCGTGGCGTCCGGCTGCGGCGCGCAGCCCGCCTCGCGCCGCGCGGCCGCGATGAGCTGCGCGGTGCGGGTGGCGGTGCCCGAGGGGGCGTCGGCCTTGTTCGGGTGGTGCAGCTCGACGACCTCGACGGACTCGAAGAAACGGGCCGCCTGCTGGGCGAAGGTCATGGTCAGGACCGCGCCGATGGAGAAGTTCGGGGCGATGAGCACGCCCGTGCCGGGCGAGGCGTCCAGCCAGGAGTTCAGCTTCGCCAGCCGCTCCTCGGTCCAGCCGGTGGTGCCGACCACGCCGTGGATGCCGTTGGCGACGCAGAACTCGAGGTTGTCCATCACCGAGTCCGGGTGCGTCAGCTCGACCGCGACCTGGGCTCCCGCCTCGGTCAGGGCGTCCAGCTTGTCGCCCCGGCCCAGCGCGGCCACCAGCTCCATGTCGTCGGCGGCCGCCACCGCCCGTACGGCCTCGGAGCCGATCCGGCCCTTGGCGCCGATCACCGCGACGCGCAGCTTGCTCATCGTCCCTGCTTCCCCTTGTCGGCCTGTCGGCCCCTGGTTTAAGAAACGGCCTCGTGCAGGCGCGCGGCCTGCTTGTCCTTCAGCGGGCCGATGACGGACAGCGAAGGACGCTGCCCCAGTACATCGCGGGCCACCTCGCGGATCTCCTCCGGGGTCACGGCCGCGATGCGCGTGAGCATGTCGTCGACCGACATCTGGTCGCCCCAGCACAGCTCGCTCTTGCCGATGCGGTTCATCAGCGCGCCCGTGTCCTCCAGGCCGAGGACCGTGGAGCCGGAGAGCTGGCCGATGGCACGGCCGATCTCCTCGTCCGACAGCCCCTCGGCGGCGACCCGGTCCAGCTCGTCGCGGCAGATCTTCAGCACGTCGTGGACCTGGTTCGGGCGGCAGCCGGCGTAGACGCCGAAGAGGCCGCAGTCGGCGAAGCCCGAGGTGTAGGAGTACACGGAGTAGGCCAGGCCGCGCTTCTCCCGGACCTCCTGGAAGAGCCGGGAGCTCATGCCGCCGCCGAGGGCGGTGTTGAGGACCCCGAGCGCCCAGCGGCGCTCGTCCGTGCGGGCCAGACCCGGCATGCCGAGGACGACGTGCGCCTGCTCGGTCTTGCGGCCGAGCACCTCCACGCGGCCGGCGGTACGGATCGTACGGGCGCCGGAGCGGGGGCCCACCGGTGTCGCGTCCGGGCGGCCCAGGGCGCCGGCCTTCTCGAAGGCGGCGCGGACCTGGCGGACGACCTTGGCGTGGTCGACGTTGCCCGCGGCGGCGACGACCAGGTGGGTCGGGTCGTAGTGCTTCTTGTAGAAGCGGGCGATCTGGTCGCGGGTGAGCGCGTTGATGGTGTCGACCGTGCCGAGCACCGGGCGGCCGAGCGGGGTGTCGCCCAGCATGGTGTGCGCGAACAGGTCGTGCACGCAGTCGCCGGGGTCGTCCTCGGTCATGGCGATCTCTTCGAGGATCACGCCGCGCTCGGCGTCGACGTCCGCGGCCTCGATCAGCGAGCCGGTCAGCATGTCGCAGACGACGTCGATGGCGAGCGGCAGATCGGTGTCGAGCACACGTGCGTAGTAGCAGGTGTACTCCTTCGCCGTGAACGCGTTCATCTCGCCGCCGACCGCGTCGATGGCGGCGGAGATGTCGAGCGCACTGCGCTTGGCCGTGCCCTTGAACAGCAGGTGCTCGAGGTAGTGCGTGGCGCCGTTGAGCGTCGGCGTCTCGTCGCGCGAGCCGACGTTCGCCCAGATGCCGAAGGTCGCCGAGCGCACGGACGGCAGGGTCTCGGTGACGATGCGCAGGCCGCCCGGGAGGGTGGTCCTGCGGACCGTACCGATGCCGTTCTCGCCCTTGAGAAGCGTTTGGGTACGGGCGACGGCCCGCCCCTCCGAGGAGGTGCGGGCCGTCTTCCGTGTACTACGGGACGTCACTTGTCGGACTCGTCCTTGGTCTCGGCGTCGGTGTCCTCGCCCTCGATCACGGGGATCAGGGAGAGCTTGCCGCGCTGGTCGATCTCGGCGATCTCGACCTGGACCTTGGCGCCCACGCCGAGCACGTCCTCGACGTTCTCCACGCGCTTGCCACCGGCGAGCTTGCGGATCTGCGAGATGTGCAGCAGGCCGTCCTTGCCCGGGAGCAGGGAGACGAACGCACCGAAGGTGGTGGTCTTGACGACCGTGCCCAGGTAGCGCTCGCCGACCTCCGGCATGGTCGGGTTGGCGATGCCGTTGATCGTGGCGCGGGCGGCCTCGGCGGCCGGGCCGTCGGCGGCACCGATGTAGATGGTGCCGTCGTCCTCGATCGTGATCTCGGCGCCGGTGTCCTCCTGGATCTGGTTGATCATCTTGCCCTTGGGGCCGATGACCTCACCGATCTTGTCCACGGGGATCTTGACGGTGATGATCCGCGGGGCGTTGGGGGACATCTCGTCCGGGGTGTCGATCGCTTCCATCATCACGTCGAGGATGTGGAGGCGGGCGTCGCGGGCCTGCTTGAGGGCCGCGGCCAGGACGGAGGCCGGGATGCCGTCCAGCTTGGTGTCGAGCTGGAGGGCGGTGACGAACTCCTTCGTACCGGCGACCTTGAAGTCCATGTCGCCGAACGCGTCCTCCGCACCGAGGATGTCGGTGAGGGCGACGTAGTGCGTCTTGCCGTCGATCTCCTGGGAGATCAGGCCCATGGCGATGCCGGCGACGGGGGCCTTCAGGGGCACACCGGCGTTCAGCAGCGACATGGTGGAGGCGCAGACCGAGCCCATGGAGGTGGAGCCGTTGGAGCCGAGCGCCTCGGAGACCTGGCGGATGGCGTACGGGAACTCCTCGCGCGTCGGCAGCACGGGCACGATGGCCCGCTCGGCCAGGGCGCCGTGGCCGATCTCGCGGCGCTTGGGCGAACCGACGCGGCCGGTCTCACCGACGGAGTACGGCGGGAAGTTGTAGTTGTGCATGTAGCGCTTGCGCGTCACCGGCGACAGCGTGTCGAGCTGCTGCTCCATGCGGAGCATGTTCAGCGTGGTGACACCCAGGATCTGGGTCTCGCCGCGCTCGAACAGCGCCGAGCCGTGGACGCGCGGGATGGCCTCGACCTCGGCGGCGAGGGTACGGATGTCCGTCACCCCACGGCCGTCGATGCGCTTGCGCTCCTTGATGACGCGCTCACGGACCAGGGACTTGGTCAGCGAGCGGTACGCCGCGGAGATCTCCTTCTCGCGACCCTCGAACTGCGGCAGCAGCTTCTCGGCGGCGAGCTCCTTGACGCGGTCGATCTCGGTCTCGCGCTCCTGCTTGCCGGCGATGGTGAGCGCCTGGGAGAGCTCGTCGCGCACGGCCTCGGTCAGGGCCGCCAGGACGTCGTCCTGGTAGTCCAGGAAGACCGGGAACTCGCCCTCGGGCTTGGCGGCCTTGGCGGCGAGCTCGGACTGGGCGCGGCACAGCACCTTGATGAAGGGCTTCGCGGCCTCGAGACCGGCGGCGACGACCTCCTCGGTGGGGGCGTCGGCGCCGTCCTTGACCAGCTGGATGGTCTTCTCGGTGGCCTCGGCCTCGACCATCATGATCGCGACGTCGCCGTCCTCGAGGACGCGACCGGCCACGACCATGTCGAAGACGGCGTCCTCGAGCTCGGTGTGGGTCGGGAACGCCACCCACTGGCCCTTGATCAGAGCGACGCGGGTGGCGCCGATCGGACCGGAGAAGGGCAGGCCCGCGAGCTGCGTGGAGCAGGAGGCGGCGTTGATGGCGACCACGTCGTAGAGGTGGTCGGGGTTGAGCGCCATGATCGTCTCGACGATCTGGATCTCGTTGCGCAGGCCCTTCTTGAAGGAGGGGCGCAGCGGCCGGTCGATCAGGCGGCAGGTGAGCACCGCGTCCTCGGAGGGGCGGCCCTCACGGCGGAAGAAGGAGCCGGGGATCTTGCCGGCCGCGTACATCCGCTCCTCGACGTCCACCGTCAGGGGGAAGAAGTCGAGCTGGTCCTTGGGCTTCTTGGAAGCGGTGGTGGCCGACAGCACCATGGTGTCGTCGTCCAGGTACGCGACGGCGGAGCCGGCGGCCTGCTTGGCCAGGCGGCCCGTCTCGAAGCGGATGGTGCGGGTGCCGAAGGCGCCGTTGTCGATGACGGCCTCGGCGTAGTGGGTCTCGTTCTCCACCAGGGATATCTCCTCTTGTGCGTCCCGGCCCGTGTGGCGGGGACGGTGGTGGAGGGCGCCGCTGTGCGCTGTGCGGGGGCCGGTCTTCGATCGAAGCACCCGGAATTCCCTGTTCCGGGGGCCACTACCGAGGACCGGCGGAGCGCCGGCGTCCCTCCTCGTCAGGTGTTTCGTTCTGTATGCCGTTGTGGGACCAGACTACAAAGCTTCTGCTCGTCTCTGCTTCCCATGGACCGCGCGAAGGGGCGCGCGGCCCTGGCATGCACGAAGGGAGCGGCCCCCGGGCTGGGAACCGCTCCCTTCATGACGTCTTACTTGGCGCCGGCGGCACCGCGGCGGATGCCGAGGCGCTCGACCAGGGCGCGGAAGCGCGTGATGTCCTTCTTGGCCAGGTACTGCAGCAGGCGGCGACGCTGGCCGACCAGGAGCAGCAGACCACGACGGGAGTGGTGGTCGTGCTTGTGCTGCTTGAGGTGCTCGGTCAGGTCCGAGATGCGGCGGGTCAGCATGGCCACCTGGACCTCGGGGGAACCGGTGTCGCCCTCCTTGGTGGCGAACTCGGCCATGATCTGCTTCTTCGTAGCGGCGTCGAGCGACACGCGGTACTCCTCAAATTCTCTGTTTCGGCCACCGAGTGCCCCTGGTCTATGTCTCAGGGGAGCTTCCGTTACTCGGGAGGCGGGGTCCGCTGGGCGCTGTCCCCAGAACCCTGATCTGCTGACCGGGGCGGTCCGGAGGCGCGTACACAAACGGCCACTACACACAGTACCAGCCCCGCGGCCGGGCCCCGCCGGGGGTCGCGGTTCAGCCGCTGGTCAGGCCGCGGGCGGTGGCGTACACGTCGAGCACCGCGAGGCACAGGGGCACGAGGGCGAGGAGGAAGGCGCTCTCGGTCACCTCGGTCGCTCTCCCCCAGAAGGGTGACAGCCCCTTGCGGGGGATGATCAGCGCGACGCAGGTGAGCAGGGCCGCGACGGCGGCCACGGCGACGGCGAGCCAGACCGTACGGACGTCGGAGCCGGCGGCGGCCGGGTGCAGGGCCGTGCCGAGGACGAGCAGGGCGAGGGCGGCCACGCCCGCGCCGAGGACGGCGGCGACCTGCGCGGTGTAGCGGAAGAGGCGGGCGCGCAGCGGCATGGCCAGCCCCGCGGTCAGGGCGAGGGCCTGGGCCCAGGGGTCGGCGGAGAAGGCGAGCACGGCGGCGGAGCCGGTCACGACGGCGGCGCAGCCGCCGACGAGGCCGAGGAGCAGCTCGTGGCCGCGGCGGGCCTGGGCCGCGACGCGCTCGGTGTCGACGGGCTCGGTGCGGGGGGCGGCGGGGCTCTCGTCGTCCTCGTCGTCCTGGTCGCCGGAGGTGGCGCGGGGTGCGGCGTAGCCGACGGGGAGGCGGGCGACGCGGGCGGAGAGCGCGGGCAGGAAGGCGAGGGCGCCGATCGCGACGACGGCGCAGACGGCGGCGGCGTCGGCCGGGTCGGCTCCGGTGAGGATGGCGCCGAAGGTGGCCAGGACGCCGGTGGCGGCGGCGAGGACCGTCGCGACGAAGGGGGCGTCGCCGCCGGGCATGAGGGCGACCAGGACGACGGCGGCGATCAGCACGGTCGCGCAGCCCAGCAGCAGCTGCAGCCGGCCGGCGCCCTCGCCCGCGCCGGGGCCGAGCACGCCGGACCCGGCGATCAGCAGGTGCGGCACGGCGGCCAGGCCCAGGGCGACGGCCGAGGCGCGGTCGTCGTAGACCCGGGCCCGTACGCCGGCGAAGGCGGTGAGGAAGACGGCGACGACGCCGGCGACGATGCCGGGCACACCGTGCATGTCGTGGCGGACGGGGTCGGCGAACCAGAGCACGAAGCCCATGAGGACGAGCAGCAGGGCGCCGGCGAAGAGGCCGGTGCCGCGCAGGAGCCGGGCGTCCCACAGGGCGCGGTCGGCGGTGACGGCGGAGGCGACGGCGTCGGAGACGTCGTCGTGGACGGCGGGCGGCAGGGACTCGGCGAAGGGCCGCAGCGAGAGGATCTCGCCGTCGAGGACGCGCTGGGCGGCGAGGGTGCGGGCGCCGTCGAGCACGGTGCCGTCGCGGCGGACGAGGTGGTAGCCGGTGGGGCTGCCAGGGGCCTGGGTACCGCCGGTCAGCCGCAGGATCTCCGGATTGACGTCGGCGACGGGCAGGTCCTCGGGGAGGGCGACGTCGATGCGACGGTCCGGCGCGACGACGGTCACCCTGCAAAAGCCGGTCGTGGCGGGTGTACTCACCCGGATTGCCCCCTGATCTGGTTCTTTAGGCGTTCGTTCGTGCTCGACGGCCCGTGCCGCAGGGCGCGCGGCTGGTCACCCTACCGGGGGCGAACGTCCGTACGCCGATAGGATCACCGTCTCGCGAGGGGAGGCCGGGGCCACAGGGGTGCCGGATGGGAACTGCCCCTTCGCTCAGAGGGGTTGAGCCGTTCCGTGAGCCAGGTCGTCGTCAAGCGCCCGCCGCGGGTCCTCCCGCCCGAGGTGCCGAGCGCGGAACTACGGCTGGAGGCGCCCCCGGAGCTGCCGCGGGGCCCTCAGGACGGCATCCTGATGCAGCTGCTGCCGACCGTGGGCATGGCCTCGTCGATGGTCTACTTCTTCATGCCGGGCGCGCAGCCCATGATGAAGATCATGGGCGTCCTGATGATGGTCTCGACGCTCGGCATGACCATCGCCATGATCGTCCGGCATCGCCAGGGCTCGCAGGGCCAGATGGCCGACGCGCGCCGGGACTACCTCAGGTACCTCGCGCAGACCCGGCGGACGGTGCGGCGCACCGCCCGGGCGCAGCGCGACGCGCAGTTGTATCTGCACCCGGCGCCCGACCAGCTGTGGTCGGTGGTCGCCGAGGGCGCCAGGGTCTGGGAACGGCGGGCGGGTGACGACGACTTCGGGCAGGTGCGCATAGGGCTGGGCGCGCAGCGGCTCGCGACGCCGCTGGTGGCCCCGGAGACGGCGCCCATAGACGATCTGGAGCCGCTGACGGCGGGCGCGATGCAGCGCTTCCTGGCCATACACGGTTCGCTGGACGGCCTGCCGATGGCGGTGTCGCTGCGCGCCTTCTACCACCTCACCCTCTCGGGTGAGGTGGAGACGGTGCGCGGCACGGCGCGGGCGCTGGTGGCCCAGCTGGCCACGCTGCACTCCCCCGAGGACCTCGTCATCGCGGTGGTCGCGGGGCGGGGGGCGGGCGCCCACTGGGAGTGGACGAAGTGGCTGCCCCACGTGCAGCTGGCGGGCACGGTCGACGGGGCCGGGACGCGGCGGCTGATCGGCGACGACCTCGGTGAGCTGGAGGAGCTGCTGGCGCCGCGACTGGAGGGCCGGCCGCGGTTCAGCCGCGAGGGCCGGCCGCTGCACGAGCAGCCTCATGTGGTGGTCGTGCTGGAGGGCGCGGCGGTGCCGCAGGACTCGGTGTTCGCGGCGCCGGAGGGCCTGCAGGGCGTCACCGTGGTGGAGGTCGTGCCGGGTGAGCTGGACGAGCTGCGCGGCGGGCTGGCGGTGACCGTGCGGCCGGGCAGGCTGCGGCTGCGCTCGCAGGTGGCGGCGTACGACGGGGTGCCGGACACGCTGTCCCCGCAGGCGGCGGAGGCGCTGGCGCGCCAGCTGGCCCCGCTGCGGATGGGCGGGGGCGAGGAGGACGAGCCGCTGCTGGCCAACTGGGACTTCACGGAGCTGCTCGGGCTCGGTGACGCCGCCGCGGTGGACGTCGCCCGTACGTGGCGGCCGCGGACGCCGGCCGAGCGGCTGCGGGTGCCGATCGGGGTCGGCGAGGACGGCTCGCCGGTGATGCTCGACCTCAAGGAGGCCGCGCAGGACGGCATGGGCCCGCACGGTCTGTGCGTGGGCGCGACCGGCTCGGGCAAGTCCGAGCTGCTGCGTACGCTGGTGCTGGGGCTGGCGGTCACGCACTCCTCGGAGACGCTGAACTTCGTGCTCGCCGACTTCAAGGGCGGCGCGACCTTCGCCGGGATGTCCTCCCTGCCGCATGTCGCGGCGGTCATCACCAACCTCGCGGACGACCTGACGCTGGTCGACCGCATGCGCGACTCGATCACGGGCGAGCTGCAGCGCCGGCAGGAGCTGCTGCGTTCGGCGGGCAACTACGCCAACATGCACGACTACGAGAAGGCGCGGGCCGCGGGTGCCGCGCTTGAGCCTCTGGCTTCACTCGTCCTGGTGATCGACGAATTCAGCGAGCTGTTGACGGCCAAGCCCGACTTCATCGACATGTTCATCCAGATCGGCCGCATCGGCCGTTCGCTGGGGGTGCATCTGCTGCTGGCCTCGCAGCGACTGGAGGAGGGCCGGCTGCGCGGCCTGGAGACGTATCTGTCGTACCGCGTCGGTCTGCGGACGTTCTCGGCGGCCGAGTCGCGGACGGCGCTGGGCGTGCCGGACGCGTACCACCTGCCGACGGTGCCGGGGTCGGGGTATCTGAAGTTCGGTACGGACGAGATGACGCGGTTCAAGGCCGCGTACGTCTCCGGTGCGTACCGCGCGGGGGCGGCCGTGGTCGCCGGGGACGGGCAGCTGCCGGTCGAGCGGCGCCCGGTGCTCTTCACCGCGGCTCCCGTGCCCGTCACGTACGCCGTGCCTGATCCGGTGCCGGCCGCGGCCCCGGACCGGGGCGAGGACGACACGTTCGCCGACACGGTCCTGGACGTGGTGGTGCGCCGGCTGGAGGGCCAGGGTCCGCCCGCCCACCAGGTCTGGCTGCCGCCGCTGGACCGGGCGCCGTCGCTGGACCAGCTGCTGCCGCCGCTCTCGCGGGTGCCCGGGCGTGGCCTCACGGCCCCCGAGTACCCGCGCCCCGGCCAGCTGGTGGTGCCGCTCGGCCTGATCGACAAGCCCTTCGAGCAGCGGCGTGACGTGCTGTACCGCGACTTCTCGGGCGCGGCCGGCCACATGCTCGTCGTGGGCGGCCCGCAGTCCGGCAAGTCGACGCTGCTGCGGACGCTGATGGCGGCGTTCGCCCTCACCCACACCCCCGCCGAAGTGCAGTTCTACGGGCTCGACTTCGGTGGCGGCGGCATGAGCGCCGTCAGCGGGCTGCCGCACGTGGGCGGCGTGGCCTCCCGGCTCGACCCGGAGCGGGTGCGCCGTACGGTCGCCGAGGTGGCCGGTGTCCTGGCCCGGCGCGAGGAGTACTTCCGGGCGAACGGCATCGACTCGATCGCCACCTACCGGCGGCAGCGGGCGGCGGGCCGCCTGCCCGACCAGGACTGGGGCGACGTCTTCCTCGTCATCGACGGCTGGGGCAACTTCCGGCAGGAGTACGAGCTGCTGGAGGGCGTCGTCACCGACATCGCGGCGCGCGGCCTCGGGTACGGCGTCCACGTCGTGGTGACCGCCTCCCGCACCATGGAGGTGCGGGCGACGCTCAAGGACCTGCTCCTGAACCGCCTGGAGCTGCGGCTGGGCGACACGATGGACTCCGACTTCGACCGCAAGGTCGCGGCGAACGTCCCCGCGGGCGTGCCCGGGCGCGGCCAGCTGCCGGAGAAGCTGCACTTCATGGGCGGCCAGCCACGGATCGACTCCGGCAGCGACCCGGAGACGATGACGGACGCGACCGCCGCGCTGATCACCGCGGTCCAGGAGGCGTGGTCCGGTCCGCGGGCGCCGCGGGTGCGGCTGCTGCCGCGCCGGCTGCGCGCCGACGAGCTGCCCAAGGGCGGCGAGCACCCGGAGCTGGGCGTGGCCATCGGCATCGACGAGACCGCTCTCGAGCCCGTCTTCGTCGACTTCGAGACCGACCCCTTCTTCCTCGTGCTCGGCGAGAGCGAGTCGGGCAAGACGGCGCTGCTGCGCCTGCTGGCCAAGCAGATCACCGAGCGCTACGGCCCGGACGAGGCGAAGATCGTGGTCGGCGACTACCGCCGCACACTGCTGGACGTCGTCCCGCAGACGCATCTGGTGGAGTACGCGCCCATCGCCGCCGCCCTGACGACACACGCGAGCGCCCTCAACGGCCTGATGGAGCGGCGCGCCCCGCAGCCCGGCATCACCCCGCAGCAGCTGCGCGAGCGGAGCTGGTGGACGGGCCCGCGGTTCTTCGTCTTCGTCGACGACTACGAGCTCGTCGCCACGAGCGGCGGCAATCCGCTGGCGGTGCTCACCGAGAACCTGCCCTTCGCCCGTGACGTCGGCGTCCGCTTCATCATCGCGCGCAGTTCGGCGGGGGCGTCGCGCTCGATGTTCGAGCCCTTCATGCAGCGCGTGAAGGAGCTGGGCGCGCAGGGCGTGGTCCTGTCGGGCGACCCGGGCGAGGGCGACATCCTGGGCGGGGTGCGGCCCCGCCCGATGCCGCCGGGCCGCGGCTACTTCGTCTCGCGCAAGCGCGGGACGCCGCTGGTGCAGCTGGGGTGGCTGCCACAGGAGTGACACGGCGGCGTGCCGGGCAGGTGATCCTTCACGGTCGCCCGGCGCGTCCGAGCCGGCCGGGGACGCGGCGCTGCACACTGCGAGGGTGTCCATCGAGGAGAACAAGAAGCTCGTCCGCCGTTTCTACGACGCGATCGACAAGGGCGACATCGACGCCCTGGACGACCTCGTCGCGGAGGACTACCTGGACCACTCGCCGCCGCCCTTTCCCGGATTCGCCCCCGGCCTCGAGGGCGTGAAGCAGGTCTTCCGTCTGTTCTGGGAAGCGACTCCCGGCACGCACCACATCGAGGACCAGGTGGCGGAGGGCGACAAGGTCGTGACGCGCCTGCTCTGTCGGGGCGTCCACGAGGGCGACCTGCCGGGCATCCCGGCCACAGGTCACGAGCTGACGGTGACGGCCACGGTCATCCACCGCATCGAGAACGGCAAGCTGGCGGAGAAGTGGTCGGACAAGGACCTGCTGGCGTTCCTCCAGCAGGTCGGCGTCCTCCCGCCGCTGGAGGGATAGCCCCCGCACCGGCCCGGGACCCGGGCCCGGGCATACGCGTGGGGTGGGCGACCGCGCCTCCGGTCGCCCACCCCACGCGTACGCCGTCGTCAGTGCTGGCCGAAGAGTCCGGCCGACTTGCGGTCGGTGGCCTGGTACTGGGCGCTGCCGCTGTCGATCTTGCGGGCGACGTCGTCCAGGACCGTCTGGATGTGCTTGGCCCGGGCGTCCCACTGCCGCTTGGCGGCCTGCATCATCTGGAACGCCTCGCCCTCCCAGCCGTGGGTGACCTTGTTGACCGCGCCCCAGAGGATCTCCAGCTGCTGGTCCACGACCTTGGCTGCCGCCCTGATGTCGGATGCCGTGTGCCCCAGCCCGCTGTACTGGACCTTGAGAATTCCGTCGGACATGCGTCCCCCACTCGTCTGCGTGCTCGGTAGTCGACTGTTGATCAGGCGACGCTCAGTAGGCGTCGATCTTGCTCTCGAGGCCGGCGCTCAGACCGGTCTGGGTGCTGCGCGCGTCGAGGTGACCGCCGGCGGCCGCACCGTTGACGTCGATGCTCCGGAACCCGGCCATCACGTCGGCGTCGGTGGCCTTGCCGGACTTCCGCGTGAGGGCGACGGCGTCGTGGATGCCGTCGATCAGCCGGCGCAGGGCGTCGTGGTCGTCGTTCAGGTCGTGCTGCGCCTTCACGAACGCCCTCGCGGCCTCGCCGGTCCAGGCCCCCTGCGCCTGGCCGACGGCGTTCACCAGAGACCTCAGGTTCGACGACAGGGCCGCGCTCGCTTCGCGGATGGTGTTCTCGAACGTGATGAATGCCGCGTCGTCGATCTTCTGGATGCCCGACATGTCCACCTTCCCCCATGAGTTGACGGCGTATCGAATGGATTCGAATTCGCGCCTCATAATCTAGTCGACCTGTGCGAACTCCCGTCGCCTTACGGCCGCCGGTTGCTAGCGTCGGCTCCGGTGCCTCGCACCCGTACCGTCGGAAGATCGGAAGAGGAGCCCGGATCAGTGGCCACTGAAGAAGAGAAGGAAGCGCTCTACGCCATGGACATCTCGGGCGCGGAATGGCACAGCGCCCCGGGTGACACCTCCGCGGAGCGCGTGGAGATCGCGTATCTGGAGGGCGGGGCCGTGGGGATGCGTTCGTCCGCCGACCCGGACACCGTCCTGCGGTACACCAAGAGCGAGTGGGACGCGTTCGTGCTGGGCGTGCGGGACGGCGAGTTCGACATCGAGGTCGAGGCCGGGGAAGCCTGAAGGGCAGGGCCCGGCGCGGGGGCGTGCGGTGCGCACGCCCCCGGGCGGCGGCTCAGTCCTCCTTCGCCGGGGCGCTGATCGCGTAGATCATTCCGGCCTGGTCGTCCTCGAAGCCGCCGTCGTTGACCAGCAGCAGGCGGTCGCCCACCAGCCGGGGGAAGCCCTCGATCTTGGACATCATCGCCTCGTTGCGGCGGTCGCGGTCGGCGTCCGAGTGCTCGACGGTGCGGACGGCCTTGCCGGTCGAGGCGTCGAGGTAGGTCATCCGGCCGCGCCGGTCGGAGGTCGCGACGGTGTAGGCGGCCAGCTGGCCGTTCCGTACGGCCAGGGGCATCGTGTAGCGGTTGGAGTCGGCCTTGTGGGTCCAGCGCTCCTTGCCGTCGGCCAGGTTGTAGGCCATGGTGACGCCCTTGCCCGAGACGTAGAGGGTGTTCGTGCCCTTGTCGACCAGGGGGCCGGTGCAGCCGGACGTCGCCAGGAAGCAGGTGCCCAGCATCCAGTAGCTGTTGTAGGCGACGCGCGCCTTCTCCTCGCCGCTGTCCGGGTCCAGGACGACGAAGTCGTACCGGCTGTCCCGGCCGCCCTTGCCCGGCGCCTGGGTGAGGACGAGTGGGTTGGTGGAGACGATGGTGACGAAGCCTTCGTTACGGTCGAGGTTGCGGCTCCACTTGGGCTTGTCGAGCTTCCTGGGGTCCAGGGAGCGCAGCGTGATGTCGCGCGTGCCGCAGTAGTTGACGGAGATCAGCCGCTCGCCGCCCGCGGAGTCGACCATTTCGCACTTGTCGTGCTTCTCCTGCTCGACGCGCTTGCCGTCGTTGAGGCGGCGCGTCTGCTCGCCCGTCGTCCAGGTCGCGTAGACGTGGCGGTCGTTGAGGGCGAGCTCCAGGCCCGACTTGCCCCACTTCCTGGGCTTGAGGGCGTCGTCCGCCTCCTTCTCCTCGACGAGGAGCTCTTCCCAGATGCGGTGGCCGTCGCGCAGGTCGATGGCCATCAGGTCGAGGCAGCCGTCGCCGAACTCGGCGGCGAGGACCGCCACGTTGCCCTCGGATTCCCGGGAGGCCGCGCAGAGCGAGCCCTTGAGGAGGAAGGACCACTTCTTCTCGCCGGTGACGATGTCGTAGGCCGTGACCATGTCCGGTTCGGCCTTGACGACGAGCGAGGAGGTGAACCAGGTGCCGAGCGCCGACTTCATGCTCTTGTCGTCGGGCTTGGTGCGGGAGTCGGCCGTCCACACCACCGAGCCGGCGGCGGACTTCTTCTCCTTGGCGGCCGGCTTCCCGTCCCGCGAGGCGTCGCCGCCCAGGAACGACCACAGCGCCCAGCCGCCCCCGGCGAGCACGAGGGCCAGGACCAGGGCGATGAGGGCCGGCTTGCGCCAGGCGGGGCGGCCGGGCCCGGAGCCGGGGGCCGGCGGCGGGGGGACCGCCGCGGCGGAGGGATGTGTGGGCGCGTGGACGAGCGGCGGCATGGGTGCCGACGACGGCTGCTGCGGTGGATAGCCGTACTGCGGTGGCTGGGGCGGCTGGGACACTGAGGGGACTCCCGGGTTCTCGTTCTGCGGCTCTCGGCGGGGACTGCTCGAAGGGATGGTCACCGTCAGCGGAAGGCCATCATCAGCGTGCTGTCCGTCATGCCTTCGTCCGCGACCAGGTAGAAGCGGCCGTCACGGAAATAGGCGGTTCCCCTGCGGAGGGCGTACTCGCGCTCCGCCGACTCCTGGGGAAGCGTCATGAAGACCGTGGACGCGCCGTTCGCGGGGTCCAGGGAGAGCAGCTTGCCGCTCTCTTCGCGGGTGGCCTGCTGGTAGACCAGCAGGCGCCCCTCGTGCATGGCCAGGGGCCGGCTGTTGCGGTTCCCGCCGAGGGGAACGGTCCAGCGCGGCTTGCCCGTGCCCAGGTCGATCGAGGCGATGGCGTTGGGGCTGGCGCCGGTGTCGGCGACCTTGTCGTTGCGCGTGGGGAGGTAGAGCGTCGAGCCGTCGACGACCGCCCTGCGGCAGGAGTCGAACATCCGCGGCTTGCAGTCCTCGAAGGCGTAGGGGCCGGCGGGGACGGAGATCAGGTTCTTCAGCCGGCCCTTGTCGTCAAGCACCACCAGGTCCGAGGGGTCGTGGTCGTTCTCCCGTGCCACCACGAGCACGGCCGGCTGGACGGAGAGGACGTTCTGCACCTTGAGGCCGTCGAGGACCTTCCAGGTCCACTTCTCCACACCGGTCTTGGGGTCCACGTTCATCACGAACTGGCGCCCGAAGATCTGGCACTGGGCGACGGTGAGCTGGTGCGGGCCGTCCACGACCGTGCCGCTCTGGCGGCAGCCGACGTCCAGCGGTTCGCGCTTCTCCCCGCTGTCGGCGGCGTACACGCGCGGTTCGAGCCCTTCGGCGAGGGTGACGACGCCGCGTGAGGAGGAGATGTTGGCCGTCCCGTGGCTGTCCTTCCTGCCCCGGGAGTCGGTCAGCTCCTTCGTCCACAGCTGGCGCCCGCGCTCCACGTCGACGGCCATTACCTGGTCGCACGCGAAATCGCTCTTGCCGTAGACGACCACCGCGATGCCGCCGTCCGGCTTCGGCGAGCGGTTGCAGGCGACGCCGGGGACGGGGACGCTCCAGCTGGGCTTGCCACTGCGCACGTTGTAGGCGGTCACCGTCGTCTTCGTGGACATCACGACGTTGTCCTTCACGAACCACGCCGGGGCCACGCGCTCGGCGTGGTCCTTGTCCGGCGAGGGCATCGGAATCATCCACTCGAGCTTGGCGTCGACGGCCTGGGCCGGGCCCTTCTTCTTCTGCGGGGAGTCCTTTCCGTCGCGCCCCCACAGCAGCCAGCCGCCCGTGCCCAGGCCGGCCACCAGCAGCAGTCCGAGCCCGATGGCCAGGGCCTTGCGGCGCTTGCCGGAGCCGCGCTCCGGCGAGCCGTCGCCGGGTCCGGCCCCGGGCGGGCCGAAGTGCGGCGCCGGGCCGAAGCCGGGCGGCGCCGTCCGCCGCTGGTCGAAGCTCGTGTCCCAGACCTGGGGCGGGCGTTGTGGGCCGTGGGGGGGTATTGGCTGACTCATGGGTTCCTTCATGCGGTGCCGCCCGTCTCAGGGCAGGCGGCGGCGATTACGGTCTCGTACGACCACGGCCGAACCCGCGATCGCGGCGACCAGGGCGGCCGTGCCGCCCAGGGTGTACGTGGCCAGGCGCGTCTGTCGCTCCCGCGGTGTCTCTCCCGGGGGGAGGGCCGCGGGTCGGGGGGCGGCGACGGCGTGTGCCGGGCCTCGGGGGGCGGTGACGTGGTCCGGGGGGTGGTCGTCCTCGGTGAGCGCGCGGGCGGGGTCGACGACGCCCCAGCCGATGTACCGGTCACGGCCGGCGGCGGGGCGCTCGGCGGTCTGCTCGATCTGGGCGACGACCTGGTGCTGCTTCCAGTCGGGGTGCTTGGCCCGGATGAGGGCGGCGACCCCGGCGACGTAGGGCGCGGCGAAGCTGGTGCCGTGGTCGACGCACTGGCCGCCGCCGGGGACGGTGGAGACCATGTCGACGCCGGGTGCGGCGACGCCGACGAAGTCGCCGGACTGGGAGAAGGGGGCCCGCTCGTTGTTGCGGTCGGACGCGCCGACGGCCAGGACGCCGCGGTAGGCGGCCGGGTAGGTCGCCTTGGCCTTGCCGTCGGCGCCGTCGTTGCCGGCGGAGGCGACCACGACGACGTCCCGGGCGAGGGCGTCCTGCACGGCGCGCTCCAGGTCGGAGTCGGGGCGCAGCGGGGTGGTGGTGTCCTGGGAGATGTTGATGACGCGGGCCCCGGCGTCGACGGCCTGCTTGATGCCGACGGCGAGGGTGCGCGAGGTGCCGGCGCCCTTTTCGTTGTTCTGCCGGATCGGGATGATGACCGACTCGGGGGCGAGCCCGACGAATCCGCTCGTGGCGGAGGGGCGGGCGGCGATGATGCCGGCGACCTTGGTGCCGTGGCCGACGGGGTCGACGGTGGGGCCCTTGCCGGCGTCCTTGGCGTCGGAGAGCAGGTCGGTGCCGGCCTTGGCGTCGACGGCGTCCTTCAGCTGCGGGTTCTGGATGTCCACGCCGGTGTCGATGACGGCGACGCGCACGGGGCGGCCCTGGCCGTCCTTGCCCTTGGTGTCCTGCCAGAGCTGGTCGAGGAGGACGCGCTGGAGCGACCAGGGGGTGCCCTTGATGGGCTTGGCGGGGTAGGTGCACTCGCCGCTGCCGTCGAGGACCGGGTGGCCGGCGGGGGTGTCCGCGCCCGTACGGCCCGGGGCGTCGCCGCCCGCCGCGGCGGCGGGGGCGCCCGCGGAGAGCGTCGTGAGGAGCGCTGCTGTCAGCACGGCTGTGGTTCGCATGACGGGCGTTCCCCTACGAACCCTGCGGCTGCTTGGCGCTGTTGGTGTCCAGCCGGGGTCCGGTCGGCAGGAACTGGGACCAGTTCGCGGGGACGGGAACGGGCTTGACCGCCTGGTAGCCGAGCCTGGCGCGGGCCTGGTCCGCCTCGCTCGCCCCGGCCGTGGTGGCCGCCCCTGACGTGGTGTCCGAGGACGGGTCGGGCGAGGGGCCCTCGCCGATCCTCGACTTGGCGGTGGCGCTGTCGTTGTTGGACTGGACGGCGTAGCGCAGGCCCGTGTCGGTGACGAGGTAGACGGCGCCGCTGTGCGTCTGGCGGCCGGTGACCTGGCGGTAGAGGAGGCCGGAGCCGGGCGTGACGTAGGCGCTGGTGGCGCCGTCGGGGATGGTGGCGGGGTAGTCCTTGCCGGCCCATACGCCCAGGTCGGGGGTGCCGTCCTCGGCGAGGCCGCCGAAGACGCTGCAGACGGTGTCGCTGGCGTCGCCGCCGGCCAGGGGGTCGGCGGAGTTGGCCTGGCGGGGCACCTGGGTGGGCCAGTGGTCGCCGCCGTGGAACTCCTCGGCGTCGGGGGTGAAGTCGGCGGCGCTGACCCGGGCGGGCGCGCCGGCCTGGCCGAGGGAGGCGAGGGTGCGGCTGCTGAGGAGGAGCTTGGCGACGAACTCCGAGACGCGGGCGACCTTTCCGGGCAGCACGACGTAGTGCTGGGTGGTGGTGCCGGTGGGGGCCTGGAGGATCATGCCGACGCGGTTGGCCTGGGCGCTGAGGGTGGAGATGCCCGCCGGGGCGCCGACGGTGCCCTTGATCTCGGGGAAGGTGATGGGGGCGCCTTCGTTGAAGGTGCCGAGCCATTCCTTGGTGACGCGCTGCGGCTGGGCGCCGTCGTGGAAGAGGGCGCGCAGCAGGAGGTTGCGGTCGGCGGTGTCCTGGGTGCGCCAGTCGGGGCCGCCGAGGAGGTAGCGGTTGCCCTTGGGGTCGATGAGGTAGCGGGCGTCGTCGGGTCCCTGGACGTAGAGGGCCTGGCCGCCGCGCAGGCGTTGCGGGCCGGTGAGCCGCTTGCCCTTCGGGTCTCCGGCCGAGAAAAGGAAAACTGCCTTTTGAGTGGTTTTACCGTTGCCGCCCGGTTGTTGGCAGACCGCCCACTGTTTCGCTTTGCCCGCCTGGGCGGCGGTGGGCATTCGGTCCGGCGCGTACGGAATGCCGAGCGTGGGTCCGCGCGGAATATGGCCGTTGTCGAGCTCGGATTCCCGGACCTTGATCACTTTGCCCTTGCCGGGGGCGAGAAGGAGCCGGGCGGAGGCGAGATTGAGGACGGGGTGCAGCTGCTTGCGGCCGTCCGTCCTGAGCACGACGTAGCGGGTGGTGGAGTCGCTGCCGACGATGACGTGCGCCTCCGCGTCGTCCCATCCCTTGGGGGCTACGGGCTTGAACACGCCCCACGCGCCGAAACCCGCCACGAGCAGCGCCCCGACGACGATGCCGGGAAGGACCGTGCGCAGCGGCCGCGGCGCGCCCTCCTCCGAACCACTGGGCGAGGGCTGCAAAAAGGCGGCAACTGTCCGTTTCTTCGCGAAAATGTAGGCGTTGAGTTCATCCCGCCGTGATGCCATGTCGAGCCGTTTCTCCCCCGTTTTCGCAGCGGCCTCGCCTCGGCCGACCGGAGCCGCCCTCTCGGGCCCGGTGTCATACCGAGCCTCTACTATGCCCGTAGGTGATCGGCAGGTCTCGCCGGGGGACGGTACCGGCCGGGGCGACGGCTGATTCCCGAGCACGCATTCCGGGATATATGAGGGGGCTTGACGGTCATGGCTGCCGTGACGCGCGTACGGGCCTCGAACGGCCCGGGGGCCGGTGCGGACGCGATCGTTCCCCGGTCCGCTCCGGGGCGCGGGGCGCTGGGGCCGGTGCGGCTGCAGCAGCTCGTGCTGGCCGAAGTGGCGGCGGCCGTGGTGCTCGTCGGCTGGGTCGCCGGGGGGCTGTTCCTCGCTCCGGCGGTGGTGCTGGCGGTGCTGCTGCTCCTGCTCGCCGTCCTGCGCCGGGGGAGCCGGCCCATCACGGAGTGGCTGACGGCCGCGGCGGCGCTGCGGCGGCGCCTGCGCACCGCCGACGCCGCACCGGTGCCCCTGGGCACGGATCCGCGCCTGGCGCCCCTGGTGGAGTGCGAACCGGCGCTGCGCACCGAGTCCTTCACCGACCGCGAGCGGCGGTCGGTGGGGCTGGTCGGGGACGGCACGTTCCTGACGGCCGTGCTGCGCCTGGAGGCCGTGGACAGGCCGCTGCGCGCGAACCGGCTGGACAAGGCCCTGCCGCTGGCGCTGTTGCGGGACGCGATGGACGTCGACGGCATCGCGCTGGAGTCGGTGCAGGTGGTGCAGTCCACCCTGCCGGCGCCCGCGCCGCATCTGCCCGGCCAGGCGCTGGCCGCCCGTAATTACGCCCCGCTGCAGGCCCTTACGGGCTCCCCCGCCGTCCGGCAGACGTGGGTGGCGCTCAAATTCGACCCCGAGCTGTGCCCGGAAGCCGTCGAGGCGCGGGGCGGCGGCGTCGAGGGGGCCCGGCGGTGCGTCCTGCGGGCCGCCGACCAGCTGGCGAGCCGGCTGCGGGGGGCCGGGTTCGCGGCGACGCCACTGTCGCGGGAAGAGCTGACGGCCGCGCTGGCCACGGCCGCCGACGTCAACCCCGCCGCCACGGCCCAGGCCGGCCGTACGGGCACGCCCGCGCGACGGACCGTGGAGAGCTCCCGCGCCTGGCGGTGCGACGACCGGTGGCACACCACGTACTGGATCGCCCGCTGGCCCCGGCTGGGTACGGGCGGCGCTCCCCTGCCCCAGCTGGCCGCGCTGCTCACGTCGTTGCCCGCGCTGTCGACAACGCTGAGCCTGACGCTCGGCCGCGGCCGGATGCTCGACGGACGGCACGCGGCGACGATGACTGGACATGTACGGATATGCGGGCGCAGTGCGGATGAATTGGGTACGTTCCGGCGCGAGTTGGAGCGAGCCGCGCGGGCGGTGAAGGTCGGCCTGGTCCGGCTGGACCACGAGCAGGTCCCCGGCGTCCTCGCCACGCTGCCTCTGGGAGGGACCCGTTGATGACCACGCCCGCTACGACACCGGGGGCGGCGCCGGGTCCGCCGGATGCGCCCGGCATGCCGCAGGGCGGAGCGCCGGCGGCCGGGGCCGGGCCCGCGCCGGGCTCCCCGGCCGGCGGTTCCGCGGGCACCGCCCGGCGGCCGCGGTTCGGCTTCGGGCTGATCGGGCCCCGGCGCGGCCGGCACGAGGTGACGCCCGAGCAGCTCGAGGCGCTGGCGCTGCCCGTCGGGGACGACGGAGTCGTCATCGGCACCGACGCCCAGGGCGCCCCGGCCGTGCTCGGGCTGGCACGTCCCACGGCGTTCGACGTCGTCCTGGTGGGCGGCGCCTGGACGGCGCAGGTCATCGCGCTGCGCACGGTCGGCACAGGCGCGCGGGTCGCGGTCGAGACCGGGCGGCGCCCGTTGTGGACCGGGCTCGCCCAGTCGGCCGACACCGGGCAGCACTCCATCACCCTGCACGACGTCGGCCGGGTGCCGCCGCAAGGACCGTCGGTCCACAGCCCCGTGCTGCTCGTCCGCGACTGCGGGGCGCGGCCCCCGCGCGGGCGGGTCGGCGCCGCGCCCTGGCAGTCCGTCCTGACCCTGCTCCCCTACCCCAGCCCCGTGACGCCGCGTCTGATGGACCGGGCTGACCTCGTGGGAGTGCAGCGGGTCGCCCCGGACGAGGCGCGACAGGTCGGGCGCGCGATGAACCTGCCGCCCGACGACGTCGAGGCGCTGTCCACCCTGCCGGACGGGGTCACGCTGTGGTGCACGCGCTCGGCACGGACATATGTCACGACGCAGCCGACCGAACCGGAAGCCGGACTCCTGGGTGCGGCCCGGCGCATGGAGTGAGCGCCCCTGGGCAGCGGAGGGGAGAGCGCGGTCACGGTGTCGTGGGGGCGGCACGGGGAAGCCTTGTTCCACCGGGGGCGACGGGTGGGACGGGGCGGGCCTGCCGCAGCGATGCGGATGACGATTAGTCTGTATGAACGTACGCACTGGAGAACCCGATGCCGGTCCTGTCGCGTGACAGATCACGCGACAGAGGGGAAACCCGGGCGATCGGGGCGTCAGGAACGGTCGGCCCCGCCAGATGAGTCCAAGGGTGCCGGACCACACCAGCAGGAGGCATTGTGAGCAGCGATCGGGACGAGATCCGCGCGGCCGGGAAGACAGCCGGCGAGGACCGGTCCGACGCCGAGCACGCGCAGGAACACGAGCACGAGCCCGAGCACACGGGTGAGTTCACGATCGATTACACGCCGCCGGCGTGGTACACGCAGAGCACGCCGTCGGCAGGTGCGGCGGCGCCCGCACCCGCGCCCGTCACGCCTCCGCCGCCTTCGGGTGAGCCGCTGGCGGCCGCTCAGGCGCCGACGCCCGCGCCCGCCGCTCCCGCCGCGGGCGGGGACGCGGTGCGGAGCCCCGACCCGATGGCGTTCCCCGCCGCCCCCGCGCCGGAGGTCTCCGGCGAGGGCGGTTCCGCACCGGCTCCGGCCGCGCCGCAGCCCGCGCAGACGTGGACCCCGCCGCCGGCACCCCAGGTTCCCCTGCCGCCCCTCCCGCCGAACTTCCCGCCCGCCGCGCCGGCGGCCTGGCCGCCGGCTCCGCCCGCCAACGGGCCCGCTTCCGAGGGCGGTTACGGCTACCCGGGTCCGGCCGGCGCCGTGGCGGCGACGCCGCGGAACGACGACCCCGCTCCCCCAGCGGCCGAGGCCGCCGAGGCGCCCGCCGAAGCCGTGACGCCGGTGGCCGCGCCCGCCGACGGGGATGCCGCGCAGGGCGACGACCACCCGGCGCGCACGGAGGCGGAGGAGAAGCCCGCCGCGGACAGCCCCGCCGCGGACACGGCCGCGCCGGCGGCCGCCGCGACCGCGGCCGCCGCAGAGCCCGCGCCTGTAGCAGAGCCGGCACCCGCCCCCGCGCCCGTCGCGGAGCCCGCGCCCGCGCCCGCCCCCGCGCCCAACCCGCAGGGCGGCTACGGCTACCCGGGCCCTGACGCGTCCGGCACCACCACGCCCCCGGCCCCGCCGGCCCCGCCGGCCGCACCCCAGGGCGGTTACGGCTACCCGGGCCCCGGCGCTCCCGGCACACCGGCACCCGGCGCGCCCGCGCCCGCCCCGCACGATGGATACGGCCACCCGCGCCCGCCGGCCGCGGATGCCCCCAGCCCCTCCGCCCCGCCGGCCCCGAACGCCCCGGCACCCCAGGGTGGTTACGGCTACCCCGGCGGCGCCGCTCCCATAGCGCCCCAGGGGGGTTACGGCTACCCGCAGCCCGGCACCGTGCCGCCCGGCGGGCCCACGGGTTCGCCGGAAGGGGGCTTCGGCTACCCCGCGCAGGGCGCACCCGGCGCTCCCGCGCACCCGGGCGTGCCCACGGCCCCCGCCCCGCACGGCGGTTACGGTTACCCGGCACCCGCCGGCCAGGAGGCCGGCGCGATGCCCCCGGCCGCGGTCCCCGGGCAGCCGGTGCCCGGCCAGCCCCTGCCCGGCCCGCCGGACGCCGCGGCCCCCGGCCCGTACGCCCCGCAGCCCGGCATGCCCGGCGCCGGCCAGGAGGGTGCTCCGCAGGGGCCGCAGGCCCGGCAGGCGCACCCCGGTGCGCTTCCGCCGGCCATGGGCCCCGGCGCGGAGCAGGGGCACCCGGGCGTCGCGCCCGGCGACCCGAACGCCCACCCCGGTCCGTACGCCGCCTACCCGGCGGCAGGCGGGGGCGCCCCCGTCGATCCCCGCGCCGGCGGCTGGCCGAGCGTGACGCCCGAGCAGCGGCAGCGGTCCGTGCACGGGGCGCCGCTCGGGTTCACGGCGGCGGTCGAGCTGTCCTCGGAGCGGCTGCTCAAGGGCAAGCCCAAGCCGAAGAAGCAGAGCCCCGCGAGCCGGTTCAAGTTCGGCGGCAAGAAGGAAGAGGCCGAGCGGCAGCGCAAGCTGGAGCTCATCCGCACGCCGGTGCTCTCCTGCTACCGCATCGCGGTCATCTCCCTCAAGGGCGGCGTCGGCAAGACGACGACCACCACCGCCCTGGGTTCGACGCTCGCCACCGAGCGCCAGGACAAGATCCTCGCGATCGACGCCAACCCCGACGCCGGCACCCTCGGCCGCCGCGTGCGGCGCGAGACGGGCGCGACCATCCGCGACCTCGTGCAGGCGATCCCGCACCTCAACAGCTACATGGACATCCGCCGCTATACCTCGCAGGCGCCCTCCGGACTGGAGATCATCGCCAACGACGTCGACCCGGCGGTCTCCACGACCTTCAACGACGAGGACTACCGGCGCGCCATAGACGTGCTGGGCAAGCAGTACCCGATCATCCTCACCGACTCGGGCACCGGGCTCCTCTACAGCGCGATGCGCGGCGTGCTCGACCTCGCCGACCAGCTGATCATCATCTCCACGCCGTCCGTGGACGGCGCGAGCAGCGCCAGCACCACGCTCGACTGGCTGGCCGCGCACGGCTACGGCGAGCTGGTATCGCGCAGCATCACGGTCATCTCGGGGGTCCGCGAGACCGGCAAGATGATCAAGGTTGAGGACATCGTGTCGCACTTCGAGACGCGCTGCCGCGGCGTCGTCGTGGTGCCGTTCGACGAGCACCTGGCGACCGGCGCCGAGGTCGACCTCGAGATGATGCGGCCCAAGACCCGCGAGGCGTACTTCCACCTGTCCGCCATGGTGGCCGAGGACTTCGTGCGGGCCCAGCAGCAACAGGGTCTGTACGCGGCGCCGCACCAGGCGCCCCCGGTGCCCGGCGGCTACGCGCCCGCCCCGGAGGCGCCGTACAACCCCTACGGCGCCGCCCAGCCGCAGGCCCACCCCCAGCCGTACCCGCAGCAGGACGGCTGGTCGATTCCTCCGCAGCAGTAGGGCACCGCACACGGAAACGGAAAGGGCCCCGGGCGCGACGTACGCGCCCGGGGCCCTTCCGCTTCAGGACCGTGATCCGGTCCAACTGTCATCCGGCGACGACGGTGGCCTCATGCGCCGCCACCAGCTCGCGGGCCCGCTTCACGTCGTCCGCCATGCACTCCAGCAACGCCTCGATGGACTCGAACTTCTCCATCCCGCGCAGGTACGCCAGGAAGTCCACGGCCGCGTGCAGCCCGTACAGCTCGAGGCCGACGCGGTCGATGGCGTACGCCTCCACCGTCCGCTCGGTCGCGTCGAACTGCACGTTCGTGCCGACGGAGATCGCCGCCGGCATCGCCTCGCCGGCGACGGTCAGCCAGCCCGCGTAGACGCCGTCCGCCGGGATCGCGGTGTGCGGCAGCGTCTCCACGTTGGCGGTGGGGAAGCCCAGTTCGCGGCCGCGCTGCGCGCCGCGCACGACGATGCCCTCGACACGGTGCGGGCGGCCGAGGATCTCCATCGCGCCCGCGACGTCGCCCTCGGCGACCAGGCGCCGGGTCAGGGTGGAGGAGAACGGCAGCCCGCCGCCGGCCGCACCGGTCACATACAGGTCGATGACCTCGACGTCGTAGTCGTAGGTGGCGCCGAGCTCCCGCAGGAAGGCGACGTCGCCCGCGGCGCGGTGGCCGAAGCGGAAGTTGGGGCCCTCGACGACGAGCTTGGCGTGCAGCTTGTCGACCAGGACCTTCACCACGAAGTCGGCGGGCGAGAGCTTCGAGAACTCCGCCGTGAACGGCAGGATCAGCAGCGCGTCCACGCCGAGCTCCGCCATCAGCTCCGCGCGCCGGTGGTGCGGCGCCAGCAGCGGCGGGTGGCTGCCGGGGCGGACGACCTCGCTGGGGTGCGGGTCGAAGGTCACCACGACCGCGGGAACGCCGAGCTCACGGGCCCGGTCCACGGCACGGCCGATGATCAGTTGGTGCCCGCGGTGCACGCCGTCGTACGAGCCGATGGTGACGACGCTGCGCCCCCAGTCCTGGGGGATGTCCTCCAAGCCACGCCAGCGCTGCACTGTGCCCGCTCCTCGCCCGAACCCGAACCTTTGTCTGTCTGATGACGCAGGACTAAGAGTGCCATGCCGGTTGGCGGCGTCCTGCATCGGCCGGTGCACCGGCTGCCAGGTCGGCCGGGTCCGCGGGGTCCGTTCCGTCCCCCTGGCCCCGCGCGCCCCCCTTCTCCCGCCCGGCGGTCAGCCTGATCCGTGCGCTCGGGCCCACCACCACGGCCCACTGGGCGGGCGCGGACTTCAGCCACCCGCGGACCTGGGCGCCGAAGACCGGGATCTCGCGGGCGAGCTGGGTCAGCCGCCGGTCGAAGCACGCGGCGCCCTCCGTGGTGCGGGCCATCAGCAGGCCGGTGCGGTGGACGAGGTCGCGGGTACGGCCCTCGGAGCGCTCGGCGGCGCCGGCGGCCACGGCCCGCAGCAACGCGTCGAGGACCGTGACCTCGCGCTCGTACGGCCCGTACTCCTCCCGCTCCATCAGCACCTCCAGCAGCTCCTGGCGCAGGGGGCGCGACAGCGGCGTGCCCGGGTCTGCCAGGACGGGCGCGAGGGCGCGCCGGACCTGGGCCGGGCACGTGCGCAGCAGGTCCACCACGAGGGGGAAGAGCACGGCCCGGGCGGCGGGGCCGTCCTCCAGGCGCCGGTCGACGAAGGAGGCGGCGTTCTCGGCGCCCTCGGGGCGGTGCTCGACGTGCTCGCGCACGAGCGTGGCGATGCGGCGGGCGAGGGTGGCGGGCGCGGAGACCTCGGCGAGGGTGCGCAGGACGGCGGCGGGGCGCTCCCCCGGCTCGTACAGCCGGGCCTGGAAGGCGCCGAGCACGAGGTCGGGGTGGGTGGTCAGGGCGGGCGCCAGCACGCTGGGCGGCAGGTGCGGATCGCCCGCCGAGAAGCGCGCGAGCGCCTGCGGGAGGTGCTTGGCGCGGGTGTCGTGGTCGCGTACGAGGAGGGCGAGCGCGGTGCCGTGCAGGGCGCCCTCGGCGGGGCGGGCGAGAAGGGCGAGGGCGGAGAAGCGCAGCAGCTCGCGGTCGGCGTCCGTGGTGACGTGGGGTGCCGTCAGCAGCCCGTACGCGGCGGCGGCGACGTGGCGCTCGACGCGGTCGTCGTGGGCCCAGCGGTCCACGGCCCGGCACAGCGCGGAGGGCTCGTCCTCGGCGAGGGCCGTCAGCAGCTCGTCGGCGCGGGGGTGGCCGGCCTCGACGAGCGCCTCGGCGAGGTCGTCGATGGCCCGCCGGCGGTGGGTGTGCAGCAGGGCCTGGGCGGCCGTGGCGACCGTGGGCCGCACCCGGCCGCCGACCGGAACGGTCTGCAGGGCCCGCTCGTCGGTGAACCAACGGCACAGCAGGGGCTGCGCGGCGCAGGGGTGCTCGGCCATGATCGCGGCGACGGCGGTCAGGAACCGGTCGGCGGGCGACGCGGCACCCGCCGCCGCCCCGTCCTCACGGGCCCCCCGACGCCGCCCCTCCGTAGCCCCGTCCCGCGTGTCCCGCCCGCGCCGCCACGAGCCCCCCTCAGCGTCCCCGGCACCCCCCGCCTGCCGGGAACCCCCCACCGGTTCAGCCCCCGAACGCCCGGCCTCGCCGGCATCTCCGCCCCGGGCAGAGCTCCCCGCCCGATCGGCACCCGAACACCCGGCCTCGTCGGCACCGTCCGCACCGGCGAAGCTCCCCGCCTGCCCGGGGTCCCCCACCCGCCCCGCGCGCCCGGCTTCGCCGGCGCCGTCCGCCTGCGCGGCATCCCCCGCCCACGCGGAGTCGCCCGCACGCCCGCCACCGCCGACACCCCTGGCCCGGGCAGAACTCGCCGCCCGATCAGCACCCGAACGCCCGGCTTCGTCGGCGCCATCCGCCTGCGCGGAGTCGCCCGAACGGCCCGTTCCCGAACGCCCGGCCCCGCCGGCATCTCCGGCCCAGGCGGGACTCCCGACCCGATCGGCACCCGAACGCCCGCCCTCGCCGGCATCCCCGACCCGGGCAGAACTCCCCGCCCCGCCGGAACCCTCCACCCGCCCCGCACCCGAACGCCCGGCCTCGCCAACCCCGTCCGCATCGGCGAAGCTCCCCGCCTGCCCGGAATCCGCCACCCGCCCCGCGCGCCCGGCTCCGCCGGCGCCGTCCGCCTGCCCGGCATCCCCCGCCCACGCGGAGTCGCCCGCACGCCCGGCACCGCCGACACCCCCGGCCCGGGCAGAGCTCCCCGCCCGATCAGCACCCGAACGCCCGACCCCGCCGACCCCGTCCACCCGCGCGGAGTCGCCCGGGCGCCCGGCGCCCGAGCCCTGGGGCGAGTCGCCCCTGCCACGGCTGCCGTCCGCCGAGCGGTCACCGCGCGGCACCGCGGCACCGCTCGACTCGTCCTCGGCGCCGCGTGCCTGGCCGGGCACCCACGGCACCCCGGCCTTCCCCGGTCCGCCCGTGTGGCCGGGCACCCATGGCACCCCGGTGTCCCCGGGCCCGCCCACCTTGCCGGGCACCCACGGCACCCCGGTCTCACCCGGCCCGGCGGCCTGCCCAGGCACCCGCGGCGCACGGGACCCGCGCGCCCCCGCGTCCCCGTCCGCACCGTCCCCGGCGGCACGGCTGCCCCGCACCCGACCGGTTCCGTCCGCACCGTCCCCCGCACCCGAGCCGTCGGCACCCGCACCCGAGCGCCCCTGCCCGGGCACCCGCGCCCCACCGGCCTTCTCCGCCCAGTCCGGCACCCGGCGGCCCCCACCGGTCCCCTCGACCTCATCTGCCTCACCAGTCTCACCCGCGTTCTCCGCCCGGCCCGGCACGCGGGCTCCGGGGGCGTCCTCCGGTGAGGCGGCGTCGTGGGCCTCGGCCACGTCGTCCAGGGGGCGGGCGTGCTGGTCCGCGGCCGTGGTGGGGCCTGCCTCCAGGGCGGCGGTGGCGGCTTCCTGGGCGGCGCCCGGGGGCGGGGCGTCGGCGGGGATCAGGATGCGCAGCAGTTCGAGGCGTTCGGCGAGGCCGAGCGGTAGGCGGAGCCAGAACCAGGGGCCGAACTCGGCGAGGCCACCCAGCGTGCGGGAGGCCGCGCTGTCAAAGCCGCCGATGGCGACGGAGCGGGCGGTGACGCGCTCGGCGAGCAGCCGCAGCACGCCCATGTAGGGCGTGGCGTCGGGGACGCGCAGCAGCGCCTCGCCGAGCAGGTGGGCGGCCCACCAGGACGGGTCGCTGATCCGGCGGCTGCCGCCGGCCTCCTTGGCCTCGGCCGCCGCCGCGCGCTGCGAGAGCGTCTCGACGGCGTGGACGAGGGCGCTGAGACGGCGGGAGAGCTCGGTGGGCCCGGAGCGCCGCGCGAGCAGGAGCAGCGCCTGCAGGACGGGGCCGATGCGGTGGCGCGGCACCGGCAGGGGCCGGGGCGGCTCCTGCGGGGCCGCGCCGCCGCGCTTGCGGCGCCGGGCCGCCCCCCGGGCGCTGCCGGAGCCCGGCGGCGGCGGTACGTGGCCCTCGGCGGCGGGCATGGGCCCGCCGCCCGCGCGGGACGGCAGCCGGACGGCGGCCTCGGCGGGTGGGCCCTCCGGCTCGTACCAGCGGTGGACCAGCGCGTACAGCGCGGCGTCGAGGTCGAGGTGCGTGCCCTGCAGCCAGTCGGCGAATTCCTCGTGCGCGAAGCGGTAGCCGGAGCCGGCGGGCACGAGCAGACCTTCGGTGAGCACGGCGGAGGCCCATCCGGTGCGCCAGGGGAACAGCTCCTCGAAGGCCTCGCGCTCCAGCTCCCCCTGGCCGGGCCCCAGGCAGCGCCGGGCGGCCTCGTGGACCTGCCCGGCCACGCGGGCGGCGAGCCGTCGTACGGCCGGGCCGCGCAGGGGCGGCCGGCGGGAGGCGGCCAGGCGTACGGCGATGCGCAGGCAGATCAGGTCCAGGTAGGCGGCGAAGACGTCCCAGCGGTCGGGGGCCGCCTCGCCGGAGCCGCCGATGCCCTCGGTGCCGTCCGGGAGCGCGGCCCGGACCTCGGCGAGCAGCCGGAGGGCGAGCGGGTGGGCCGCGTCCGCGGGGGCGATGGCCTCGGGCGGGATGCCGTAGGACGCCCGGACCTCGGCCGCCTGGCCGGGGGTGAGTCCGGGGAGCCGGGAGCAGGGCGGCAGGGCGCGCCGCCCGGGCGCCGGGGGCGGCGCGCAGGAGCCGCCGGGGGTGTGGAGGACCTGGGGCGGGAAGAGGGCGCCGGCGCTCTCCCAGTGCTCCGGGCGGCAGGCGACGATCAGGCGCGCGGAGGTCTCCCGCAGCCAGCGCGTGGTCGCGGCGGTCCACTCGGGCAGGGCGTGGGCGAGGACGGGGGGCATCTCCTCGGGCCCGTCGAGGAGGACGAGCAGGGGGCGGCCCATGCGGCGGGCCAGCTCGGCGACGCCCTCGGGGGTGGCGGCCGCGGTGTCCCCGATCGTGCCGCCGGGGCCCGCCGAGGCGGTCACGATGCGCCCGGCGGCCGCCAGGGCCCGCGCGACGGCGTCCCGTACGCTCTCGTCGCCGACCTGGAGGTCGGCGCCGCGCAGCCAGATCGTGGGCGCGGGCTCGGCGCCGCGCGCCCGTCGTGCGGCCAGCGCGCCGAGTTCGGTGGTGCGGCCCGTGCCGGGGTCGCCGACCAGGCCGAGGACGCAGGTCCCGGTGCCCGGCCCGGACGGCTCCACGTCGAGGAAGCGGGCGAACTCCCGCTCGGTTTCCGGGCGCTCCACCGGCTCGCGCCACACGCGCGGGGTGACGACCGAGCCGAGGGCGGTGGCCGTGAGCTGCAGGGCGCCCGCGAGGTTGAGGTCGGGGCCGAAGGCCGGGATGGTGGCGGAGTTGCGGTCCAGGAGGGCGGCCAGCGGCCCGTCGGGGGCGGTCGCGGCGGCGGCGCGCAAGGGGATCGCGAAGCCGGCGGCCCGGCGATCGGCCTGCAGCGCGGTACCGAGGACGGCGACGACCGCCCCGGTGCGGGCGTCGAAGACGGGCCCGCCCGTGGCCTCGTCGCCCAGCCGGAGCCCGGCGCGCTCGGACAGCGACAGCTCCAGGGCGGCGCCCAGCAGATGGAAGCGGTCGGTGGCGGTGTAGGTGACCGGGACGTCACCGACGATGCGGGCGGTGTGCCAGCGGCCGGTGCGCAGCCGGACCTCCTGGCCGCCCTCGAAGCTCACGGCCGCGGCGACGGGCAGCGGCGGGACGGAAAGCCCTTCCGTGCGGACCAGGGCGAGGTCGAACTCGGGCAGGGGCGTCACGCTCTCGACGCCGACGACGCAGGTCAGCTCGCCGGCCGCGTGCAGGACGAGGCGGGCCAGGCCGTCGACCGCCTCATGGCTGGTGATCAGGGTGCCGCGGTCGTCGGCGAGGAAGCCCGTGCCCCGCGCGCGCCCCGCGAGGTCGCGGATGCGCACCAGCGACTCTTCAGCGTCGGCCCGCCGACCGTTCATCTCGTCGAACCTCCCCGCCGTGCTCGTACACACGACGGTAGGCAGCGGATGATCGGCGAAACCAGGTCCCACCCTGAACGCGCCCCCTTCCACCCCCCTGGTTCACTCCGAGCGCCTGCCCGTTGGGGTGAATCATCCGTCCCGGATGGATAGAGACCAGTGGGAGGGGGATCGTGGGGCGGGGAACGCGTGGAATGACGCGCTCCCCGCCCCACGGTGTCGGGGCTGCGCCCCGGGGCCGGTCTGCCGGCTAGGCGAAGACGGCCAGGCTCTTGGCCTTGCCGCCCTGGTTCTCGACCAGCACGAGGAAGCGGCCGTCGGGTCCGAAGACCGCGATGGGGCCGGTGGTGTCGAACAGCGGCACCTTGATCCGGACGCCGTTGCCGAGCAGCCGCGCCTGCTCCTCGTTCACGTCCCAGCGCTGGAACGCGGCAGCGGCCGCCTCCGCGACGGGCATGACGGTCAGCTCCTCCTGGAGCTGGTCCAGGGTGCGGGCGTCGCCGATCCCGTACGGGCCGACGCGGGTGCGCCGCAGGGCCGTCAGATGGCCGCCGACGCCCGTGTCCGCGCCCAGGTCGCGGGCGAGGGCGCGCACGTACGTGCCGGACGAGCAGACGACGGAGACCAGCAGGTCCTGCACCGGCGTGCCGTCCGCCGCCTCGGCGGGGAGCACGGCGTGCACGGTGAAGGAGGAGACCGTCACCGGCCGGGCGGGGATCTCGAAGTCCTCGCCCTCGCGCGCCCGCTTGTAGGAGCGCACGCCGTCTATCTTGATCGCGCTGACCTTGGAGGGCACCTGCATGATGGCGCCGGTCAGCTTGGCCACCGCGGCGTCGATCGCCTCACGGGTGACCCCGGAGGCGTCCGTGGACGAGGTGATCTCGCCCTCGGCGTCGTCGGTCACCGTGTTCTGGCCGAGCCGGACGGTGGCCACGTACTCCTTCTCGGTCAGCGCGAGGTGACCGAGGAGCTTGGTGGCGCGCTCGACGCCGAGGACGAGCACACCGGTCGCCATCGGGTCGAGCGTCCCCGCGTGGCCGACGCGCCGGGTGCGGGCGATGCCCCGCATCTTGGCGACGACGTCGTGCGAGGTGAAGCCGGCCGGCTTGTCGACGATGACCAGCCCGTCGGGGCCGCTGTACTTCTGCTTCATTCGGCGGCAGCGTCCTCGTCGTCCTCGCCCGGCTTGCGGTACGGGTCGGCCTCGCCGGCGTACGTGGCGCCCGAGGACGCCTCGCGGACCTGGGCGTCCGAGGCCCGCGCCCGGTCGAGGAGGTCCTCGATGGTCCGGGCGTTCTCCGGCAGGGCGTCCGCCACGAACGTCAGCGTCGGGGTGAACTTCGTGCCCGCGGCGCGGCCGACCTCGGAGCGCAGGATGCCCTTGGCGCTCTCCAGCCCGGCGGCGGCGCTGGCACGGTCCTCGTCGTCGCCGTAGACCGTGTAGAAGACCGTGGCCTCCCGCAGGTCGCCGGTGACGCGGGTGTCGGTGATCGTCACGTGGGAGCCGAGCCGCGGGTCCTTGATTCCGCGCTGCAGCTTCTGTGCGATCACCTCGCGGATGAGGTCCGCCAGCCTCTTCGCACGCGCGTTGTCGGCCACTGGTCCGTCTCCTTCTCGTCTTCCATCATTGTGCTTGCGGCGATCGCCGACCACTCAGTCGTCATGATCACCGTGGAACCGCCGTCGTACCGACAGCAGCTCCACTTCAGGCCGTGCGGCGACCAGGCGCTCGCAGCGGTCCAACAGGTCTGTGAGGTGCCCCGCGTCCCCGGAGACCGCCGCCACCCCGATGGTGGCCCGGCGGTAGAGGTCCTGGTCGCCGACCTCCGCCACGCTCACCGCGTATTTGCGGTGCAGCTCGGCGACGATCGGACGGACGACGGAGCGCTTCTCCTTCAGCGACCGTACGTCGCCGAGAAGAAGATCGAAGGACAGAGTCCCTACATACATGCGTTACGGGTGAGGCCCACCCGGGAGGCGTGAGAGATACATGGTGTGTCGCTCTTCGCACCGTACACGCAACGGCCGGGGCCGATCGACGGAAATATGATCCGCCGACCGGCCCCGGGTCGAGCTATGCGGTTCAGCCGCGCGGCTTCTCGCGCATCTCGTACGTCGCGATGACGTCGTCGATCTTGATGTCGTTGAAGTTTCCGAGGTTGATACCGCCCTCGAAGCCTTCGCGGATCTCGGTGACGTCGTCCTTGAAACGACGCAGACCGACGATGGTGAGGTCCTCCGCGATGACCTTGCCGTCGCGGATGAGGCGCGCCTTGGTGTTGCGCTTGACCTCGCCGGAGCGGATGAGGACACCCGCGATGTTGCCCAGCTTGGACGAGCGGAAGATCTCGCGGATCTCCGCCGTACCCAGCTCGACCTCTTCGTACTCCGGCTTCAGCATGCCCTTGAGGGCCGCCTCGATCTCCTCGATCGCCTGGTAGATGACCGAGTAGTACCGGACGTCGACGCCCTCGCGCTCGGCCATCTGCGTGGCACGGCCCTCGGCGCGGACGTTGAAGCCGATGACGATCGCGTCGGAGCCGGACGCCAGGTTGATGTCGGACTCGGTGACCGCACCCACGCCACGGTGCAGCACGCGGATGTCGACCTCCTCGCCCACATCGAGCTGGAGCAGCGAGGACTCGAGAGCCTCGACCGAACCGGACGCGTCGCCCTTGATGATGAGGTTGAGCTGCTGGATCTCGCCGGCCTTGAGCACCTTGTCGAGGTCCTCGAGGGACACCCGGCGGGTGCGCTTGGCGAAGGCGGCGTTGCGCTCACGCGCAGCGCGCTTCTCGGCGATCTGGCGGGCCGTGCGGTCCTCGTCGACGACGAGGAAGTTGTCGCCGGCGCCCGGGACGTTGGTCAGACCCAAGACGAGGACGGGGGTCGAGGGACCCGCTTCCTCGACGTTCTGGCCCTTGTCGTCGAGCATCGCGCGGACACGGCCGTAGGCGTCACCGGCGACCATCGTGTCACCGACGCGGAGGGTACCGCGCTGGACGAGCACGGTGGCCACGGCGCCGCGGCCACGGTCGAGGTGGGCCTCGATCGCAATACCCTGCGCGTCCTGCTCCGCGTTGGCGCGCAGGTCGAGCGAGGCGTCCGCGGTGAGGACCACGGCCTCCAGCAGGCTGTCGATGTGCAGGCCCTGCTTGGCGGAGATGTCGACGAACATGGTGTCGCCGCCGTACTCCTCGGCCACCAGACCGAACTCGGTGAGCTGACCGCGCACCTTGGTCGGGTCGGCACCCTCGACGTCGATCTTGTTGACCGCGACCACGATCGGCACGTCGGCCGCCTTGGCGTGGTTCAGCGCCTCGATCGTCTGCGGCATCACACCGTCGTTCGCCGCCACCACGAGGATCGCGATGTCGGTGGACTTCGCACCACGGGCACGCATGGCGGTGAACGCCTCGTGACCCGGGGTGTCGATGAAGGTGATCGCGCGCTCTTCGCCGTTGACCTCGGTGGCGACCTGGTACGCACCGATGTGCTGCGTGATACCGCCGGCCTCGCCCGCGACGACGTTCGTCTTGCGGATCGCGTCCAGCAGTCGGGTCTTACCGTGGTCGACGTGACCCATGACGGTCACGACCGGCGGACGGGAGACGAGCATGTCCTCGCCGCCCTCGTCCTCGCCGAACTCGATGGAGAACGACTCGAGGAGCTCGCGGTCCTCCTCCTCCGGGCTGACGATCTGAACCGTGTAGTTCATCTCGTCACCGAGGAGCTGCAGGGTCTCGTCGGAGACCGACTGCGTGGCCGTGACCATCTCGCCGAGGTTCATCATCACGGCGACGAGCGACGCCGGGTTGGCGTTGATCTTCTCCGCGAAGTCGGTGAGGGAGGCACCGCGCGACAGGCGAATGGTCTCGCCGTTGCCGCGGGGCAGCATGACGCCGCCGACGGACGGGGCCTGCATGGCCTCGTACTCCTGGCGACGCTGGCGCTTGGACTTGCGGCCACGACGGGCCGGACCGCCGGGACGGCCGAAGGCACCCTGCGTGCCGCCACGGGCACCCGGGCCGCCGGGACGACCACCGAAGCCGGGACGACCGCCGAAGCCGCCGCCACCGCCACCGGGGCCACCGCCACCGGGACGACCGGCGAAGCCGCCGCCGCCACCGGGACGACCGCCGCCACCCGGACCGGCCGGACGGCCGGCGAAGCCGCCGCCACCCGGACGACCGGCGCCACCGGGACGGCCTGCGCCGCCACCGGGACCGCGACCGCCGCCACCGGGGCCCGGACGCGGGCCGGCAGCCGGACGCTGCGGCATCATGCCCGGGTTCGGGCGGTTACCGGCAGGGGCGCCGGCGCCGCCGCCGGGACGGGGCGCGCCACCGGGGGCACCCTGCGGACGGGGCATGCCGCCGGGGGTCGGACGGGCGCCGCCCTGACCCTGCGGACGCGGGGCGCCACCGGGGCCGCCCTGCGGACGCGGGCCGCCGGGGCCCGGACGGTCGCCGCCGGGACGCGGGGCGCCACCGGGACGGGGGGCCTGCGGACGGGCCATACCGGTGGAGCCACCGGAGGTGAAGGGGTTGTTGCCCGGACGGGGACCGGCCGGACGTGCGCCACCGGGGCGCGGGGCACGCTCGCCACCCGGGCGCGGGGCGCGCTCGGGACGGCCACCGTCACGCTGGCCGGCCTGACCACCCGGACGCGCGCCGGGGCGCGGGCCGGGAGCGCCGCCACCGGGGCGGGGCGCGGGGCGGTCCTGGGACGGGGCGGCCGGAGCCGGCGCGGAGAACTCCGCGGCGGGCACCGGGGTGACCGGGGCAGGCTTGGCCGGAGCCGCCGGAGCGGGCTTCGGACCGGGGCGCGGACCGGGGGTCGGCGCGGCGCCTGCCGGCTTGGGGGTGCTGGGGGTCTCCGCGGCCGGCTTGGGGGCCGGGGCGGCGGGACGGGGGGCGCCCGGAGTGGGGGCACCCGGCTTCGGCGCTGCCTTGCGCGGCGCCGCGGGCTTCGCAGCGGACTTGCCGGCGTTGCCGCCGGGCCCCTGCAATGCGTCAGTCAACTTGCGGACGACCGGCGCCTCGATAGTCGAGGACGCCGAACGGACGAATTCACCAAGTTCTTGGAGCTTGGCCATGACGACCTTGCTCTCCACTCCGAACTCCTTGGCGAGTTCGTATACCCGGACCTTAGCCACTTCGCTCCTTCTAGGTCCGGGTGTCCACCGGACCGTCGCTACTTCATGGGCGTACTCATCGCGTACTCATCGAGTGCTCATCGCAATCTCGACCTACTTCCAACTCGCGAGGTACCTGACCGCACGGTCGCCCGTGCCGTTCTTCTTACGGTGTTGCCTGGCAGTGCTGCCGGTACTAGCCGATCTGTTCGATGTAGCGGCGCAGTGCCGCTGTATCGAGCGGCCCCGGGCTTTTGAAGGCCCTGGGAAACGCCCGGCGGCGTACCGCCAGATCGAGACAGACCAGTGTGGGATGCACGGAGGCACCCCGGCCGGGCAGCGTACCGCGCGGATCGGGGACGCAGACGCCCTCGATCATCACGGTCCGCAGCAGTTCGCCCTTGGCCGCTCGCTCCCGGCACCCCACACAGGTGCGCTCAGGGCATGCGCGGGCATGCGTCCGGCCAGACACTGATTAAGTCTACCTCCCCACGCCGACCTCACCCCTTCGGGGCACTGATCGTGCGCGTATGCGTTTCAGCCAAGATCGGCCAGGATTCGGGGCCCCGACCGGGGCCCACCGGGGGGACGCGGCCCCCTCATGGTCGTTTTACGGACCAATCGGGGCCGCTCGGGGCGGGCTGCCGCACGCCCCCCGTCACTACTGTGCGCTGCGCGAGGATCAGTCGCGCTCGGGCTGCTGCTGCTCGGTGTCGGGACGGATGTCGATCCGCCAGCCGGTGAGCCGGGCCGCGAGCCGGGCGTTCTGGCCTTCCTTGCCGATGGCCAGCGAGAGCTGGTAGTCCGGCACGGTCACCCGCGCGGAGCGGGCGGCGAGGTCCACGACCTCGACCTTGCTCACCCGTGCGGGGGACAGCGCGTGCGCCACCAGCTCCGCCGGGTCGTCCGACCAGTCGACGATGTCGATCTTCTCGCCGTGCAGCTCGGCCATGACCGCGCGGACGCGGCCGCCCATCGGGCCGATGCAGGCGCCCTTCGCGTTCAGCCCCGAGCGGGTGGAACGCACGGCGATCTTGGTGCGGTGACCTGCCTCACGGGCGATGGCGGCGATCTCCACCGAACCGTCCGCGATCTCCGGGACCTCCATGGCGAACAGCTTCTTCACCAGGTTGGGGTGGGTGCGCGAGAGCGTCACGGACGGGCCGCGGACACCCTTGGCCACCCGCACGACGTACGTGCGCAGACGCGTGCCGTGCTTGTACTCCTCGCCCGGCACCTGCTCCTGGACCGGCAGGATGGCTTCCAGCTTGCCGATGTCGACCAGGACGTTCTTGGGGTCCTTGCCCTGCTGCACGACGCCCGCGACGACGTCGCCCTCACGGCCGGCGAACTCACCGAAAGTGATCTCGTCCTCGGCGTCGCGCAGACGCTGGAGGATGACCTGCTTCGCGGTGGTCGCGGCGATCCGGCCGAAACCGGAGGGGGTGTCGTCGAACTCGCGGGGCTCCTCGCCCTCGGCGAGGTCCTGCGGGTCCTCCTTGGCCCACACCGTCACGTGGCCGCTGGAACGGTCCAGCTCCACGCGGGCCCGGCGGCGGCTTCCCTCGGTGCGGTGGTACGCGATGAGGAGGGCCGACTCGATCGCCTCGACCAGCAGGTCGAAGGAGATCTCCTTCTCTCGCACCAGACCCCGCAGGGCGCTCATGTCGATGTCCACGGCTACGCCTCCTCTTGAATCTCGTCTTGAATCCCGGACTGCTCTCCGGCGGATTCGACTGCGGCCTTCTCGTCGGCCTTACGGTTGAACTCGATCTCGACACGCGCCTTGGCGATCTCGGCGAACGCCAGCCTGCGGGCGGTGGGCTTGCGGCCCTTGACGCCCGGCACCTCCAGGTCGAGCCCGTCCTCGTCCACGGCGATGATCCGCGCGACGAGCTCACCGCCCTCGGTGAGCTGCGCCTTGATCAGCCGGCCGGTGGCACGGACGTAGTGACGGTGCTGCGTCAGGGGGCGGTCGGCGCCCGGAGAGGTGACCTCGAGGACGTAGGGGGCGCCACCCATGGCGTCCGTCTCGTCGAGCAGGTCGGAGACATCACGGCTCAGCTCCGCACACGTGTCCAGCTGCACGCCCGCATCGGAATCCACCACGATGCGCAGGACGCGCCGCTTCCCGGCCGGTGTCACCTCGACCTCTTCCAGCTCCAGCTCTCGCGCGCTGACGAGAGGGGCGAGGAGCTCGCGCAGCCTCTCGCTCTGGGTGGTGCTCATCCGGGTGACTCCTCGGCCGCGTGTGCTGTTGTGGGAAAGTCGCGTGTCAGGTCAAAGCCTATCTGTTCCGGCAGGCGGCTGACGATTCGGTGCCCGGTCCGCTGCGACGTGGCCGCACGCCGGTACGCTCGCGTGCGGTGATCATGCCCGGACGAGGCGGAAAGAGGATCGTGCCGCTCACGACGACGACGCGGGGCGCCGACGGCCCGCGCAGACGCAGGGTACTGGCCGGGGCGACGGCGGCCCTGCTGACCGGTGGCGCCACGGCGCTGCTGGCCGGATGTTCCTCCGGTGGCGACGACGCCGACGGGCGGGCCTTCGCCACGCGCCGGCTGCGGGAGAGCGCCGGCCAGGACTCGGCGCGGCTGCTGGAGCGCTACGACGCGACGATCGCCGCGCACGCCGCGCTGGCGCGGCGGCTGCGGCCGTTGCGGGCGGAAGTCGCCCGGCACGCCGAGGCATTCAGCCCGCAAGCCCCTTCCCCCTCGGCCTCCGCACAGGCCCCGCCCGCCGCCCCCGAGGTGCCCGGCGACGAGAGCGCGGCGCTGGCCGCCCTCGCCGACGCCGAGCGCCGCACCGCCGACGCCCGGACCGCCGCCCTCGGTTCGGCCCCGCCCGAGCTCGCCCGGCTGCTCGCCTCGGTGGCGGCGGCGGGCGCGGCCCACGCCTATCTGCTCACCGGAGGTGACGCATGACCAGGCCCTCCCGCGCCGGCGACGCGCGGCGTGACGTGGTGGCGGCGGCCCAGGCGGCGCTGGCCGCCGAGCACGCCACCGTCTACGGCTACGGGGTGGTCGGCGGGCGCGTGGACGACGCCCGCGCGGCCGAGGCCCGCGAGGCGCACGACGCCCACCGTGCCCGGCGGGACGCGATGATCCGCACCGTACGGGACCTGGGCGCCGAGCCCGAGGCCGCGGCGGCCGCGTACACCCTGCCGTTCCCGGTGCCGGACGAGGCGGCCGCGGTGCGGCTGGCGGCGGAGCTGGAGAGCCGGCTCGCGGCCGTCTACGCCGATCTCGTGAGGGCCGCCACGGGCGGCCTGCGCGGCGAGGCGGCGGCGGGCCTGCGGGAGGCGGCGGTGCGGGCGGTGCGCTGGAGCGGCGGCAGCGTAGCCTTCCCTGGGCTCGCCGAGCGGGCCGCCACGACCGGGCCCGGTGGCTCGCCGGGCGGTCCGTCCCAGCGGGCCTGATCAGCGAAAAGACGAAAGGGACCTCTCAGGGATGGCCAACGCTCACGACCGCCTCGAACCGCCGGAGCGGCTGGTTCGGACCCTGGGCTCGGACCCCGACCGCGGCGCCGCCGCCCGGCAGTGGCTCACCGCGCTGCCCGACATCGCCCGACAGTGCCTCGCCCATTGGGAACTGACACCCGAACGGGTGCAGATGCCCGGCGGGCGGACCGCCCTGCTCGTCCTCGTCCGTCAGTCCGACGGCACGCCGGCCGCGCTCAAGCTCTCCCCGCCCGACGGCACGACGGAGCGCGAACACGCCGCGCTCGCCCACTGGGACGGCCGCAGCGCGGTACGGGCGCTGCGCGTGGACCCGGCGGCCGGGGCGCTGTTGCTGGAGCGGCTGCACGCCGACGTCAGCCTGCGTTCGCTGGCCGAGGCCAAGGCCCAGCTGGAGGCGGCGGCCACGCTCCAGCGGCTGTGGGTGCCGCCGCCCGCCGGCCATCCGTTCGCGACCGTCGCCGAGCACACGGCGGCGCCGGCCGACGCGTTGCGCGCGTACCGCGAACAGCCCTGGGCAGCCGATGCGCGCGGCGTGCTCGACGAGGCGCTGGAGCTGCGGGACGCCCTGGTGGCGGCCGCTGCCGAGGAGGCTTCCGTGCTGCTGCACGGCGAGTACCACCAGGGCAGCGTCCTGGCCGCCGACCGCGCGCCCTGGCTGGCCATCGCCCCGCGCCCGCTGGTCGGCGAACGCGCCTACGACCTGGCCTGGCTGGTCCGCGACCGCGCCGACACGCTGCTGGCCGCGCCCGGGGCCGCCGCGGCGGCCCGGCGCCGGGTGGCGAAGCTGTCGGAGTCGCTGGACGTCGACGCCGGGCGGCTGCGCGGCTGGACGCTCTTCCGTACGGCCGAGGCGGGGGCGCGGGCGCTGGCGCGGGGGGAACGGAGGCAGGGGGAACTGCTGCTGGAATTCGCGGGGTTGCTGTAACCGGGGCTCCGCCCCGGACCCCGGTCCTCAATCTCCCCCAGCTACCGCTGGGAGGTGCCCCCAGACGGGCTGATTTTCGCCTCCGTCAGTCTCGACACCGCCTCGTCCACCGGCAGTTCCTCCTTCGCGCCCGTGCGGCGGTCCTTCACCTCGACCACGCCGTCGGACGCCCGGCGGCCCACGACCAGGATGGTCGGCACTCCGATCAGCTCCGCGTCCGTGAACTTGACGCCCGGTGAGACGCCGGCCCGGTCGTCCAGCAGGACGCGCACCCCCGCCTTGGCCAGGCGCTCGGCCACCGCGTCGGCCAGTTCGCCCTGCACGGCCTTGCCGGCGGCCACCACGTGGACGTCTGCCGGGGCGACTTCGCGGGGCCAGCACAGGCCGGCGCCGTCGTGGGTCTGTTCGGCGAGGGCGGCCACGGCGCGGGAGACCCCGATGCCGTACGAGCCCATGGTGACGCGGACGGGCTTGCCCTGCGGGCCGAGGACGTCGAGGGCGAACGCGTCGGCGTACTTGCGGCCGAGCTGGAAGATGTGGCCGACCTCGATGGCCCGCCCGATCTCCAGGCCCGCGCCGCAGCAGGGGCACGGGTCGCCGGGCTCGACCACGACGACGTCGATGTAGCGGTCGACGGTGAAGTCGCGGCCGCAGACGACATCGCGGGCGTGGGTGTCCGGTTTGTTGGCGCCGGTGATCCAGGCCGTGCCGGGCGCCACGCGCGGGTCGGCGAGGTAGGGCACGTCCTCGGGCAGCCCCTGCGGGCCGACGTAGCCGCGGACGAGCCCGGGGCGGCCGGCGAAGTCCTCGGCCGTCACCAACTCCACGACGGCCGGGGCCAGGTGCTCGCCCAGCTTGCCCAGGTCCACCTCGCGGTCGCCGGGCACGCCGACGGCCGTGATCGTGCCGTCGACCTTGACGAGCAGGTTCTTCAGGGTGGCCGAGGCGGGCACGCCCAGGTACTCGGCGAGGGTGTCGATGGTGGGGGTGTCGGGGGTGTCCAGCTCCTCCAGCGGGCCGTGGCCCGAGGGGTCGGCGGGGGTCACGACCGTGGTCACCGCCTCGGTGTTGGCGGCGTAGTCGCAGCTGGGGCAGTCCACGAAGGTGTCCTCCCCGGCCGCCGCGGGGGCCAGGAACTCCTCGGACGCCGAGCCGCCCATCGCACCGGAGACGGCGGAGACGATCCGGTGGTCCAGGCCCAGGCGGTCGAAGATCCGCGTGTAGGCGGCGCGGTGCAGGCGGTAGGACTCGGCGAGGCCCTCGTCCGTGGTGTCGAAGGAGTACGAGTCCTTCATCTGGAACTCGCGTCCGCGCAGCACGCCCGAGCGGGGCCGTGCCTCGTCCCGGTACTTGGTCTGGATCTGATAGAGGATCACCGGCAGGTCCTTGTAGGACGTGCACTGGTCCTTGACCGTCAGGGTGAAGATCTCCTCGTGCGTGGGCCCGAGGAGATAGTCCGCGCCCTTGCGGTCGCGCAGCCGGAACAGCTGGTCGCCGTACTCCTTCCAGCGGCCGCTCGTCTCGTACGGCTCCCTGGGCAGCAGCGCGGGCAGCAGCACCTCCTGGCCGCCGATGGCGTCCATCTCCTCGCGCACGACGCGGGTGACGTTGTCGAGGACCTTCTTGCCGAGCGGCAGCCAGGTCCACACCCCCGCCGAGGAGCGGCGCACATAGCCGGCGCGGACCAGCAGCTTGTGGCTGGCGGTCTCGGCGTCGGCCGGGTCGTCGCGCAGCGTCTTGATCATCGTCGTGGACATGCGCTGGACGTGGGCCATGGCTGCTCCTGCGTACCGTGCCGGGGTGATGGCGAGGAGACTAGCCGTCGGCGCGGGCGGCCGGGAAACGTTTTCTCAGCCCAGCAGCGGCAGCGGCGCCCCCATCACGGCGTACGGGCTCGGCGCGCTCGGGAAGAGGACGTGGCGCGCCAGGTCCCGGTAGCCGAGCTTGCGGTAGAGCGCCCGGGCGGGGCTCTCGCGGTCGACGGCGGAGAGGATGGAGCGGGGCTCGGTGGCGGTGGCCGTGATGGCGGTGATCAGGCCGCGCCCGATCCGCCGGTTCTGGAAGGCGGGGTGGACGTGCAGTTCGGTGATGACGAAGGAGTCGTCCAGCCAGTCCTCGCAGCCGTTGGCGCGCAGGTACGGCTCGACCACCGTGGACCACCAGTGCGTGCGGTCGTTCGGCATCCCGTAGACGAAGCCCACGAGCCGGTCCTCGGGCGTGGTGGCGCCCAGGGCCCGGGCGCCGGGGCAGGCCAGATGCCGGAGCACGATGTGGCGCCGTACGCCGACCTCCTCGGGCGTGAGCCCGAAGGCGACGGCCTGCACGGCCAGCGCTTCGTCCACCCGGGCGGCGAGATCGAGCGGTGCGACCGCGATGTCATTCATGCGGGGAGGCTACCCGTCCGTAGGTCCGTCGGTCGCCTCAGAACAGCACGCTCATGAAGGCGCCGACTTCCTCGAAGCCCACGCGGCGGTACGTGGCCCGCGCGGCGGTGTTGTAGTCGTTGACGTACAGGCTCACGACCGGGGAGACCTCCCGCAGCGCGTGCCGCAGGACGGCGGCCATGCCGGTCACGGACAGACCGCGGCCGCGGTGCTCGGGGGCGACCCAGACGCCCTGGATCTGGCAGGCCCGGTCCGTGGCGGCGCCGATCTCGGCCTTGAAGACGACGCGGCCGTCCTCCACGCGGGCGAAGGAGCGGCCCGAGCCGACGAGCTCGGCGACGCGGGCCTGGTAGAGCAGGCCGCCGTCGCCGGCGAGCGGGGAGACGCCGACCTCCTCGGTGAACATGGCCACGCACGCCGGCATGATCACGTCCATCTCGTCCTTGCGGACGCGGCGGACGAACGGGTCGGGCTCGATGCCGGCGGGCATGGACCGGGTGACCATGAGCGGTTGGTGGGCGCGGACCTCGCGGGCGGGGCCCCAGTGGGGTTCGAGGAGGGACCACAGCTCGGTGGTGGCCTCGGCGGGGCCGACGATGGAGGAGCAGCGGCGGCCGGAGCGGCGGGCGCGGTCGGCGAAGGCCCGTACGGCGTCGGGGCCGGCGCAGATGGGGACGAGGTTGGCGCCCGCGTAGCACAGCGACTCCAGGCGGCCGCCCGCGTACCAGCCCCACATCTCGCCGCCGAGCCGCCAGGGGTCGAGCCCGGCGACCTGGACGCGTGCCGCGACGAAGGCGTTGGCGACGGGATCGCGGTCGAGGACGGCGAGGGCGGCGTCCAGTTCGCCGGGCTCCAGGACCTTGGTGGTGGTCGTCGTCAGCACGTGTGGGATTGCCTCACCGTCGCGGGCCGGGGGCCATGGGGGAACAGGTCCTGGCACTGTACCTCCAGCCTTGTGCGGGATACCTCCCTCGCGGGCGGATATGGCGCTGCCCCGTCCCTTCGCGGGGCGGGGCAGCGGTGGTGCGGGTGTGCGCCCGGCGGGCGGGGGTGGGCCTGGGTCAGCCGGCGACGCTGATGGTGGGCTCGCCGGAGGCGACGCCGTCCTTCTCCATCTGCTCGGCGATCTTCATGGCCTCTTCGATGAGGGTCTCCACGATCTTGGACTCGGGAACGGTCTTGATGACCTCGCCCTTGACGAAGATCTGGCCCTTGCCGTTGCCGGAGGCGACGCCCAGGTCGGCCTCGCGGGCCTCGCCGGGGCCGTTGACGACGCAGCCCATGACGGCGACGCGCAGCGGGACCTCCATGCCCTCCAGGCCCGCGGTGACCTCCTCGGCCAGCTTGTAGACGTCGACCTGGGCGCGGCCGCAGGAGGGGCAGGAGACGATCTCCAGGCGGCGCTGGCGGAGGTTGAGGGACTCCAGGATCTGGATGCCGACCTTGATCTCCTCGGCCGGCGGGGCGGACAGCGAGACGCGGATGGTGTCGCCGATGCCCTCGGAGAGCAGGGCGCCGAAGGCGACGGCCGACTTGATGGTGCCCTGGAAGGCCGGGCCGGCCTCGGTGACACCCAGGTGCAGGGGGTAGTCGCACTGGGCGGCGAGCTGGCGGTAGGCGTTGACCATGACGACCGGGTCGTTGTGCTTGACCGAGATCTTGATGTCGCGGAAGCCGTGCTCCTCGAAGAGGGAGGCTTCCCACAGGGCGGACTCCACGAGGGCCTCGGGGGTGGCCTTGCCGTACTTCTGCAGCAGGCGGCGGTCCAGCGAGCCGGCGTTGACGCCGATGCGGATCGGGGTGCCGGCGTCGCCGGCGGCCTTGGCGATCTCCTTGACCTTGTCGTCGAACTGCTTGATGTTGCCCGGGTTGACCCGGACGGCGGCACAGCCGGCGTCGATGGCGGCGAAGACGTACTTCGGCTGGAAGTGGATGTCCGCGATGACCGGGATCTGGGACTTCCTGGCGATGATCGGCAGGGCGTCGGCGTCGTCCTGGGTGGGGCAGGCGACGCGGACGATCTGGCAGCCGGAGGCCGTCAGCTCGGCGATCTGCTGCAGCGTGGCGCCGATGTCCGAGGTCCGGGTCGTCGTCATCGACTGGACGGACACGGGGGCGTCGCCGCCGACGGCCACGGATCCGACCTGGATCTTGCGGCTGACCCGGCGGTCGGCGAGCTTGGTCGGAACGGACGGCATTCCCAGCGAAATCGCAGTCATCTGGCGAGCAACCCCAAGGTCTTAAATCATGGTCCCGAGATCGGCGGGCTCCGGTCTCCGAGGTTACGGCAAACGCCGGACGGGCTGGAAATTCAGCACGTCCGGCGTTCGGCCGTACGGGGCTGCGCCCCGCCTCAGGTGAGGCGTACGGGGTTCACCACGTCCGCGATGAGGACGAGGATGGTGAAGCAGATGAAGATCCCCGCCACCACATAGGCGACCGGCATCAGCTTGGCCACGTCGAACGGGCCCGGGTCGGGGCGCCGGAAGACCTTGGCGAAGGCACGCCGCACCGACTCCCACAGGGCTCCCGCGATGTGTCCGCCGTCCAGCGGCAGCAGCGGCAGCATGTTGAAGAGGAACAGCGAGAGGTTGAAGCCGGCGACCAGGAACAGCATGGTCGCGATCTGCTGCGACGGCGGGATGTCGAGGTTGAACACCTCGCCGCCGACGCGGGCGGCGCCCACGACGCCCATGGGCGAGTCGGCCTTGCGCTCGCCGCCGTCGAAGGCGGCGTTCCACAGGTCCGGGATCTTGCCGGGCAGCGCGATGAGCGATTCCACACCGGACTGGACCATGTCGCCCATCCGGTCGACGGACTGGCCGAAGGACTGCTGGACGACGCCGGTGGCGGGCGTGAAGCCGAGGAAGCCCGCGGTGACGTACTGGCCCTTGAGGGGGGCGCCCTTGCTGTCGTACTTCTGGACCTGGTTGGAGATGAGGTCCGCGCTGAGGGTCTTCTCCTGCCCGTCGCGGACGACGGTGATCGTGGCCGGGCCGGTGGTCCTGCGGATCTCCTTCTGCAGGGTCGTCCAGTCGGTGGCCTTGTGGCCGTTGAACGCGACGATCCTGTCCTTGGGCTGCAGGCCGGCGGCCTTGGCCGGGGAGTCCTTGGCGCCCTGGGGGCACTTGTCCGTGGCGGCGCTGGCGGAGACGACGCACTCGGAGACGGCGGAGACGGTGGTGGTCTGGGTGTTGACGCCGAACGACATCATCACGCCGAGGAAGATCACCACCGCGAGGACCAGGTTCATGAACGGCCCCGCGAACATCACGATCACGCGCTTCCAGGGCTTGCGCGTGTAGAACATCCGCGTCTCGTCGCCGGGCCGCAGCTCCTCGAAGGCCGCCGAGCGGGCGTCCTCGACCATGCCGCGCCAGGGGGAGGTGGAGCGGGCGCTTATGCGGCCGTCCTCGCCGGGCGGGAACATGCCGATCATCCGGATGTAACCGCCGAGCGGGATGGCCTTGATGCCGTACTCCGTCTCGCCCTTGCGGCGGGAGAAGATCGTCGGCCCGAAGCCGACCATGTACTGCGGCACCCGGATGCCGAACATCTTGGCGGTGGAGAGGTGGCCCAGCTCGTGCCAGGCGATGGAGAAGAGCAGGCCCACCACGAAGACGACTATCCCGAGGACGGTCATCAGTGTCGTCATGCGCGGGCCTCCGAGGTCGCTTTCGCCGTACGGGCGCCCTTACGGGCCGCCAGTTCGCGGGCCCGGGCGCGCGCCCAGGTCTCCGCTTGCAGGACGTCCGAGACGGTCAGGCGGGTTCCCGCGGCGGGGGTGCCGTGTTCCGCGACCACCTCGGCGACGGTGTCCACGATCCCATTGAACGGCAGCTGCCCGCTCAGGAACGCATCGACGCACTCCTCGTTGGCGGCGTTGAAGACGGCGGGCGCGGTGCCGCCGAGGCCGCCGACGTGCCGGGCGAGGCCGACCGAGGGGAACGCCTCGTCGTCGAGGGGGAAGAATTCCCAGGTGGAGGCCTGGGACCAGTCGAAGGCGGGGGCGGCGTCGGGCACCCGCTCGGGCCAGCCGAGGCCGATGGCGATGGGGCCGCGCATGTCGGGCGGGGTGGCCTGGGCGAGGGTGGAGCCGTCGGTGAATTCCACCATCGAGTGGACGTAGGACTGCGGGTGGACGACGACCTCGATGCGCTCGAAGGGGATGTCGTACAGCAGGTGGGCCTCGATGACCTCGAGCCCCTTGTTGACCAGGGTGGCCGAGTTGATCGTGATCACCGGTCCCATGGACCAGGTGGGGTGCGCCAGGGCGTCCTGGGGGGTGACGGAGGCCAGCTCGGCCTTGGTGCGGCCGCGGAAGGGGCCGCCGGAGGCGGTGACGACCAGCTTGCGGACCTCGGCGCGGGTGCCGCCCAGCAGGGCCTGGAAGAGGGCCGCGTGCTCGGAGTCGACGGGGATGATCTGCCCCGGCTTGGCGACGGCCTTCACCAGCGGGCCGCCGACGATCAGGGACTCCTTGTTGGCCAGGGCCAGGGTGCGGCCGGCCTCCAGGGCGGCGAGGGTGGGCGCCAGGCCGATGGAGCCGGTGATGCCGTTGAGGACGGTGTGGCACTCCCCGCGGGCCAGCTCGGTGGCCGCGTCGGGCCCGGCCAGGATCTCGGGCAGCGGCTCGCTGCCGTACTGCGCGGCGAGCGCCTCGCGCAGCGCGGGCACCTTGTCGGCCTGGGCGACGGCGACCGTGCGCACCCGCAGCTGCCGGGCCTGCTCGGCGAGGAGGCCCACCCGGCCGCCGGCGGCAGACAGGCCGGTCACCGTGAAGCGGCCGGGGTTGCGCAGCACGAGGTCGATGGCCTGGGTGCCGATCGAACCGGTCGAGCCGAGGATCACGATCTCGCGCGGTCCGCCGCCCGCCGGAACGGCGGCGGAGTAGCGCAGGTGCGGGTCAGCGAGGGAGTCCGTCATCCCTCCATTGTGGCCGCACCGCCGGGCCTGCCCGACAGGGGCGTCCCGGCGGTGCGGCCATCGGGTGGTCCGCTCAGTGGATCGGGCGGTGGACGTTCGCGGCCTTGGAGGGGCCGGGGGTGGCGTCCGCGATCCAGGGGCCCTCGCCGCTGGGGTCGACGATGCCGGCCTCCAGCCACGCGTACGAGCCGGCCATCACGCCCGAGACGACCTTGCGGTCGAGCTCGTCGGTGTTGGTCCACAGCCGCCGGAAGAGCTCTTCCACGCGGATGCGGGACTGGCGGCAGAAGGCGTCGGCGAGCTGGTACGCCTCGCTGCCGTGGTCGCCGCGGCTGCGCAGGTGCTCGGCGCGTACGCAGGCGGCGCTCATGGCGAACAGCTCGGCGCCGATGTCGACGACGCGGCCCAGGAAGCCCTGCTTGGTCTCCATGCGGCCCTGCCAGCGGGACATGGCGTAGAAGGTGGAGCGGGCGAGCTTGCGCGAGGAGCGCTCGACGTAGCGCAGGTGGCCGGAGAGGTCGCGGTGGCCGGCGGGGTGGAACTCGGCGTAGGTGCGCGGCAGCTGTCCGGGGCCGGTGACGAGCTTGGGCAGCCAGCGGGCGTAGAAGCCGCCCGCGCGGGCGCCGGCCCTGGCCTTGTCGCCGAGGGACTTGTCCGGGTCGATGAGGTCACCGGCGACGGAGAGGTGGGCGTCGACGGCCTCGCGGGCGATGAGCAGGTGCATGATCTCGGTGGAGCCCTCGAAGATGCGGTTGATGCGCGAGTCGCGCAGCATCTGCTCGGCGGGGACGGCCCGCTCGCCGCGGGCGGCCAGTGAGGCGGCGGTCTCGTAGCCGCGGCCGCCGCGGATCTGGACCAGCTCGTCGGTCATCAGCCAGGCCATCTCGCTGGCGTAGAGCTTGGCGAGCGCGGCCTCGATGCGGATGTCGTTGCGGTCCTCGTCCGCCATCTGGCTGGACAGGTCGAGGATGGCCTCCAGGGCGAAGGTGGTGGCGGCGATGAAGGAGATCTTCGCGCCGACGGCCTCGTGCTTGGCGATGGGCTTGCCCCACTGTTCGCGCGCGGTGGACCACTCGCGGGCGATCTTCAGGGCCCACTTGCCGCCGGAGACGCACATGGCGGGGATGGACAGCCGGCCGGTGTTCAGCGTCGTCAGGGCGATCTTCAGGCCGGAGCCCTCGGGACCGATGCGGTTGGCGGCGGGCACGCGGACCTGGTGGAAGCGGGTGACGCCGTTCTCGATGCCGCGCAGGCCCATGAAGGCGTTGCGGTTCTCCACCGTGACGCCCTCGGCCGCCGCCTCGACGACGAAGGCGGTGATGCCGCCCTTGTGCCCCTCGCTCCTGGGCACCCGGGCCATGACGACGAGCAGGTCGGCGACGACGCCGTTGGTCGTCCACAGCTTCACGCCGTCGAGGATGTAGTCGTCGCCGTCGGGCACGGCGGTGGTCGCCAGCCGGGCCGGGTCGGAGCCGACGTCGGGCTCGGTGAGGAGGAAGGCGGTGATGTCGGTGCGCGCGCAGCGCGGCAGGAAGGTGTCCTTCTGCTCCTGGGTGCCGAAGAGCTTGAGCGGCTGGGGCACTCCGATGGACTGGTGGGCGGAGAGCAGCGCGCCGACGACGGGGCTGGCGGAGCCCACCAGGGACAGGGCCTTGTTGTAGTAGACCTGGGTCAGGCCCAGGCCCCCGTACTTGATGTCGATCTTCATGCCGAAGGCGCCGAGCTCCTTGAGCCCGTCGACCGTCTCGTCCGGGATCTTCGCTTCGCGCTCGATGCGGGCGCCGTCGATCCGCGTCTCGCAGAAGTCGCGCAGCTTGGAGAGGAACTCCTCGCCGCGCCGGACGTCCTCCGGGGCGGGGGTGGGATGCGGGTGCAGCAGGTCGAGACGGAACCGGCCGAGGAAGAGTTCCTTGGCGAAGCTGGGCTTCTGCCATCCCTGCTCCCGGGCCGCTTCGGCGACCTGGCGCGCTTCGCGCTCGGAGACCGGTCGTACGGATGGTGCGGTCATCTGGCACCTCACCGCTTCAGTCGGGGCGGTTGTCCCGGTCGACTACCGACCGGTGCTACTCGTCCGTATGTACCTACCCCATCCGTACGGGGTCTACCAGACCCCGGTCAAGGTTCCGGCCCGGGCGCGTGGGGCGTGTGCGGGGGCGCGCGCTAGCTGGACGCGCCGGGGGTGACCAGGCCGCTCTCGTAGGCGACCACCACCGCCTGGGCGCGGCTGCACAGGCCCAGCTTGGCCATGGCGCGGTTGAGATGGGTCTTGACCGTGGCCTCGCTGATGACGAGCTCGGAGGCGATCTCGGTGTTGGACAGGCCGCGCCCGGTCAGCCGCAGCACCTCCGTCTCCCGGCCGGTGAGCCCCTCGAGCGCCTCCTGCGGCGCGGGCTCGGGGTCCGGGGCGCGCCGGGCGAACGCCTCGACCAGGCGGCGGGTGACCGTCGGCGCGAAGAGGGTGTCACCGCCCGCCACGGCCGTCACGGCGGCGAGCAGGCGCTGCGGGCCCGCGTCCTTCAGCAGGAAGCCCGCGGCTCCCGCGCGCAGCGCCGCGTACACGTACTCGTCGAGGTCGAAGGTGGTCAGGACCAGCACCCGGGGCGCGGGGTCCACGGCGGCTTCCAGGATGCGCTCGGTGGCCGTGATGCCGCTGAGGCCGGGCATCCGGATGTCCATGAGAATCACGTCGGGCCGGTGCTCGGCGGCCAGCGCGATGGCCTCCTCGCCGTCGGCCGCCTCGCCGACGACCGCCATGCCGGGGGCGGCGCGCAGCAGGGCGGCGACTCCGGCGCGGATGAGGATCTGGTCGTCCACGACGAGGACGCGGATGTCGGCGGCCGCGCCGGCCTCACCGGCCCCGCTCCGTTCGGCCTTCCCGGTCATCCCCGGTCGTCCCTCTCCCCCGCACCGGCGACTTCAGGGGGAGGGTGAGCCGGACCTCGAACCCGCCCTCGGCGCGCGGGCCGGCGGCCAGGGATCCCCCGTAGATCCTGGCGCGCTCGCGCATGCCGATCAACCCGTGACCGCCCGACGGCGACGGGATGGCCGGAACTGCACCCCGGCCGTCGTCGGTGACCCGCACGGACAGCTGGTGCGGCCGGAATTCGACGCGGACGGTGGCGCGGGCGGGGCGGGCGTGCTTGATGACGTTCGTGAGCGCCTCCTGCACGACGCGGTACGCGCACAGGTCCGGGCCCTGGGGCAGCGGCCGCCGCTCCCCCACCACCTCCAGCTCGACCGCCACGCCCGCGGCCCGGACGCGTTCGGCGGTCTCCTCGAGCCGGTCCAGGCCGGGCGCGGGCTGGTACGGGCCGTCGCCGGGGTTCTCGCCGACGCCCTCGGGGCCCACGCGCAGCACGGACAGGAGCCGGCGCAGCTCCTCCAGCGCCTCCCCGCTGGAGGCCGAGATCGTGCCGAGGGCGTCGCGGGCGGTCGCGGCGTCGCTGGTGAACACGTAGTGGGCCAGGCCCGCCTGCACGGAGATGACGGACATGTGGTGGGCGACCACGTCGTGCAGTTCCCGGGCGATGCGGACCCGCTCCTCGGCGACCGCGCGGCGGGCGTTCTCCTCGCGCTCGCGGCGCAACTGGCCGGTCAGCTCCGACAGGGTGCGGTTGCGGTGTGCCAGCCGGCGGGCGTTGTCGCCGAACTTCCAGATGATGAAGGGCACGACCAGGGCCTGGGCCACGGCGGTCGCCACGTCGTTGCTCCGGGAGAGCGCGGCGCCCAGGATCCAGACCGCCGCGAACGTCACCCCGCAGACCGCCGCATGGGCCGCGCGGCAGCTCGCGGCCACCGTGTACAGGGCCAGCATCAGGGCGCCGCTGTTGACGACGGGCCAGAACCCGGCGGCGATGTACCACAGCCATAAGACGGTGGCGGCCGCGAAGACGGTACGGGGCGCGTGGCGGCGCGCGGCCAGCACGAGGTTGGTGGCGCAGATCAGGGCGTAGCCCAGGGCGTCGGGCCGGTCCCAGTACCAGCCCTCGGGCGGGCGCTCGGTCGCCAGCAGCAGTGCCACGATCGTGAAGCCCACCGCCATCGGCACGTCCAGCGCCGCGCGCGGCCACTCCGCGATCCTGCGTTCCAGTGCCCGCACCGTCCACATCGCCGCAGCGTAACCGCGTACCGGCAGGCGGAGCATCGGTCGGGCGGAGGCTGCCGGCCTACCGCGTGGGGTGGAGACGGAAGGGCGACTACCGCGTGGGTTGAGGGCGGAATTCCACCCGTTACGGGACGACTGCGGGCGACGGCCCGCCTAGGGTCATGAGGGTCGGCGCGCAGTGGGCGCACGGGGGGACACGGGGGACGCGCCGGCCACGGGGGACAGCAGTGCGCTCCGGCCCATGGTGCCGGAGCGCACTGCTCTGTCGCTGTTTGACGCGGTTACAGGTTCAAACCCGTCAGGACCAGGACACGCTCGTACGTGTAGTCGTCCATCGCGTAGCGCACGCCCTCACGGCCCACGCCGGACTGCTTGGCGCCGCCGTAGGGCATCTGGTCCGCACGGTAGGACGGGACGTCACCGATGATCACGCCACCGGTCTCCAGCGCGCGGTGCGCGCGGAAGGCGGTCTGCAGGTCGTGGGTGAACACGCCCGCCTGCAGGCCGTACGGGGAGTCGTTGACCGCCGCGAACGCCGCGTCCTCGCCGTCGGCCTTGGTGAGGGTCAGGACGGGGCCGAAGACCTCCTCGCAGGCGATCGTCACGCCGGCCGGGACGTCCGCCAGGACGGTCGGCGCGTACGTGGCGCCGTCGCGCTTGCCGCCCGCGAGCAGCGTCGCGCCCGCCGCGACGGCCTCGTCGACCCAGGACTCCACGCGCTTGGCGGCGTCCTCGCTGACCAGCGGGCCGACATCGGTGGCGGCGTCGGACGGGTCGCCCGTCACCTGCGCCTCGACGGCCGCGACGACCTTGGGGACCAGCCGCTCGTACAGCGAGGCGTCGGCGATGACGCGCTGCACGGAGATGCAGGACTGGCCGCCCTGGTAGTTGGAGAAGGTGGCGATGCGCTGCGCTGCCCAGTCCAGGTCCTCCTCGGAGGACCAGTCGGCCAGGACGACGGCCGCGCCGTTGCCGCCGAGCTCGAGGGTGACGTGCTTGCGCGGCGCGGAGTCGAGGATCGACCAGCCGACCGGGCCGGAGCCGGTGAAGGAGATGACCGGCAGCCGCTCGTCCCGCACCAGGGCGGGCATGCGGTTGTTGGGCACGGGCAGGACGCTCCAGGAGCCCGCCGGCAGGTCCGTCTCGGCGAGGATCTCGCCGAGCACCAGGGAGGAGATCGGGGTCGCCGGGGCCGGCTTGAGGATGATCGGGGCGCCGACGGCGATGGCCGGGGCGACCTTGTGCGCGCTCAGGTTGAGCGGGAAGTTGAAGGGCGCGATGCCGAGCACGGTGCCGCGCGGGAAGCGGCGCGTCAGCGCGAGGCGGCCGGTGCCGCCGGCGTCGGTGTCCAGGCGCTGGGCGTCGCCGGCGTTGAAGCGGCGCGCCTCCTCGGCGGCCCAGCGGAAGACGGAGACGGCACGGCCGACCTCGCCGCGCGCCCACTTGATGGGCTTGCCGTTCTCGGCGGAGATCAGCTGGGCGATCTCCTCGGTGCGCTCGGTGAGCCGCTTGACGACGTGGTCGAGGGCGGCGGCCCGGACATGGGCGGGGGTCGCGGCGAACTCGTCCCGCACGGCGTGCGCGGCGGCCACGGCCTCCTCGACCTGCGCCTCGGTGGGCACGCTCACGGTGCCGACGAGACGACCGTCCCAGGAGTTCGTGACGTCGAAGGTCTCCTCGCCGGTGGCCTCGCGGCCGGCCAGCCAGAACGCGTGGGGAGCAGTCACGGATTCCCTCCGGGGGGTGCAGACGTAATGGGGCTCCCCCACCGTAGGTGCGGTGCGACCCCCGGCTGTTTATCCGTGATGGAGCGCGCGACCGCGCGGGTGCACCGCTATGGCGTGGACAGTCCAGCCCGTCCGGTGATTGGGGACAAGAGACGGTGAGAGGGCGGGGCAGGGGCACCGTCCGTCCCCCGGCGCCCGCTAGGCCGGCGGCCCGGACGTCGCCTTCAGGGCCAGCCACAGCTCCATGCGGGCGTCCGGGTCGTCCAGGGAGCGCCCCAGGATCTCCTCGACCCGCCGCATCCGGTAGCGCAGCGTATGGCGGTGGACACCCAGATCGGCGGCCGCCGCGTCCCACTGGCCGTGCCGCGACAGCCATGCGCGCAGGGAGGCGACCAAGTCGCCGCGGCCGGTCGCGTCGTGTTCGTACAGGGCGCGCAGCGTGCCCTCGGCGAAGGCGCGCACGGCGTCGTCGGCCAGCAGGGGCAGGACCGAGCCGGCGGCCACCTCCTCGTGCTCGACGAGGACGCGGCCGCGGCGGCGGGCGACGGACAGGGCCTGTTCGGCCTGGCGGAAGGCGGCGGCCGCACCCGTGGGGCCGGTCGGTGCGGACAGGCCGAGGGCCGGCCCGGTGCCGTCGGCCGAGGACGAGGACGCAGCGGCGGCGCCGCGTTCGTTGTTCCGGCGGGACGCGGCCGTGCGGGCGTACGCGAGGCAGGCGTCGACGGCCGCGCCGCCGTCGGTGGCGAGGACGAGGATGCGGTTCTCCTCCGGAACCACCAGGACCGGCTCGGCCACCCGGCTCGCCGCGGTCTCCACGGCGTCCGCCAGCGCGCCCAGCGGGTCCTCCGCCGTGTCCTCCGCCCGCTCCTCCTCGGCGGCGGCCGGGACGGCCTCCGCCACCAGCATGCGGAACGGCGCGTCCAGCAGCCCTCCGTACAGCTCCCCCGCCACCGCCCGGGCGTGATCCGGCTCGCCGGCCAGCAGCATGCGCAGCACGGCCGCGCCCAGGCGCTGCTCGGCGTCCTGCAGGGCGCGCGAGCGCTCGGTGGTGAGGGTGAGCAGGGCGATCGCGGAGTGCACGGCGTAGCGCTCGGCGGTGCCCAGCGGCTCGTCCGTGCCGACGGCGAGGACGCCCCGGGTGCGGCGGCCGGTGCCCAGGGACTGCAGCTCGACGCGGTCGCCGCCCTCCTCGGCGTCGTCCGAGCCGACGACCACGCTGGCGGGCGCGGGCCGCTCCCGCAGCCTGGCGACGTCGGCGCCCAGCCGGGCCGCGCGGCGCGCCGCCCAGTCGGGTGCGGCGGCGACGACGGCGCCCGAGGCGTCGTACAGCGCGGCCCAGCCGCCCAGGTGCGCGGCGAGCCGGGTGATCAGCGCGGCCGGTCCCTCGGGGGCGAGCGCGGCCCGGGTCAGTTCGCGCTGGGCCTCGAAGCCCGCGGTCACCGCGCGGTACTGGTCGGCGGCGATGGCCGCGGAGACGGCCTTGGTGATGGCGAGGAAGGGGGTGCGGCGCGGCACCTCGAGCAGGGGCAGGCCCTCCTCCCGCGCCGCTTCGACGAGGGCGCCGGGCACCTGGTCGTAGTTGACGCCGACGGCGAAGCCGAGCCCGACCACGCCGGCCCGCACCAGCCGCCGCACATAGCGGCGCATCGCCTCCCGGTCCTCGGCGTCGATCTTCATGGCCGTGATGAGCAGCAGCTCGCCGCCGTCCATCCACGGCACGGGATCGGCCAGCTCGCTGACGTGCGCCCAGCGCACGGGCGTCTCCAGGCGGTCCGCCCCCGCGAGCACGGTGAGCTTGAGCGCCGAGTGCTGGACGAGCGAGGCGAGCGTGGGCGGCATGGATGACGGACCTTCGACGGGAGGGGAAGTGCACCGTCCCGTATGAACGGCTGCCCTCAATTCTGCCAGGGCGGCAGGGTCGCGGGGCCCACGTGGCGTACGCCGCTCAGTCCCGCAGGTCCACCAAGAGCGGGGGCACGTGCTCGCCGCGGACCGTCGTCAGGGACAGCACGGCGTGCCCCGCGGGCACCTGGTGCGCCAGCTCGGACGCCGACCACCGCTCGCGCTCCACCTTGCGTACGGTCACCGCGTCGCGGGTGACGGGCCGGCCGGTGACGAGCTTGCGCAGGGCGTGGACGGCGCGGGTGAGCGGCTGGTCGGCGAAGACGGCGTGCTGGGCGACCTCCCGGGTCTCCACCCATTCGGTGCCCCACGCCTCGGCGAACCGCCGGCCGTCCCAGGTGGTGACGCCGGAGAAGGCCATGTGGCAGCCGACGGCGCTGAGCAGCGCGATGTGCAGGTTCTCGGAGACGTCGTCGACGGTGCGCAGGCCGAGGACCACGCCGGCGTTGGCGGAGCGCAGGCGCTGGATGCCGCGGACCGTCTCGGTGGTGAGGGTGCCGGTGGCGTCGTCGAGGACCAGGCAGGTGAACAGGGAGCGGTCCGCGCGGGCGGTGGCCGTCGTCGTGAACTGGGCCAGGACGAGCCGGGCCAGCAGCCGGGACGCCTCCCCGTGGCCGCGTTCGGGCAGGTCGATGCGGACCCGCAGCGGGTGGTGCTGCGCCGAGCGCAGCGAGAAGGGCCGGGTGGCGGCGTCGACGGAGAAGAAGTCGGCGAAGGCCGGCCGGTCGAGGAGCGCGATCCGGTCGGCGAGGGCCGGGCAGGGGTCGGAGGCGGATCCGCTCTGGCGCAGGCGGGCCTCCAGCTCGCGGCGCATCGCCTCGTGGCCGCCGTCGTCGAGCCCCCGGCGCAGCGCCGCGAGGACGGTGGGCGTGCCGCTGAGGAGTTCGTACAGCTCGGGCACGGCCGGGAAGCGGCCGTGGGCGGCGTGGTAGGGGCCGAGCAGCTGGGCCAGGGCCGTGGCGGCGCGGCGGGTGTCGACGCCGGCGAGGTCGCCGACGAGGCCCTCCGCGAGGAAGGCGGCGGCCTCGTCGGGGTCGGTGGTGCCGCCGTAGAGGTCGAGGTCGTGGACGGACGTGCTGTCGCCGGGCTTGATCACGACGTCGTACGCCTCGTCGGGGCCGAGCGGCGTGCCGGCGGCGCAGACGGCGACGACGCTGCCCTTCCCGGCCAGTGCCTGGAGGGCGAGGGTCTCGACGACGGGCCTGACCAGGCGGCGGGTCTTGCCGGCGCCGGGTGGGCCGACCGCCAGCAGCGAGGTGCCGAGGACGGCGGGCTCCAGGGCGACGCCGCAGCCGCGGCGCGCCCGGGGGTTGCGGTCGTGGTCCGCGCCGCGGCCGATGCGCACCTGGGCGGTGAGCAGGTCGTGGATGGCCGTGCGCGCGGGCAGGTCGCGGTGGCCGGAGGGGTGCGTGAAGGACGCGGCGCCGTGGCGCGCGACGGTGTCCCGGAAGGCGGCCCGGCGGGCGGGGTCGGCCTTCGCCGAGGCCCAGGCGTGGCGGATGCGGACGCAGTCGACGTCGTTCATCCGGCCGGCGGCCAGGTCGGCGGCGAGGCGGTCGGCCGTCTCCGGCTGGCCGGCGGCCCGCAGCTCGGGCCAGTCGGCCGGGGAGGGGGCGGCGGCCGGGGGCGCGGCGGGCGGCCGGGGGCTTCGGGCGCGGCGCTGGCGGACGAGCGCCGCCCAGTCGCCCAGGCGGGCGAAGGGCCACAGGAGGGCGAGGGTGATCAGGGCGTAGAGGACGTAGACGACCAGCGCCGCCACATAGGCGTCGCCGCCGCCCTGCAGCCAGGCGTCGGGGGTGAGGACGAGGACCGGTTCGACGACCGGGAGCGTGCCCTTCCATGCGAGCAGCTGGGTGATGCCCGCGAGCAGCGCGGCGACGGCGGCGCGGGAGGGCTGGGGGCGGCTGCTGACGAAGCGGCTGAGCAGCTCCGGCCAGTTCCCGAGCCGCCCGAAGCCGTAGATCAGCAGGGCGGCGAGCACGGCGCGGTAGACGACGGTGGCCTCGACGGCGTCCATCGTCGCCGGGCCGCCCATCGCGCCGGCGCGCCACCACTCCGTCGGGGTGACCAGCTTCATGGGAACGCGCCAGTAGGGGATGTAGCCGTTCCACAGCAGGGTCCACAGCAGCATCCCGGACAGCAGCGAGATCACGGCGCCGGACAGCAGGGCGCGGTCCGGGACCCGCTCGGGGCCCGGCTCCGGCGGTGGGACGTGGCCGTGCCGGAAGACGCCGGGCGGGGCCGGCCGCCGGGGGGCGTCGAGCCACTCCACGACGGCCGGGCGGACGGCGGGGGCGTACCCCGGCGGCGGCGGGGTCTTCGGCGGCGGTGTCTTGGGCGGGGGCGGCGGGCCGGCCGGGCGGGGCACGGCGTGGGGCACCGGGTGGGCGCTGGTGCCGCGGGTGCCGCGCGCGTCGTACGTGCCGTCGGTGTCCATCGCCCCTTGTACCCCCCTGGCCTGCCAGGCCCTTTCCGAGCGTGCCGGAGCTCAATCTAGTGCCCACCACCGACAGTTCCAGCGTTTTGGGCCCTGCCGGGGCCCCGGGCACCTCCTGTCCGCCGCGGACAACGACACGAGCGGATCACTACCGAACGGCGCATGCCGGACCCCTCCCCCCGCACCTAGCCTGCGGGGAAAGACCCCGGATGCGTCCGAATCACCCCCAGGAGCCCACATGAGCGCGATTCCGCAGGAGCGCCGCGTCGTCACCGCCATCCCCGGCCCGAAGTCGCAGGAGCTGCAGGCCCGCCGTACCGCCACGGTGGCCGGCGGTGTGGGCTCCGTGCTGCCCGTCTTCACCACGCGCGCGGGCGGCGGCATCATCGAGGACGTCGACGGCAACTCGCTGATCGACTTCGGCTCGGGCATCGCGGTGACCTCGGTCGGCGCCAGCGCCGAGGCCGTGGTGCGCCGCGCGACCGCGCAGCTCGCCGACTTCACCCACACCTGTTTCATGGTGACCCCCTACGAGGGCTACGTGGAGGTCTGTGAGCAGCTCGCCGAGCTGACCCCGGGCGACCACGCCAAGAAGACCGCGCTGTTCAACTCGGGCGCCGAGGCCGTCGAGAACGCGGTCAAGATCGCCCGCGCGTACACCAAGCGCCAGGCCGTCGTCGTCTTCGACCACGGCTACCACGGCCGCACCAACCTGACGATGGCGCTGACGGCGAAGAACATGCCGTACAAGCACGGCTTCGGCCCGTTCGCGCCCGAGGTCTACCGCGTGCCGGTGGCGTACGGCTACCGCTGGCCGACCGGTCCGGAGAACTGCGGCCCCGAGGCCGCGGCCCAGGCCATCGACCAGATCAGCAAGCAGGTCGGCGCCGAGAACGTCGCCGCGATCATCATCGAGCCGGTGCTCGGCGAGGGCGGCTTCATCGAGCCGGCCAAGGGCTTCCTGCCGGCGATCGTGAAGTTCGCCAACGACAACGGCATCGTCTTCGTCGCCGACGAGATCCAGTCCGGCTTCTGCCGCACGGGCCAGTGGTTCGCGTGCGAGGACGAGGGCATCGTCCCGGACCTGATCACCACCGCCAAGGGCATCGCGGGCGGCATGCCGCTCGCCGCCGTCACCGGCCGCGCGGAGATCATGGACGCCCCGCACGCGGGCGGCCTGGGCGGTACCTACGGCGGCAACCCGGTCGCGTGCGCCGCGGCGCTCGGCGCGATCGAGACGATGCGCGAGCTGGGCCTCAACGCCAAGGCCAAGCGCATCGAGGAGGTCATGAAGGGCCGTCTGACGGCCATGCAGGAGAAGTTCGGCATCATCGGTGACATCCGCGGCCGTGGCGCGATGATCGCCATCGAGCTGGTCAAGGACGCGGCCACCAAGGAGCCGAACCCGGAGGCCGCCGGCGCGCTCGCCAAGGCCTGCCACGCGGAGGGCCTGATCGTCCTCACCTGCGGCACCTACGGCAACGTGCTGCGCTTCCTGCCGCCGCTGGTCATCGGCGAGGACCTGCTGAACGAGGGTCTCGACATCATCGAGGGCGCGTTCGCGCGCCTGTGACGGTACCTTCGCCGGTACCGCCCCGTAGCGGAGTGAAGAACCTGTGCGGGGCGGGTGGCGGACAGGTGATCCGACTATCGGAGTCGTCTTACCTGCCGTACGGTTTCTGCAGATGAAGGAAACACCCCGTCCGCAGGGGACTGCGGACGACGCCGAGCCGGTACTTCCCCAGTGCCGACCCGGTCGTGCCTTCGCGCACACCCCTGGAGCCTTCGGCTCCGGACATCCTCACCGATCGGACGGCCGCCCGCCCCAGACCCCCCGGGGCGCGCGGCACACCGGCCGGCGCGGCGGCCCCGGAACTACCCCCCCTGTTCCGGGGCCGCCGACTGTCCTCCTCCCGGCGCTGTGCGCCGTTCTCCTCGCCCTTGTCACCTGGCAGGTCGCCGCCCACGGTCCGTTGCGCGTGCTCGACGAACGTCTGGGGCGCGCGGCCGCGGACTCCGGTGCCCTGCCCTCGGGCTTCGCCGAACTCCTCGCCGATCTGGGCAACACCGTCGTGGCGCTGCCGGTGCTGATCGCGGCGATCGCCTGGAGCGTCGTGCGCCACCGGCGGTGGGCGCCGGCCCTGGGCGCCGCCCTGGCGATGGCGGCGGTGCCGGCGCTCGTCGTTCCGCTGAAGCTGTGGATCGCCCGCCCCGGGCCGCCCGCGATGGCGGCCGGGGCGCACGACGGCTTCTTCCCCTCGGGCCACGCGGCCACGGCGGCGGTGGCGTATGGGGCGGCCGTTCTCCTCCTCGTCCGGTCCCGGTGGTGGGCCGGCTGTTGCGTGCTCCTCAATATGGGGGTCGGCGTCGGGTTGGTGCTGCGCGGGTACCACTGGCCGTTGGACGTGGTCGGCGCTTGGTGCCTGGCCGGGGTGGTGCTGTGGGTGCTGGCCGGTGGTCGTCTTGTGCCCACCCGTTCCGCCCTGCGGAACGATTGCCCACAAGAACGTGTGACCTCAGCTGTCGAACCCTAGCCCCGCCTTGTCCAGGGCCTTGAGCCAGAGGTTGCGGCGGCCGCCGTTCTTGTCGGCGCGGGTCATGGCCCACTGCGTGATGCCGATGCCCACCGACCGCACCGGCTCGGGCGGGAACGGCAGCGGCTTGCTGCGGACCATCTCCAGCTCCGTGCGCTCGGTGCGCTCCCCGGCGAGCAGGTCCAGCATGACGTCCGCGCCAAACCGGGTGGCGCCGACGCCGAGCCCCGTGAAGCCCATGGCGTAGGCGACACGGCCGCCGTGGGCGGTGCCGAAGAAGGCGGAGAAGCGCGAGCAGGTGTCGATGGCGCCGCCCCAGGTGTGGGAGAAGCGCACGCCCTCGAGCTGGGGGAAGCAGCGGAAGAAGTGCCCGGCGAGGCGCTGGTAGGTGGCCGGGTGGTGGTCGTACTCGGCCCGGACCCCGCCGCCGTAGCGGTAGACGATGTCGTAACCGCCCCACAGGATGCGGTGGTCGGCGGTCAGCCGGAAGTAGTGGAAGTGGTTGGCGCTGTCGCTCAGGCCCTGCCGCCGCTTCCAGCCGACGGAGGCGAGCTGCTCCGCGGTGAGGGGCTCGGTCATCAGCGCGTAGTCGTAGACCGGGGCGATGTACGGGCGCAGGCGCTTGACCAGGGAGGGGAAGGCGTTGGTGCCGAGCGCGGCGTGCCGGGCGAAGACCCGGCCGTAGGGGGTGCGGACGGCCACGCCGCAGCCGCGGGAGGAGAGTTCGGTGCCGGGGGTGTGCTCGTATATCCGTACGCCGAGGGCGAGGCAGGCGCGCTTGAGGCCCCAGGCGAGCTTGGCGGGGTGCAGCATGGCCACGCCGCGGCGGTTCCACAGGCCGGCGAGGAAGGTCGGCGAGTCCACCTCGGCGCGCAGGGCGTCGCGGTCGAGGAACTCATGGCCGCCGACGCCCAGGGAGGCCGCCTCCTCGGCGGCCTCCTTCAACTCGTTGACCTGGTGGGGTGCGGTGGCGACGTCGATCTCGCCGGTGCGCTCGAAGTCGCAGTCGATGCCGTGGCGGGCGAGGGTGGCCTCGATGCCGTCGAGGTTGCGCCGGCCGAGCTCCTCCAGGGTGGTGAGCTCGGCGGGCCAGCGGGCGTGGCCGTTGGCCCAGCCGTGGGTGAGGGAGGCGGCGCAGAAGCCGCCGTTGCGGCCGGAGGCGGCCCAGCCGGCCTCCTGGGCCTCGATCAGGACGACGTCGCGGCCGGGGTCGCGCTCCTTGGCCCGGAGCGCGGTCCACAGACCGGCGTACCCGCCGCCGACGACGAGCAGGTCGCTGTACTCGTCGCCGACGAGCGCGGGCAGCGCCTCGGGGCGGGCGGGGTCGTCGAGCCAGTAGGGACGGGGAGTGGCGTCGGAAAGTGCTTCGGCAGGGTTCATGGCACTGGGGGCCATGGTTCTCAGCTCCTTTTTCGGCGTCTCCCGGCCAGCTGACCGACGAGCACGCACAGCACGGCGGTGGCGAACATCGCCGTTCCGATGACATTGATTTGAACGGGTGTGCCCCGTTGTGCGGATCCCCAGACGTACATGGGGAAGGTCACAGTCGAGCCGGAGTTGAAGTTCGTGATGATGAAGTCGTCGAAGGACAGCGCGAAGGAGAGCAGGGCGCCCGCGGCGATGCCGGGGGCGGCGATGGGCAGGGTCACCTTCAGGAAGGTCTGCAGCGGGGTGGCGTAGAGGTCCTGGGCGGCCTGTTCGAGGCGGGGGTCCATGCTCATCACGCGGGCCTTGACCGCGGTGACCACGAAGCTCAGACAGAACGTGATGTGGGCGATGAGGATGGTCCAGAAGCCGAAGGTGACGCCCATGTTGAGGAAGAGGGTGGCCAGTGAGGCGGCCATGACGACCTCGGGCATGGCCATCGGCAGAAAGATCAGGGTGCTGACGGAGGAGCGGGCCCGGAAGCGGTAGCGGGCGAGCGCGAAGGCGATCATCGTGCCGAGGACGGTGGCGCCGATGGTGGCCCACAGCGCGATCCGCAGGCTCAGCGAGAGCGAGCCGCACAGGTCGGCGACGCCGCAGGGGTCGGTCCAGGCGTCCGTGGAGAAGCGCTGCCACTCGTAGTTGAAGCGGCCGTTGGGCTTGTTGAAGGAGAAGACCGTCACGATGACGTTGGGCAGGATCAGATAGGCCAGGGTGCCCAGTCCGGCGATCACCACGAGGTTGCGGCGCAGGCCGCGCACGGCACGGGAGTAACGGGAGGTGAGGGCCATCAGACCAGGTCCTCCGTCCCGGACTTGCGGATGTAGAGCGTGACCATGGCGAGGATGGCGGCCATGAGGATGAAGGACAGGGCGGCGGCGGTCGGGTAGTCCAGGACGCGAAGGAACTGCGACTGGATGACGTTGCCGATCATCTTCTGGTCGGTGGAGCCGAGCAGTTCGGCGTTGATGTAGTCGCCCGTGGCGGGGATGAAGGTCAGCAGGGTGCCGGCGACGACGCCCGGCATGGACAGCGGCAGGGTCACCTTGCGGAAGGTGGTCATGGGCCGGGCGTAGAGGTCGCCGGCGGCTTCGTGGAGGCGGCCGTCGATGCGTTCGAGCGAGGTGTACAGCGGCAGGATCATGAAGGGCAGGAAGTTGTAGGTCAGGCCGCAGACGACGGCGAGCGGTGTGGCGAGCACGCGGTGCCCCTCGGTGACGCCGAGCGCGTCGGTGAGGGCGAGCACGTGCAGCGTGTCGAGGGCGGAGACGACGGGGCCGCCGTCGGAGAGGATCGTCTTCCAGGCGAGGGTGCGGATGAGGAAGCTGGTGAAGAACGGCGCGATGACGAGGACCATCAGCACGTTGCGCCAGCGGCCGGCCCGGAAGGCGATGAGGTACGCGAGCGGGTAGCCGAGGATCAGGCAGAGCGCCGTGGCGGTGGCGGCGTAGCCGACCGAGCGCAGGAACTGCGGGTAGTACTCGGTCAGGGCGTCCCAGTAGGTGGCGACGTGCCAGGTGACCTCGAAGCCTTCTTCGAGCGAGCCGGTCTGGACGGACGTCGACGCCTGGTAGACGAGGGGCGCGGCGAAGAAGACGAGCAGCCACAGGATGCCGGGCAGCAGAAGCCAGTAGGGCACGCGCCTCGTGCGGCGGGCGGCCTCGGGGGTGGCGCTCACGTACCTTCTCCCGCCTCGGCACGGTCGACGTCGGTGCCCGCCTCGATGTTCTGCGCGGCGTCCAGGCCGAAGCTGTGGCCCGGGTTCCAGTGCAGGACGACGTCGGCGCCGGGCGCCAGGCGGGAGTCGCGCTCGATGTTCTGCTCGTACACGGACAGGCCGGTGCCGGCCGGGCTGTCGACGAGGTACTGGGTGGAGACGCCGATGAAGCTGGACTGGGCGATGCGGCCGGTGATGCGGTTGCGGCCGTCGGGGATGGTGCCGGCGTCGTCGGCGTGCGTCAGGGTGATCTTCTCGGGCCGTATCCCGACCAGGAGCTTCTCGCCCCTGCGGGCGGTGGCTGTACATCGTGTCGCCGGAAGAGTGAGTTTGGTATCGCAGGCGCGCAGAAGGATGTCGTCGCCCGAGGTGCCCAGGACGTCGGCGGTGATGAGGTTGGAGGTGCCGAGGAAGTTGGCGACGAAGGTGGTGCGGGGCGTCTCGTAGAGGTCGGCGGGCGCGCCGAGCTGCTCGACGCGGCCGGCGTTCATCACCGCGACCGTGTCCGCCATGGTCATGGCCTCCTCCTGGTCGTGGGTGACGTGGATGAAGGTGATGCCCACCTCGGTCTGGATGCGCTTGAGCTCGAGCTGCATCTGGCGGCGCAGCTTGAGGTCGAGGGCGCCCAGCGGCTCGTCGAGGAGCAGGACCTGCGGGTGGTTGATGAGGGCGCGGGCGACGGCGACGCGCTGCTGCTGTCCGCCGGAGAGCTGCTGCGGCTTGCGGCGCGCGAGGTCGCCGAGCTGGACGAGGTCGAGCATCTCGTCGACCTGCTTCTTGACGGACTTGATGCCGCGGCGGCGCAGGCCGAAGGCGACGTTCTCGTAGATGTCCAGGTGCGGGAAGAGCGCGTAGCTCTGGAAGACGGTGTTGACGGGCCGCTTGTACGGGGCGAGGCCGGTGACGTCCTTGCCCGCGAGCTCCACGGTGCCGGTGGTGGGGTCCTCCAGGCCGGCGATCATGCGCAGGGTGGTGGTCTTGCCACAGCCGGAGGCGCCGAGCAGGGCGAAGAAGGAGCCCGCGGGGACCGACAGGTCGAGCGGGTGCACGGCGGTGAAGCTGCCGTAGGTCTTGCTGATCCCGGTCAGGCGGACGTCGTTGCCGCTGGTGCCGGTCGTGGCGGTTGCCGTCATGGGTCTCATGTCCAGGGGGGTCGTGGGGACGGAAGAGCACGTAACACTGACATACAGCCGCGCGTGGTCCGCCATGGGCCGTGCCGCCACCGTCCGCGGTGGTCGTCAGGCGCCGGTGAGCTGGGCGAACGCCGACTCGAACGCCTTGTCCTCGGCGGGCGTCAGCAGGCGGAAGGCGTGTGCCTTCGCCGCCATCGCCTCACTGGGGATGATCAAGGGGTTGTCGGCGAGATCTTTGTCGATCTTCGCCAGCTCTTCGCGCAGGCCCACGACCGGGCTCACGTGGTGAATGGCGGCGGCGAGCCGTGCCGCGACCTCGGGCTGGTAGTAGTAGTCGATCAGGCGCTCGGCGTTCCTCTTGTGGCGCGCTTGCTGGGGTACCAGAAGATTGTCGCTGGAAAGCAGGTAGCCGGCGTCCGGTATCGCATACCGAATGTCGGGGTTGTCCGCTTGGAGCTGAACGAGGTCGCCGGCCCGGGCGATGCAGGCGGCGATGTCGCCGCGGTTGAGGTCACCGGTGTAGTCGTCGCCGGTGAAGCGGCGGATCTGCCGGCGGTCGACGGCCCCGCGCAGCCGGGCGATCGCGGCGGCGTGGTCCTCGGCGGTGACGTGCTCGGGATTCTTGCCCATGTCGAGGAGGGTCAGCCCGACGGTGTCGCGCATCTCGCGGAGCAGCCCGACGCGGCCCTTGAGCCGGGGGTCCTCCAGCAGCTGGGAGACGGAGTCGACCGTACGGCCGCCGGTTGCCTTGCGGTTGTAGGCGATGAGGGCCGGGATGCCGGTCCAGGGGTAGGAGTGGACCCGGCCGGGGTCCCAGTCGGGGGCGCGGAAGCCGGGGGCGAGGTTGGCGAAGGCGTGCGGCAGGTGGGCGGCGTCCAGCCGCTGGGCCCAGCCGAGGCGGATCATGCGGCCGGCCATCCGGTCCGTGACGCAGATCAGGTCGCGGCCGGTGTCCTGGCCTGCGGCGAGCCGCTTGCCGACCTTGCCGAAGAATTCGGCGTTGTCGTCGATGTCCTCGGCGTAGGCGACGTCGATGCCCGTCCGCCGGCGGAAGGCGTCCAGGGTGGGACGGCTGTGCCGGTCCTCGCCCACGTCCAGGTATCCGGTCCGGTTGGAGAAGACGAGGGCCCGCTCCGTGGCGGAGCGGTCCTCGGCGGCAGCCTCTTGGCCGCCGGTGCGCCCGGCGGGCGGGGCGCCGCAGGCGGCGAACGCGCCGAGCCCGCCGAGGGCGACCGCGCCCGCCCCGCCGGCCCGCAGCAGGGTCCGGCGGCCCGGCGCCGCGGGCGACCCCCGGTGGTGCCAGGGGTCATGGCGCTCCATCACCGCGCCCCGAGGACAGTGCGGTGCCGGTCCTTCCGCGCCGCTCCCCTGCTGTCGCGGGTGGCCGGGCCCCCGATGTACTGCGCGCCACCGGCGAATTCCTCCGCCGTGTCGAGATGTTGATCCATCGCGCACACTCCTCCGACCCGACCGCGCACCTGCGGGCAGGTGTTGCTCCATCCGGAATGGTTGCCGATCCTGGCAGAGCAACCCGACCGCAACAAGGGATTCCGTCGCTACGTTTTAGGTTGCCGACGGAATCGGTGCAGGATGGGCCGAGAGCGGCAGCACCGGGCCGGGGCCGCACCCGGGCGGTGTCAGTGGCCGCTGCCACAATCGCGGCATGACGACACGGGGGACGAAGGACATGAGCGGGAACACGGTCGCGGCGGACGGGCCGCGTTCGGTGGCGGAGCTGGTGGCGGCCACCGCCCGCGGCGAGCAGGCGAAGTACGTGTACTTCTGGGGTCACCGGCCGCGCCGCGACGGCAGCGTGGGCGCCGGCTGCTTCAGCCAGTGGTGGCCGTCGCCCTTCACGGTGGACGGCACGGTCTACGCCACGGCCGAGCACTGGATGATGGCCGGCAAGGCGCGGCTGTTCGGCGACGCCGAGGCCGAGGCCCGTGCCCTGCGGGCCGGCCACCCCAAGCAGGCGAAGGACGCGGGCCGTTCGGTGCGCGGCTTCGACGAGGAGGAGTGGCGCCGGCACCGCTTCGAGCTGGTCGTCGAGGGCAGCGTCCACAAATTCGGCCAGAATCCCGAGCTGGGCGCCTATCTGCTCGGCACGGGCGCCCGGGTGCTGGTCGAGGCCAGCCCGCTGGACCGGGTCTGGGGCATCGGCCTGGCCGCCGACGACGAGCGGACGCAGGACCCCGCGAGCTGGCGCGGGCTGAACCTGCTGGGCTTCGCGCTGATGGAAGCGCGTCAGCGCCTGGCGGCCACCACGAGCGGGCCCGGCGCGGGCGGCTCGGGCATATAGGCGCCGTAGACGGCGTCGTCGGGATCCTCGTCCACGCCGGCGTCCTCGCTGTCGCCCAAGGTGATGTAGAGCGCGAGCAGCGAGGCCGTGGCCAGGAGCGCCACCGCGCCCATGATCAGGCCCGCCAGGGCCTGGCCGCCGTTGTTCGCCTCGCCCGTGGCCGCCTTGCCCCGGCCCATCGCGCCGAAGACGATGGCGAGGACGCCGAGGATCACGCCGAAGACGAGGGTGGGCGAGAGGACCGTGCCCACGATGCCGAGCACGAGCGCGGCCACCCCGAGGCTGTTGTTGGGCACCGCCCCGCCGGGGCCCGGCCAGCCCGGCCCGTAGCCCGCCGCCGGATAGCCGTAGGCGCCCGTGCCGTAGGCGGTCTGACCGTAGGGGCTCTGGGCGTACGGGTCCTGGCCGTAGGCGCCGGGTGCGGCGCCCGGCCCGTGACCGTAGGACGGCTGGGGCTGCGGCTGGCCGTAGGGGCCGGGCTGTCCGTAGCCGTAGGGGCCGCCCGGGTACGCGCTGGGGGTGCCCGGGCCGGTCGGCGCCAGGGGTACGGGTGGGACCGTGCCGGGCAGCGGTGCGGCGGGGGCGCCCTGCTGCGGGGCCTGCCCCGGGCCCGCGGCCGGTCCGGGGACGGGCCGCGCGGGGGGCTGCTGCGGCGGCACCTGCGCGGTGCCGGGCTTGTCGAGCGGCACGCGCCGCTCCGGCGGAGCCCAGGGATCGCGGCCCTGCGGCTCCGGCTGCGCGTCGTCCTTCTCGGACATGACCCTCCCCAGTCGGTACCCCGTCATGCTAAGGCCTGAGCACGGTGGCGGCGCCCACCGCGCATACGATGATCGGCACGCCGCCGACCGAGCAGCCCGAGGAGCCATGGAGGCCCGCATGTCCGCACTCGACTCGTTCATCGCAGGGCTGCCGAAGGCGGAGCTGCATGTCCACCACGTCGGCTCCGCCTCCCCCCGCATCGTCGCCGAGCTGGCCGCCCGGCACCCCGACTCGCCGGTGCCCACCGACCCCGAGGCCCTCGCCGACTTCTTCACCTTCCGGGACTTCGCCCACTTCATCGAGGTCTACCTCTCCGTGGTCGACCTGATCCGCGACGCCGAGGACGTGCGCCTGCTGACCTACGGGGTCGCCCGTGACATGGCCCGGCAGAACATCCGCTACGCCGAACTGACCGTCACCCCCTACAGCTCCACCCGGCGCGGCATCCCCGACGTCGCGTTCGTGGAGGCCATCGAGGACGCCCGCAAGGCGGCGGAGTCCGAGCTGGGCGTGGTGCTGCGCTGGTGCTTCGACATCCCCGGCGAGGCCGGGCTGGAGGCCGCCGAGGAGACCGCCCGCATCGCCTGCGACCTGAAGCCCGAGGGCCTGGTCTCCTTCGGGCTCGGCGGGCCCGAGGTCGGGGTGCCCCGCGGCCAGTTCAAGCCGTATTTCGACCGGGCCATCGCCGCCGGGCTGCACAGCGTGCCGCACGCCGGGGAGACCACCGGCCCGCAGACCATCTGGGACGCCCTGACGGAGCTGCGCGCCGAGCGCATCGGCCACGGCACCAGCGCCACGCGGGATCCGGCGCTGCTGGCCCACCTCGCCGAGCACCGCGTCCCGCTGGAGGTCTGCCCGACCTCCAACCTCGCCACCCGCGCCGTGGCCGACCTGGAGCTCCACCCGGTCAGGGAGATGGTCTCCGCGGGGGTGCTGGTGACCATCAACAGCGACGACCCGCCCATGTTCGGCACCGACCTCAACACCGAGTACGCGGTGGCGGCCCGCCTCCTGGACCTCGACGCCCGCGGCGTGGCCGAGCTCGCCAAGAACGCCGTGGAGGCGTCGTTCATGGACGAGGCGGGCAAGGCCCGGCTCCGCAAGGAGATCGACGCCTACACCTCGACCTGGCGGGGCTGAGGCACCGGCCCCGGGCGCTGTCGCCACAATGAGGCCCATGGGTACCGCCTTCACCGCCGTCGCCCACCGCGGCGACCCCTACGTCCACCGCGAGAACACCCTGCCCTCGATCCGCTCGGCCCTGCGGGCGGGGGCGTGCGCGGTGGAGATCGACGTCCGGCTGACCCGCGACGGCGTGCCCGTGCTGCTGCACGACGCGACGCTGGGGCGCCTGTGGGGCCGTGAGGTGGCCCTGGCGGCGCTGACGGCCCGGGAGCTGCGCGCTGTGACGGGCGGTGGGGTGCCGACGCTCGAGGAAGCTCTCGCCGAGGCCACGGCCGCGGCGCGGGGGCGGCTGTTCGTCGACCTGCCCGACCCCTCGGCCGCCGCTGCCGCCGTCGCCGGGGTGCGGGCGGCCGGGGCGCGGGAGCGGGCGTACTACTGCGGCGGACCGGCCGCCATGCTGAACGTGCGCCGCGCGGATCCGGACGCGGAGATCGCCCTCACCTGGACCACCCTCGCCCCGCCCCGCCCGGCCCTGCTCGCCGAGGTGCGGCCGCGCTGGCTCAACTACCGCTTCGGCCTGGTGAGCGAGGAACTGGTCGCCCGCCACCACGCCGACGGCCTGCTCGTCTCGGCGTGGACGGCCGACACCCGCCGCACCATGCGCCGACTGCTGCGCGCGGGCGTGGACTCGATCACCACCAACCGCATCGCCACCCTGCGCTCGCTGCTGCCGGCGTGAGGCGGCGCGGGCTCACAGCCCGACGATCTCGTTCCACTCCTTGGTGAAGGCCGGCCGCTCCCGGGCGGTCATGTCGCGGGCGGTGGCGAGCCGTCCGCGCATGTCGTCGCTGGGGAAGATCAGCGGGTTCTCCGCGAGTTCGGCGAGCTCCTTGTCCTTGGAGGAGGCCAGTACCGCGCGCGCGGCCGGGACCGGGCAGACGTAGTTGACCGACGCGGCGAGCCGCGCGGCGACGTCGGGCCGGTAGTAGTGGTCGATGAGCCGTTCGGCGTTGCTCTTGTGGCGGGCGAGGTTGGGGATCATCAGGCTCTCCGCCCACAGCTCCGCGCCCTCCTCGGGCACGACGAACTCGATGTCCGGGTTGTCGGCCTGGAGCTGAATGATGTCACCGGAGTACGCCTGGCAGGCCAGGACGTCCCCCGAGGAGAGGTCCTTGATGTAGTCGTTGCCGGTGAAGCGGCGGATGTGCCGCTTGCGGACCAGCGCGCGCAGCTGGTCGGTCATCGTGTGGAAGTCGTCGGCGGTCCAGCGGGTGACGTCGGCGCCGTTGCCCTGCATCAGCAGGGAGAACGCCTCGTCCATGCCGGAGAGCAGGGTGACGCGGCCGCGCAGGTCCTCGTGCCACAGCTCCGAGGTGCGCCGGATCTCGCGGCCGAGCTTCTTGCGGTTGTAGGCGATGCCGGTGATGCCGGACTGCCAGGGGACGGTGTGCAGGCGGCCCGGGTCGAAGGAGGGCTTGCGCAGCAGCGGGTCGAGCTCGCGGGCGACGTGGGGCTGGGCGGCCCGGTCCATCTTCTGCACCCAGCCCAGCCGGACGTAGCGGGAGGCCATCCAGTCGCTGACGACGATGATGTCCCGGCCGGTGTCCTGATGGTTCATCAGGGCCGGGCTGATCTTGCCGAAGAACTCGTCGTTGTCGTTGATCTCCTCGGTGTACTTCACCGAGATGCCGCTGCTCTCCTGGAACTCGTCGAGCGTGGGACGTTTCTGCGGGTCGTCCTCGTCGGCGTCGATGTACAGCGGCCAGTTGGCGAAGACGAGCCGCTTCTCGCGCTCCGAGCGGTCCGCCGCGGCCCGGTCCCGGGGGGCGACGTACGCGGCGGGCACCCCGCATCCGGCGAGGGCTGCGGCCCCGGCGCCGGCGCCCAGCGCGCGCAGCAGGGTCCGGCGGGACAGGGGCTTCACGGGCGTTACTCGCATTCCGGCGGGACGGCGGGTCGGGGCGGTGCGGGCCGGTCGGCCGGGCGTCGATGATACGCGCACGCGCGTACGGAACGTACACGCGTGCGCGGGTGGGACGGGATCAGCCCAGGGAGGTCATCACGTGCTTGATGCGCGTGTAGTCCTCGAAGCCGTAGGCGGAGAGGTCCTTGCCGTAGCCGGACTTCTTGAAGCCGCCGTGGGGCATCTCGGCGACAAGCGGGATGTGGGTGTTGATCCACACGCAGCCGAAGTCGAGGGCCTTGGACATGCGCATCGCGCGGCCGTGGTCCTTGGTCCACACCGAGGAGGCCAGCGCGTACTCGACGCCGTTGGCGTAGGCGACGGCCTGCTCCTCGTCCGTGAAGGACTGGACGGTGATGACCGGGCCGAAGACCTCGTGCTGGACGATCTCGTCGTCCTGCTTGAGGCCGGAGACGACGGTCGGGGCGAAGAAGTAGCCCTTCTCGCCGACCCGGTGGCCGCCGGCCTCGATCTTGGCGTGGGCGGGGAGGCGCTCGATGAAGCCGGTCACCTGCTGGAGCTGGTTGGCGTTGTTGAGCGGGCCGTACAGCACGTCCTCGTCGTCCGGCTGCCCGGTCTTGGTGTCGGCCGCGGCCTTGGCGAGGGCGGTGACGAAGTCGTCGTGGACCGACTCGTGCACGAGCACGCGGGTGGCGGCCGTGCAGTCCTGGCCGGCGTTGAAGTAGCCGGCGACCGAGATCTCCTCGACGGCCTTGGCGATGTCGGCGTCCTCGAAGACGACGACGGGCGCCTTGCCGCCCAGCTCCAGGTGGACGCGCTTGAGGTCCTTGGAGGCGGACTCGGCGACCGACATGCCGGCCCGCACGGAGCCGGTGATGGAGGCCATGGCGGGCACGGGGTGCTCGACCATCAGGCGGCCGGTGTCGCGGTCGCCGCAGATGACGTTGAAGACGCCCTTGGGGTGGCCCAGCTCCTCGAGCACCCCGCCGATGATCTCGGCGATGAGGACGGTGGAGGCGGGGGTGGTGTCCGAGGGCTTGAGGACGACGGTGTTGCCCGCGGCGAGCGCCGGGGCGAACTTCCACACGGCCATCATCATCGGGTAGTTCCACGGCGCGACCTGCGCGCAGACGCCGACCGGCTCACGGCGGATGATGGAGGTCATCCCCTCCATGTACTCGCCGGCGGAGCGGCCCTCCAGCAGCCGGGCGGCACCCGCGAAGAAGCGGATCTGGTCCACCATCGGCGGGACCTCTTCGCTGCGGGTCAGGCCCAGCGGCTTGCCGGTGTTCTCCGACTCGGCGGCGATCAGCTCCTCCGCGCGCGCCTCGAAGGCGTCGGCGATCTTCAGGAGTACCTTCTGGCGCTCGCCGGGCACCAGGTCGCGCCAGGCCGGGAAGGCGGCCTCGGCGGCGGCCATGGCGGCGTCGACGTCGGCTGCGCCGGACAGCGGGGCGGTGGCGTACGCCTGGCCGGTGGCCGGGTTGACGACCTCCGTGGTCCGCCCGTCGGCGGCGTCACGGAATTCCCCGGCGATGTAGTTACGCAGGCGGCGCAGCTCGGTGGTCACGATGTGCCACCCCTTCTATCGGTGTCCGTTGGCTGAGACGCCCAGCCTAATCACTGAGGTGACGCTTTCGACATACCCAACTGCCATGAACAACGGAATCAGTGATTCTGCGGCCGCCGCGCAACGAATTTCATCGCTCAGGGGTTGCCACACCGTCGAGTTCTCCTGCACAGTGGGGTCTGTGGCCACTCGTAGCGCAGATCCCAAGGGCGTGAACAGCACGCAGCCGATCGATGCCGTCTCCCTGGCGATCATCGAGCAGCTCCAGGAGGACGGGCGCCGCCCGTACGCGGCGATCGGCAAGGCCGTCGGGCTGTCCGAGGCGGCGGTCCGGCAACGCGTGCAGAAGCTGCTCGACCAGGGCGTCATGCAGATCGTCGCCGTCACCGACCCGCTCACCGTGGGATTCCGGCGGCAGGCGATGGTCGGCATCAACGTCGAGGGGGACCTCGACCCGGTAGCCGACGCCCTGACCGCGATGGACGAAGTGGAGTACGTCGTCGTGACCGCGGGCTCCTTCGATCTCCTCATCGAGATCGTCTGCGAGGACGACGACCACCTGCTCGAAACGATCAACAAGCGCATCCGCACCCTTCCGGGCGTGCGCTCCACCGAGAGCTTCGTCTATCTCAAGCTCCGTAAGCAGACCTACACATGGGGAACCCGATAGCCGTGAGCAAGGACCTCAGCAGGACGGCGTACGACCACCTGTGGATGCACTTCACCCGCATGTCGTCGTACGAGAACGCCCCGGTGCCCACCATCGTGCGCGGCGAGGGCGCCTACATCTTCGACGACAAGGGCAAGCGCTACCTCGACGGCCTGGCCGGCCTCTTCGTGGTCCAGGCCGGTCACGGCCGCGCCGAGCTCGCCGAGGCCGCCAACAAGCAGGCGCAGGAGCTGGCCTTCTTCCCGGTGTGGAGCTACGCCCACCCCAAGGCCGTCGAGCTGGCCGAGCGGCTGGCCCACCACGCACCGGGCGACCTGAACAAGGTCTTCTTCACCACCGGCGGCGGCGAGGCCGTCGAGACCGCGTGGAAACTGGCGAAGCAGTACCACAAGCTGACCGGCAACCACGGCAAGTACAAGGTCATATCGCGGGCCGTGGCCTACCACGGCACCCCGCAGGGCGCCCTGGCCATCACCGGGCTGCCCGCCCTCAAGGCCCCCTTCGAGCCGCTGGTCCCCGGCGCGCACAAGGTGCCGAACACCAACATCTACCGTGCGCCGGTCCACGGTGACGACCCCGAGGCCTTCGGCCGCTGGGCGGCCGACCAGATCGAGCAGCAGATCCTCTTCGAGGGCCCCGACACCGTCGCCGCCGTCTTCCTCGAGCCGGTGCAGAACGCGGGCGGCTGCTTCCCGCCGCCGCCCGGGTACTTCCAGCGGGTGCGCGAGATCTGCGACACCTACGACGTGCTGCTCGTCTCCGACGAGGTCATCTGCGCCTTCGGCCGCCTCGGCACGATGTTCGCCTGCGACAAGTTCGGCTACGTACCGGACATCATCACCTGCGCCAAGGGCATGACCTCCGGCTACTCCCCGATCGGCGCCGCGATCATCTCCGACCGGATCGCCGAGCCGTTCTTCAAGGGCAGCAACACCTTCCTGCACGGCTACACCTTCGGCGGCCACCCGGTCTCGGCGGCGGTCGCGCTCGCCAACCTCGACATCTTCGAACGCGAGGGCCTCAACCAGCACGTGCTGGACAACGAGTCGGCCTTCCTCGGCACGCTCTCGAAGCTGCACGACCTGCCGATCGTCGGCGACGTCCGCGGCAACGGCTTCTTCTACGGCATCGAGCTGGTGAAGGACAAGACGACCAAGGAGTCGTTCACCCCGGAGGAGTGCGAGCGGCTGCTGTACGGCTTCGTGTCGAAGAAGCTGTTCGAGAACGGCCTGTACTGCCGGGCCGACGACCGCGGCGACCCGGTCATCCAGCTGTCCCCGCCGCTGATCTCCGACCGGTCGACGTTCGAGGAGATCGAGCAGATCGTCCGTGGGGTGCTCACGGAGGCCTGGACGAAGATCTGATCCGTACCCCTTCACGACGGGCACCCCCCCTTTTTCGCGGCCCGTCTCCCGCCGTGGCCCACGTGCGCGCACCACTCCCCCGCGCGCTCGTGGGCCACGGCTCGCTCATGTCCGGGCGGGATGAGCCCGATGGGAGGAAAGTGGGGCACTCCAGCGCCGAGCCTGGACGGGGGCTAGGATCCCGGTTCCGTACGGTGCCAGTGACCCAATGGCCTCCGGTTCGTTCACCCGGACAGGGGAACGGACCCTCTGAAGCGACCCGAGGTGCTCGATATGGTGGCCCCGCCGGACAACGACGTGCTCTGGGCACGCGGTCTGCATTACTCCTACAGCGGTTCACCGGCCCTGGCCGGTGTGTCCATCGGCGTCCGGGAGGGCGAGATCCTCGCCGTGACCGGACCCCGTGGCTCCGGGAAGACCACACTCCTCAAATGCCTGTCCGGGCAGCTCCTGGCGGACCCCGGCGAGGTGTGGTTCAACAGCGCCCCCGTGCACACCCTCTCCCGCGCCGCCCGCGAGCGGCTGCGCCGTGAGCGGTTCGGCTGGATCGACAGCGCGCCGCACCTGGTGCCGGAGCTGACGGGCTGGGAGAACGCCGCCCTGACCCTGCTGGTGCGCGGCGTCGGCCACCGGACGGCCAAACAGACGGCCCACGAATGGCTGGAACGCCTCGACGTCGGCGACTGCGCCCGCAAGCGCCCCGGCGCGCTCACCCAGGCCCAGCGCCAGCGCATCGCCATCGCCCGCGCCCTGGCCGCCGAGCCGACCGTGGTCTTCGCCGACGAGCCGACCGCGCCCCTGCACGAGGGCGACCGCGCCCAGGTGCTGCGCACCCTGACCACGGCCGCCCGCTCGCACCACATCACGGTCGTCCTGGCCACCCTCGACGACGAGAGCGCCTCGCTCGCCGACCGCACGGTCTCCCTCGTGGACGGCCGCCGGGGCGGCGCGATCCCGGCCCCCGACGCGCCCGAAGGGGAGGGCAGGGCCGCGTGCTCAGTCTCCGCCTAGCGCGCGGCGCGCACCCGCTCGTCCTGCTCCGCCGTGTGCTGGTGGCGGGGGCCGCGTCCGGTGTCGGCTTCCTGCTGCTGTGCACGCTGGGGTACGCCGTGGCCCACCCCAAGGCGACCGAGGAGTCGCTCGTGCGGCTGCTGTGGTGCGCGGTCCCGCTGGCCGCCGTGGTGCAGTTCGCGCTCGCGGTGGCCCGCAACGATCCCGCCACGCGCCCCCGGGACGGCCTGGACGCCATCGGCTTCGGCCCGGTGCGGCTGTCCGTCCTCGCGGCGACGTCGACGGCCCTCTCCTGCGGGCTCGGCAGCGTCGTCGCCCTGCTGGTCTACCTCGAGCTGCGGGGCGATCTGGGCGGCACTCCGCTGAGCGGGTCGGCGGCATCGCTGCTGAACGGGAACGCCACCCTGCCCTGGGCGGCGACGCTGACCCTGCTCGGGCTGCTCCCGGCGCTGGCGGCCGGCGCGTGCGCCATCGCCCTGCGCCCGCGCAAGGAGCGCAGGGCGAGCGCACCGGAGCCCGGTGCCCCGGACGCCGCCGCGCCCACGGCGCCCCGGACCGCCAGACCGAGCTACGCGGGCCTGCCGTGGGGCATCTCGATCATCGCCTGCGGCCTCGCCCTGGAGGCGTACGTCGGCCACGCCCCGGCCCCCGCCCCCACCGCCCTGCTGGCGCTGCCCGGCCAGGACGGCGCCTCCCCCGGCCTGCTGGGCGGCTGGCTGCTCGCCTCCCTCGGCCTGGTGCTGGCCGGCCCCGGCCTGACCCACTGGTGCGGCACGCTCCTGTCGGCCGGACGGCCCGGGCCGATGCGCCTGCTGGCCGGGCGGATACTGCAGGACGCGGCGACCCGGCTCGGCCGGCCGCTCGGCGTGCTGTGCGCGGTCGCCTCGGGGGCGCTGGCCGCCGCCGAGCTGTACGGCGCCGCATGGGAGCCGGCGGGCGACAGCCCGTTCGGGCCGCTCACGGGGCTGGGCGCGGCGGTCGTGATGGCCTGTGTGACGGCCACGGCGATCACCGCCGCCCTGGACACCCGCCAGTCCCGCTCGGAGACGACGGACGCCCTGCTGCGGCTGGGCGTCCCGCCGTCCATGCTGCGCGGTGCGGCGGCCGTACGGACGGGCGTCCTGCTGGCCGTGCTCGCCCCACTCACCTGGGTGATCGCGGAGCTGACGACCCTCCCCCTGACCCGGTGAAGAGGGCTGGGAGCATCAGTTCTTGACCAGTTCTTGACTCAAGGCAACTCCGGCGCCGAAAAGTACGTCTGCTCAGGAGTACGTCTGCTTCAAAGCAGGACGGGCCATCAGGCGAACGGAGCTATTGGTGATCATCGGCCTTGTCACGGCTGTCGCGGCCTCGGCGTGTTACGGCACAGGATCCGTCCTGCAAGCCGTCGGGTCGCGCAAGTCGGCCCAGCGGGAGGCCGCCAAGGGGGCCTCCACCGCGGGCACGACCCAGCACGGCGGCCCCAGTCTGTCGTCCACCGCGAAGGCGGCGGTGACCTGGGAGTTCATGGTCGGCACGGTCCTGGACTTCGTCGGCTTCGCGCTCGGCGCGCTCGCCGCCCGCATGCTGCCGCTCTTCCTCTCCCAGACCGTCATCAGCGCCAACCTCGTCGTCACCGCCCTGCTGAGCATCAAGATGCTGGGCATCCGGCTGAACAAGCGCGAGGTCATGTCGATCGGCGTCGTCTGCTCGGCGCTGGTGCTGCTGGCGACCGCCGCGGGCCACGAGGGCAGCGGCGAGGCCGCCCGGTCCACGCACTGGTGGCTGCTGGCCATCACCGTGGTGCTGATGGGCGGCGGCTGGGTGGCCGTCCACTTCCTCGGTTCGAAGGCCGCCATCCTGGCCGGTCTGCTCTCCGGCCTCGGCTTCGGCGCGATCGGCGTGGGCGTCCGCATCCTCGACGGCGTCGACCCGTTCGACCTGACCACGCTGCTGTCGGACCCGGCCTTCTACGCCATCTTCATAGCCGGCAGCGTCGGCATGTACCTGCACACCGTGGCCCTGCAGATCGGTTCGGTCAACGGCGCCACGGCCGCCTTGGTGGTCGGTGAGACGGTCCTGCCGGGCATCATCGGCGTCATGTGGCTGGGCGACGCCTCCCGCGAGGGCCTGGCCTGGATGGCGGTCCTCGGCTTCCTGCTCGCGGTGGCCGGCGCGGTGGCCGTCGCGTGGTTCGGCGAACCGGACGCGCATGCGGCGACCCCCTCGACGGCTCCCGAGCAGGAGCCCACACCGAGCACCGTGGGCTAGGTTCTCCGCCGGACGGGCTGGAATCCAGCCCGTCCGGCGATTGAGGACCGGGGGTCCGGGGGCGGAGCCCCCGGTTACGGGAAGGGGCGGGTCAGGGGAGAACAGCGACCTCGTCCACCACGAAGACCGCACCCACCCGGTCACCCACCCCCGGCGCCCCCGCGAGCGCGCACGCCGCCTCGAGCTCGGGGCCGGCCTCCGGCCGGAGCCGCACGATCACGTGGTCCCCCCGGAACGTCCGGGCCTCCACCACACACGCCAGACCCTCCTTCGGCGCCGTCAGGCGAACCCCCGCCGGCCGCACCAGCACCCGGCACTCCCCCTCCGGCGTACCTCCCGGCACCGGCAGCTTCCCCCACACGGTCTCCGCGCAGCCGCCGCGCACGGTCGCCCCGACCACATTGTCGAAGCCCAGGAAGCGCGCCACGAACTCCGACGCCGGCCGCTGCCAGACCTCCAGGGGCGTGCCGGCCTGGGCGATCCGCCCGTCGCGCATCACCACCACCCGGTCCGCGAGGGCGAACGCCTCGCCCTGGTCGTGGGTGACCGCCAGCACCGTCGTCCCCAGCCGGCCGAACAGCGACCGCAGCTCCACCACGAGCCGCTCCCGCAGGCCCCGGTCCAGCTGCCCCAGCGGCTCGTCCAGCATCAGCAGCCGCGGCTCGGGGGCCAGCGCCCGCGCCAGGGCGACGCGCTGCTGCTCACCGCCCGACAGCTGGCCGACCGACCGCTTCTGCGCGCCCGGCAGGCCCACCAGGTCCAGCAGCTCACCCACCCGGCGCGCCGCCTCCGCCCGCCCCGTGCCGCGCATGCGCAGGCCGAAGGCGACGTTGCCGGCCACGTCCCGCTGCGGGAAGAGCTGGTGGTCCTGGAACATCAGGCCCACGCCGCGCCGGTGCGTGGGCACCCCGGCCTGGTCCTTGCCCGCCAGGGACACCCGCCCGGCGTCCGCCCGCTGCAGCCCGGCCACCACCCGCAGGAGCGTGGACTTGCCGCTGCCGCTCGGCCCGAGCACACAGACGATCTCGTGCTCGGCGACGGCGAGGTCGACGGCGTCCAGGGCGGGCCGCCCGCCGAAGCCGACGGTCACCCCTTCGAGTCGTAGCAAGGACACCTAGAACTCTCCCGTACGGTCGGTGCGGATGCGCTCCAGTACCAGCAGCGCCACCGCGCACACCAGCATCAGGATCGTGCTGAGGGCCATCGCCTGGCCGTAATTGAGCTCGCCGGGCCGGCCGAGCAGCCGGGCCACGGCCACCGGAAGGGTGGGGCTGTCGGGCCGGGCGATGAAGACGGTGGCCCCGAACTCGCCCAGCGACACGGCGAACGCGAAGCCCGCCGCCACCGCGAGCGCCCGCCCGACCAGGGGCAGGTCCACCTCGCGCCACGCCCGCAGCGGCGAGGCCCCGAGCACGGCGGCCGCCTCCCGCAGCCGGGCGTCCACCGCGCGCAGCACCGGCAGGACGGTCCGTACGACGAAGGGCACGCCCACCAGGGCCTGGGCCAACGGCACCAGGATCCATGAGGTGCGCAGGTCCAGCGGAGGCTCGTCCAGCGCGATCAGGAAGCCGAAGCCGACGGTCACGGCGGAGGTGCCCAGCGGCAGCATCAGCAGCGCGTCGAAGCCCCGCACGAGCCGGCCCTCGCGCCGGGTGAGCGCCGCCGCGGCGAGCCCGCCCACCACCACCGCGATGCCGGTGGCGGCCAGCGCGTAGGCCAGGGAGTTGCCGATCGCCTCCCAGGGGGCGACGACGAACGTACCGTCGCTCTCGCCGGCCGAGGCCAGGGCGCGGTAGAAGGCAGGGCCGTAGCCGTCGGGCCCGTCGAAGGAGCGCAGGACGAGCACCACGAGCGGTACGAGCACGAGCAGCGCGACGACGGCCAGGACGGACCACAGCAGCGCCCACTGGGCGGCGCCCTGCGGGCGGCGGGCGGTGCGGGAGGCGTCCACCAGCCGCAGCGTCGCCTCCCGCCGCCGCACGGTCCAGGCGTGCACGCCCAGCAGCGCGGCCACGGCGGCGAACTGCACGAGGGTGAGGACGGCGGCCGTGGGCAGGTCCAGCAGCTGCGCGGTCTGCTGGTAGATCTCCACTTCGAGGGTGGCGTAGTGCGGTCCGCCGAGGATCTGGACGACGCCGAAGGAGGTGAAGGTGAACAGGAAGACCATCAGGGCGGCGGCCGCCACGGCCGGGCCCAGCGCGGGCAGGGTCACCCGCCGCCAGGCGGCGAGGCGGCCGGCGCCCAGGACGCGCGCCGCCTCCTCCTGGCGCGGGTCGAGCTGGGCCCACAGGCCGCCGACGGTGCGGACGACGACGGCGTAGTTGAAGAAGACGTGGGCGAGGAGGATCGCCCAGACCGTGGTGTCCAGCCGCACCCCCCACAGCTCGTCCAGCAGCCCCCCGCGTCCCAGCAGCGCCAGGAACGCCGAGCCGACCACGACGGTCGGCAGCACGAAGGGGACGGTGACCACGGCCCGCAGCAGCTGCTTGCCGGGGAAGTCGAAGCGCGCGAAGACGTACGCGCCGGGGAGCGCGAGCAGCAGCGTGAGGGCCGTGGATGCGACGGCCTGCCAGGTGGTGAACCACAGGACGTCGCCGATGCGGGGATCGGTGACGACCTCGCCGATGCGGGCGAACTGCCACTGGCCGCCGGATCGCAGGCCCCGGGAGACGATCGCGGCGACGGGGTAGGCGAAGAAGAGCCCGAAGAAGGCGAGCGGCACGGCCATCAGACCGAGCCGCGTCGCCGTCCGCCGGGGACCGCCCGGCAGGGGGGCCTGCCGGGCCGTGGCTCCGGAACCTGCCGCGGGGACCGCTTCGGGACCTACTTCAGGACGAGCGAGGACCATTCCTTGACCCACTGGTCGCGGTTCTTGGCGATCTTCTCGGGCGCGAGCGTCTCGGGCTTGTCGATCCGCGCGCCGTACTTGGTGAAGACCTCGGGCAGCCTGGCGTCCTGGTTGGCCGGCTTGACGAACATCTGGAGGGGCATGTCCTCCTGGAACGTCCTGCTCAGCAGGAAGTCGATCAGGGCCTTGCCGCCCTCGGTGTTCTTGGCGCCCTTGAGCAGGCCCGCGAACTCGATCTGCCGGAAGCAGGTGCCCGTCGCCACCCCGGTCGGCCCCTCCTCGGGCGCCGGCTTCACGCCGAGGACCTCGGCGGGCGGGCTGGAGGCGTAGGAGACGACCAGGGGCTTGTCGCCCTTGGCCTTCCGGCCGGCGGCGGAGCCGGAGAAGCGGTCGTTGTAGGCCTGCTCCCAGCCGTCGACGACCTCGACGCCGTTGTCCTTGAGCTTCTTCCAGTAGTCCTTCCAGCCGTCGTCGCCGTACTTGGCGACGGTGGCGAGCTGGAAGGCCAGACCGGGCGAGGAGGTCGCGGCGTTCTCGGTGACCAGGAGGTTCTTGTACTCCGGCTTGATCAGGTCGTCGAAGGACCGCGGCGGGGCCAGCTTGTGGTCCGCGAAGTAGGCGCGGTCGTAGTTGACGCAGATGTCGCCGGTGTCGACGGGCGTGACCCGGTGCTCGGCGGCGTCGGCCTGGAGCTCCTTCGGGACGCGGTCCAGGCCCTTGGCCTCGTACGGCGTGAACAGGCCGTTGTCGAGCGCGCGGGAGAGCAAGGTGTTGTCGACGCCGAAGAAGACGTCGCCCTGCGGGTGGCTCTTGGAGAGGATCGCCTGGTTGACGGCCCGGCCGGCGTCACCGCTCTTGAGGACCTTGACGGTGTAGCCGGTCTGCTCGGTGAACGCCTTCAGCACGGCGTCGGAGGCGAGGAACGAATCGTGCGAGACGAGGGTGACCGTCTTGCTCTTCGACCCGTCGGAGCCCTTGTCGTCCGATCCGCCGCAGGCGGCCAGCGCGGGCAGGCCGAGCGCGGCGACGGCGGCCGCGCCGAGGGCACGCCGAAGGTTGGTGTTCATGGTGGTGCTGACTCCCTACGCCGGTATGACCCGGATCAGGTCCGAGGGTCTGCGGGCTGTGCCGCACTCTCAGCGCTTGCTGCGCTCCCCTGTCGGATTGTTCATTTGTACGAGCTGATGCAGAGGGACAGTATCAGCGCTCGGTGGCGGCCAGCTGGCCGCACGCCCCGTCGATCTCCTGGCCGCGTGTGTCCCGCACGGTCACGGGCACGCCGTGGGCCGCGATCGCCTCGACGAAGGCCCGCTCGTCCTCCGGCCGGGACGCCGTCCACTTCGAGCCGGGGGTGGGGTTGAGCGGGATGAGGTTGACGTGCACCCGCTTGCCCTTGAGGAGCCTGCCGAGCAGGTCACCGCGCCACGCCTGGTCGTTGATGTCGCGGATCAGGGCGTACTCGATGGAGATGCGGCGGCCGGACTTCTCCGCGTACTCCCAGGCGGCGTCGAGGACCTCGCGGACCTTCCAGCGGGTGTTGACCGGCACGAGGGTGTCGCGCAGCTCGTCGTCCGGCGCGTGCAGCGAGACGGCGAGCCGGCACTTGAAGCCCTCGTCGGCGAAGCGGTGCATCGCCGGGACCAGGCCCACCGTGGAGACGGTGATGCCGCGCTGGGACAGGCCCAGGCCGTCGGGCTCGGGGTCGGTGAGCCGGCGGATGGCACCGACGACGCGCTTGTAGTTCGCCAGCGGCTCGCCCATGCCCATGAAGACGATGTTGGACAGGCGCGCGGGGCCGCCGGGGACCTCGCCGTCGCGCAGGGCGCGCATGCCGTCGACGATCTGGTGCACGATCTCGGCCGTCGACAGGTTGCGGTCCAGGCCCGCCTGGCCGGTGGCGCAGAACGGGCAGTTCATGCCGCAGCCCGCCTGGGAGCTGATGCACATGGTGACCCGGTCGGGGTAGCGCATCAGCACGGACTCGACGAGCTTGCCGTCGTGCAGGCGCCACAGGGTCTTGCGGGTGGTGTCGCTGTCGCACGAGATGTGCCGCACGACGCTCATCAGGTCCGGCAGCAGCTCGCCCGCGAGCTTCTCGCGGGCGGCGGCCGGGATGTCCGTCCAGGACGCCGGGTCGTGCGCGTACCGGGCGAAGTAGTGCTGGGAGAGCTGCTTGGCGCGGAACGGCTTCTCGCCGATCGCGGCGACGGCCTCGCGGCGCTCGGCGGGGGTGAGGTCGGCAAGGTGCCGCGGGGGCAGCTTGGCCCCGCGGGGGGCGACGAACGTCAGTTCTCCAGGCGCGGGGGCCATGAGCGAAAACTCCTCATTGCGACGAGAGCGGATGATCTCCGCGATCGCGGAGCCAGCGGCAGGACATGCCGGAACCCGGAGGTTTCTGAAGGGGGCACCCCCGCGTGCGCGGGGCCGGAAAAGGGCCCGCCGCGCAGCGACGAGCCCTTCCAGGGTACCTGGCCCGCTCCCGGGCCCTGATCGATCTAGGCGGAGCCCACGAACACCACCATCAGCAGCCACACCACCGGCGCCGTCGGCAGCAGCGAGTCCAGCCGGTCCATGATCCCTCCGTGGCCGGGCAGCAGGGCGCCCATGTCCTTGATGCCCAGGTCCCGCTTGATCATCGACTCGCCGAGATCGCCCAGGGTGGCGCTGACGGCGACCGCGAGGCCGAGCAGCAGCCCCTCCCACCACACGCCGTCGTCGATCAGGAAGTGCATGCACAGGGCGCCCGCCACCATCGCGAACGCCACGGCGCCGAGGAGTCCCTCACGGGTCTTGCCGGGGCTGATGCGCGGGGCGAGCTTGTGCTTGCCGAACCGCCAGCCCACCGCGTAGGCCCCGGTGTCGCTGACGACCGTCAGGATGAGGAAGGTCAGCACCCGCCAGGCGCCGTCCTCCGCCGCGAGCATCAGCGCCACGAAGGTGGCGAGGAACGGCACGTAGAACGCCGCGAAGATGCCGGCGGTGACGTCCTTGAGGTAGTCGTCCGGCGGCTCGGTCATCCGCCACACCAGCACGGCGAGCGCGGTGAAGGCCATGGCCACCCACGCGCCCTCGGGGCCGTTGACATAGCCCGCGACGGTCATCGCGGCGCCGCCGATGGCCAGCGGCACCAGGGGTGCCCTGATGGCCTTGCGCTCGGCGAGCCGGGAGGTCAGCTCCCACAGCCCGACCACCACGGCGAGAACGATCACGCCGAGGAAGACGGGCTTGTAGATGAACAGGGAGGCGAGGATCACCGCGCCGAGGCCGACCCCGACCCCTATCGCGGCACGCAGATCCCGGCCCGCGCTCTTCTTCGCCTTCGCCCCCTGAGGGGAGGCAGGCTCCTGCGGCCGGATGTCGGGCTCCTGTTCATCGCGGAACAGGGGGCCACCGATGTGGGCGGCCCCCTGCTCACGGTCGGCTCCGTCGTCCTGGTATCCGCCTGCTCCGGGCACAATGGGCATGGGCCGAGTCTGCGCCGCGACGCCCGCGTCGTGCAGGGGACCCGCCGGGGCGGGTCCCTGGTCGGTGGACCCCCAGGCGCGTGGCGGGGCTCCCCAGGATGCGTCGTTCATCAGACCTCGAGCAGCTCGGCTTCCTTGTGCTTGAGCAGCTCGTCCACCTGCGCGACGTACTTCGCGGTGGTGTCGTCGAGCTCCTTCTCGGCGCGGCGGACCTCGTCCTCGCCGGACTCCTTGTCCTTGACCAGCTTGTCGAGCTGGTCCTTGGCCTTGCGGCGGATGGAGCGGATCGAGACCTTGGCGTCCTCGGCCTTGGTCTTGGCGACCTTGACGTACTCCTTGCGACGCTGCTCGGTCAGCTCCGGGAACGTCACCCGGATGATGTTGCCGTCGTTGCTCGGGTTGACGCCGAGGTCCGAGTCGCGGATCGCCTGCTCGATGTTGCGCAGCGCGGTCTTGTCGAACGGCGTGACCACGGCCATGCGCGGCTCGGGCACCGAGAACGACGCCAGCTGGTTGATGGGCGTCAGCGCACCGTAGTAGTCCGCCACGATCTTGTTGAACATCGCCGGGTGCGCACGCCCGGTGCGGATCGCCGCGAAGTCCTCCTTGGCGACCACAACGGCCTTCTCCATCTTCTCCTCGGCCTCGAGGAGGATCTCTTCGATCACCACTTGCTCCTGGTGTTATCAGTAAGCAGAGCCTCGCCCCTGCGCGCGTCTTCTCCTGCACGGTGTCCGACCGGCAGGCAGTTGTCCATCCCCGTGCCGTGGTCTTCCCACGGCACGGAGTTGCCGCCCGTGCCCCTTCGGTGCGCGGTACGGGCGGCGGTGCGGGCTCAGGCCCGCGTGGCCTGGTCGCTCACGAGCGTGCCGATCTTCTCACCCTTCACCGCACGCGCGATGTTGCCCTCGGCCAGCAGCTCGAAGACCAGGATCGGCAGCTTGTTGTCCATGCACAGGCTGATGGCGGTGGCGTCGGCGACCTTGAGGCCGCGGGCGAGCACCTCGCTGTACTCCAGCGCGTCGAACTTCACCGCGTCGGGGTTCTTCTTGGGGTCGGAGTCGTAGACCCCGTCGACGCCGTTCTTGCCCATGAGGATCGCCTCGGCGTGGACCTCGAGGGCGCGCTGGGCAGCGGTGGTGTCGGTGGAGAAGTAGGGCATGCCCATGCCCGCGCCGAAGATCACGACGCGGCCCTTCTCCAGGTGGCGCACGGCGCGCAGCGGGATGAACGGCTCGGCGACCTGGCCCATGGTGATGCCGGTCTGGACCCGCGTCTCGACGCCTTCCTTGGCCAGGAAGTCCTGGAGGGCGAGGCTGTTCATCACGGTGCCGAGCATGCCCATGTAGTCCGAGCGGGCCCGGTCCATGCCGCGCTGCTGAAGCTCGGCGCCGCGGAAGAAGTTGCCGCCGCCGATGACCACGGCGATCTCGTAGCCCTCGCGGACCACGGCCGCGATCTCGCGGGCGATGGCGTGCACGACGTCGGGGTCGACGCCCAGTCCGCCGCCACCGGCGAAGGCCTCACCTGACAGTTTCAGCAGGAACCGACGGGGCTTGCCCTGGTCGGCGCTCTTGTCGTCGGCGGCCTGCTTGGTGTCCGCGCCCTGGTTCATTGGAGTTCTCCTCGTGCACATACGAAGAAGGCCATTGCCGGATGGATCCTTTCGGTTCCTGTGCGGCAATGGCCTCCTCGTCACATCAGCGGCCGGCCGGTGGACGGTCGGCTGCATACGACCCTAGCGGGTCGCGGGTCATTCGCTGTCCTGCGAGGCTCAGGCGCCGACGCGGATGCGGGCGAAGCGCTTCAGCGTGACACCGGCCTCGTCCAGGATCTTCTGGACGGTCTTCTTGTTGTCCTTGGCGAACGCCTGGTCCAGCAGGACGCTCTCCTTGAAGAAGCCGGTGACGCGACCCTCGACGATCTTCGGCAGGGCGGCCTCGGGCTTGCCCTCCTCGCGAGCGGTGGCCTCGGCGACGCGGCGCTCGTTCTCGACGACGTCGGCCGGGATCTCCTCGCGGGAGAGGAACTTCGGCGCGAACGCGGCGATGTGCTGCGCGACGTCCTTGGCGACCTCGGCGTTCTCCTTGTCCAGCTCGACCAGGACGCCGACCTGCGGGGGCAGGTCCGCGGCGGTGCGGTGCATGTACGCGGAGACGTAGCCGTCGGCGAACTGCGCGAAGCGGTCGACGACGATCTTCTCACCGAGGGTGGCGTTGGCCTCGTCCACGAACGCCTGGACGGTCTTGCCGGCCTCGATCTCGGACGCCATCAGGGCCTCGACGTCGGCGGGGGCGCTCTTGGCCACGTGGGCGGCCAGGGCCTCGGCGACGGCGATGAACTTCTCGCCCTTGGCGACGAAGTCCGTCTCGCACTTCAGCTCGACGATGACACCGGAGGTGTTGTCCTCGGCGATGACGGAGACGACGGCACCGTTCTCGGTGGTGCGGCTCTCGCGCTTGGCCACGCCCTTCAGGCCCTTGACGCGGACGATCTCGACGGCCTTCTCGAGGTTGCCCTCGGCCTCGTCGAGCGCCTTCTTGCAGTCCATCATGCCGGCGCCCGTGAGCTCGCGGAGCTTCTTGACGTCAGCGGCGGTGAAGTTCGCCATCCTTCAATCCTTCTTCTGCACTACGCCCTGCCAGGGCCTTCGGGCGTCACTGGCAAGGCTGGTCCGTCTTGAGGTCACCACACCTGGCGGTCCCCGTCCCGCTGACGGGGTCCGACAGTGGATCCACCAACCGACGGCGGGAGCTCACGCCCCCGCCGTCGGTACGGCAGGACGTCAGGCCTGCTCGGCGTCCGCGGCCGGCTTCTCGGCCTCGGCGGCCGGGGCCTCGGCGGCCGGGGCCTCGGCAGCGGCCTCGGCCGGCTTCTCGTCGGCCTTCTTCTCGCCCTCGAGCAGGTCGCGCTCCCACTCGGCCAGCGGCTCGCCGGCGGCCTTGTCGGCCTTCGCGTCACCGGTGGCGGCACCGGAGCGGGCGATGAGGCCCTCGGCGACGGCGTCGGCGATCACACGGGTGAGCAGCGTGACGGAGCGGATGGCGTCGTCGTTGCCCGGGATCTTGTAGTCGACCTCGTCGGGGTCGCAGTTGGTGTCGAGGATCGCGACGACGGGGATGCGCAGCTTGCGCGCCTCACCGACGGCGATGTGCTCCTTCTTGGTGTCCACGATCCAGACGGCGCTGGGCACCTTCTGCATCTCGCGGATACCGCCGAGGGTCTTCTCGAGCTTGGCCTTCTCGCGGGAGAGGACCAGGAGCTCCTTCTTGGTGAGGCCGGAGGCGGCCACATCCTCGAAGTCGATGAGCTCGAGCTCCTTCAGGCGCTGCAGGCGCTTGTAGACGGTCGAGAAGTTGGTGAGCATGCCGCCCAGCCAGCGCTGGTTGACGTAGGGCATGCCGACACGGGTCGCCTGCTCGGCGATGGCCTCCTGGGCCTGCTTCTTCGTACCGACGAACATGATGGAGCCGCCGTGCGCGACGGTCTCCTTGACGAACTCGTAGGCGCGGTCGATGTACGACAGCGACTGGAGCAGGTCGATGATGTAGATGCCGTTGCGCTCCGTGAAGATGAAACGCTTCATCTTCGGGTTCCAACGACGGGTCTGGTGACCGAAGTGGACGCCGCTCTCCAGCAGCTCCCGCATCGTGACGACGGCCATGGCCGCGCTCCTTGCATACTCGGTTACACGACGGCCGGGCGGCCGCCGCTCCTGACGCCCCGACGCGCCTGCCGTGGACGGAGCCCTTGCGAGAGCCGTTCCATGGACCGAGAGACACGGCCACCGTGCTGCCCGAGAGGGTCTGACGCGCCGGTGGCGGGGCGTGCGAAGTCGACCCGGTGACCCGGATCGCCATGAGAAGTGTACGGGACCGGAGAAGGCCCGGGTGACGGCGTTGTCCACAACCGGCGAGTAGTCCACAGATCCGGGTCAAGATCCCCGCGATCGGGCGATCACGGCCAGGGTGACGCCATGCGACGACCGCGTACGACCGTGCGAGCACTCCTGCTCTGGATGCTGCCCCTGCTCATCACATGGTTCACATGCGCCCCTGCCGTATCAGGGCCGCCCGCGCCGCCGGGGCCGGCGCGCGAGGGGCCCGCGGTGCCGGGCGCCGACCGCGCCTGGCCGGTCGGGGGAGCGCGGGGCGCCCGGCCCCTGGTCCTGCGCGCCTGGGAGCCGCCTCCGGCGCCCTGGGCGGCGGGCCACCGCGGGGTGGATCTGGCGGCCCGGCCGGGCGCCCCGGTGCGGGCCGCCGCCCCGGGGACGGTCTCCTTCGCGGGCACGGTCGCCGGGCGCGGGGTGGTCTCCGTCGAGCTGGCCGGCACGGGCGACCCGCCGCTGCGCACGACGTACGAGCCTGTGCGGGCCACGGTGCGCGAGGGCCGGGCCGTGGCGGCGGGTGAGGTGGTGGGGGTGCTGGAGGCCGGGGCGGCCCACTGCGCGGCGGGGTGTCTGCACTGGGGGCTGCGGCGCGGTGCCGGCTATCTGGACCCGCTGAGTCTGCTGCCGCCGTGGATGCTGCGCCGTCCGCCCTCGCGGCTGCTGCCGCTGTCCGGGCCGCTCGGCGCGATGGCGGTGTCAGCCGCGCACGCCGCCCAGGGCCATGGCGACCGCCGCCTCCGTGATCCGCTCGGGCTCCTCCGCCGCGCCGAGCTCGATGCGGCGCACGGCGGCGTCCACGACGCCCTGCAGCAGCATCGCCGTCAGGCGCGGCTGGTCGTGGCCCAGGGCCATGAGAGCGTCCCCGACCATGGTCACCAGGCCGCCGTGCGCGGCGCGGATCTTCTCGCGGGCGCCGGCGTCCAGCTCGCCGGCGGAGATGGCGACGACGGCGCGGTGGCGGCGGTCGCCGACGAGCGCCAGCTGCTGCCGCACATACGCCTCGATCTTCCCCTCCGGCGTGTCGGCGCGCTCCATGGCCGCCTCGACCTCCGCCGCCCAGACGGGGAAGTCGACGGCGCACAGCTCCTCCACCACGGCGGCCCGGGAGCGGAAGTACTCATAGACCGAGGACCGCGCGAGTCCCGTGCGCTCGGCGAGGGCGGGGAAGGTCAGGGCCTCCGTTCCGCCTTCGGACAGCAGGGAGCGGGCGGCGTCCAGCAGGGCGCCGCGCTGCATCGTCCGGTGCTCGGCCACTGAGGCCGCTCGAATCCTGGGCACGGTCCCACTTTACGGACAGGCCCTGCCGGGGACGACGCAGGAGGGACGATTCAGCAGACATTCGGCGGACACCGCCACGGCTTAGCGGCCCACGTCGGCGAGCTTGGCCCTGAGCTGGAGGACCGACTTGGTGTGGATCTGGCTGACCCTGCTCTCCGTGACGCCGAGGACGTGGCCGATCTCGGCGAGGGTGAGGCCCTCGTAGTAGTAGAGGGTGACCACGGTCTTCTCCCGCTCGGGGAGGGTGTTGATGGCCCGGGCGAGGAGTCTGCGCAGCTCGTGGTCCTCGGCGACCTCGACGGGGTCGTCGGCCGCGGTGTCCTCGAGGGTGTCCATCAGGCTCAGCCGGTCGCCGCCCTCGCCGCCCACGTGCAGCAGCTCTTCCAGCGCCACCACGTTGGCCAGCGACAACTGGCTGAAGACGGCGTGCAGTTCGTCGAGGCCGACCCCCATCTCGGCGGCCACCTCCGCCTCGGTGGGCGTCCGGCGCAGCTCGGCCTCGAGGGTGGCGTAGGCACGCTCCACAGCGCGCGCCTTCTGCCGGACCGAGCGCGGGATCCAGTCCAGCGCCCTCAGTTCGTCGATCATCGCGCCCCGGATGCGGGTGATCGCATAGGTCTCGAACTTGATGGAGCGGGCGGGGTCGAACTTCTCGATGGCGTCGATGAGGCCGAAGATGCCGGAGGAGACGAAGTCGGCCTGCTCGACATTGGGCGGCAGCCCGACGCTGACGCGCCCCGCCACGTACTTCACCAGGGGTGAGTAGTGGAGGATCAACTGTTCCCGCAGCCGGTCGTCGCCCGAGGCCTTGTACGACCGCCACAGCTCATCGAGCGTCGAGGGTGCGGGAGGGCGCACGGCGCCGCGCGCTGCGGGCGGTGCCGCCGCGCGGTCGGACCCGGAGGTGTGCTGGGGCATGCGTCGTCTTGAGCCGTTCTGCTGTGGACGTGGATCGGGTGGTACGAATGGATGGATTCCGTGAGCGTAGCGTGACCGCGACGCTGCGGTGAGCGAGGAGACCCCTTCGATATACACGGATACTTTCCGCGGGGCGGACACCTTCCGCGGGCCGCTTCCGCGTGACGGCCACTGGGGGTGCCCGCCGGCCGCACGGAGCCCGCCGTATCGGCCGCCGCGGTCACCGCCTTAACCCTTTCACCCGATCACCCCAGGTCAAGCACCGCCTCGCCGCACAGGGGGGCGCCGTCCGGGGGGCTTGGGGGTGCCGGATGTTGACGCGGCGTCAGCCAACTGCCAGCGATCGCCCAGCCGTTCCACGAACCCCAGCGCCTGGAGTTCGTACAGACGGGCGAGCGTGTGCTCCCTGCCCATCCCGGCGTCGCGGGCGATGAGGCCGAGGTCCCCGCCACCGCGTCCCGGCACCGCCTCCAGTGCCCGCGCGGCCCCGGCGTCCAGCAGGTCCCGGGCCACGACCGGCCCGCGCCGCGGCGGGGCGAGCTCCCCCATGCTGCCGACCAGCTCGACGATCTCGTCCGCATCGGTCACCAGACACGCACCCTCCCGCAGCAGTTCATGCACCCCCGACGAGAGCCCGGAGGTCACCGGCCCGGGCACGCCCATCGTCTGCCGGCCCAGCTCGCGCGCCCGGCGCGCCGTGACGAGCGATCCACTGCGGTACTGCGCCTCCACCACCACCGTCCCGCGCGTCAGGGCCGCGATGACTCGGTTGCGCAGCACGAAGCGGCTGCGTGTGGGGTGCCCGCCGGGCGGCAACTCCGCGAGGATCAGCCCCTGTTCCGCGATGCGCCCGATCAACTCGGCATGGCCGCGCGGATAGGGCACGTCGATCCCCGAGGCCAGCACGGCCACCGTCGCCCCGCCCGCGGCCAGCGCCCCCCGGTGGGCCGCGCCGTCCACCCCGTACGCCGCGCCGGATACGACCACCCAGCCGCGTTCGGCGAGCCCCGAGCCGAGGAGCGCGGCGACGCGGGAGCCGTAGTCGGTGCAGGCCCGGGCACCCACCACGGCGACGGACCGCAGCGCCCACAGCCGTACGTTCGGGCTGCCCCGCACCCACAGGCCGACGGGCCGGGCGTCGCCCAGGTCGTCGAGCTGCCCGGGCCACTCGGCATCCCCCGGGCACAGGAAGCGTCCGCCGAGCCGGGCGACGGTCGCGAGGTCGCCGCCGGGGTCGAGGGTCCGGGCCCGGGCCCGGCACCCTGCCAGCCGGTCCTCCCCGGCCCCCTCGGGCGGCGGCCCCGCCCCCGTCAGCCCGCGCACCAGCCCCACGGCCCCCATCCGCCCCAGCCAGCGGCCGACACTCTCGTCCCCCGGCTCGGTCAGCCGCGTGAGCGCCGCCCGCGCCAGCCGCTCCTCCTCGCTCACTCCCCCGCCCGTCACCCGCGCTCCCCCACCGCGACCGGAACAGGCACCGGGGAAGCCACCGGGGAGGGGACGGCGGCCTGCCGGGGGACGGGCAGCGGGGCGCCCCTGGCGATGCCGGTGCGCAGCTCCAGGGCCAGCGCCACGTCGGCGGCGTCGGGGCGGTCGTGTCCGGCGAGGTCAGCGAGGGTCCAGGAGACCCGCAGCACCCGGTCCAGCCCACGGGCCGTCAGCAGGCCGCGCTCCAGGTCGCGCTCGGCGGCGGCGAGCGCTCCGGGCGCGGCCCGCCAGCGGGTGCGCAGCTCGTGACCGGGCACCTCGCTGTTCGCGGTCCAGGGCGTGCCCGCCAGCCGTGCGGCGGCCCGCTCCCGGGCCCGGGCGACGCGCTCGGCGACCGCCGCCGTCGTCTCGCCCCGGCCGCCCTGGCCCATGAGGTCGGCCCGCTGGACGGATTCGACCTCCACCCTCAGGTCCACCCGGTCCAGTAAGGGACCCGAGAGCCGGGCCTGATATCTGCGGATCACCGACGCCGGGCATTCGCAGCCCGCCCCGCGCAGGGTGTGCCGCCCGCAGGGGCAGGGGTTGGCGGCGAGGACCATCAGGAATCTCGCCGGCAGCCGCACCACGCCGGCGGTGCGGGCCACCACCACATGGCCCGACTCCAGCGGCTGGCGCAGCGCGTCCAGGGCCTTGGTGCTGAATTCAGGTGCTTCATCCAGAAAGAGGATTCCGCGGTGGGCGAGCGAGACCGCCCCGGGTCTGGGCAGGCCGTTGCCGCCGCCGACCAGGGACTGCATCGTCGCGGAGTGGTGCGGCGCGCAGTAGGGGGCGGTCGCGACCAACGGCTGGCCCGGGGGCAGCATGCCGGCCACCGAATGGACCGCGGTCACCTCGAGGGACTCCTGGCGGCTGAGCGGCGGGAGGATGGCCGGCAGCCGCTCCGCCAGCATGGTCTTGCCCGCGCCCGGCGGCCCGGACAGCAGCAGGTGGTGGCGCCCGGCGGCGGCGACCTCCAGGGCGAGCCGCGCGGTGTGCTGCCCCGCCACGTCGGCGAGGTCGGGCCCGCTGCCCGCTCCCGTGGCCCTGGCATCCGTGGCCAGGCCGCTGCCCACGCCCGCGCCGGGCACCATCAGGCCGGCCAGCATGGCGTCGGGGCGCCCCTCCTCGGGTGGTTCCTCCTGCGGGACGGGGGCGTCGGTGAGCAGGGCGATGAACTGGCTCAGGCTGCGCACCCCGAGCACCGAGACGCCGGGCACCAGGGCGGCCTCCGCCGCGGTCTGTTCGGGCACGACGACCTGCTGATAGCCGGCGTCGGCGGCGGCGAGGACGGCCGGGAGGACGCCCCGCACCGGCCGGACCCTGCCGTCCAGGCCCAGCTCGCCGATCATCACCAGGTCGGCGATGGCCGCGGGGTCGACGCACTCGGCGGCGCCGAGGACGGCGACGGCCACCGCGAGGTCGAACCCCGAACCGCTCTTGGGCACCGACGCCGGGCTCAGCCCCACGGTCAGCTTCTTCTGCGGCCACTGGGCCCCGGAGTTCACCACCGCGGCGCGCACCCGGTCCCGGCTCTCGACCAGGCTCTTGTCGGGCAGCCCCACCAGCGTGAAGGCGGCCACCCCCGGCTCGAGGTCCGCCTGGACCTCGACCACCACCCCTTCGACCCCGACCAGGGTCACCGAGCACGTACGGGCGAAGCCCATCAGGCCACCCCCTTGACGTGCTCGACGACGGGCGCGCCGCGGTCGGGCACCACCACACCCACCACATCGATGCGCACGCCGCCCGGCGGCGCCCCGCCGTGCCGCGTCAGCCAGTGGCCGGCGAGCAGCCGCAGCCGGTCGGCCTTGCCGGCCCGGACCGCCGCCATGGGATGTTCGTACGACCCCTGTCTCCGGGTCTTGACCTCACAGATGACCAGGACGTCGCCGTCCAGCGCCACGACGTCGATCTCGCCCGCCCGGCACCGCCAGTTGCGGGCCAGCACGCTCATCCCGGCCTCGGTCAGCCGCCGTACCGCCAGGTTCTCCCCGTAGCGGCCCAGTCCCCCTCGGGCGTTCATCGCCACCACCTCCGGGGCCGACTATGGCCCCGGAACCGACCGCTATGGGATCTTGGTGGACAACCGACCGGATGTGGACAACCTCGTCACCCACACGTGCAACGCCAGGCGCATACGCCCGCGAGGACACCGCTCAGACGCTCAGACGCCCGGAATCCCAGAAACCCGGAAGCCCGGAAACCCGGGAGACCGGAAGACCGGAAAGCCACACCCCTCACGTCCCCGGAAGGTCCAGGTCGCTCTTGTTGAGCTCCTCGATGTTCACGTCCTTGAACGTGAGCACCCGCACCTGCTTCACGAAGCGCGCGGGCCGGTACATGTCCCACACCCACGCGTCGGCCATCGAGACCTCGAAGAAGACCTCGCCCTGGACGGAGTGCACCTGCATCTCGTAGTCGTTCGTGAGATAGAAGCGCCGCTCGGTCTCGATCACATATTTGAACAGACCGACGACGTCGCGGTACTCCCGGTAGAGCTTCAGCTCCATCTCGGTCTCGTACTTTTCGAGGTCCTCGGCGCTCATGGCATGTTCCCCTTCAGCCGTGCGTCCCCCCATTGTGCGTCAGGCGCGCTCAGTCTCCAGGAGCACCGGCGTACTCGGGGGTCCCTCGTCGAGCAGCGTACGCAGCAGCTCGGCGAGTCTGGTCGGATACACCGTCTCACGGGCGGCGAACAGTTCTTCGCAGGTCCACCAACGCAGTCCCGTGACACTGCGCCGCTCCAGCTCCGTCTCGCCCCCGGTCCAGGCGGGCGTCTGCTCGGTACGGGCGAGGTAATACCGTTCGTCCTGGTCCCAGCGCCGCCCGTCGAAGGGGAAGGAGCAGGTCCGCGTCCACAGCACCGGGCCCAGCTCGATGTCCGTGATCCCGGTCTCCTCCGCCAGCTCCCGGCGCGCCGCCTCCTCCCAGCTCTCGCCGCCCTCCAGCCCGCCGCCCGGGGTGAACCACCACGTCAGCGACGGGTCGCCGGGCTCGAAGCCATGCATGAGCAGCACGCGGTCGGCGGGGTCGAGCAGGATCACCCGCGCGGCCCGGCGCAGGCCGCCCTCGCTCGCACAGGGGTCAGCCATGGGGCACCTCCGCCTTCCCGCGGCCCGCGAGCCGCCGCGCCAGCGGCCCGTACGCCGCACCTCCCAGGATGAGCACCGCACCCACGACGGCGCACGTCACGATCAGCGGCAGCGGCCCGGGCCGGGACGTACCGCCGGGCAGGGCGGCGAACGAACCGGGCGGCTCGAACATGCCCCAGTCGGACAGCGGCCAGGCCGTGGCGTCCACGCGCGCCCGTACCGCGGAGCGCGGCACCGTGCCCTGGCCGCCGTCGGTCATATGGGTGCGGGAGTCCACCGAGGCGGTGCGGTGGTCGCCCAGGAGGAAGAGCCGGTCCGGGGGCACGGTGGCGGAGAAGCCGCTGGGCGAGGCCGGGCCGGGGCCCCGGAGGTAGGGCTCGTCGACGGCCTGACCGTTGATCGTCAGCCGGCCCTGCCGGTCGCAGCACTCGATCGTGTCGCCGCCGATGCCGACGACCCGCTTGATCATCGGGGAGTTTCCCCAGACGCGGTCCTCGAAGACGACGATGTCCCCGCGCCGCACCTCGCCGCCCTGTATGCGCTGGGCGAGTATCCGGTCGCCGCGCCCGATGGTGGGCGCCATGGAGTCGGTCGGGACGGTGAAGGGGCGGTACAGGAACGCGGCCCAGGCGAAGGAGCCGAGGAAGAGCACACAACCGACGGCCACGGCCAGCCCGGACAGTACTCTGCCCGCGCGGCCGTGGCCGTCGTCGTCACGCTCTCTGTCGCCCATGTCCGTCCCCCGCGCCGCGTCAGGATCCACAGGGCACGGACCGCACCCATATGGAAGATCGGATTCCGAATGCCCGGAGGCACGGAATCGCACACTACCCGGCGGTAGGGACGTCAGTCAGCCCCTCGGCACGGCCTTCGTCTCCAGGGCGCGCCGGCCGCGGCTGCGGCGCCAGAGCACCAGCGGCACCGCGCCCGCGAGCCCGAGCGCGGGCGGCGCCACGGCGGCCGCCGCGCTCAGCCCCTGCTGGTCGAAGGTGGACGGCACCGGCAGCGTGGACCAGCGGTTCACCGGCCAGGCGACGACAATCGCACGTCCGACGACCTCGTCCTCGGAGACCGTGCCCTGGAACCTGTCGAGGTCCTGGTGGTAGCGCGAGTCGAGGGAGTCCTGGCGGTGGTCGCCCATCACCCAGATCCGGCCGTCCGGAACCTTGATCGGCCCGAAGGGCTTGTCACCGCAGGGCGTGTTGCCCGGGAAGATGTACGGCTCGTTCAGCGCCTTGCCGTTGACCGTCACCGGTTCGTTGTTGCCCTTGCACTCCACCGTGTCGCCGCCGACCGCGATGACCCGCTTGATCAGGTCCTTCTCCTCGGCGGAGGGCATCAGACCGATGAAGCTGAGCACCTTCTGGACGGCGCCGGCCACCGGCCCCTGGTCGGCGGTGGCGCTCTCGCCCAGCCAGCCGCCCGGATCGTGGAAGACCACGACCTCGCCGCGCTCGGGTTTCGACCCGAACCACGGCGTCAGCTTGTCCACCAGCACCCGGTCACCGCGCTGGAGGGTGTTCTGCATCGACTCGGAGGGAATCGAGAACGCCTGCACCAGGAACGTCTTGATGAGCAGCGCGAGCAGCAGGGCGATGCCGACGAGGATCGGCAGTTCCTTCCAGAAGGATCGTTGCTTCTTCGGCTCGTTCCTGCGCGGCTCCGCCTCGCCCGCGCCCCCGGCGCCCGCCTCGGGCGTCACGGGCGCGGCGCCCGGTTCCGCGCCGGCGGGTCCGTCGGTCGCCTGGGACCTGGCCTCCTCGGGCGCGACGCCTGCGGACTCTCCGGACGACTGCCCGAGCTGCTCATCCGTCCGCCCGGGCCGCTTCTCGGGCTCTCCGTGACCGGAACGCGCGCCGACCGCCAAATCCCCCACATCCACTCCTTACTCCACGCTGCCGCCTGTCGCACAAAAGACGCAGGCCCACCACTCCCATAACGAGCGGGAGTTCCGCAGGGGTCGGGAGCCGGATCAACCCTTCTTGATCCGTGGAGGACACACTATGCGGCGAAGCGTCCGCTCGCGTCCCCGTCCGCGGCGCGTCCCGCACCGAAGCGAAGGGGTCCGGTTCCGACAGCCGCTTCCAGTGCCCCACCGGCCACGCGACGACCACCGCACGCCCCACCACCAGGTCTTCCGCGATCGTGCCCTGCCCCGGCTCGTCCAGGTGATAGCGCGAGTCCGCGGAGTCCGAGCGGTGGTCCCCCATCACGAAAAGCCGGCCGGCCGGCACCTTCACCTCGAACTTCAGCTGCGAGGGCGGATTGCCCGGATGGACGTACGGCTCGATCAGGGGTGTCCCGTTGACCATGATCCTGCCGTCGTTGTCACAGCACTTGACCGTATCCCCGCCGGTACCGACCACACGTTTGATCAGGTCCTGCTCGTCGGCCGAGGGCAACAGGCCGATGAAGGCCAGCAGCTGCTTCGCCTGTTTGATCCCCACCGGGTCCCGGCCCGTGTACGACTGCTCCCCGTCCAGCCAGCCGCCCGGGTCCTTGAAGACCACCACATCGCCCCGCTGCGGCCGGGTCCCGAACCACGGCGTCAGCTTGTCCACCAGCACCCGGTCGCCGATCTGGATGGTCTGTTCCATCGAGCCCGAGGGGATGACGAACGCCTGCACGAGAAAGGTCTTGAGCACCAGGGCGATCAGCAGGGCGACGCCTATGAGGATCGGCACCTCCTTGGCCGCCGACCGGCGCCGCCGTCGCCGCTTGATCCGCAGTGCCGCCTTCCGCCGGGCCGCCCGGCCACCGGGCGGGGGCGGCGACGCCGGGCCCGCCCCGGACCGCCCGCGACCGCCGACCGGAGCCGTACCGGCGACGGAATTGGCGTCCGTGGTCGGCGCGGAGGCACCCGCGTCCGTTCGGATCCGCGCACCCGCGCCCGTCCCCGCATGGGCACCCGCACCCCCCGTACGGGCATGGGCACCGGCGCCCGTGCGGGCCTGCGTGCCCGCCCGCGCTTCCGTACGCCCCCGGCTACCCATGCGGGCCGCCGCCGAGGTGCCCCCCGCCCGCACCCTGGCCCGGATCGCCAGGGTCCGGTACGTCGGCGAAGGCGTCCGGACGCTTCAGCGCGGTCATCCGGCCCAGTGGCCAGCCGATCCAGTCGGCGCGCCCGATGACGTGGTCCAGCGGGACGGTGCCACCCCCGGGCTCGCCCAAGTGGTCACGGGAGTCACGGGAGTCACTGCGATGGTCACCCATGACCCATAGCTTGCCCTCCGGCACCACGATGTCGAACGGCACTTGGGAAGGTTCGTCCCCCGGGAAGAGATAGTCCTCCAGCACCGGCCGGCCGTTGACCTCCAGCCTCCCGCGCTTGTCACAGCACCGGACGCGGTCGCCGCCGGTGCCCACCACGCGCTTGATGTAGTCGGTCGCCGCCGGCCGCATCAGGCCGACGGACGAGGCGCCCGCGCGCACCAGCGCGGCCACCGGGTTCTCGGCCGGCCTGGTCTGGACGAACGAGTCGGTGCCGTCGAAGACGATCACATCGCCACGGCGCGGCTCGCCGCCGAAGCGGTAGGCGAGCTTGTTGACCAGCACCCGGTCGCCGATCTGAAAGGTGCTCTTCATCGATCCGCTGGGGATCAGAAAGGGCTGCACAACGTAGCTGCTGACCAGAAGCAGGAAGACCAAACAGACGATCAGCAACAGCCCGGCCCGGCGCAGTGGGCCGCCCCCGGCCAGCCACCGCCGCGCACGGGCGGGAAAACGCGCGGAGCGCGACCACTGTCCCGCCCCCTCGTCGGGGTTGGGAGAGCGGTCGCGCTCCGGAAGCTGTGCGAGCTGTGCGTCGTCGGTGTCCATCGGGCCGAAAGCCTATCCGGCCGGTCCCGGACGCCGGTGAGAAGCTCAGTTGTCGCGCTTCTCCTTGATCTTCGCGGCCTTGCCGCGCAGCTCACGGAGGTAGTACAGCTTGGCGCGACGGACGTCACCGCGGGTCACGAGCTCGATCTTCTCGAAGATCGGGCTGTGCACCGGGAAGGTGCGCTCGACGCCGACGGAGAAGGAGACCTTGCGGACCGTGAAGGTCTCGCTGACGCCCGCGCCCTGGCGGCGGATGACGACACCCTTGAACTGCTGGATGCGGGAGCGGTTGCCCTCGATGACGCGAACGTGGACGTTCACGGTGTCGCCGGGGCGGAAGGCCGGGACGTCGGTGCGCAGGGACGCGCCGTTGACGTTGTCGAGCAGGGAGGACATGAGCGTCTGCTTCCTCGCCGATGCCACAGGTCATCAGCGGAATTCGTGCCGAAAGTGATGATGGTGCCGAAAGCGCCGGGCGGACGTCGTTCCCCCTGTGGCAGGGGCGTGCGCCGGACGCAAGGCAACGGCTTATTCTTCCACGACCGGACCCAGACGCCCAAATCGGCCGTCCTCGCCCGGCGCCCAGCCCAGGATCGAGAGCATTTCGCGGTCCTTCTTGTCGAAGGCGGCGGGGTCGGCCCGTTCGATCAGATCCGGCCGGTTCGCGGTCGTACGCCGGAACGCCTCGTCGCGGCGCCAGCGGGCGATCTTGCCGTGGTGGCCGCTGAGCAGGACGTCCGGGATGCCCCGGCCGCGCCACTGCGGCGGCTTGGTGTAGACGGGCCCTTCGAGCAGGTCGGCCATGGCGCCGGGGGCGAAGGAGTCGTCGCGGTGCGACTCGGCGTTGCCGAGCACACCGGGGAGCAGGCGGGCGATGGCCTCGACCATGACCAGCACCGGAGCCTCGCCGCCGGCCAGCACATAGTCGCCGATGGAGACCTCGCGCACGTCGAGGCGGTCGCCGTACTCCTCGATGACGCGGCGGTCGATGCCCTCGTAACGGGCGGGGGTGAAGACCAGCCACGGCTTCCCGGAGAGCTCGACGGCGAGCTCCTGGGTGAAGGGCTTGCCGCTGGGCGTCGGAACGACGATCACCGGACGGTCCTCGCCCTCCCCCGACTCGATGATCGAATCCAGCGCCTCGCCCCACGGCTCGGGCTTCATGACCATGCCGGGGCCGCCGCCGTAGGGGGTGTCGTCGACGGTGTTGTGCTTGTCGTGCGTCCACTCCCGCAGGTCGTGGACGCGTACGTCCAGCTGACCGCGGGCGCGGGCCTTGCCGACGAGCGAGACGTTCAGCGGCTCGAGGTACTCGGGGAAGATCGTGACGACGTCGAGGCGCATCAGGCGTCGCCCTCCGCGTCCTTGTCACGGGAGCCGGCGTCCGCGTCACGGGAGCCGGCGTCCTCGTCACGGGAGGCTTCCGCCTCGTCACCGGAGTCTTCCGCCTCGTCGCGCGAGCTGGCGACCTCGGCCTGGGCATCGTCGAGCAGCCCGCGCGGCGGGTCGACGACCGCGACCTGCCCCTCCAGGTCGATCTCGGTGACGATCTCGGAGACGAAGGGGATCATCACCTCGCTGCCGTCCGGCCGCTCGACGATGAAGAGGTCCTGGGACGGCAGGTGGGAGATCTCCGTGATCCGGCCGACGGCCGTGCCGTCGACGGTGATGACGTCGAGGTCCATCAGCTGGTGGTCGTAGAACTCCTCGGGGTCCTCGGGAGTCTCGTCCGGGTCCACCTCGGCGATCAGCAGGGTGTTGCGCAGCGCTTCGGCGGCGTTGCGGTCGCTGACGCCGGCGAAGCGCAGCAGCAGCCGTCCGCTGTGTACGCGACCGGTCTCGATGGTCAGCGGCCCCACCCCCGCGGGGTCGGTGGCCAGCACGGCGCCGGGTCCGAGCCGCAGCTCGGGCTCGTCCGTGCGCACCTCAACCGTGACCTCGCCCTTGATCCCATGGGCGCGGCCGATCCTGCCGACTACGAGCTGCACGCTGTGACTCCGTTGAGAAGGTGAGAAGGGTTGCGGAAAAGACAGAGAGCCGGGGGCGCGATGCCCCCGGCTCTCAGTGTCTCGCAACCATCGGTCGAGCGACCTCACGACCGACGGCCGCCGCCGCGTGCGCGGTGGCGGCCGGGTCGCACAGGTCAGACCTGGTCGACGTCGACGAGGTCGACGCGGATGCCGCGGCCGCCGAGGGCGCCCACGACGGTGCGCAGTGCACGCGCGGTGCGGCCGTTGCGGCCGATCACCTTGCCGAGGTCATCGGGGTGGACCCGGACCTCCAGCACACGCCCGCGACGCAGGTTGCGCGAGGCTACCTGGACGTCATCGGGGTTGTCGACGATGCCCTTGACGAGGTGCTCGAGAGCCTCCTCGAGCATGCTCAGGCCTCGGTCGACTCAGCGGACTCAGCCTCAGCGGCCTCGTCCTTCTTCTCCGACTTCTTCGCCTTCGGGGTGATGGCCTCACCCTTCGACGCGTCGGCGGCGTTCACGACGGCCTCGAAGAGACCGCTGTGGTCCTTCTTCGGCTCGGCGACGAGCATCGGGGCCGGGGCGGGCAGACCCTTGAACTTCTGCCAGTCGCCGGTGACCTTGAGGATGGCCAGGACGGGCTCGGTCGGCTGCGCGCCGACGCTCAGCCAGTACTGGGCACGCTCGCTGTCGACCTCGATGCGCGAGGGGTTCTGCACCGGGTGGTACAGGCCGATCTCCTCGATGGCCCGGCCGTCACGGCGGGTACGGGAGTCGGCGACGACGATGCGGTAGTGAGGCGAACGGATCTTGCCCAGACGCTTCAGCTTGATCTTGACTGCCACTGGAGTGGTGTCTCCTGGTCTTGACGTGGTTGGGCACAACGAGATGCCACGTGGGGTTTGCGGTACTCGGGGTGCCCGATGGACGCGTCAGCCGGAGGAGAGAGGGGTCCTGTGCGACTGTCGAGTACAGCGACCCATTGTGCCACACCGCCGCGCGGCCGCCGAACCCTGCCGGCGACCGCTCCGCTCAGCCGACCGAGACGGCCTCGGGGATCCGGAACGGCTGGCCGCAGCCACCGCACATGATCGGCGCCTGGGCGAGCACGGACGGAACGACGCGCACGTTACGCCCGCACTGGCACACCGCCTTCACCCGGACTCCGCCGCCGGAGGAGCCGTGCCGTGCCGCCGGCCCGCGGAACGTGCGCGAGGTGTCAGCGGTCGTGGCGACCGTGTGCGCCTTCAGGGCGCGCTGGAGTCTGTCGATCGTCGGGCGGTAGCGCTTGCGCGCCTCCGGATTGAGCACGACGAGCGAGAAGCCGCTGCTGGGATGCGGTTCCTCGCTGTGGTCGAGCCCGAGCTCCTCGGCGATCGCCAGGAACCGGCGGTTGTGATAGCGGCCGGCACGAGAGGTGTCCCGGACACCGCGGGCGGCCGCGATGCCGTGCACTGCCTCGTGCAGCAGCCTTTCGAAGGAGAGCTCGGCGCCGCAGGCGGACGACGACTCCCCGATCAACGATTCGGGCGCGGCTAGATCCGGCAGCTCGGGGTGGAACCGCTGAATGTCGGCCCACGCCTGCGCCAGCTCTGCGGCGAGAACAGGTGGTGTCGTGCTCACGTCGTGACAACGAGCGGGCACAGCCCGGTGTTCCGATACCGGGCCATCCCAAATAATTTGCACGTACCAGTCAGTTTCCCGCCTCATACGTCCTGAGGAGGGCGGGTGCGCAGAACTACGGAGAAGGCGGATTAGCCGCGCACCAGTTCGCAAGCCGGGACGTACTGACGCATCAGTAAGTGCGAAGCTCGCACACAAACCCCGGCGCACGCCGGAGCGCGAAACCCCCGGCCGTGCGCCTGAGCGCACGACCGGGGGCGGGACCGCGTGAGGATCAGCGGGGGGATCAGCGTGGGGATCAGTAGGCGCGGGCGACGAGCGCCACGGCGCCCGGGGCGTCGTCCGACTCCGGCACCGAGCCGTCCTCGGCCACCAGGCAGCGCACGGTCACGGCCTGCTCGGCCAGCTTGGCCTCGCCCTCCGCGCCCAGCGTCGCCCACGGGATGCGCGCCCAGCCGCCGGCGGCGGCCGCCTCGGCGGCCTCCTCGATGGTCTTCACATCCGTCGTACGGGACTCACGGCGCTCACGCGACTCGCGCAGCAGCTGCGCCTGGTCCTCCTCCAGGACCTTCGGCAGCAGCGCGGCCAGCTCGTCGATGCGCACCGGCTCCTTGCCGCCCGGAATGCGGCGGGCCAGCATGGCCGTGCCGTTCTCCAGGTCGCGCGGGCCGATCTCGATGCGGACGGGGACGCCCTTGAGCTCCCAGTCCACGGCGCGGCGGCCGAAGGGGGTGTCGGTGCGGTCGTCGACCTGGACCCGGACACCGGCGGCCTTGAGGACGTCGCCGATCTCGCGGACCTTGGCCAGCACGGCCTCGTCACCCTTGATCGCCAGGACCACGGCCTGGACGGGCGCCAGCCGCGGCGGGACGCGCAGACCGCTGTCGTCGCCGTGCGACATGATCAGACCGCCGACCATGCGGGTCGAGACGCCCCAGGACGTCTGCCACACCAGCTCCTGCTGCCCGCCCTTCGACAGGTAGGAGGTGTTGAACGCCTTGGCGAAGTTCTGGCCCAGCTCGTGGCTGGTGCCCATCTGCAGCGCCTTTCCGTCGCCCATCATGCCCTCGAGGGTGAGGGTGTTGATGGCGCCCGCGAAACGCTCCTTGGGCGTCTTGCGGCCGAGCACCACGTCGATGCCCAGGACGTTCACCATGAAGTCGTAGTAGACGTCCCGGTGGATACGGGCCGCGTAGTCACGGGCGTCCTCGTACGTGGCGTGGGCGGTGTGGCCCTCCTGCCAGAGGAATTCGCTCGTACGGAGAAAGACGCGCGGACGCATCTCCCAACGGACCACGTTCGCCCACTGATTGATCAGCAGGGGCAGGTCGCGGTAGCTCTGCACCCACTTCGAGAAGTACTCGTTGATGATCGTCTCGGACGTCGGCCGGACGACGACCGGCTCCTCCAGCTCCTTGCCGCCGCCGTGCGTGACGACCGCGAGCTCGGGGGCGAAGCCCTCGACGTGCTCCGCCTCCTTGGTGAGGTAGGACTGCGGAATGAACAGCGGGAAGTACGCGTTGGAGGCGCCCGCGTCCTTGATCCGGGCGTCCATCTCCTGCTGCATGCGCTCCCAGAGCCCGTAGCCGTACGGTCGGATGACCATGGTGCCGCGCACCGGGCCGTTGTCGGCCAGCTCGGCCTTGTTGATCAAGTCCTGGTACCAGCGCGGGAAGTCTTCCGCCTGGGGGGTGAGAATGGGAGCCTTTGCCATGCTGCGAATGGTACGGGGCCCGTCAGGCCGAGTGTGAATCCGTCCTCCCGGCACCCCCGCTTTCCCGCCCCGTCACCTGGCCGTGGGGCGCTGCCAGGGCCGTTCCATTTCATGCGATGACGCCCGGCACATGCCATCGTGGGCATACGGGAACGTTCTCGTGCCTTCCCCCTGGACTCCCGGCCTGAAGCGGAGTTCTCTGGCATCGGGGGGTTCTTCACCGCAACGCGCGCACGGCAGCACTCGGCAGCACTTCATGGGGGCGGGACCACGGACCAGGACCAGGACACCTCACCCGGCGGATTGGGGCGCATTCGATGACACCAACGCTCGTGCGGCGGCACCGGCCGTCCCCGACCTCGCCCGCTTCACGGGCCCGCGACTGGGCGGAAATCCAGGAACGGATGCTGGTTCCGCTTTACGAAGCGGTGTACGAGCGCCTGGAGGCCGGACCCGGCACCCGGCTGCTGAGCCTGGGCTGCGGATCCGGCCTCGCCCTGCTGATGGCCGCACACCGCGGCGCCGCGGTGTGCGGCGTCGACCCGGACGGCCGCCGACTGGAGCTGGCCCGCGAACGCCTGATGCCGGAGGGCGCCGCCGGCCGCGGCACCCGCCTCGGCATCGGCGGCCCGGAAACCGTGCTCGACCCCGACGGCCCGCCCTTCAACCTCGTGACCGCCTTCGACCCGCTCTTCTGCGCGGGCGCCGGCTCCCACGGCCTGGCCGAGGCCCTCTCCCGCGCCGCCGCCTGCGCCGAGCCCGGCTCCGCCGTCGTCCTCGCCGGCTGGGGCCCGCAGGAGCGCTGTGCCGCGTCCGGGGCGCTCCGGGTGGCCGCGCGCCTGGCCGATCCGATGTGCGCCCCCGCCCGCTGGCGCCTCAGCGGCCGCGACGACCTGGAGAACATCGCCCGCGAGGCCGGGCTCGCCCCGGACGGCTCGGGCCGGGTCGCCTGCCCGTACGGCTACGCCGACCTCGGCAGCGCCGTCCGCGGCCTGCTGTCCACGGGCGCCTTCGACGCGGCGGCCCGGGCAACGGACGAGGAGCAGGTCGTCAAGGAGCTGACCGAGGCGCTCCACCCGTACCTGCGGGGCGACGGGACGGTGTGGATGCCGAACGTCTTCCGCTATCTGATAGCGCGGGTCTGACCCCCCGCCCCGTACGCACGCCCATGACGCCGACAGCCCCCACGGCCGGGCCGAGGGGGCTGTCACACGGGCTCGGTCAGCCCATGAACTTCTTGAACTCGTCGGGGAGTTCGAAGTTCTGGGCGTCCTGGCCGCCGGGCGGCAGGCCCAGCGGGTTGGCGGCCTGCGCCTGCTCGCGGCGGGCGGCCGCGGCCTGCTCCTCGGCCTTGCGCTTCATCGGGTTGCCGCTCTGGCGCTTGCCCTTGGCCTGCTTGACCTGCTTCTTCTTCTTGCCGGGGCCGCCGCCCATGCCCGGGATGCCGGGCATGCCCGGCATGCCGCCGCCCTGGGCCATGCGCGACATCATCTTGCGGGCCTCGAAGAAGCGCTCGACGAGGTTCTTCACGGCGCTGACGTCCACACCGGAACCCTTGGCGATACGGGCACGGCGCGAGCCGTTGATGATCGTCGGGTCCTGGCGCTCGCCCGGGGTCATCGACTTGATGATCGCGGCGGTGCGGTCGACGTCGCGCTCGTCGAGGTTGTTGATCTGGTCCTTGATCTGCCCCATGCCGGGCAGCATGCCGAGCAGCTTGGAGATGCTGCCCATCTTGCGGACCTGCTCCATCTGGGACAGGAAGTCGTCGAGCGTGAACTCCTTGGGCCCCTTCGCCAGCTTGGCCGCCATCTTCTCGGCCTCGTCCTGGCTGAAGGTCTGCTCGGCCTTCTCGATGAGGCTGAGCATGTCGCCCATGCCGAGGATGCGGGACGCCATGCGGTCCGGGTGGAACGCGTCGAAGTCGTCCAGCTTCTCGCCGTTGGAGGCGAACATGATCTGCTTGCCGGTCACGTGCGCGACCGACAGCGCGGCACCACCGCGGGCGTCGCCGTCGAGCTTGGAGAGCACCACGCCGTCGAAGCCGACGCCGTCGCGGAAGGCCTCGGCGGTGTTGACCGCGTCCTGACCGATCATCGCGTCGACGACGAAGAGGATCTCGTCGGGCGAGACGGCGTCACGGATGTCCGCGGCCTGCTGCATCATCTCGGCGTCGATGCCGAGGCGGCCGGCGGTGTCGACGATGACGATGTCGTATTGCTTGGTACGGGCGTACTCGATCGAGTCCTTGGCCACCTGCACCGGGTCGCCCACGCCGTTGCCGGGCTGGGGCCCGTAGAAGCCGACGGCGGCGCGCTCGGCGACGACGCCGAGCTGGTTGACGGCGTTGGGACGCTGGAGGTCGCACGCGACGAGCAGCGGGGCGTGGCCCTGGCCCTTGAGCCAGTGACCGAGCTTTCCGGCCAGCGTGGTCTTACCGGCACCCTGCAGACCGGCGAGCATGATGACGGTCGGCGCGGTCTTGGCGAAGCGCAGGCGGCGGGTCTCGCCGCCGAGGATGCCGATGAGCTCCTCGTTGACGATCTTGATGACTGTTTGAGCGGGATTCAGGGCCCTGGAAACCTCGGCGCCCATCGCCCGTTCCTTGACCTGCTTGATGAACGCGCGGACGACGGGCAGCGCCACGTCGGCCTCGAGAAGGGCGATGCGGATCTCGCGTGCCGTGGCATCGATGTCCGCCTCGCTGAGGCGCCCCTTGCCGCGAAGGTTCTTGAAAGTCGCTGCGAGGCGATCGGAAAGAGTGTCGAACACGGCGGTCGCAGATCCTCGGGTCGGGGGCGGGTCAGTCGCACCCAGGGTATCCGGCCCGGCAAGCGCGACGTCCTCGCCTGCCGAATCCGGCGAAATAGACGAGGGGCGCCACCTCGGCGCCCGTCGTGCGAGGGCGGCGGGCTCTCACCCCGCCGCCCGGTCCAACGCCTCCTCCACGCGCCGCGCCACCGCCACCGCCTCCCCCTCCCCCAGCGGGGCCCCACCCACGTCCGTCACATAGAAGGCGTCCACCACGTTCGCCCCCAGCGTGCTCACGTGCGCGCTGCGCACCCGGACCCGCGCCTCGTCCAGGGCCCGGCCGATGCGGTGCAGCAGGCCGGGGGCGTCGTGGGCCCGTACCTCCAGGACCGTGGCGATCTTCGAGCCCCCGGTCGCGACCGCCACCCGCGCCGGCGCGTGCGCCACTCCCCTGCGCCGCCGGCCGTAGGCGGCCTCGCGCTCGGCCAGGCGCCCGGCGATGTCCAGCGAGCCGTCCAGGGCCCGTACGAGGTCGCCGCGCAGCAGCGCGGCCTCGGGGGGCGCGCCGTACTCGGCCGCCACCCGCCAGTTCAGCAGCAGGGCGCCGCCCAGGCCGCGCAGCTCCGCCGTGCGGACCGTCAGGCGGTGCAGGGCGAGGACGCCGGCCGTCGCCGGCAGCACGCCGGGCTGGTCGGGGATGGCGACAGTCAGCTCCAGGGTGTCGCCGACGCTCTCGGAGGGCGGGCTCAGGGCCACCACCGGACCGGCCGTGCGCAGCGCCTCGGCCGCCAGTGCCTCCTCCCGGGCCGTCGGCGCCGCCGGCTCCGCGTGGTCCGCCACCGGCTCCCCGGCCAGGGCCGCGGCCGCGCGCCGGACCAGCTCGGCCACCAGCGAGGCCCGCCAGGCGCTCCACGCGGCCGGTCCCGTGGCGAGGGCGTCGGCCTCGGTCAGCGCGTGCAGCAGCTCCAGGGTCGTGGCGCGGCCGACCGCGTCCGTGACCGTCCGGATGGTGGCGGGGTCGTCGAGGTCGCGGCGGGTGGCGGTCTCGGCGAGAAGGAGGTGGTGGCGTACGAGCGTGGCGAGGACGTCGGTGTCGGCGGTGTCGAGGCCGAGGCGGGGGGCGATGTCGCGGGCGAGGGCCTCGCCCGCGGCACTGTGGTCGCCGGGGCGTCCCTTGCCGAGGTCGTGCAGGAGTGCGGCGATGAGCAGCAGGTCGGGGCGGCCGACGCGGCGGGTGAGGGCCGAGGCGCGGACGGCCGTCTCGATCAGGTGCCGGTCGACGGTCCAGCGGTGCACGGGGTTGCGCTGCGGCCGGCAGCGCACGTGTTCCCACTCGGGCAGCAGCCGGGAGACCAGGCCCTCGGCCTCCAGGGCCTCCCAGACGGCCACGGTCGACTCGCCCGACCCGAGGAGGGTGACGAGCTGTTCGCGGGCCTCCGCGGGCCACGGCAGGGGCAGGGGGGCGGCGCCGGCCATGCGCCGCACGGCGTGCCGTGACAGCGGCAGCCCCGCCTGGGCGGCGGCCGCGGCCGCGCGCAGGGGCAGGACCGGGTCGCGGTCGGGGCGTGCGGTACGGGCCAGGACGACCTCGCCGTCCTGTTCGACGACGCCTTCGGCGAGCGGGATCCGCTCGGGCTCGACGAAGCCGCCCCGGCCACCGCGGCCGCCGAGGATGCGGCGCAGCCGGGGCCGGCCGGACCGGGCCCGCAGCACCCGGCCCACCTCGCGCCAGGTGACGTCGGCGGCGTAGGAGACGGTGCGGGCGGCCTCGTACACCCCGCGCAGCAGCGCGTCGGCGTCGGCGAGGCCGAGGCCGGCGGCGACCTCGGCCTGTTCCTGCAGGGCGAGCCGGTCGGTGGCCCGGCCGGTGGTCAGGTGGAGGGCGTCGCGGGTGTCCAGGAGGAGGGAACGGGCGTGTTCGAGGCCCTCGCGGGGGGCGTCGGCGAGCCAGGAGGCGGCGACGGCGCGCAGGGCGGTGGCGTCGCGCAGTCCGCCGCGCGCCTCCTTCAGGTCGGGCTCCAGCAGGAACCGCAGCTCGCCCTGGCGCCGGGCGCGTTCCTCGCACAGCTCGCGCAACTCGGGCAGCCGGGCCGGGGCCTGGGCGCGCCAGTCCTCGTAGGCGGCGGTGCGCAGGGCGCGGGTCAACGCCGCGTCGCCGGCGATGTGGCGGGCGTCGAGGAGGCCGAGGTGGGCCTTGAGGTCGCCGGAGGCGGTCTTGCGGGCCTCGGCGGGGGTGCGTACGGAGTGGTCGAGGGCCAGGCCCATGTCCCAGACGGGGTACCAGACGCGGTCGGCGACGGCGGCGATGCCGGGGGCGCCGGTCCTGCCGTCGTGCAGGAGGAGGACGTCGAGGTCGCTGCGCGGGGAGAGCTCGCCGCGCCCGTAGCCGCCGACGGCCACGAGCGCGACGCCCTGGGAGGGGCCCAGGAGGCCGCTCAGCCACCGGTCGGTGAGCCGGGCGAGCCCCGCCCGCAACGGCGGTCCGGACAGGGACTCCTCGTGCAGGAGCCGCAGCCGGGCCGCGGCGTAGCCGCCGGCGTCCGGGTCGGTGGCGGCGGCCTCGGTGCGCGTCATGTCAGGCCCCTTCCCGGGTGCTCAGAGCGCGTCGGCGCCGCGCTCGTCGGTGCGGACGCGGACGACCGTCTCGACGGGGACGACCCACACCTTGCCGTCGCCGATCTTGTCGGTGCGGGCGGCCGCGACGACGACGTCGATGATGTCGTCGGCGTCGGCGTCCTCGGCGAGGATCTCGACGCGGATCTTGGGCACGAGGTCGATCTCGTACTCGGCGCCCCGGTAGACCTCGGTGTGGCCGCGCTGGCGTCCGTAGCCGCTGGCCTGTGTGACGGTCAGGCCCTTGACGCCGAAGGCCTGCAGCGCCTTCTTGACGTCCTCGAACCGGTGCGGCTTGACGACCGCGGTGATGAGCTTCATGCGTCCACCTTCTTGTTCCGGGTCTGCTGCGCGGGGGCGGGCGTCGCGCCGCGGCCGGCCGCGGCGCCGCCCACGGCGCTGAAGTCGTACGCGCTTTCGGCGTGGTAGGCCTGGTCGACGCCGCTGAGCTCGTCCTCCTCGCTCGCCCGGAAGCCGATCAGCTTGTCGACGAGTTTGGCGAGCAGCCAGGAGACGGTGAAGGAGTAGGCCAGGACGGAGAACGCCCCGACGGCCTGGCGGCCGAGCTGGGTCGGGCCGCCGACGCCGCCGGTGGCCAGGAGGCCGACGAGCAGGGTGCCGATGATGCCGCCGACGAGGTGGACGCCGACGACGTCGAGGGAGTCGTCGAAGCCGAGCTTGAACTTCCATCCGACGGCCCAGGAGCAGACGGCGCCGGCGACGAGGCCGATGAGGATGGCGCCGAAGGCGTTGACGGCCGCGCCGGCCGGGGTGATGGCGACCAGCCCCGCGACGGCGCCGGAGGCGGCGCCCAGGGTGGTGAACGCGCCATGCCTGACGCGCTCGTAGGCGAGCCAGCCGAGCATGGCCGCGCCCGTGGCGACCTGGGTGTTCATGGCCATGTTGGCGGCGACGCCGTTGGCGGCGAGCGCCGAGCCGGCGTTGAAGCCGAACCAGCCGAACCACAGCAGCCCCGCGCCGAGGATCACCAGCGGCAGGTTGTGGGGGCGCATGGGGTCCTTCTTGAAGCCGATGCGCTTGCCGACGACGAGGACGGCGGCCAGCGCGCCGATGCCCGCGTTGATGTGGACGGCGGTGCCGCCGGCGAAGTCGATCACCTTGAGCTTGAAGAGCCAGCCGTCGGCCTGCCAGACCCAGTGGGCGACGGGGAAGTAGACGATCGTCACCCAGAGCGTGATGAACAGCGCCCAGGCGCTGAATTTCACGCGGTCCGCGAGGGCACCGCTCATCAGGGCGGGGGTGAGGACGGCGAACATCAGCTGGAAGAGGGCGAAGGCCAGGACCGGGATGCCCTCCTTGCCGCCGGTGAGGGTCTCGGGGCTGATGCCCTGGAAGCCGACGTGGTCGAGGTTGCCCAGGAGCCCGGCGCCGATGTCATCGCCGAACGCGAGCGAGTAGCCGAAGAGCACCCACAGGACGCTGACGATGCCGAGCGAGATGAAGGACATCATCAGCATGTTGAGTGCGCTCTTGACCCGCACCATGCCGCCGTAGAAGAAGGCCAGGGCCGGTGTCATCAGCATCACGAGCGCGGCACTGATCAATACGAATGCGGTATCTGCGCCATTCAATGTCGATGTCTCCTCGTGGCCGCGGCCCGGGCCCCCGTGCGGGCCGGTCTTCCCAGTGGGCCGGTGTCGCCACGAGGCTCGCGCGGCACGGTTTCAGCCGGTGCCACGGGTTGTTTCGCGCCGGTGACGATGAGAGGGGACGTGTTACGCCCGGATGAACGGCGGGATCGCGGCCCGCGCCGTGCGTTAACGCGGCTCCCGGGCAGAGGAAACCGACCGCGGCGGCCCTCCGGAGTGACCTGGCGTGGGGGGCCGAGTCGGGCTGTACGGGAGGGACACCGCGGCCGGGCAAAGGGGCCGGACGGCTTTTTCAGACCGCGTGGGCGGACTCGGCGGATTCCGGCAGATGGACGGCGAGTTGCTCGGTCAGCTGTACGACCTCGGCGACCTCGCCGAATTCACGGACGGCGTTGTCGACGGTCTTGCGCAGGCGGTTGCTGACCCGCTCGGACCGCACCTGCTTGGCGATCCTCAGCGCCTTCCCGGCCAGGACGGCGCCCTCTTCCGGCTCGCGCTCCAGCAGGTGCACGGTGGCCATGCCGATGAGGTTGAGCGCGTACGAACGCTGGTGTTCGTTGTCCTGCTCGAACAGCTCGACGGCCCGCTCCATCTTCGGGCGCGCCAGCGAGGCGTAGGTGGGGCTGCGGCCGGCCACATAGGCGAGGTCGCGGAAGGAGTGGGCGTTCTCGGCGTTGAGCTCGGCTTCGGAGAAGAACCGGATCCAGTCGGGATCGCCGTCGCCCGGCTCGCAGTCGCCGAAGCAGTCCTCGGCCATGCTCACCGCGCGCTTGACCTTCGCGGGCTGGCCCATGTTGGCGTACGCGCGGGCCTCCATCGCATACAACATGGCCTGCGTCCGCGGGGTGGCCGTCTCGCGCGATCCGTACTGCCCGAGGTGGATGAGCTCCAGGGCGTCGTCCGGGCGGCCCAGGTGGATCATCTGGCGGCTCATGCTGGAGAGGATGTACGAGCCCAGGGGGCGGTTGCCGGCCTCCTTGGCGGCGTGCAGGGCCAGGACGAAGTACTTCTGGGCGGTGGGGTGCAGCCCGATGTCGTAGCTCATCCATCCGGCGAGCTGGGACAGCTCGGCGGCGACCTGGAACAGCCGCCGGGAGGTGTCCTCGGGCTGCGGTTCCTGCAGCAGGTCGGTGACCTCGTGGAGCTGTCCCACCACGGCCTTGCGGCGCAGGCCGCCGCCGCACTGGGCGTCCCACTGCCGGAACATCACGGCCGTGGACTCCAGCAGCTCCAGCTCCGGGGCGGAGAGCCGGGAGCGGCGGGGCCGCTCCCGGTCCGACGTGCCCGCCCTCTCGCGGCCCGTGGGGCCGGGCACCAGCCAGCGCTGCATGGGCTCGATGAGGGCGGGCCCGGCGGACAGGGCGAGCGAGGTCCCGAGGAAGCCGCGGCGCGCCAGCATCAGGTCGCTGCGGGAGAACTCGCTCAGCAGCTCGACGGTCTGCGGAGCCGCCCAGGGCAGGTCCACGCCCGACACGGACGGTGACTGGTGCGCGGCGCGCAGCCCGATGTCCTCGACGCCCACCACGCAGCCGAAGCGCTCGGAGAACAGCTCGGAGAGGATTTTCGGAATCGGCTCGCGCGGCTGCTCACCGTCCAGCCAGCGGCGTACGCGGGAGGTGTCGGTGCTGATGTGATGGGCACCCAGCTGGCGCGCCCTGCGGTTCACCTGCCGGGCCAGCTCGCCCTTCGACCATCCGCTGCGCATGAACCACGAGTTCAGCTGCTCGTTGGGGCGCTTCTCGGCCTTATCAGCCCTGTCGGCACCACCGGTACCACTGACATTGCCGCCCACGGGAACGCCCCCATCCGAAACTCTGCGTCTACGCGTCTGCGTCCATGACGTGCATCAACATCCACGCGTGCAACCACATCCATAGCGTGCGTCCGCACGTCTACGCGTGAACCGCCAACAGCTTGCCGCGTATTGCGGCCGCTTGTCCGGCAGGGCCCATGTACCGAAAGTAATCCTACGATCACCGGTCACGCGAGGGCAGTCCAGTAAACGCCACCATTCGCCACCCCAATGAATGAACTCCTTCCGCCCACATCGCGATTGACTTGACACGGAACGAACGTGAGGAAACCAGCGAGAAGGTGAAGAGGTGCGCGCCACGGCGCGCGACTTGTGGCTCACCACCGCTCGCGCACCGTCGCGCCGCCTCGGGGCATGGGTCGGCAACGGTCCGTGTCCGAGACACTCCGACACGTAACCAACTGCGAGCACGACCCGTTGGAGGGGGCATGGGCTTCACAATCGGCGGCATCCGGGATCTGCGCTCGAGCTCTCGGCGTCGGGGCCGCGCGTCCGAGTCCGTGACGACGGTCGCGGAGTACACCGGCCTGTGGGGGTGGGACGTCGTTCCCGGCGCCCGGGCCTCGCGCGGCAGCCGGGTCAGCTGCTCGTGCGGCGCCGCCGACTGCCCCGCGCCCGGGGCGCACCCGCTCTCGTTCGCCCCGCCCGTCAAGGCCGGCTCCACGCTGGACGAGGCGGCGGCGGCCTGGTCCGAGGTGCCCGGCGCGGCCGTACTGCTGCCCGTGGGGCGCACGTTCGACGTACTGGAGGTCGCGGAGGCGGCGGGCCGGCACGCGCTGGCGCGGCTGGAGCGGATGGGGGTGCCGCTGGGCCCCGTGGCCCTCACCCCGCACGGCCGCGCGCTGTTCTTCGTGGCTCCCGGCGCCGCCGCCGAACTCCCCCAGCTCCTGTACCGCATGGGCTGGGACGACGCCCGGCTCGATCTGCGTGGTCTGGGCCATGGCGATCACATCACGGCGCCGCCGTCGGACTACGCGGGCCTGGGCCCGATGCGCTGGCTGCTGCCGCCGGCGCTGGACACGGCGGGCCGCCCGCCGGAGGCCCGGCTGCTGCTGGGGACGCTGGCGTACGTGTGCCACCGGTCCGCGGGCGCCGGCTGAGCACGCCCGCCGGCCCCGTGTGCGAAAGGGCCCCCGCCGCAGCTGCACCTGCGGCGGGGGCCCTTTCTCCTGTCGTTCCTCCGCGCGTCCCTTCCGGCCGCCGGGGCCGTCAGTCGCCGATGAGGGCGTCCACGAACGCCTCGGGCTCGAAGGGCGCCAGGTCGTCCGCGCCCTCGCCCAGGCCCACGAGCTTGACCGGCACGCCCAGTTCGCGCTGGACCGCCACGACGATGCCGCCCTTGGCGGTGCCGTCGAGCTTGGTGAGGACGATGCCGGTGATGTTCACGACCTCGGCGAAGACGCGCGCCTGCACCAGGCCGTTCTGGCCGGTGGTGGCGTCGAGGACCAGCAGCACCTCGTCGACCGAGCCGTGCTTCTCCACGACGCGCTTGACCTTGCCGAGCTCGTCCATGAGCCCGGTCTTGGTGTGCAGCCGGCCGGCGGTGTCGACGAGCACGACGTCCGCGTTCTCGGCGATGCCCTCCTTGACCGCGTCGAAGGCGATCGACGCCGGGTCGCCGCCCTCGGGGCCGCGGACCGTACGGGCGCCCACGCGCTCGCCCCAGGTCTGGAGCTGATCGGCGGCGGCGGCGCGGAAGGTGTCCGCCGCGCCCAGGACGACGGACTTGCCGTCGGCGACGAGCACACGGGCGAGCTTGCCCGTGGTGGTGGTCTTGCCGGTGCCGTTGACGCCGACGACCATGACGACGCCGGGCTTCTCCTCGCCGTTCACGCCCACACCCGGCTCGGTGTGGACGCTGCGGTCGAAGTCCGGGCCGATGAGGGTCAGCAGCTCCTCGCGGAGCAGGGCGCGCAGCTCGTCGGGCGTGCGGGTGCCGAGCACCTTCACCCGCTCGCGCAGCCGCTCCACCAGTTCCTGCGTCGGCGCGACGCCGACGTCGGCGGTGAGCAGGGTGTCCTCGATCTCCTCCCAGGTGTCCTCGTCGAGGTGCTCGCGGGAGAGCAGGGTCAGCAGACCCTTGCCGAGGGAGTTCTGCGAGCGGGAGAGGCGGGCGCGCAGCCGCACGAGGCGGCCGGCGGTGGGCTCCGGGACCTCGATCTCGGGCGCGGCCGGTGCCGCGGCGGCCTCGGCCGCGGTCTCCGGCTCGACGACGGGAGCGGTCTCCTCCGCGGCGGGCGCCTCGGGGAGCTCTACTTCTTCTACGGTGCGGCGCGGTTCCGCGCGCGGGGTCTCGGCCTCCTCGCCGACGTGCGGCTCGGCGGGCGGCGCGGTGACGGACGGGCTGCTCGGCGGAGCGGGGGGCAGCTGCTTCTTCTTGCGGCTGCTGACCACGAGCCCGCTGATCGCGCCGAGCGCGACCACAGCGATGACTACAGCAAGGATGACGATGTCCATAACGCACCCAGTATCGGACACCGAGTGGCACGGACGCCGCCGTGGCATTTCGGGGCATGTCCGGAGCCGGCCCGCGGCTGGATTCGAGGGGGTGTGGGTGGCTGGTTTTTGGATGTTGCCACGAGGACTAATGGCACTAACCGACCAAAGTTAGAGCAAAGTACGATGGCGTGGGGCCGCGCGACGCGCGTAGAGTCCCAACGTCCCTTTCTGCCCAGGCCGGCCTCCCGCCCTGCTTCACCCCGCACGGAGCCCCCCGACATGGCCCCTCACATGGACAACGCTGCCAACGGCGCCAACGTGTCCAGTACCGCCTCCGACGCCGAAGGCGTCGACGGCGCGATAGAAACCCGCGGCATCGAGCCCGTACCCGACAACGAGCGGCACGGCCGGGTCCGGGAGCTCTTCCCGACCTGGGTCGCCGCCAACATCAGCGTGCTGCTGCTCACCATGGGCGCGTCGCTGGTGGTCTTCAACGCCCTGAACTTCTGGCAGGTCCTGATCGTCGCGGCGTGCGCCGCGGTCGTGTCGTTCGGCCTGGTCGGCGTGTTGTCGGTCTCCGGCAAGTGGGGCGGCGCCCCCGGCGCGATGCTCTCCCGTGCGACCTTCGGTGTGCGCGGCAACCTCTTCCCGGGCTCGATCCTCTGGGTCGCCCGCTTCGGCTGGGAGACGATCAACGCGGTCACCGGCGCGTACGCGGTGCTGACCGTTCTGGACCTGCTCTTCGGCGTGAAGAGCAACACCGTGCTGATCGTGGTCACGCTGTTCGTCTTCGTCGCCTGCACGTTCCTGGTGAGCGGCATGGGGCGCAAGGCGCTCAACGTGTGCAACAAGTGGTCGACGTACCTCTTCGGCGTCTTCAGCGTGCTGGTGCTCGGCTACCTGATCGCCAACATCTCGTGGGACGACGTCTTCTCCAAGCCCGCGGGCACGACGGCGATGATGATCGCCGGCATCGGCACGATCGCCGCCGGTGGCATCAGCTGGGTCCCCACCGGGCCCGACTTCGCGCGCTACCTGCCGCACGCGGCGTCCGGCAAGAAGATCGTCGGTGCGACGGTCTCGGGTGCCGGCCTGGTGATGGTGCCGATGGTCCTCATGGGTGCCGTGATGGCCGTGGCCACGCCCGAGCTCGCCGACGCGCCCGACCCGGTGTCCTTCCTCGGCGACATCCTGCCGACGTGGCTGGCGGTTCCGTACCTGGTCACCGCGATCGTGGGCATGCTGCTGATCAACAGCCTGTCGATGTACTCGGCCGGCTTCACCGCCCAGACCATGGGCGTCAAGCTGCCGCGGGCGATGGCCGTCAGCATCAACGCGCTGATCTCCCTCGTGGGCGGTCTGCTGCTGATGCTCGTCGCGGAGAGCTTCCTCAGCTCCTTCATCACGTTCCTGATCCTGCTGGCCGTCTCCTTCTCCGCCTGGATCGGCGTCTACGCGGTGGACATGGCACGACGTCGGGCGCGTGCCGTCCGGTACGACGCCGAGGGGCTGATGGACACGGGCCGTACGAGCCGGTACTGGTACGTGGGCGGCTTCTGCTGGCAGGCGATGACGGCGTGGACCGTGGCGCTGGCGGCGGGCATCTGCTTCACGAAGTGCGACTGGTTCAGCGGGCCGCTGTCCGGCACGTTCATCGGCAAGTACGGCCTGGGCTGGGCGGCGACGATCGTGATCTCGGCGGTCATGATGGCTGTCCTGCCGGTCCCCCGGGAGGGCGAGGCGGCCACTGAGTCCGCCGACGCCGAGCGCGAGAAGGTTGCCGCGTAAGCGCTGACGCTGACCGCTGACTTTGGATGTGGAGAGGGCCCCCTGTCGGGGGCCCTCTTCGTTTTGCGCGCCGCGCTGTGGGCCGGGGGCGGCCAGCCGTACCGCCCGTTTGTGGGCGGCCGTACCGCCCGTTTGTGGGCAATCGTTCCGCAGGGCGGAACGGGTGGGCACAAACGCCGCCCACCGGGCCGCGCGCCGCAGCCGTGCCGCGCACAAAGAAAGGGCGCTGCCCCCGGCCGGAGCCGGGGGCAGCGCCCTTTCGAGGAGAGGGGCGGCGGGGGGGTTAGCCCATCTCCTCCAGCGCCTTGCCCTTGGTCTCCTTCACGAACTTGAGCACGAAGGGAATCGAGAGCACGGCGAAGACCGTGTAAATGACGTACGCACCCGAGAGGTTCCAGTCCGCCAGGCTCGGGAAGCTGGCCGTGATGGCCCAGTTCGCGACCCACTGGGCGGCCGCGGCGACACCGAGCGCCGCGGCGCGGATGCGGTTGGGGAACATCTCGCCCAGGAAGACCCAGACCACGACGCCCCAGGAGAGGGCGAAGAAGAGGACGAAGGCGTGGGCCGCGATCAGGGCCACGGTGCCCTGGGTGGTCGGCAGGGTGCCGTCCACCGTCTTGGAGGCGAAGGCCCAGGCCTCGAGGGCCAGGGAGAGGGCCATGCCCACGGAGCCGACGAGCGCGAGCGGCTTGCGGCCGATGCGGTCCACCAGGACCATCGCGATCACGGTACCGACGATGTTGATGATCGAGGTGGTGAAGCTGTAGAAGAACGAGCTCTCCGGGTTCACACCCACCGACTGCCACAGCGTCGAGGAGTAGTAGAACGCGACGTTGATGCCGACGAACTGCTGGAAGACGGAGAGGCCGATGCCGACCCAGACGATCGGCAGGAGGCCGAAGCGGCCGCCGAGCAGGTCCTTGAAGGTGGACTTCTGCTCGCTCTTCATGGCGAGCTCGATCTCCTCGACGCGCTTGTCGAGGTCGACGGTGTGACCCTCGACGTCGGCCAGGACCTTCTTGGCCTTGTCGGTCTTGCCGACCGAGATCAGGAAGCGGGGCGACTCGGGGATCGCGAAGGACAGCAGGCCGTAGAGGACGGCCGGGATCACCATGACACCGAGCATGACCTGCCAGGCCTCGATGCCCATGAGCTCACCGCGCTGGTCGCCGTCGGCGATGTTGAGGATGCCCCAGTTGACCAGCTGCGAGACGGCGATGCCGATGACGATCGCGGCCTGCTGGAACGCGCCGAGACGGCCGCGGTAGGCGGGCGGGGAGACCTCGGCGATGTAGGCCGGGCCGATGACCGAGGCCATGCCGATCGCTATGCCGCCGAGGACGCGCCAGAAGGCGAGGTCCCACAGGGCGAAGGGGAGGGCCGAGCCGACGGCGCTGATGGTGAACAGCGTCGCGGAGATCTGCATGACGCGGATGCGGCCGATGCGGTCCGCGAGGCGGCCCGCGGTGGCGGCACCGATGGCGCAGCCGATCAGCGCGATGGCGATGACCTGGGCCAGGGCGGCGGAACCGATGTCGTACTTCCCGCGGATGCCCTCGACGGCGCCGTTGATCACGGAGCTGTCGTAGCCGAAGAGGAAGCCACCCATGGCCGCGGCCGCGGTGATGAAGATGACATGGCCGAGGTGGTCGGGCTGGGCCTTGCGGCCCTCCGTCCCCGGCGCCGTCGCAGTGCTGGTCAACGTGTACTCCTGGGGCCCGGCCACGTTGCCGGGGTGAGGGGGTGGCCATTCCAGTGGGGCACAAGATCAAAGCGCCCACCACTTGAAGGCGTAAGCAACGTGGGAGACCCTACGTCTTCATTTTTCGAAGTCAATAGAACGTGACGAAGATGTTTGTCCCAGCTTTTGACCAGGTTGAGTTCAACACTTGAAGTGATCTTGGTTTAACCGAGGCGCTGACTGATCACCTTCGACACTCCGTCGCCCTGCATCGACACTCCGTAAAGGGCGTCGGCGACCTCCATCGTCCTCTTCTGGTGAGTGATCACGATGAGCTGGGAGCTCTCCTGGAGCTCCCGCATGATCCCGATCAGCCGCTGGAGGTTGGTGTCGTCCAGCGCCGCCTCGACCTCGTCCATGACGTAGAACGGGCTCGGGCGGGCCTTGAAGATCGCCACGAGCAGGGCCACCGCGGTCAGGGAGCGTTCCCCGCCGGAGAGCAGGGACAGGCGCTTGACCTTCTTGCCCGGCGGGCGGGCCTCCACGTCCACGCCGGTGGCCAGCATGTCGTCCGGGTCGGTGAGGACCAGGCGGCCCTCGCCGCCGGGGAAGAGGCGGGAGAAGACGCCCTCGAACTCACGGGCCGTGTCGTGGTACGCCGCGGTGAAGACCTCCTCCACCCGCTTGTCGACGTCCTTCACCACCTGCAGCAGGTCCGCCCGGGTCTTCTTCAGGTCTTCGAGCTGCTCCGAGAGGAACTTGTGGCGCTCCTCCAGCGCCGCGAACTCCTCCAGGGCGAGCGGGTTGACCTTGCCCAGCTGCTGGTAGGCGCGCTCGGCCTGCCGCAGGCGCTTCTCCTGCTCGGCGCGGTCGTAGGGGACGGGCCGGTTGCGGGGGTGGTCCGGGTCCTCGGGCAGTTCCTCGCCCTCCGCCGGGGGCGAGGGGGGTACGGGCTGGTCGGGGCCGTATTCGACGATCAGGGCCGTGGGCTCGACGCCCAGCTCCTCGAGCGCCCTGGCCTCCAGCTGTTCGATCCGCAGCCGCTTCTCCGCGCCCAGCACCTCGCCGCGGTGCACGGAGTCCGTCAGCTTGTCGAGCTCGCTCTTGAGCTCGCGCGCCCGGTTCCGCTCGGCGACGAGTTCGTTCTCCCGCTCGCCCTTGGCCGCCTCCGCCGCCTGCCGTTCCTCGTCGGCCCGTACGAGCGAGACCTCGACGTGGGCCAGCAGCTGCCGGGCACCGGCGGCGACAGCCGATGCGACCTCGGCCTCGTGACGCAACCGGGTGCGGCGCCGCTCGGCGCGTTCGCGCGCCTCGCGCTCGGCGCGGGCCGCCCGGTCCAGCGCGTCCGCCCGGCCGGCGAGGGCCTTCACACGCTCCTCGTGCGTACGGACCTGGAGCCGGGCCTCCATCTCGGTCTGCCGCGCGTTGGCCCCGTCGGCGGCGAGGCGGTCGCGTACGGACGTATCGGGCTCGTCCGCGCCGTCCTCGGCGTCGAGGCTCCGCTCCTGGGCCGCCGCCAGGCGCTCGGCGAGCTCCTCGGCCTCCTCGGTGGCGCGGGCCAGAGCCTCCCGGGCGCGCTCGGCGGCCGCGGCCGTCCGCTCGGCCTCGCCGGCGGCCGCCCGGGCCGCGCCGGCGAGCCGGCCGAGGGCCTGGGCGGCCTGCGACCTGTCCCGGTCGGCGGCGCTGCGCCGGGCCGCCAGCTCCTCGACGAGCGCGGCGCAGCGGGCGCGGCGCTCCTCGGCCTCGCGCCGGGCGGCGTTCAACGCGGCGCACCGCGCGTCGAGCGCCGTCAGCTCGGCCGCCGCCTCGTCGACGGCCGCCGTCACCTCCAGCAGGCTGGGCGCCCCGCTGGAGCCGCCCTGGGCGAAGTGCGCGCCGAGCAGGTCGCCTTCGGCGGTGACGGCCGTCAGCGCGGGGTACGAGGTGACGAGGTCCTCGGCGTCCTCGAGGGTGTCGACGACCACGATGCCGCGCAGCAGCCGGCGCACGGCGGGCCGCAGTTCGAGGGGGGCCCGCACGAGTTCGGCGGCGGTGCGGTGCGGGCCGGGCGGCTCCGGTGTCTCCTCGGGCGCCCCGGTGAGCAGCAGGACCGCGCGGCCGGCGTCCTCCTTCTTCAGCAGGCGCAGCGCCTCGGCGGCGGCGGAGGGGCCCGTGACGGCGAGCGCGTCGGCCGCGGCGCCGAGCGCGGCGGCGACGGGAAGCTCGTAACCCGGTGTGACGGACAGGAGTTCCGCGGCCGGGCCGAGGAGTCCGCCCAATCGTTCCTTCGCGGACAGGAGAGCACCCGTGCCGTCCTTGCGGCGCAGGCCGAGGGCCAGGGCGTCGTGACGGGCGGTGATCGCCGCCCGGCGGCGCTCGGCTTCGGTCGCCTCCTCCCGGGCGGCGTCGAGGGCGGCCGTGGCGTCGGCGAGGGCGGCCTTGGCGCTCTCGTGACGTCCGGTCAGCTCGGCGTCGTCCGCGTCGGCGCCGTCGGCCTCGGCCTGCCGGCGTTCGTACTCCTCCTGGGCGGCCGCGGCCCGTTCGGCGGCCTCGTCGCGGGCGGCCGCGAGCCGGCCGATCTCGGCCTCGGCCGAGGCGGCCCGGCCGCGGGCCGCGGTGACCTGGCCGTGCAGCCGGGCGAGCTGTTCGCGGCGGTCGGCGATGGCGCGGGCGGCGTCCCGCAGGCGGCGCTCCTCCTCGGCGAGGCGGCGCTCGAGGTCGGCGCGGTGCTCGGCGGTGTCCTCCAGGGCCCGGCTCGCGGCCTCCAGGGCGGCTTCGAGTTCCGCTTCCTGTTCGCGGACGCGGGCGGCCTCGCGCTCGAGGTCCTCGGGGTCGCGGCCGCGCCGCTCCTCGTCGGGGGTGGTGGTCGCGCTGACGACGCGGGCGTCCGCGAGGCTGACCGTGCCGCGCACCCGCTCGGCCAGGCGGGAGAGTTCGTACCAGGTCTGCTGGGCCCGGGCCAGGCGCGGGGTCAGCTCGCGGACCTGCTCCTCCAGTGCCGCCTCGCGCTGGGCGGCGGCGCGCAGCTCGGCCTCGGCGGCCTCCTTGCGGCTCTTGAGCGCGGCTTCGTCGGCGATCTCGGTGCGCAGGGCCTCGCGCAGGGCGACCAGGTCGTCGGCGAGCAGGCGCAGCCGGGCGTCGCGCAGGTCGGCCTGGATGACGGCGGCCCGGCGGGCCACGGCGGCCTGTCGGCCGAGCGGCTTGAGCTGGCGCCGCAGCTCGTCGGTGAGGTCCTGGACGCGGGCGAGGTTGGCGCGCATCGCGTCGAGCTTCCGCAGCGCCTTCTCCTTGCGCTTGCGGTGCTTGAGGACGCCGGCGGCCTCCTCGATGAAGGCGCGGCGGCCCATGGGGTCGGCGTGCAGGACGGAGTCGAGCTGGCCCTGGCCGACGATGACGTGCATCTCGCGGCCGATGCCGGAGTCGGAGAGCAGTTCCTGGATGTCCAGGAGCCGGCAGGTGTCCCCGTTGATCTGGTATTCGCTGCCGCCGTTGCGGAACATGATCCGCGTGATGGTGACTTCGGCGTAGTCGATGGGGAGCGCGCCGTCGGAGTTGTCGATGGTCAGGGAGACCTCGGCGCGGCCCAGCGGGGGGCGGCCGGTCGTCCCGGCGAAGATGACGTCCTCCATCTTGCCGCCGCGCAGCGACTTGGCGCCCTGCTCGCCCATGACCCAGGAAAGGGCGTCGACGACATTGGACTTTCCGGAGCCGTTGGGGCCCACGACGCAGGTGATGCCGGGTTCGAAGCGCAGGGTGGTGGCGGAGGCGAAGGATTTGAACCCGCGCAGGGTCAGGCTCTTGAGGTGCACGCGGTAGGACTCTACCGTTCATCTCGGTTTCACCCGGGAACGTGCCGGGCACATCATCCGTAGGAGGCGACGGGGGAAATCTGGCGATTCTCCGGAAACGACGAAGGGACGCCGAAGCGTCCCTTGCAACTGCAACTCTCAAGCGGCTGACAGTGCAGCCCGACCGGGCCCCCGGGGCAGGGCACGCGATCAGGCGAGCGCAGGCTCCGCCTTGGATACGTCGATGCTGTCGAGCAGCGAGTCACCGTGGTGAGCGGCGGCAGCCAGCGCGTCATTCTCGGCCTGCATCCGAATGAGCTCGGATTCGAGGTCCTGGACACGCTGCTGGAGCCGTCGCATCTCGGAGAGGACTCGGGGGTCGGAGCCGCCGACGTAACCGAGAAGCGCCTTTGCCATGATGGATGGTCCTCCACACTGAGTGACCGACCGTAGCGGTGTGGGTCGTGAGGGATTCGCACCCGCGGTGTCTGCCATCACTACTGCGGTGTTTCAATGCCAAACAGCTAAGGTGCGCGGGGCTTCCAGAGTCTCACCAAATGGTTTGACGGTCAACACGATCACACCCCGTATCCGCGGGCGTCCCGGGGTGCGCGCTGGGTAATCCGCGCCGCATTCCGCTTCCGGGGCCCGAGGGGCGTAGAGATCATCCGTTGAGAGGCAGCCTTGCACGATGCGGCCGAGTTGGCAACCATCAGGCGATTTCCCATGAACGCATAGGCCAATGGCATATGCGTTCCCAGGTCACCCCCCGCCACCGGCCTTCGGAATCGAGCCGGAATCCGATTTCCCGGTCATGCGGTCAGCGGATCTCGAAGCCGTCATATCCACCCCTGGGTGTGTCCCAGATCTCGGTGACACCGTCCACGCGGCCGGGCGTGTCGCCCTCGCGGAGCCAGTCGAGCAATTGTTCGCAGCCCTGGCGGGGCCCCTCGGCGACGACCTGGACCCGGCCGTCGGCGAGGTTGGAGGCGAAGCCGATCAGCTCCCCGATGCGCAATGCGTTGGCCCGGGTGAACCAACGGAAGCCGACACCTTGCACTTGACCACGGACCCACGCAGTGAGGCGGACATCTTCGTTCATGTCTGCACGTTAACCGGCCAATTACATAAGCAGCACTTCGACCCGGCACGCCGTGCCGTACAGTCGCGCCCAAATAAGGCTCCCCCGTACGAGTGACGCACTTTCACGCCGAACACGTAAGGAAGGCAGCGGATGGGTCGCCATCGACGCTCTGCCCGCGCGACCGCTGATGAAGCGGTGGCGAATGCCCGGAAAGCCCGGGCACCCCTCACGAGCGAGTCGGCCGAAGTGTTCGAGCTCGAGGATCCGGCCGAAGCAGTAACCCAGCCCATCCCCGTCGTCCGCTCCGGCCCCACCGGTGTCGGACGGCACAGGAGCCCGCACCGCGCCAAGCGGAGCAGAGCGGGCGCGGCGGGGAAGGCCGGCAAGACCGGTAAGGCCGGTAAGACGGCCACGGCGACGAAGGGCGCCAAGTCGGTGCCGCCCGGCCGGCGCACGGGCCTGCTCGGCGCGTCCGCCGCCGTGGCCATGGGCGCGGTCGCGGTGGTCTCCGGCCTGCTGCCCGCCGGGGTCTTCTCGGCCGGCGGCGGCGCCGGGCACTCCCCCGGCGCCGGCACGAGTGGACAGGTGCGGGCCGACGGCCCGCCCGAGGCTTCCGAGCAGCGCTCGCGCCCGGCCGCCGCCCCGGCGGACCAGCGCGAGCAGCCCGAGCAGCGGGCCCGGGCGGTGCGCGCGGGCGGCGTGGACCAGGCCGGCCTGCGCGAGTCCGTACCGGCGAGCCGGGGGGCCGAGCGCCCGCCGTCCGCCCCGTCCTCGGCGCCGCCGTCGGCGGACCCCACTCCGACGGACGACGGGTTCACCGCCGCCGGCCCACGGCACGGCGCCCCCGTTTCGCGGCCGGCCCGCACGGCGGCGAAGCCGCACTCCGCGGCGGCGGCCGCGGTCGCCGCCGACGACGGCACGGCGCATGTGCGCGGCACGCTGGCCGATCCCCGGTCGACAGCGGCGCACTTGGTGCTGTCCCTGGTCAACGCCGAGCGGGCGAAGGCGGGCTGCCGTCCGCTGCGGGCGAGCGGCAAGCTCAATCGCCTCGCCCAGTCCTTCAGCGACGACATGGCCCGGCGGGGGTTCTTCGACCACACCGACCCGGAGGGCCGGACGCCGTGGGACCGGGCCGCCAAACGCGGCGTCAAGAACCTGGGCGGGGAGAACATCGCACGCGGCCACCCGGACGCGCACACGGTGATGGACGCCTGGATGCGCAGCAGCGGCCATCGGGCGAACATCCTCAACTGCGACTACAGGAGCATCGGCGTCGGAGTGCACCACGGCGGGAACGGGCCTTACTGGACACAGGACTTCGGCTACTGAACGCCGCCGCCCCGGCCGGACGGGATCGATGCCGTCCGGCCGGGGCGGGGTGGTGACAGGCGGGGTGCGTCAGAGGGCGGCGCGGCCCGCCACGTAGACGCGCGCCTGCTCGGCGATGCGGCGGCCGAGGACCTCGGCCGTGGCTATGTCGGCCTTGTGCACGCCCTCCGGGCTCGCGTCGTTGTCGGTCTGGGCGGCGGAGCCGAGGAAGAAGCCGAGGCGGTTGATGTCGTCCTCGGAGGCCGTGGAGCTGTTCCAGCCGGGGAGGCCGCCCATCCCGATCCAGTGCATGCCGTGCTGGGCGGCGAAGACCGTGAAGTACTGCAGGGTGTTCAGCTTGTCGCCGCTCTTGGAGGAGGAGTTGGTGAAGCCTGCCGCGATCTTGTCCTGCCAGGCGCGGGTGGCCCAGCGCTGTGCCGTCGCCTCGGCGAAGGCATGGAAGGCGGCGGAGGCGGTGCCCATGTAGGTGGGCGAGCCGAAGATGATCGCGTCGGAGGCGTCGAGCTGCTCCCACTGGGCGTCGGTGATCTCGGCGACGTTGATCAGGCTGACGGTCGCGCCGGCCTCGGCGGCGCCGGTCCGGACGGCCTCGGCGAGGACGGCGGTGTGGCCGTAGCCCGAGTGGTAGGCGATGGAGACGACAGGCGTGGTCACGGCGGGATGCTCCTCGAGTGATGGGCGGGGCGTGCGATGACTAAAGGAGAGCACTAACTTTTGGAAAGCGCAACCCTGCGGACAGCGCTGTGCGGGAGTATGGTGTTGCTATGACCAGGACCGACGGCATCACCGACGGAGCGGGCGACAGCGGGGCCGAGGCGCAGCTGCCCTTCGACGTCTTCGCGCGCGCCTGCCCGTCGCGCGAGACCCTCGGGCATGTCACCGGACGCTGGGGCAGCCTGACGCTCGGCGCGCTGCGCGAGGACACGCTGCGCTTCAACGAGCTGCGCCGCCGCGTCGACGGCGTCAGCGAGAAGATGCTCTCCCAGACGCTGCACGCCCTGGAGCGCGACGGACTCGTGCACCGCGAGGCCCAGCCGACCAATCCCCCGCGCGTGGACTACCGGCTGACGCCGCTGGGGCAGGAGATCAGCGGGCGGTTGATGGAGCTGATCGAACTCTTGGAGGTCCGGATGCCGGACATCCTCGCCGCCCAGGAGCGCTACGACGCCGGGGACCGCTGACCGCGGCCCGGCTCAGGCGGCGACGCGCGGCGGGCGCTGGCAGCGCGGGCAGAAGTAGCTGGAGCGGTTCATCCAGGCGCGGCGGCGGATGGCGGTGCCGCAGCGGCGGCAGGGCTCGTCCTGGCGCCCATAGGCGTCCAGCGAGCGGTCGAAGTAGCCCGACTCGCCGTTCACATTGACGTAGAGGGCGTCGAAGCTGGTACCGCCGGCGGCGAGGGCCTCGTTCAAGACCTCGCGGATGTGGGTGAGCAGCTCGGCCGTGCGCGGCCGGGTCAGGCCCGCCGTCGGCCGGTCGTAGTGCAGCCGGGTGCGCCACAGCGCCTCGTCGGCGTAGATGTTTCCCACGCCGCTGATCAGCGACTGGTCGAGCAGCGCCCGCTTGATCGTCGTACGGCGCCGGCGCAGCGCGGCATGGAAGGCGTCGTCGTCGAAGGCGGGGTCGAGGGGGTCGCGGGCGATGTGCGCGATGACGTCGGGCAGGCCCTCGCTGTCCCCGGGCACCGCGTCGTGCAGGGAGAGCCCACCGAAGGTGCGCTGATCGACGAAGCGGAGCTCGGTGGCCTGGGCGTCGGCGAAGCGGACGCGGATGCGCAGGTGCTTCTCGTCGGGCGAGCCCTGGGGCTGGACGAGCAGCTGACCGCTCATGCCGAGGTGGGCGAGGACGGCGCGGGCCGGCGGTCCGGCCGCGCCCGTGGGCGGCTCGACGGGCAGCCAGAGGTACTTGCCGCGCCGCCGGGCGAGGCCGAGGCGGTGCCCGGTCAGTTGTGCGGCGAAGTCGTCCGGGCCCGCGAGGTGGCGGCGCACGGCCCGGGGGTGCAGGACCTCCACCGCGGCGACCGTGCGCCCGCAGACCCAGCGCTCCAGGCCACTGCGGACGACCTCGACCTCGGGCAGCTCGGGCACGGCGTTCCTTCCGGGGTAAAGACGGGAAGAGAAAATGGGCCGGCCCGCGGTGCGCGTACGCACCGCGGGCCGGCTCCGGGTTCAGCTCGCCGTACCCGGCACGCTGTCGGAGGGCTTGTCGTCCTCCGGCACCACACCGGATTCGGCGGCGGCCTTCTCGGCCGCCACGCGGGCTTCCGCCGCGCTGTTGATGGCGCGCCAGGCGGACTCCGCCGCCTGCTGCTCCGCTTCCTTCTTGCTGCGGCCGGTGCCGGTGCCGTACGCGACACCACCGACGCGGGCAGCAGCCGTGAAGGTCTTCTCGTGGTCGGGACCGGTCTCGGAGACCAGGTACTCCGGAACGCCGAGCCCCTCGGTGGCGGTCAGCTCCTGAAGGCTGGTCTTCCAGTCCAGGCCGGCGCCGAGGTTCGAGGACTTCTCGATCAGCGGATCGAAAAGCCGGTGCACCAGCTCGGCCGCGGCCTCCAGGCCCTGGTCGAGATAGACCGCACCGATGACCGCTTCCAGGGTGTCCGCGAGGATCGACGCCTTGTCCCGGCCGCCCGTGCCCTCTTCGCCCCGGCCCAGCCGGATGAAGGAGCCGAGGTCCAGGCCGCGGCCGACCTCCGCCAGCGCCCGCGAGTTGACCACCGCGGCCCGCAGCTTGGCCAGCTGGCCCTCGGGCAGGTCGGGGTGGATGCGGTACAGGGTGTCCGTGACCACCAGACCCAGGACGGAGTCCCCGAGGAACTCCAGCCGCTCGTTGGTGGGAAGACCGCCGTTCTCGTACGCGTAGGACCGGTGCGTCAGCGCACGCACCAGAAGGGCGGTCTCGAGTGTGTACCCGAGCCGCCCTTCCAGAAGCGTGTGAGACGAGGCCGTGTCCGCCGGCGCCGATCCATTCCCGCGGCTGCGGGACGGCGTAGTGGCATCTGACATGAAGCCTGTCACCCGCCGATCAGACCGCGATGACCTGGCGCTTGTTGTAGGTGCCGCAGCTCGGGCACGCGATGTGCTGCAGCTTCGGCTCGTGGCAGCTAGCGCATGCCACCAGGGTGGGGACCGCAGCCTTCCACTGCGACCGGCGGTGGCGCGTGTTGCTGCGCGACATCTTCCGCTTCGGAACAGCCACGGCTACTTCTCCTGTGAGTCATCCCCGTTGGCACGGGGTGCGTTTTCCTTCTCGCCGTCCTGGTCGGAACCGGCGAGTCCCTGCAGTGCCGCCCAACGGATGTCGACGGCGTCGTGGTGGTGGTCCGGGTCGTCCGCCAGCCGTGCCCCGCACTCGGAGCACAGGCCAGGGCAGTCTTCCTGGCACACCGGCTGCAGCGGCAGTGAGAGCACCACCGCGTCCCGCAGCACGGGTTCGAGGTCGAACATGTCGTCCTCGAGGAAGAGCATGTCCTCCTCGTCGTCCTCGGCGTCGTCGTCCGCGGCCGCGAGGCGGCCCCGGGCGTCGGCGTCGGGGTAGGAGAACATCTCCTGGAAGTCCGCTTCGAGCTCTCGCTCCAGCGGCTCCAGACACCTTACGCACTCCCCGGTGAGCGGCGCACGGGCGGTGCCTGTGACGAGCACCCCTTCCATGACCGACTCCAGCCGGAGGTCCAGCTCCACCGCGGCGCCCTCGGCCACACCGATGACCTCGATGCCGAGGTCCTGGGGGGCGGGGATCGAGCGGGAGACCCGCTTCAGCGCGCCGGGTCGCCGGCCCAGCTCGCGTGTGTCGAACACGAGAGGGTTACGGGGATCAAGGCGGGCGTTCAGGGCTTCCTGCTTTCTACGCTGCGGTGACGACGACCCCCGGGCTCTGACGCACGGAGGGCAGCCTGGATCGCGGACGTACACGCGACCGAAGAGCCAGGATACTGGACGGCCCGCCCTGGACCCAATCCGCACCCCGGTGACCGGCGGTGGGGCGGTGGCGGGAGGGGCTCAGCGCCCCTGCTCGTACCGCCTGAGCTGATCGAGGTCGATCATCGAGGTGTCGAAGAGGCTGGTCTCGTCGAGTGCCCCGCCCTGCGGCTGCTGCCCCTGATGTCCCTGCTGGGCGTGCTGGGGCTGCTGCGTCGGGGAGTACTGCTGCGACTCGCCGTAGCCCCCCGGGGCGCCGTAGCCGTGCCCGCCGTCCTGGGGCTGCCAGGCGTACGGATCGGGCTGCGGGTAGCCGCCCTGGACGGCGTACGGGTCGGCCTGGGGCGGGTAGGGGGCGGCCTGCTGCGGGGGGTAGCCGTAGGGGTCCTGTTGCGCGGCGTAGGCCGGGGCGGGGGCGGCGTAGTCGTCCCAGGCGGGCTGCTGGGGCCGGCGGTGTTCCTGGGGCGCGGAGAAGGGCTGTGGCGCCTCCTGCGGCGCGGCCAGCTCGGCCAGGTATTCGGTGTCGCTCGTGGGGCGGCCGGCGCCGAGGCCGTCCTGGGCGGCCATGTGGGCCCCCAGCTCGTCGGCGGGCCGGGCCCCGAGCAGCTTCTCGCGGCCCCGCCCGACGGCCTCCAGCGTCTTGGCCAGCACCGCCGAGACCGCGCCCAGCTTGGCGTCGACGTACTCGTCGGCGCGGTGGCGCTGGGCCGTGGGGTCGGCGCTGCGCTCCGGGGCGTCCCCGTCGTCCCCCGCGGCGTCCGCGCCGGGCAGGCCGAGCAGCTTCTCGCGGCCCCGGTCGACGGAGCCGATGGTCTTGGTGAGGACGACCTCGAAGTTGGCGAGCTTGCTGTCGACGTAGTCGTCGGCCTCCGCGCGGATCCGCGCCGCCTCCCGGCGGGCCTCGGCGAGGATGCGGTCGGCCTCCTCCTGGGACTGGCGGGCGACCTCGGTGTCGGAGATCAGGGTGCCGCGCTGGGCGCGGGCCGACTCCAGGATGCGCTCGGCCTCCTCGCGGGCGTCCGCCACGAGCTGCTCCCGGCCGCCGATGACCTCCCGCGCCTGGGCGAGCGAGCCGGGCAGGGCGCCGCGCACCTCCTCGAGCAGGGCGAGCAGCTCGGCCCGGTTCAGGACGCAGGAGGCCGACATGGGCAGGGCACGGGCACCGGCGACGGTCGTGACGATCTCGTCGAGCTTCTTCTGGACGTCCACCTTGACGGTCGCCGCCTTCTTGGAATCCGGGGGGCCTTCCGGCCGACGTAACGAACGAGACGACTGTACGGCCGCCGGAGGCGCCCCGCAGCTACTGACGACGCGTCAGATGCTTACGGCTGTCCCAGCCGCTCCTTGAGCGCCTCCAGCACCAGCGGCGGCACCAGGTGGGAGACGTCGCCACCCCAGGTCGCGACCTCCTTGACGAGGCTGGAGGAGAGGAAGCTGTAGGTGGGGTTGGTGGGGATGAACAGGGTCTCGACGCCCGAGAGCCCGTTGTTCATCTGGGCCATCTGCAGCTCGTAGTCGAAGTCGCTGACCGCCCGCAGGCCCTTGACGATGGCGGGGATGTCACGCTGCTTGCAGAAGTCGACGAGAAGGCCGTGGAAGGACTCGACCCGCACGTTGCCGTACTCGGCGGTGACCTGCCGCAGCAGCTCTATCCGCTCGTCGACGGTGAACAGGCCCTGCTTCGACTTGTTGATCATCACGGCCACGTGCACGACGTCGTACAGCTTGGACGCGCGGGCGATGATGTCGAGGTGTCCATTGGTGACGGGGTCGAACGACCCCGGACAGACGGCGCGGCGCAACGGTGGTTCCTCGCTCTCCGGTCCATTCATGACGTGCCTGACGGGGTGTCGGCAGTGCACGCCGAGGCGGCGCGACCGTACCAAAGCGTCCCCTCGCCGTAACGACGGGCCCTCAGTGCGTCGAAGCCGTCCGGCCAGTCGAAGGCCCCGCCCCTGGTGCTGCGCTCCACGGTGACCAGCGCGTCGTCCGAGAGCCAGCCCCCGGTGCGCAGTGTGATCAGGATCTCGCGGAGAGCGTCGTCGCTCACGACGTAGGGCGGGTCGAGGAAGACCACGTCGTACGGGCCGGCCGGCGGCGGGCCGGCGATGGCCGCCTCGGCCTTGCCGCTGCGCACCTCGGCGCCCGGCAGGCCGATCGCCCGGACGTTCTCCCGGATGACCCGCACCGCACGGGCGTCCGCCTCGACCAGCAGGACGTGCGCGGCGCCGCGCGAGAGGGCCTCCAGCCCGACCGCGCCCGAGCCGCCGTAGAGGTCCAGCACGCGGGTGCCGTCCAGGGTGCCGAGGAGGGACTCCCAGGTGGAGAACAGGCCCTCACGCGCCCGGTCGGAGGTCGGACGGGTGCCGGTGCCGGGCGGCACGGCCAGGCGGCGTCCGCCGGCGGCGCCGGCGATCACGCGGGTCATGGGGTCTTGGGTCCTTCGCGGTGGGGTGGCGCGGTGTCGGGTGGTGTCGGGCGGCGGTGGCCGCCGCCCCTTCAGCGTATGGCGTCGGCGCCGCGGCGGCCGCGCGGGTGCGGCCGGGACTCATCCCTTGTCGAGGAATTCCTCCCGCTCCTTGTCCAGCAGCGCGTCCAACGCGGTGCGCAGGGCGGGCAGTCCGGCCAGCTCCGGGTCGGCCGCCACGATCGCCGTGGCCTCCTCGCGGGCGGCCGTGATGACCTCCTCGTCGTCGATGACGGTGAGCATCCGCAGGCTGGAGCGGACGCCGGACTGCGCCTGGCCGAGCACGTCGCCCTCGCGGCGCTGCTCCAGGTCGATGCGGGACAGCTCGAAGCCGTCCAGCGTCCTGGCCACCGCGTCCAGCCGGGCCCGCGCCGGGCTGGCCTCGAACGCCTCGGTGACCAGCAGGCACAGCCCCGGCGCCGAGCCGCGGCCGACCCGGCCGCGCAGCTGGTGCAGCTGGGAGACGCCGAACCGGTCCGCGTCCATGATCACCATGACCGTGGAGTTGGGCACGTTCACGCCCACCTCGATGACGGTCGTGGCGACCAGGACGTCGATCCCGCCGGCCGCGAAGCGGCGCATGACGTCGTCCTTCGCGTCGGGCTGCATCCGCCCGTGCAGCACCTCCACGCGCAGGCCCGCCAGCGGCCCGGCGCCGAGCTGCTCGGCGATCTCCAGGACGGCCAGCGGCGGACGCCGCTCGGCGTCCTCCCCGGCCTGCTTCTTCTTCGGCTCCTCCTCGTCGCCGATGCGCGGGCACACCACGTACGCCTGGTGGCCGCCCTCGATCTCCTCGCGCACCCGCTCCCAGGTACGGGCGAGGAAGTGCGGCTTGTCCCTGGCGGGCACCACGTGGGTGGCGATCGGCGAGCGGCCGGCCGGGAGCTGGTCCAGCACGGACGTCTCCAGGTCGCCGAAGACGGTCATGGCGACCGTGCGCGGGATGGGCGTCGCGGTCATCACCAGCAGGTGCGGGGGTTGCTTGCCCTTGGAGCGCAGCGCGTCGCGCTGCTCCACGCCGAAGCGGTGCTGCTCGTCCACCACGACCAGGGCCAGGTCATGGAACTGCACCTTGTCCTCGATGAGGGCGTGCGTGCCGACAACGATGCCGGCCTCGCCCGTGACGAGGTCGAGCAGCGCCTGCCGGCGGGCGGCGGTGCCCATGGAGCCGGTGAGCAGGACGACCTTGGTGCCCTGTTCGGCGCCGCCGAGCATGCCGCCCTCGGCGAGCTCGCCCATCATCTCGGTGATGGAGCGGTGGTGCTGCTGGGCGAGGACTTCGGTGGGGGCGAGCATGGCGGCCTGGCCGCCGGCGTCGACGACGCCGAGCATGGCGCGCAGGGCGACCAGGGTCTTGCCCGAGCCGACCTCGCCCTGCAGCAGGCGGTGCATGGGGTGCTCGGTGGCCAGGTCGTCGAAGATCTCGGCGGAGACCTTGCGCTGGCCGTCGGTGAGCGTGAAGGGCAGCTTGGCGTCGAAGGCGTCGAGCAGGCCGCCCGCCAGGGGCTTGCGGGGCACGGCCGGCAGCTGGGAGTCGGCGTGGCGGCGGCGGGCGAGGGCCACCTGCAGGACGAACGCCTCGTCCCACTTCAGCCGGGACCGGGCGTCCTCGATCTCGGCCTTGGTGCGCGGGCGGTGCACCTTGCGCAGGGCCTCCGGCAGCGGGAGCAGGCCGCGGCCCGTGCGCAGCGCCTCCGGCAGCGGGTCCACGACGCTCTGCCAGCCGGTGGCCTCCATGGAGGCCAGCACCACGTCGACGGCGTTGGAGACCTTCCAGGACTCCATCTGCGAGCAGGCCGGGTAGAGCGGGATGAGCTGGTTGGCCCACGCCTCGACGGCGTCCGCGCCGCTGTCCTTGCCGAGCATCTCGTAGGCGGGGTGGGACAGCTGGCGGATGTTGCGGAAGGTGCCGACCTTGCCCGCGAACATGCCGCGGCGGCCCGGGACAAGCTCCTTTTGGTGGTGGTAGATCGACCGGCCGAAGAAGACCAGTTGCAGCCGTCCGCTGCCGTCGGTGAGCGTGACCTCCAGGCGCTGCCCCTTGCCGTTGTTGAACTTCAGCACGCGGGCGTCGCTGACCTGCGCGACGACCGTGACGTGCTCGTCCAGCGGCAGGTCGGCGAGCCGGGTCAGCTCGCCGCGCTCCGCGTAGCGGCGCGGGTAGTGGTGCAGCAGGTCGCCGACCGTGTGCAGGTCGAGGTGCTCGGCCATCACCTTCGCGGTGTTGCCGCCGAGAGTCTTCTTCAGGGATTCATCCAGCACTTTGCCTCCAGGCCCGGCGGCACGGGTTTCCGGCTGGGGGTCTGGGGGTCATCCCCCAGGGGACTGCAGTTTCGAGCGCGGGCACGCGTTCCATTGCACACCACGCCTGTGACAACCGGGCCCATTCGGTGCCCGTCGGCGCCTATTCGATGCCGATGAGCAGCCGCGGGGACTGCTGCTCGCCCCGGTAGACGACGGTGTCCACGGCGAGGTGGCCGTCGCGGACGTGCCGCTGCAGGCGCTCGGCGACGGCGTCGGGGACGTCGGCGCCCAGGACGAGGGTGACCATCTCGCCGCCGGCCGCGAGCATCCGGTCCAGCACGGTCTCGGCGGTCCGGGCGAGCTCGGCGCCGATGACGGCCACGTCGCCGTCGATCAGGCCGAGTGCGTCGCCGGCCTGGCAGACGCCCGCCATGGTCCAGGACTGGCGCTCGGCGACGACCAGCTCCGCATAGCGGGTGGCGCCGGCGGCGGCGGTCATGGCGACGACGTCCTCGTCAAAGCGCCGGCCGGACTCGTGGACGGCCAGCGCCGCGATGCCCTGGACCGGGGAGCGGGTGGGGATCAGGGCGACGCGTACGCCCTCGCCGCGCGCCTGTTCGGCGGCCGCGGCGGCGGTGTGCCGCAGGTCGGCGTCGTTGGGCAGCAGGACGACCTCGCGGGCGTGGGCGCGCCGGACCGCCTGGAGCAGTTCCCCGGCGGCGGGGGGCTCCCCCGGCCGTACGGCCACCACGGTCGCCCCGGCCTGCTCGCACAGGGCGGCCAGGCCGGTGCCGGGCACGACCGCGACGACGGCCCGCTGGGCGGGCTCGCGGACGCGGGTGCGTTCCTGGTCGGCGGCGGCGAAGTGGGTGATGCGGATGCGGTACGGGCGTCCGGCCTCGACGCCGGCCTCGACGGCGGCACCGGCGTCGTCGACATGGACGTGGACGTTCCACAGCCCGTCACCGCCGACGACGACCAGGGACTCGCCCAGCGCGTCGAGCCGGGTGCGCAGGCGGGCCACGGCGGTGTCGTCCGCCTCCAGCAGGTAGATCACCTCGAAGGCGGGTTCGCCGCCCCGCGCGCCGGTGCCGAAATCGGCCGGGCAGCCTTCCCTCTGCCAGGGGTGGGGGGTGGCGGCCGGCCGGGCGGCAGCGGCCGCGACGGGCCCCGTCCCGGCGCCGGCCAGGGCGCTCGCCAGGGCGCCCAGGACCTCGACGAGGCCCTTGCCGCCGGCGTCGACCACTCCGGCCCGGCCGAGGACCTCCAGCTGGCCGGGGGTGGCTTCCAGGGCCGTACGGGCCCCTTCGTACGCGGCCCGGGCGACGGCCGCGCCGCCGCCGGCGGTGGTGGCGGCGGCCTCGGCGGCGGCCGCGGCGACGGTCAGGACGGTGCCCTCCACGGGCCGGGCGACGCCCTCGTAAGCGGATTCCACCGCGCGCCGCAGGGCTCGCCGCAGCAACGCCGCGTCGTCGGGGCCGCCGGGGCCGCCGGGTCGGTGATCCTTGTCACCGGCCGTCACCAGGACCTCCGCCATGCCGCGCAGCAGCTGGGCGAGGATGGTGCCGGAGTTCCCGCGCGCGCCTATGAGCGCGCCGTGGGCCATGGCTCTGATGGCCTCGGCCAGGTCCGGGCGGGAGGCGGGGCCGGTGGTGGCGTGGCCCTCGAAGGCGGCGTCGACCGCGCGGGCGGCGGACTCGACGGTCAGGTAGAGGTTGGTGCCGGTGTCGCCGTCCGCGACGGGATAGACGTTGATCGCGTCGATCTCCTCGCGGTTGCGGCCGAGCGCGTCGAGCGCCAGGGCGCACCAGGTGCGTACCGCGTCGGCGTCCAGCGTGGGCGGCACCTGTGTCCTCCTCGGACTCTGGGGGCGGGGGCAGTGCTGGAGCAGAGTAGTCCGGCCGGGGTGCCGGAGGGGCGGCCCGGGCGGGGTCCGGGGCGGTCATGGTAGTTTCGTTGTCCAGGAGCGGTCGTTGTATGCTGCTCCGGTTGCCTGATGAGAATCAGGCCATACCCCCTGGCAAGCCAGTCACCACCGACATCGGTACGCCGGGATTTCCCGTAAGTGCATCTGAAGTCTTTGGAGTGACCCGTGGCTGCCAACTGCGACGTCTGCGGCAAGGGGCCGGGCTTCGGCAACAACATTTCGCACTCGCACCGCCGTACGTCCCGTCGCTGGAACCCGAACATCCAGCGTGTGCGTGCCGTGGTCGGTCGGACGCCGAAGCGCCTCAATGTCTGCACCTCGTGCATCAAGGCCGGCAAGGTCTCGCGCTAACTAGCTAGTAGCGCGGCAGCCTCGCCGACCTTTGAAGCCGGTCCCCTTCGGGGGGCCGGCTTTTTGTTTTCCCCTACCCGCCCCTTCCCGAAACCGGGGCTCCGCCCCGGACCCCCTTTGTCCTCAAGCGCCGGACGGGCTGGATTTTCCAGCCCGTCCGGCGATTGAGGACCGGGGAAGCTTCCACCCGTGGTCCACCGGGCCTATGCCCCGGCCCAGCGCGAAGCCGGCCGCTATGGCGCCGGTGACGTAGACCTTGGCCTGCTCCACCGCCTCCGGAACGTCCCGCCCCTTCGCCAGCTCCGCCGCGATCGCGCTCGCCAGCGTGCACCCCGTGCCGTGCGTGTGCCGGTTGTCGTGGCGTGGCGCCCGTAGCCAGTGTTCCTCGGTGCCGTCCGTCAGCAGGTCGACCGCGTCGCCGGCGAGGTGGCCGCCCTTGATGAGCGCCCACCGGGGGCCGTGGGCCAGTACGGCGTCCGCCGCGCGGCGCAGGTCGGCCTCGCCGGTCACGCGTACGCCCGTGAGCCAGGCGACCTCGTCCAGGTTGGGGGTGGCGACGGTGGCGGCCGGCAGCAGCTTCGTGCGGACCGCGTCGAGCGCGGAGGCGGCCAGCAGGGCGTCACCGTGCTTGGAGATGCCCACCGGGTCGACGACCACGGGGGCGTCCACCTCCGCCAAGAGCTCCGCGACCGTCTCCACCAGCTCCGCCGAGGCGAGCATGCCGGTCTTGACGGCCTGGACGCCGATGTCGTCGGCGACGCTGCGGAACTGGGCCCGTACGGCCTCGGCGGGCAGCGGCCACGCGCCCTGGACGCCCAGGGAGTTCTGGGCGGTGACGGCGGTGACCACGCTCATGCCGTGCGTGCCGAGGGCCAGCATCGTCTTGAGGTCGGCCTGGATGCCCGCACCGCCGCCGGAGTCGGATCCGGCGACGGTCAGTACGCGGGGAGGTATCGGCATGGCGCCGAATCTACTCCCCCGGTTCCATCTCCCCGAAGTGGTCCCAGCCGCCCGCCTTGTCCCAGGGGGCGCCGTCCACGGTGACCTGGGGCAGCGCGGAGGGGTTGACGACCTCGCCGATGACCTTCCAGCGGGCCGGCAGCTTCACGTCGGGCGGGAAGGTCGCCACGATGGCGTGGTCCTCGCCGCCGGTCAGCACCCACTGCAGCGGGTCGACGCCCACGGCCTGTCCGATGTCGAGCATCTGGGTCGGCACGTCGATGGCCGCCGTGCGCAGGTCGATGCGGACCTTGCTGGCCTCGGCGATGTGCCCGAGGTCGGCGATGAGGCCGTCGCTGACGTCCGTCATGGCGGTGGCGCCGAGCGCGGCGGCCGCGGGGCCGGCGTGGTACGGCGGTTCCGGCCGCCGGTGGGCCTCGACGAAGGCGCGCGGCGAGCGGAAGCCGCGGGAGAGCACGGCGAGCCCGGCCGCGGACCAGCCCAGCCAGCCCGTGACCGCGACGACATCGCCGGCCCGGGCGCCGGAGCGGGTGACCGGTTCGTGGTTGCGCAGGTCGCCCAGCGCCGTGATGGCGACGGTGATCGTCTCACCGCGCACCACGTCCCCGCCGACCACCGCCGCGCCCGCGACCTGGCACTCGTCGCGGATCCCGTCCATGAGCTCGGTCGGCCAGGTGGCGGGGAGCTCGGCGGGGACGACCAGGCCCAGCAGGACCGCCGTGGGCACCGCGCCCATGGCGGCGATGTCGGCGAGGTTCTGCGCGGTGGCCTTGCGGCCGACGTCGTAGGCGGTGGACCAGTCGCGGCGGAAGTGGCGTCCTTCCAGGAGGACGTCCGTACTGGCCACGACCCGGCGGTCGGGCGCCGCTACCACCGCGGCGTCGTCACCCGGCCCGAGCCGGACCGCCGGGGTGGTGGTGAGCCGGGAGGTCAGCTCTCTGATGAGCCCGAACTCCCCCAACTCGCCCACGGTGCCTTTCACTGAGCTCCTCCTCGGAGTGTCGGTTGCCCTGTTCGTGACGTGTCCCGCGCCGCGCAGGCCGCGCGGGTCTCCCCGCACCGTGCGGCGACGCGGTACCGTGGCGTCTCTTCTCCCCACATGATCCTCGAAGCCGCCCTGGAGGTTCCGTGGTACAGGCGTACATCCTGATCCAGACCGAGGTCGGCAAGGCGTCGACCGTGGCCGAAGTCATCGGCAAGATCCCGGGAGTGATCCAGGCCGAGGACGTGACGGGGCCGTACGACGTCATCGTGCGCGCCCAGGCCGACACCGTGGACGAGCTCGGCCGGATGGTGGTCGCGCAGGTCCAGAAAGTGGAGGGCATCACCCGCACGCTGACCTGCCCGGTCGTCCATATCTAGCTCCCCCGTATGCTCGGCCGGTGAAGTCTTCGCTCCGCCGGCCTCTCGGCCTGCCCTCTCTCGCCGTGCTCCTCGCGGCCGTGGCCTGTTCGGGCCCGGACGCCGGGGCGGGCCCGGCGGTGCCCACACCGCCGGAGCGGCAGGCCGCGCTCTGCCGGGCGCTGCACCAGGAGCTGCCCCGCACCGTGGGCGGGCTCGGGCGGCGTACCGTCGAGCCCGTCTCGGAGCTCACCGCCATATGGGGCGGCACCGACGGCGAACCGGCGATCTCCCTGCGCTGCGGGGTGGCCAAGCCGGAGCTGCTCAAGCGGAATCCCGCCACTGACTCGATGGACGTCAACGACGTCGGCTGGTTGCCCGAGCGGCAGCCGGACGGCAGCGTGCGCTGCACCACCGTCCGGCGTGAGGCGTGGGTGGAGGTGACGCTTCCGAAGAAGATCGTCGGGGAGGGCGGCGACCTGAGCGCGCTCACCGACCTCTCCGGCGCCGTCCTGAAGACGATCCCCGAGGGGATCATCTCCTGACGGCCCTCTCCGGCGAGGTGCTCAGCGCAGCCCCGTCGGCCGCCGCAGGGCGGCCTGGACGAGACGGTCGACCAGCTCGGGGTACTCGACACCGGTCTCCTGCCACATGCGCGGGTACATGGAGATGGGCGTGAAGCCGGGCATGGTGTTGATCTCGTTGATCACGAACTCGCCGTCCTCGGTGAGGAAGAAGTCCGCGCGGACCAGTCCCTCGCAGGAGACGGCCTCGAAGGCCTGGACGGCCAGCTCCTGCACCCGGCGCGTGTCGTCCTCGCTCAGCGGGGCGGGCACGATGCCGGAGGCGGAGTCGATGTACTTGGCCTCGAAGTCGTAGAAGTCGTGCGCGCTGACCGGGGGGATCTCGGCGGGCACGCTGGCGCGCGGGCCGTCCTCGAACTCGAGCACGCCGCACTCGATCTCGCGGCCGCGCAGCAACGATTCGACCAGGATCTTCGGGTCGTGGCGGCGGGCCTCGGCGATGGCCTCGTCCAGGCCGGAGACGTCGTCGACCTTGGTGATGCCCATGGAGGAACCGGCGCGGGCGGGCTTCACGAACAGCGGCCAGCCGTGCTCGCCGGCGAAGGCCACGATCTTCTCGCGGGCGGCGGCCGGATCGGTGTCCCACTCGCGGGGCCGGATCACCTCGTACGGGCCGACGGGCAGCCCGTAGGAGATGAAGACCCGCTTCATGTACTCCTTGTCCTGGCCGACGGCGGAGGCGAGGACGCCCGCGCCGACGTAGGGGAGGCCGGCCAGGTCCAGCATGCCCTGGAGGGTGCCGTCCTCGCCGTAGGGGCCGTGCAGCACGGGGAAGACGACGTCGACCTCGCCCAGCGCCTTGGGGACGGCGCCCGGCTCGGTGTAGACGACCTCGCGGCTGGCGGGGTCGACGGGCAGGACCACGCCGCCCTCCGCCGAGTCGGTGAGCTGCTCGACGCTGGGCAGCGTGCGCCCGGCGATCGTCATCCGCTCGGGGTCGTCGGCGGTGAGTACCCAACGGCCGTCGGTGGTAATGCCGATCGGCAGCACGTCGTACTTGCTGCGGTCGATGGCGCGCAGCACGGCGCCTGCGGTGACCACGGAGATGGCGTGCTCGGAACTGCGGCCGCCGAAGACGACCGCGACACGCGGCTTCCGGTCAGGGCTCTGGGGGGAGTTCTCGCTGCTCATAACGCGTCGAGAGTACCTGGTGGCAGGAGGTGCGTCAGTGCCGCTCGGGCTTGGCGCTGCGTGACATGAGTTCCTTGAGGGCCACCATGGGCGGCTTGCCCTCGTGGACGATGTCCACCACGGTCTCGGTGATCGGCATGTCGACATGGTGACGTCGGGCCAGATCGAGCACGCTCTCACAGGACTTGACGCCCTCGGCGGTCTGCTTGGTGACCGCGATGGTCTCCTCCAGGGTCATGCCACGGCCGAGGCTGGCGCCGAAGGTGCGGTTGCGGGAGAGCGGCGAGGCGCAGGTGGCCACGAGGTCGCCCATGCCCGCGAGGCCGGCGAAGGTGTGCGCGTCGGCGCCCATGGCCAGGCCCAGCCGGGTGGTCTCGGCCAGGCCGCGGGTGATGAGGGACGCCTTGGCGTTGTCGCCCAGTCCCATGCCGTCGGCGATGCCCACGGCCAGGGCGATGACGTTCTTCACGGCGCCGCCCAGTTCGCAGCCGACCACGTCGGTGTTGGTGTACGGGCGGAAGTACGCGGTGTGGCAGGCGGCCTGGAGGCGCTTGGCGACGGACTCGTCGTGGCAGGCGACGACGGCGGCGGCGGGCTGCCGGGCGGCGATCTCCTTGGCGAGGTTGGGGCCGGTCAGGACGGCGACCCGGTCCGGGGAGACCTTGGCGACCTCCTCGACGACCTCGCTCATCCGCTTGGCCGTGCCCAGTTCGATGCCCTTCATCAGGGAGACCAGCACGGTGTCGGCGGCCAGCAGGGGCGCCCACCGGGTGAGGTTCTGGCGCAGGGTCTGGGAGGGGACGGCCAGCACGGTGAAGGCCGCGTCGCGCGCCGCCTCGGCGGGGTCGGTGGTCGCGCGCACCGAGGCGGGGAGCTCGACGCCGGGGAGGTAGTCGGGGTTGGTGCGGCCGGTGTTGATGGCGTCCACGAGGGCGGCGCGGCGGCCCCACATGGTGACCTCGCAGCCCGCGTCGGCGAGGATCATCGCGAAGGCGGTGCCCCAGGAACCGGTGCCGTATACGGCGCAACGCGTCACTTGCTGTCCTCCTGCGGCCGCTCGCGGCGGTGGTTGCGGACCGCGGCGCGGGCCTTCTTGAGGGTGTACGGCTCGGCGGGGGCCGGCTCGCCGCGGAGTTCGGCGAGCAGCTCCGTGATGGCCTTCATGATGACGTCGGTCGCCTCGCGCAGGACCTCGCCGGTGGGTTCCTTGCCGTAGTAGGCGGAGAGGTCCACGGGCGGGCCGGCCAGGACCCGCAGGGTCTTGCGGGGGAAGAGCCGCAGCTTCTTCTCCTTGGCGTAGGGCGGCATGGCCTCGTTGGCGCCCCACTGGGCGACGGGGATGACCGGGGCCTTGGTCAGCAGGGCGACGCGGGCGGCGCCCGTCTTGCCCTCCATGGGCCACATGTCCGGGTCGCGGGTGAGGGTGCCCTCGGGGTAGAAGGCCACGCATTCGCCCTTGTTGATGGCGTCCACCGCGGCCCGGAAGGCATTGGCGGCGTCGGTGCTCTCGCGGTAGACGGGAATCTGCCCGGTGCCGCGCAGCACCGCGCCGACGAAGCTGCCCTTGAAGAGGGCGGCCTTGGCGAGGAAACGCGGGACCCGGCCGGTGTTGTACTGGAAGTGGGCGTACGACAGCGGGTCGAGGTAGGAGTTGTGGTTGACCGCGGTGATGAATCCGCCGTCGGCCGGAATGTGCTCCATTCCGCGCCAGTCCCGCTTGAACAGAACCACGAGCGGCGGTTTTGCCAACACCGCCGTAAAGCGGTACCAGAAGCCGATTCTGTGGCGGGACACTCGGACACCCTTCTGTTGGGACCTGAAGCTGCTTCGGGCGTGCTGCTCACCCGGGGGCCGGACAAGTGTCGCCCCAGGTACCCGGTCTGTCGAGAACACCGTAACCCCGCCGCTCCGCGCCCGGTCGCGGCAGCGGGTGACAATGGGCCGGGTACGAGAGGGAGGGGGCGGATGTGCTCTGGACGCTGGTGGTGCCGCTGAAGCCGCTGGCCGTGGCCAAGAGCCGCCTCACGGCGGGGGCCGGCCGGCTGCCGGGGCCGGTGCTCGCGCTCGCCTTCGCCCAGGACACGGTGCGGGCGGCGCTGGCCTGTGGGCGCGTGCGGGATGTGGCGGTCGTCACGGCGGACCCGCTGGCGGCCGCGGAGGTGGCCGCGCTGGGCGCCCGGGTGCTGGCCGAGCCGCCCGGGGACGGCGGTCTGAACGCGGCGCTGGCGCACGCTGCCCGCGCGGTACGGGCCCACCGGCCGCATTCGGCGGTGGCCACCCTCAACGCGGATCTGCCGGCGCTGCGCCCGGCGGAACTCGGGCGGGTGCTCGATTCCGCCGCCGAATTCCCCCGCGCTTTTCTCGCGGATGCCGCCGGAATCGGTACGACGCTGCTGGCCGCGGCCCCGGGAATGGAATTGGCTCCGGCGTTCGAGGGGCGTTCGCGCGCCCGTCACAGCGCTTCGGGAGCCCGCGAGATCACCGTGGCGGACGTGGATTCCGTGCGCCGGGACGTGGACACGGAAGAGGATTTGCGGGCCGCTCTCGCGCTGGGCGTGGGGCCCCGCACGGCGGCCGTCGCGGCCCGTGTGCCGCCGGCCGGGCGGGTGGCCGACTAGGCTGCTGGCCATGCAGGCCACCGCGTACACCTTCGATCCTTCGACCCGCTCCGGGAGCGTTCTCCTGGACGACGGCACGCCCGTGCCCTTCGACGGGGCGGCGTTCGACGCCGGCGGGCTGCGGCTGCTGCGGCCCGGGCAGCGGGTGCGGATCGAGTTCGCGGCGCCCGAGGGGAGCGCGCGGGGCGAGGGGGGCGTCGCGGACGCCGCGGGGCCGGTGGCGGGGCGCCGCATCACCCTGGTGACGCTGCAGACCTTCTGACGACGGGCCCCACGGGGCCGTACGCACCGCGGGCCGGGCTCCCCGAAGGGAGCCCGGCCCGGCGCGTTACGCCGTACGTTCGCTGCCTTACTTCTTCTTGGCGGCGGTCTTCTTGGCGGTGGTCTTGCGCGCGGTGGTCTTGCGGGCCGGGGCCTTGGTGGCGGCGGCCTTCTTGGCGGGAGCGGTCTTCTTCGCGGCCGCGGTCTTCTTGACCGCCGCGGCCTTCTTCGCCGGGGTCGCCTTCTTCGCGGCGGCGGCCTTGGTCGCCGGAGCCGCCTTCTTGGCGGGCGCCGCCTTCTTCGCGGTCGTCGCCTTCTTGGCGGCGGTCGTCTTCTTCGCGGCCGCTGCCTTCGTCGGCGCCGCCTTCTTGGCGGTGACCTTCTTCGCGGCCGCCTTCTTGGCGGTGGCCTTCTTGGCCGCGGCCTTGGCGGTGACCTTGCCACCCGTCAGGCTGCCCTTGGGCGCCTTCTTGACGGAGACCTCGCCGCCCTTCGGCAGCTTCTTCGAGCCGCTCACCAGGTCCTTGAAGCCCTGGCCCGCACGGAAGCGCGGCACCGAGGTCTTCTTGACCCGAACCCGCTCACCCGTCTGCGGGTTACGGGCGTAGCGGGCGGGACGGTCGACCTTCTCGAACGAGCCGAAACCGGTGACCGAGACACGGTCACCGGCGACAACCGCGCGGACGATCGCGTCGAGTACCGCGTCGACCGCGTCTGCGGCCTGCTGACGGCCACCGAGCTTGTCGGCAATCGCTTCAACGAGCTGCGCCTTGTTCACGTCTTCCCCTTCGGAGACATTGGCTGGAATGTGCTCCAGCTTTTTCGCACGTTAGGCAGATATATACCGCAAATCAAACACGAAACGGTCTAATCACCCTTGTGCCGCAACGAACTCGACCCATCACGGAGTTCCGTCGGTGTCGGGCTCTTGGGGGAAACGGCCCTCGTCGAGGTCGTTCATCAGCCGGTCCAGACGCCTTGCCGCGCCTGAGAGATCGTGCTTCGCCGAGGCCGTGATGGCCAGCAGCTGCCGGGACAGCGCCATCCGTACGCCCTCCGGGACTTGCAGTGCGCGCACCCTTGTGTGCGCTTCCTTCAGTTGGTCGGCGACGAGCCGGTAAAGCTCGAGTTGGCTGTCGCGTTCCATGCACCGATTGTGCCATCTGAGGCGAGTTGTCGCTTCACGGGCCCTCAACAATGCAACGCGCCCCCTGTCCGAAGACAGGGGGCGCATCATGCCAAACCCTGGGTGAGCAGCGAAAATCCGGGGGCGCTCGCAGCGGCTCGAAGCCGTCCGACACTGGGCCAAACGAGCCGGAATCGGTCTCAGATCCGGGCCGTGGAGGGCTTGTACGAGGGCCTTCCGGCCTCGAACGCGGCAATGTCGGCCTCGTGCCGGAGGGTCAGACCGATGTCGTCCAGGCCCTCCAGGAGTCGCCACCGGGCGTTCTCGTCAAGCTCAAAATCGGCCGTGATGCCCTCGGCCCGTACCTGCCGGTCCACGAGATCCACCGTCACCTCCGCGGTGGGGTCGGCCTCGGTGAGCTTCCAGAGCGCCTCGACGGTCTCCTGCGGCAGGACCACCGTGAGCAGCCCGTTCTTGAGCGAGTTACCGCGGAAGATGTCGGCGAAGCGGGACGAGACGACGGTTTTGAAGCCGTAGTTCTGCAGCGCCCAGACCGCGTGCTCGCGGGAGGAGCCGGTGCCGAAGTCGGGGCCGGCGACCAGGACGGTGGCGCCCGCCCGCTCGGGGCGGTTGAGGACGAACTCCTCGTCCTTGCGCCAGGCCTCGAAGAGCCCGTCCTCGAAGCCGTCGCGGGTGACCTTCTTCAGCCAGTGCGCGGGGATGATCTGGTCGGTGTCGACATTGCTCCGGCGCAGCGGGACGGCCCGGCCGGTGTGCGTGGTGAAAGCTTCCATCGGTCTCAGACCTCCACGGTGGTGCGTACGTCGGTGGCGCCGGGCAGGCCCGGCAGGTCGGCCGGGGAGGCCAGCCGGCCCAGGACCGCGGTGGCGGCGGCGACCTGCGGGGAGACCAGGTGCGTCCGGCCGCCCTTGCCCTGCCTGCCCTCGAAGTTGCGGTTGGACGTCGACGCGGAGCGCTCGCCGGGCGCGAGTTGGTCGGGGTTCATGCCCAGGCACATGGAGCAGCCCGCGTGCCGCCACTCGGCGCCGGCCGCGGTGAACACCTTGTCCAGCCCTTCCTCGACGGCCTGCAGGGCCACCCGGACGGAGCCGGGGACCACCAGCATCCGGACGCCGTCGGCGACCTCGCGGCCCTCGACGACCGAGGCCGCGGCGCGCAGGTCCTCGATCCGGCCGTTGGTGCACGAGCCCACGAAGACGGTGTCCACGCGGATGTCGCGCAGCGCCTGACCTGCCGTCAACCCCATGTACTCCAGGGCCTTTTCGGCGGCGAGCCGCTCGGAGGGATCGGAGTACGAAGCCGGGTCGGGGACCGCCGAGGACAGCGGCGCGCCCTGGCCCGGGTTGGTGCCCCAGGTGACGAACGGGGACAGCTCGGTGGCGTCGATGACCACCTCGCGGTCGAAGACGGCGTCGTCGTCGGTGCGCAGGGTGCGCCAGTAGGCGACGGCCGCGTCCCAGTCGGCACCGCTGGGCGCGTGGGGGCGGCCCTGGAGATAGGCGAAGGTGGTCTCGTCGGGGGCGATCATGCCGGCCCGGGCGCCCGCCTCGATGGACATGTTGCAGACGGTCATCCGGGCTTCCATCGAGAGCTTCTCGATGGCGGAGCCGCGGTACTCGATGACGTAGCCCTGGCCGCCCCCGGTGCCGATCCTGGCGATGATCGCCAGGATCAGGTCCTTGGCCGTGACGCCGTCCGGCAGCTCGCCCTCGACGGTGATGGCCATGGTCTTGAAGGGGGACAGCGGCAGCGTCTGGGTGGCCAGCACGTGCTCCACCTGGCTGGTGCCGATGCCGAAGGCCAGCGCGCCGAAGGCGCCGTGGGTGGAGGTGTGGCTGTCGCCGCAGACGACGGTGGTGCCGGGCTGGGTGAGGCCCAGCTGCGGTCCCACGACGTGGACGACGCCCTGCTCGACGTCGCCCAGCGGGTGCAGCCGCACGCCGAACTCGGCGCAGTTGCGGCGCAGCGTCTCCAGCTGGGTGCGGGAGACGGGGTCCGCGATGGGCTTGTCGATGTCGAGGGTGGGGGTGTTGTGGTCCTCGGTGGCGATGGTCAGGTCCAGCCGGCGGACCGGACGGCCCGCTTTGCGCAGGCCGTCGAAGGCCTGCGGGCTGGTGACCTCGTGGAGCAGGTGCAGGTCGATGTAGAGGAGGTCGGGCTCGCCTTCGGCGCGCGTGACGACGTGGTCGTCCCAGACCTTCTCCGCGAGTGTCCGTCCCATCGCTGTCTCTCCTGTGAGCTGGGGGCTGTCCGTTCCAGGTTGGCGCTTCCCGGGAAAAATTGAACTTGCGTTTCACAGTGTGAGACGCAAGTATCGTTGCATGGACAACTCTGGTGGCGCCTCGAGTGGTGTGGGCGTTCTCGACAAGGCGGCTCTGGTACTGAGCGCTCTGGAGTCCGGTCCGGCGACCCTCGCCGGGCTGGTCACGGCGACCGGACTGGCGCGTCCGACGGCGCACCGGCTCGCGGTGGCCCTGGAGCACCACCGGATGGTGGCGCGCGACATGCAGGGCCGTTTCATCCTCGGCCCCCGGCTCAGCGAGCTGGCCGCGGCGGCGGGCGAGGACAGGCTGCTGGCCACGGCCGGCCCGGTCCTGACCCACCTGCGGGACGTGACGGGCGAGAGCGCGCAGCTCTACCGGCGCCAGGGCGACATGCGCATCTGTGTGGCTGCGGCCGAGCGGCTGTCCGGATTGCGGGACACCGTGCCGGTGGGCTCCACGCTGCCGATGAAGGCCGGCTCGGCGGCCCAGGTCCTCATGGCCTGGGAGGAGCCCGAGCGGCTGCACCGCGGCCTGCAGGGCGCGCGCTTCACGGCCACCGCGCTCTCGGGCGTACGGCGCCGGGGCTGGGCCCAGTCCATCGGCGAGCGCGAGCCGGGCGTGGCGTCGGTGTCGGCGCCGGTGCGGGGGCCCTCGAACCGGGTGGTGGCGGCCGTGTCCGTCTCGGGCCCGATCGAGCGCCTGACCCGGCACCCGGGGCGCATGCACGCCCAGGCGGTGCTGGACGCGGCGGTACGCCTGACGGAGGCCCTGCGCCGCAACGGCTGAGGGGGAACATCCAGCCCGTCTGGGGGCACCTCCCAGCGGTAGCTGGGGGAGCTTGAGGACCGGGGGTCCGGGGGCGGAGCCCCCGGTTACGGGAAGGGGCGGGGTGGGGGAAGTCTCTCCGCGTCCCTGGGCCCGGCCACGCGCAGCATGAGGCGGGTCAGCGGGCCCCTCGCCCGGACGTCCAGGGACTCGCTCAGCGACCGGGCCAGCCACAGGCCGTCCTCCGGCCCGGCCGCATCCCCCGGCGGCCGGAACCCCGCGAACACCGGCACCGCCTCCGCGGCGCCCCGCGGCCGGGTCCGTACCAGCTCGTACGCCACGGCACCCGGCTCCTCCCAGGCCCGCAGGGCCACCCGGGAGTCCCCGGTGGCCAGCAGATAGCCCGCGGCCTCGCAGACGGCCAGCACGGCCAGGGCCAGCCGCTCGCCGGTCAGGCCCGCCGCGGCGGCCCGCTCGCGGGCGAAGCGCCGGACGTCGGCGGCCGAGGCCGTCGGGCCCGTCCGGGCGGCGCCGGGCGGTGCGGGAGCGCGCGGCAGCGGCACCCCGGCCGCGTACGTCGCGGGGTCGGCGTAGGCGGCGCAGGGGATCAGCCGCTCGCCGTCCAGCCGCGCGGGATGCGTGGCGCAGGCGGCCTGGGCCACGTCCTGGGGCACGGTCCTGGTGTCGTACGGGCAGATCATCCACACCGGCAGGCCGGCCAGCAGCACGTTGAGCCCGGATTCCATCCGCTTCCACTCGGCGACCTGGCGGGCCGACTTCCCACCCCACACCGGCTCGGCGATCATGCGGGTCCGGCGTCCGGGCCGGGCGCGGTGGTCGTGGTAGCGCAGGAAGGCGGAGACCCGCTCCACCGGGCGGCGGCCGAAGTAGGCGGTCTCGGCCGTGTCCAGCCCATGGGCCCCCTCCCCCAGGGCGCCGCGCAGCAGTTCGATGTTGGCGGGCGTCGTCGCGGCCAGCACGGGCTCCCCCGCGGCCAGCCCCGCCCGGGCGAACGGCACCGCCATCGCCAGGAACTCCTCGTCGGTGCCGTACAGGCAGGCGTGGTGGACGAAGCCGCCTGTGTCGGCGGGGAGGTCCTCAGCAGGCATGCACGTCCCCCAGCCGGAGCCCTGGCGTACGGTCCCAGCCGACGAGGGTGATGACCTGCCTCAGGTGCGGCGGCAGCCCGCTGAGCTCGACGGTGGCGTGCCGGGCGGCACGGGCCCGGGCGAAGGTCATCAGCAGCCGCAGGCCGCCCAGGTCCAGGAACTCCACCCGCGACATCTCCAGGCGGACGTCGCCGCGCACGGCCGCCACCGAGCGCAGGGCGTCCCGCAGCCGCCGGTGCGCGTCGGCGTCCACCACGCCTTCGATCCGCAGCCCCTGCGGGCGGTAGGTGCGCGCGACGACCAGCTCGGCCGTACGGATGAGGGGGTCCGCCTCGACGCTCCCGGCGTGCACGGACGCGAAGGCGTCCAGGGCGGCGGGCTCGCAGCGGCGGATGTCGTACTGGCATACGGCCAGCGCGCCGCTGGAGCTGAACTCTTCCGCCAGCAGTGCCTCGTACCGCAGCAGCCGGGCGACCCCGGGGGCGCCGAAGGCGCTGTCCTCCCCGTGCAGGGCCGCGCACAGGTCGCCGGCGACCCGCAGCGCCCGGTAGCCCTCCTCGCGGGAGCGCTCGGCGGCGCTGCGCAGCCTGCGCAGCAGCGCGGCGGGCTCCAATTGGCCCTGTTCCGAGAGGAATTCGGCCAGTCGCACGACCTCCACGCGGCCGGTCAGGCCGCAGAGCACGCTCGTGAGCCGGCATTCCTCCCACAGGGCGCCGGGGCCGGCGGGGTCCTCCGCGCCGCTCAGGTAGAGGATCTTGTCCTCGGCGTCCAGCCCGCCGAGGACGAAGTCCCGGAGGATCGATGCCCGCTCCTCGTCGGATTCGAAGAGCAGGCACGCGTGGTCGCCGGGTCGCAGATCACCGACGTGGACCCGGCGGCGCACGCCGTTGGGATGGACCATGCGGGGATTATCCCGCCGCCCCGGAGAGGGGGGAAGGAGGCATGAAAGCCCCGGAACCTCGGGGCCTCGGGTCCTGGGAACCCAAAAACGCGGCAACCTGAAAGCACGGCAACATGAAAAAATGCCCTCCGCCGAAGCGAAAGGCATTCTTCCTGTGGTACCCCCGACCGGATTCGAACCGGCGCTACCGCCTTGAGAGGGCGGCGTGCTAGGCCGCTACACAACGGGGGCCTGCTTTTGTTCTCTTTGCAGACTCGAAAAGCAATCTGCGCTGGGCTACCAGGACTCGAACCTAGACTAAATGAACCAGAATCACTCGTGCTGCCAATTACACCATAGCCCATGGTGGTTTTAAACCAGTACCCCCGACCGGATTCGAACCGGCGCTACCGCCTTGAGAGGGCGGCGTGCTAGGCCGCTACACAACGGGGGCCCTAGCGATTCCCTTTCAGGGCGAACCCTGTTCGGAAATCAGTACCCCCGACCGGATTCGAACCGGCGCTACCGCCTTGAGAGGGCGGCGTGCTAGGCCGCTACACAACGGGGGCTTGCACTTCGCTTTTGCTTCGTAAGTTTATCAAGAGAATTCGAAGCGATTTTCTCTTGCTGGGGTACCAGGACTCGAACCTAGACTAAGTGAACCAGAATCACTCGTGCTGCCAATTACACCATACCCCACCGTAACTTCACCCCCCGGAAGGGGCTTTGTCCGGCTCGCGCCTCCCGCTCCGGCCTCTCGGCCCTCTCGGGCGGCGCAGGAAGAACATTACCCGAAGGTGGACTGGGGTCCAAAATCGATAGGCCCTTCGCGCAAGCGCGAGGGGCCCGGCGGCCCTCAGCGGGCTGCCGGGCCCCTTGGGGCGGGTGTGACGGGCGTCAGGCCGTGAGCTTGGCCAGGGCGGCGTCCACGCGGGTCAGGGTGCGCTCGCGGCCGAGCACTTCGAGGGACTCGAAGAGCGGGAGGCCGACGGTGCGGCCGGTGACGGCCACCCGGACCGGGGCCTGGGCCTTGCCGAGCTTGAGGCCGTGCTCCTCGCCCGCGGCGACGACGGCGGCCTTGAGGGCGTCCGCGTTCCACTCCGCCGCCGCCAGCTTCTCCCTGGCGGTGCGCAGCAGCGCGTCCGAGCCCTCCTTCATGGCCTTCGCCCAGGACGCCTCGTCCTCGACGGGCTCGTCCAGGAAGAGGAAGTCGACATTGGCGGTGATGTCGGACAGGACGGTCAGGCGGGTCTGGGCGTGCGGGGCGATCGCCTCCCAGGCGGCCTGGTCGAACTTCTCCGGCGCCCAGTTGGCGTGCGGGGCCTTCAGCCAGGGCCCGCAGGCGTCGATGAACGCCTTCGGGTCGAGCCGGCGGATGTGGTCGGCGTTGATCGCCTCGCACTTCTTGAGGTCGAAACGGGCCGGGTTGGCGTTGACGTCCGCGACGTCGAAGGCGGCGACCATCTCGTCCATCGTGAAGATGTCCTGGTCGGCCGAGAGGGACCAGCCGAGCAGGGAGAGGTAGTTGAGCAGCCCGTCGCGCAGGAAGCCGCGCTCCCGGTAGAGGTTCAGGGAGGACTGCGGGTCGCGCTTGGAGAGCTTCTTGTTGCCCTCGCCCATGACGTACGGCAGGTGGCCGAAGGCCGGGGTGGTGCCGTTGCCGACGCCGATCTCCGCGAGCGCCCGGTAGAGGGCGATCTGGCGCGGGGTGGAGGAGAGCAGGTCCTCGCCGCGCAGGACGTGGGTGATCTCCATCAGCGCGTCGTCGACGGGGTTGACGAGCGTGTAGAGCGGGGCGCCGTTGGCGCGGACGATGCCGTAGTCGGGCACGTTCTCCGGCGTGAAGGTCAGCTCGCCGCGGACCAGGTCGGTGAAGGTGACGGGCTCGTCGGGCATCCGGAAGCGGACGATCGGCTTGCGGTCCTCGCGCTCGTACTGCGCCTTCTGCTCGGCGTCGACCTCGCGGCACTTGCCGTCGTAGCCGGACGGCCGGCCGGCGGCCCGGGCGGCCTCGCGGCGCTCGTCGAGCTCCTCGGTGGTGCAGTAGCAGTAGTACGCGTGACCGGCGTCGAGCAGCTTGGCGGCGACGTCCTTGTAGAGGTCCATGCGCTGCGACTGGCGGTACGGCGCGTGGGGGCCGCCCACCTCGGGGCCCTCGTCCCAGTCCAGGCCCAGCCAGCGCATGGCGTCCAGCAGCTGCTGGTACGACTCCTCCGAGTCGCGCGCCGCGTCGGTGTCCTCGATGCGGAAGACCAGGGTGCCGCCGTGGTGGCGGGCGAACGCCCAGTTGAAGAGGGCGGTGCGGACCAGTCCCACGTGGGGGTTGCCGGTCGGCGAGGGACAGAAACGTACGCGGACGTTCGCGTTAGCCACGCTTGATCACCTTGTTGGTGAGAGTGCCGATGCCTTCGATGGTGACGGCGACCTCGTCGCCGACGTTCAGGGGTCCGACGCCGGCCGGGGTGCCGGTGAGGACGACGTCGCCGGGGAGCAGCGTCATCGCCTCGGTGATGTTGACGATCAGGTCCTCGATGGAGTGCGCCATCTCGGCCGTGCGGCCCAGCTGGCGCTGTTCGCCGTTCACGGTGCACATGATGCCGAGGTCGGCGGGGTCGAGTTCGGTCTCGATCCAGGGGCCCAGCGGGCAGGAGGTGTCGAAGCCCTTGGCACGGGCCCACTGCTTCTCGCGGCGCTGGACGTCGCGCGCGGTGACGTCGTTGGCGCAGGTGTAGCCGAGGATGACGTCCTTGACGCGCTCGCGCGGGACCTCGCGGCACATGCGGCCGATGACGACGGCGAGCTCGGCCTCGTGGTGGAGCTCGCTGGAGAAGGAGGGGTAGGCGATCGGGTCGCCGGGGCCGATGACGGCCGTGGAGGGCTTGAAGAAGGTGACGGGCCCCTCGGGGAGCTCGTTGCCCAGCTCGGCGGCGTGCTCGGCGTAGTTGCGGGCGACGGCGACGACCTTGTTGGGCAGCACGGGCGGCAGCAGCCGCACCTTGCTCAGCGGGATCTTCTGCCCCGAGCGCTCGAATTCCGCGAAGGGGTGCCCCTTGATGATGTCGAGGACGGGACCGCCCTCGGTCGAGGCGTCCCCCTCTACGACGCCGAAGGCGACGTTTCCGTCGATGGAGAACCTTGCGATGCGCACGGGAAGCTCGTGCCCCTTGTCTGAATGGCCGGAGTCTGACCACCTCAGGCTATCGCGGGGGGCGTGTGCGACCCGTGCGCGCCGGGCCTAGTCCTGGGGCGTCTGCGCCTGCGGCGCGACCATGAGAACGGTGCGGCGGGGGTTGGCCGTGACCGTCGGCAGCTCCACGGCGTGCTGCGGGCGCTCGGCGACGGCGAAGAGGCCGGTCGTCTCGACGGCCTTGAGGTGCGCGAGCGTGGTGCGGCGCGGGTTGGCGGTCTTGCGGGACGGCGTCGACGGGTTCGCAGTCTTCACGGGGGGCCTCGCGTTGTCGGTTCTTGGCGTTTTCGCCGCTGTGTAAAGGACCAGGCTAGGCGCGCCTTTCCCCTTCCGCATGCTGGACAAGTCCCGGCTTTACTGTGAGTTTGCTCACGACGCAACCGAAATATGCGGCATAACGGGCGGCCATTCCGCCTCCGCGAAACGGACATTGCAGGGCTGAATAAGACGTTCCGCTCCTGATCATGGCGACTGGGACACGCCGAGACCCCTGAGACGGACCATGTGACTCATTGCCATAAGTCCGACATAGCGCACCCAATCTTCTACCGTGCGTCACGCTTTCCCTCACCGAGCGTCACGGCCGGGAGGGCTACCCCCACCGGCCTTGTTGGGAGATCCGGCACTGTGCTGGAATTCCGGGGACCGCCAGGGGGGCACCGCGGTCCCCCCACGACTCGACACCGTCCTCCCGCTCACCCGGGGGGACGCCTGGTCCAGAGGTTGCGACGCTAGTGCAGGGACGTTTCAAGAGGGATGGCAGCGCTGCGGCGGAGCCGGAGCCGCGCGGTGCGACCGACCGCGGCACGACCGTCGGCGCGCCCGCCGAGGCAAAGAACGGCAGCGAGCCTGCCGAACAGCCCAAGGCGAAGACGAAGGGCCCCAGTGGGCCGGGCTCACGAATAGCCCTGCGCAACTGGCGAATCAGTACCCGACTGGTCTCCCTGCTCGCTCTCCCCGTCGTCGCCGCGACGACCCTGGGTGGCCTGCGTATCCAGACCTCGCTTCAGGACGTCGAGCAGCTCGACCACATGAAGCTGCTCACGGAGATGACGACCAAGGCGACCCAGCTCGCCGACGCCCTCCAGGAGGAGCGCGACAAGTCCGCCGGCCCGATCGTCGCCAACAACCCCAAGGACGACCAGGTCATCGCCCCGCGGATCAAGACCGATCAGCGGATCCAGGCCTTCCGGGAAACCACCAGCAAGGCCAAGTCGAACGACACGACGCTCGACGGTGTGCGGACGACCCTCGTCGACATCACCAAGCAGCTCGACAAGATCAAGGCCGTCCGGGAGAAGGCGTACACCGACCGCGAGTACCTCTCGCAGACGGTCAGCAACTACAACGCGCTCATCACCTCGCTGCTGTCCCTGTCCCAGGACATGGCCCAGGCCACCAGCAACAGCGAGATGATCACCTCGACCCGTGCGCTGGCGACGTTCTCCTCCGCCAAGGAGTACGCCTCCATCCAGCGTGCGGTCATCAGCGCCGCGCTCGCCAACCCCAAGGGCGCGAGCCTGAGCGCCAACGACCACCAGTACGGCAAGACGGCGCTGGAGAACGAGGAAGAGGCCCTGCGCCGCTTCACCGCCATCCGGGCCGGCGACTCCGCCGACCTGCTCAAGGCGATCAACGGTGGCGACACCAACGTCACCTCCGCGAACACCTTCGCCGAGCGGGCCTTCGGCAACACCGACGCGTTCAAGAACGAGAAGACCTCGTACCGCGACTGGTACGACCAGGACAGCGTCAAGCTCGAAGAGATGGCCAAGATCGAGCTGACCCTGCTCTCGCAGATGGAGCAGAAGGCCCAGGAGCTGCGTGAGGACGCCCAGCAGGAGGCCATCCTCAACGGTGCCCTCATCGTGCTCGTCCTCGGCATCTCGCTCGTCGGCGCCTTCGTGGTGGCCCGCTCCATGGTGCGGTCGCTGCGGCGACTGCAGGACACCGCCCAGAAGGTCGCCCAGGAGCGCCTGCCCGAGCTCGTCAAGCAGCTCTCCGAGACCGACCCGCAGGACGTCGACACCACCGTGGAGTCGGTCGGTGTGCACAGCCGGGACGAGATCGGCAAGGTGGCCGCGGCCTTCGACGAGGTGCACCACGAGGCCGTCCGTCTCGCCGCCGAGCAGGCCCTTCTGCGAGGCAACGTCAACGCGATGTTCACCAACCTCTCGCGCCGCAGCCAGGGCCTCATCCAGCGTCAGCTCTCGCTCATCTCCGAGCTCGAGAGCCGCGAGGCCGACCCGGACCAGCTCTCCTCGCTCTTCCGGCTCGACCACCTCGCGACCCGTATGCGCCGTAACGGCGAAAACCTCCTCGTCCTCGCGGGTGAGGAGCCCGGCCGCCGGTGGACCCGGCCCGTGCCGCTCGTCGACGTCCTGCGCGCCGCGGCCTCCGAGGTGGAGCAGTACGAGCGCATCGAGCTCAGCGGTGTGCCGCCGACCGAGGTCGCCGGCCGCGTGGTCAACGACCTCGTGCACCTCCTCGCCGAGCTGCTGGAGAACGCGACCTCGTTCTCCTCCCCGCAGACCAAGGTCAAGGTCACCGGTCACGCGCTGCCCGACGGGCGGGTGCTGGTCGAGATCCACGACACCGGCATCGGCCTCTCGCCCGACGACCTCGCGGCGATCAACGAGCGGCTCGCCAGCCCGCCGACCGTGGACGTCTCGGTCTCGCGACGCATGGGTCTGTTCGTGGTCGGCCGCCTGTCCCTGCGACACGGCATCCGCATCCAGCTGCGCCCGTCCGACTCGGGCGGCACCACCGCGCTCGTCATGCTGCCGGTCGACGTGGCCCAGGGCCACAAGAAGCCGGCCCCGGGCGCGGGTGGCCCCGGTGCTCCCGGCGGCGGCCCCGCCGGCAACTCCGGCCAGCCGCGCCGCCAGGCGCCGGCGGGCGCCCCGCGCGCCGCGCTGACGCCGCGCTCCGGCGCGCCGGAAGGCGGACTGCCGCAGCGCCCCGGACCGGGCTCCGGCCCCTCCGGCGGTGCCGCCGCGGGCAGCCTCTTCGACACCACCCCGCGCGGTGGCAAGGGCGGCGCCCCGGGTCTGCCGACCCGTGGCGGCGGCCCGGCCGCGGTGCCGCCCGCCGGTGGCGCCGGCCGTCCGCAGCTCCCCGCCCGCGGCGCGGGCTCCGGCCCGGCCGGCCCGAGCTGGGGCAACGACGCGCCCGCCGCCGGTGGTCCGGGCCGCAAGGGCCCGCAGCCGCAGGCTCCCGCCGACGACTGGCCGCTGGCCTCCGACGGTTCGCCGCGTGGCGGCCAGGACGCACCGCGCGGTCACGAGGACCACTCCGAGCGCGCCAACGGCTCCACCACGGGACGGTTCGCCAAGCCCACGCCGGGCGGCGGTCCGGGTGACACCGCCCAGTTCGCGCCGATCACCGACGCGACCGAGCCGCCGTCGTCGGGGACGGGCCAGTTCGCCCGGCCCGCCGACACCGGCTCCTTCGCCCGGCCCGCCGACGCGGCCCCGGCCGCGGGTCCCGGCGACACCTCCCGGTTCCCGGCGGTCCCCGCCGCGGACGAGGCGCGTGGCGACAGCGGCACCGGCCAGTTCGCGCTGCCCGCCGACGCGAGCGGCACCACCGGCCAGTTCGCCGCGCCCGCCCAGGGCGAGCCGCGGAACAGCACCACGGGCCGCTTCGAGCTGCCCGGCGGTCCGCAGTCCACGACCGGCCAGTTCGCGCAGCCGCAGTTCGGCGACGGCAGCGGCAGCGGCACCGGCCAGTTCGCGCGGCCCGAGCCGCAGGGCGACGCCCTGCCGGACGCGGGCGCCGGGGACGGCCGTACGCCGCTGTTCGACGACCTCGAGTCGCACTGGTTCCGTGGCGAGGCCCCGGCCGGCGTGCCGGAGCAGCCGGCCGACTCCGCGCGGCCGCCGCAGCGCCGTGCCCCGCTCGCCAAGCCCGCGCGGCAGGAGGCCCCGCAGGCTCCCGCCGCTCCGCAGAGCGGCCAGCAGGACCCCTGGCGCGATTCCCCCAACGACGAGCGCTGGCGCCGGGCCGAGCAGGTCCGCGAGCCGGCGGCGGGCGGCAAGACGCCGTCCGGGCTGCCGCGGCGGGTGCCGCGCGCCAACCTCGTCGAGGGAACCGCCGAGACCCAGTCCCTTCCGACCGGTCCGCAGGTCTCGCGTGCGCCCGATGACGTACGCGGCCGGCTGACCAATCTCCGCCGGGGCATCCAGCAGGGACGTCAGGCCGGCAACGGCTCGACCACCGGCAGTCACAATGTTGGCCCCACTTACCAGCAGGAGCGTTAGTTGAGTCCGATGAGCCAGGCGGCGCAGAATCTGAACTGGTTGATCACCAACTTCGTGGGCAACACCCCCGGGGTGTCCCACACGGTGGTGGTCTCCGCCGACGGGCTCCTTCTGGCGATGTCCGAAGGGTTCCCGCGGGACCGTGCCGACCAGCTGGCGGCGGTGGCCTCCGGGCTGACCTCGCTGACGGCCGGCGCGTCCCGCATCTTCGAGGGGGGCGCGGTCAACCAGACCGTGGTGGAGATGGAGCGGGGGTTCCTCTTCATCATGTCCGTCTCCGACGGATCCTCCCTGGCCGTGCTGGCGCACCCCGAGTGCGACATCGGCCTCGTGGGCTACGAGATGGCCCTCCTGGTCGACCGTGCGGGCAACGTCCTCACGCCCGAGCTGCGGTCCGAGCTCCAGGGCAGCCTGCTGAACTGACCACCGCACACCGCAGATCCCGTCCGACCGTACGGCCGAAAACCCCCCACCGGCCCCCGCTCGACGGCATTATTGCCTTCCTGCTGTCCCGTCCGGAGGATTCATGACCCCGCCCGCCTCGCCCGGCCCGTACGGCGCACACCATGCGTCGTACGGGGAAGAAGGCGCCGACCAGCCGCTGGTCCGCCCCTACGCCATGACGGGGGGCCGCACCCGGCCGCGCTACCAGCTCGCCATCGAGGCGCTGGTCAGCTCCACGGCCGACCCGGCCCACCTCGGGGGCCTGCTCCCCGAGCACCAGCGGATCTGCCACCTGTGCCGGGAGGTCAAGTCGGTCGCGGAGGTCTCCGCGCTCCTGAACATGCCTCTGGGCGTGGCCCGGATCCTGGTCGCCGACCTGGCGGAGGCCGGCATGGTGGCGATCCACCAGCCGGGTGGCAGCGGCGAGGCCGGCGGTACGCCGGATGTGACACTGCTCGAAAGGGTGCTCAGTGGACTTCGGAAGCTCTAGCGGGGGCGTCGGCCGTTCCACCACGTCCGCGAAGATCGTGGTGGCGGGCGGCTTCGGCGTCGGCAAGACCACATTTGTGGGCGCGGTCTCGGAGATCAGTCCGCTGCGCACCGAGGCGGTCATGACGTCCGCCTCGGCCGGCATCGACGATCTGAGCCACGTTCAGGACAAGACCACGACGACCGTGGCGATGGATTTCGGCCGCATCACGCTCGATGACGACCTGATCCTGTACCTGTTCGGCACCCCCGGACAGGACCGCTTCTGGTTCATGTGGGACGACCTGGTGCGCGGTGCCATCGGCGCCGTGGTCCTGGTCGACACCCGGCGGCTGGCCGACTGCTTCCCGGCCGTGGACTACTTCGAGAACAGTGGTCTGCCCTTCGTCATCGCCCTCAACGGCTTCGACGGGCACCAGCCGTACAGCCCCGAGGAGGTCCGTGAGGCCCTCCAGATCGGCCCCGACGCGCCGATCATCACGACCGACGCGCGCCACCGCAACGAAGCGAAGAGCGCGCTCATCACGCTCGTCGAACACGCCCTCATGGCGCGGCTGAAATAGTGTTGTTCGACCGAAAGTTGTGACGGTGTGTAAGTTGTGGCATTGACCACGACGCCCTTCAAAGTTCATAACATTTCGACAGAGAATTGGCCGGACGCGACCACTGGGCGCGTCCGGCCGACTTCGCTCTGCGCACATACGGCCCGCCATTTGACGCGGCTCGGCCTTAATGCCCGTTTTATGTCGGGCAAATCGCGGCCTTCACGGGCTCTGTCCGTTGTTTGGAATGCACCTGTCCGACGTGCTGGAATTCCCGGACTGAGCAGTCACGGCTCAGCAGATAAACGGCACAGCACAGGTGCCGACGCCGAGAGGTTGTTGGTCGAGTGAGGCGAAGAAAGACGGGCGCCGCGCAGCAGGCGCGGGACGAGCGGGGTGCCTTCACCCCGCCGTCGCGCACAGCGGTGCCGCCTTCCGATATGCCCGAACCCCCCGCCACCCCCGAAGGCAGCGGCGGCAGATTCTCGCCCCGCAACTGGCGTGTGCCGGTCCGGCTGAACGCGATTCTGCTGATCCCGGTGATCATCGCCCTGGTCTTCGGTGGCCTCAAGGTCAAGGTCTCGGCGGACGACTGGCTCGAGGCCCGGGACGCGGCGAACACCGCACGCGTCGTCCAGGCCGCGGCCACCTACGCCCACGCCGTCATCGACGAGCGTGACCTGACCGCGAAGCCGCTGCTCGAGGGCAACACCGACGACCCGGTCATCAAGAAGACCCGGGCCGCCACGGACATCGCCCGGGCGACGTTCGACAAGCGCGTCAAGAGCATGCCGGACACCCCGAGCCTGCAGCGCCGCCTCAAGGCGGTCCGGGCCGCCGAGCCGATGCTGCCCGCGCTGCGCAAGGGTGCCTACACCAGCGCGTTCGAGGGTGCGAAGACCGAGGACGGCTACGGCGCCATCCAGCGCCCGCTCATGGCCTTCACCAACGAGCTGGGCCTGGGCACCGGCAACGTCACCTCCTACGGCCGCGCCGTCTACGCGATCTCGCTCGCCAAGGCGGCCGAGTCGCTGCAGCGCTCGATCGGCACCCACCTGCTGATCAAGCCGGGCACGGCCGCGGACCGTCAGGCACTGCTGACGTCCTTCTCCTCCTACAACTTCCTCGAGTACGTCGCCCTCAGCGAGTTCGAGTCCGGCGGTACGGACGAGGACATCAAGCGCCTGAAGAGGGCCCTGGCCACCGAGGCGCAGGTGGAGGAGCAGAACAAGATGGCCCTGGCCATCATGTCCGGCGCCACCGCCGCGCAGCTGAAGACCAAGGGCGTCACCGCCGACGCCTGGCAGACCACCGCGTCGGGGAAGTTCAGCGCGTACCGCACGATCGAGGAGCACCTCGCCGACCACGCCGTGGAAGAGGCCGAGACCATCTCCTCGGACTCCGCGCGGGACGCGATCGTCAACTCCTCGATCATGATCGTCGCGCTGCTGATCGCCTTCCTCGTGGCGGGCCGTATCGCCCGCTCGATGAGCCGCAACATGCTCCGGCTGCGCGGCGCGGCCTTCGACATCGCCGAGCAGCGCCTGCCGGCGCTGGTCGACCAGCTCTCGCGCACCGACCCGGGCCGGGTGGACACCCGCGTCCAGCCGATCCCGATCACGACCAAGGACGAGATCGGCGAGGTCGCCCGCGCCTTCGACCAGGTCCACCGCGAGGCCGTGCGGCTCGCCGCCGAGCAGGCGGGTCTGCGGGGCAACGTCAACGCGATCTTCACCAACCTCTCGCGCCGCAACCAGGCACTGATCGAGGGCCAGCTGACCCTCATCACCGACCTGGAGAACAACGAGGCGGACCCGGACCAGCTGGAGAACCTCTTCCGCCTGGACCACCTGGCCACCCGTATGCGCCGCAACGGCGAGAACCTCCTCATCCTCGCGGGCGAGGAGCCCGGCCGCCACTGGGATCAGCCGATCCCGCTGGTGGACGTGTTGCGGGCCGCCACCTCCGAGGTGGAGGCGTACGAGCGCATCGAGCTGGCCGGCGTCCCGGAGGCCGAGATCCACGGCCTGGCCGTGACCGACCTCGTGCACCTGCTGGCCGAGCTGCTGGAGAACGCCACCACGTTCTCCTCCCCGCACACCAAGGTCCGCGTCACCGCGACCCGGCTGCCCGACGGCCGGGTGATGGTCGAGATCCACGACAAGGGCATCGGCCTGACCGCCGAGGACTTCGCGGACATCAACCACAAGCTCGCCAACCCGCCGACGGTGGACGTCTCGATCGCCCAGCGCATGGGTCTGTTCGTGGTCGGCCGCCTGGCGGCACGGCACGGCATCCGCGTCCAGCTGCGCCCCTCGGGCGAGCAGGCCGGCACCACCTCCCTGGTGATGCTGCCGGACGCGATCACGCACGGCGGTGGCGGCGACGACCTCGCCGAGGACGACTTCACGGTCTCCCGCATGGTGCCCGACCAGCAGCAGCCGGTCACGGGGCAGCGTCCGCGCACCGCCGCGGAGCTGGGCTTCGACGACTCCCGTTACGAGCCGCGGCAGGAGCCCGCCGCCGCGCTGGACCCGGTCGGCCGCTCCCTGATGCGCAAGGAACGGCGTGCCGCGCTGGAGGCCCAGACCTCCGACCAGCGCCCGCTCTTCCGCGACGAGGTCCCCCAGCAGCAGTTCGAGCAGCCGCACGCCCTGCCGCAGGAGCACATACCCCCGCAGCAGCAGACCGGTGTCGGCCAGGCGGCCGATCCGCAGCAGCAGTACCCGGAGGCCGGCTACCCGGAATCCGGCTACGCGGACCGGGGTGTTGACGCCCGCGAGCCCTACGGCGACTTCAACGCCCCCGCCTACCAAGGGGAGTGGAGCGAGCCAGGTCCCTACCAGCATGGGTACGGGCAGGGTTACGGAGCGGAATCGGAATCCCAGCCGTCCGCTGACACGGCCCAGCCGGAGCGCGTAGAGTTCGACCGTCCGGGCCCCGCCTCGAGCGGCTCCCCCTCGCTGACCGGGTCCGGTCTGCCGCGCCGCGACAAGCGGTGGCAGCAAGCCGATACGGGCGAGGAGGCCACGAGGGACGGCAGCGCGGAACCGGAGCAGTCCCGGCAGGCGGACGCACAGCCTCGGGAGGGCGACAACTCCGACTGGCGGTCGGCGAACGACGAGCTGTGGCAGCGTGCCGGTCAGCTCAAGGAGCCGAAGGCCGGCGGCGTCACTCCCTCCGGTCTCCCCCGCCGGGTCCCCAAGGCCAATCTGGTCGAGGGCAAGGCGGCGACGGCCGCACAGGACGGCCCCCAGATCTCCCGCGCCCCGGAAGACGTCCGCGGCAGGTTGGCTAACCTGCGTCGCGGCATCCAGCAGGGGCGCAACGCGGGAACGGACACAGGCGAGTTCCCCGCGCATGAGCAGCATCAGCAACACGACCAGGGCTTCGGCCCCGGCGGCACCTACGATCAGGAGCGTTAGTGTGAGCCCGATGAGCCAGGCGGCGCAGAACCTGAACTGGTTGATCACCAGTTTCGTGGACAACACCCCAGGGGTGTCCCACACCGTCGTGGTCTCCGCCGACGGACTCCTTCTGGCGATGTCCGAAGGGTTTCCGCGGGACCGCGCCGACCAGCTGGCGGCGGTAGCCTCCGGCCTGACCTCGCTGACCGCGGGTGCCTCGCGCATCTTCGAGGGCGGCGCGGTCAACCAGACCGTGGTGGAGATGGAGCGCGGTTTCCTCTTCATCATGTCCGTCTCCGACGGATCCTCCCTGGCCGTGCTGGCGCACCCCGAGTGCGACATCGGCCTCGTGGGCTACGAGATGGCCCTGCTGGTCGACCGCGCGGGCAATGTGCTGACGCCCGAGCTGCGGTCCGAACTGCAGGGGAGCCTTCTCAACTAACAAAGAGGCAGTGCGTTTCGCGCCACCGCGCCATAAGGTGCGGTGGCGCGACCAGCAGCAGACAGGCAAGTCGGAGGAGGAGACGTGGCAACGCCCCCAGGCGGTTACCCGTATGGCAATGACCAGCAGGCTCAACCCCCGTTGAACCGCTACAACTTCCCCTCCACGCCAAGCCACCACCAGGCCATGCCGGAACAGCAGCGCCCCGCGCAGGTACCGGCCCAGCCTCAGCAGCACCGGCGCACACCGTCGTCCCCCGCGGGCGGCGGCGCCAAGCACAACCCGCTGGTCCGTCCCTATGCGATGACCGGCGGCCGGACCAGGCCGCGTTACCAGCTCGCCATCGAGGCACTGGTGCACACCACGGCCCAGCCCGCCCAGCTCCAAGGGCAGTTGCCTGAACATCAGCGCATCTGCCATCTGTGCCGTGAGATCAAGTCGGTCGCCGAGATCTCGGCACTGCTTTCCATTCCGCTCGGCGTCGCCCGAATCCTCGTCGCCGATCTGGCGGAGGCCGGACTCGTCGCCATTCATCAGCCCGGCGGCGATGCGTCCGCCGGCGGCCAGCCTGACGTGACACTGCTCGAAAGGGTGCTCAGTGGACTTCGGAACCTCTAGCGGCGAGGCAGCCCGCTCCACCACCTCCGCGAAGATCGTAGTGGCGGGTGGCTTCGGCGTGGGCAAGACCACGTTCGTCGGCGCGGTCTCGGAGATCAACCCGCTGCGCACCGAAGCCGTCATGACCTCCGCCTCGGCGGGCATCGACGACCTCACCCACGCGCCGGACAAGACCACGACGACCGTGGCCATGGACTTCGGCCGTATCACCTTGGACCAGGACCTGATCCTGTACCTGTTCGGTACCCCCGGACAGGACCGCTTCTGGTTCATGTGGGACGACCTGGTGCGCGGTGCCATCGGCGCCGTCGTCCTCGTCGACACCCGCCGCCTCGCGGACTGCTTCCCGGCGGTCGACTACTTCGAGAACAGCGGCCTGCCCTTCGTCATCGCCCTCAACGGCTTCGACGGACACCAGCCGTACACGCCGGAGGAGGTCCGTGAGGCCCTCCAGATCGGCCCCGACGCGCCGATCATCACGACCGACGCGCGCCACCGCAACGAAGCGAAGAGCGCCCTCATCACGCTCGTGGAGCACGCCCTCATGGCGCGCCTGCGCTAGCTCGGATGCGAAAAGGTCCCCGCACTCCTCGGGAGTGCGGGGACCTTTTCGCTGTCCGCTGCGTGCCGGGGGCGTCTCAGCCCTGCCAGCTGTGCGGCGCTCTGAAGCCGGAGCTGCGCTCCAGGCGGCGCCAGACGGCGGTGGTGCGGCGCGGGCGCGGGGCCCGGGCGGCGTACTGGTTCCCGGCGGCGGCGCGGGCGAGGAGGACGGCGGTCACGGCGGCCAGTTCCTCGGCGTCCGCGGTGCCCTTCTCGACGCGTACGAGCGTGTCGTTCATGCGAGGTCTCCGATTGCTGAAGTACGGGACGTGCGTTACTGGGGCGGGTTGCCGTGCTTGCGCGAGGGCAGGTCCGCGTGCTTGGACGCGAGCATGGCCAGCGAGCGGATGAGCACCGACCGGGTCTCGGCCGGGTCGATCACGTCGTCGACCAGCCCGCGCTCGGCGGCGTAGTAGGGGTGCATCAGCTCGGCCTTGTACTCCTTGACCATGCGGGAGCGCATGGCCTCGGGGTCGTCCGCCTCGGCGATCTGCTTGCGGAAGATCACGTTGGCCGCGCCCTCCGCGCCCATGACCGCGATCTCGTTGGTGGGCCAGGCGTAGGTGAGGTCCGCGCCGATCGACTGCGAGTCCATCACGATGTACGCACCGCCGTAGGCCTTGCGAAGGATCACCGAGATCCGGGGCACCGTGGCGTTGCAGTAGGCGTACAGCAGCTTGGCGCCGTGCCGGATGATTCCACCGTGCTCCTGGTCGACGCCGGGGAGGAACCCGGGTACGTCCAGAAGAGTGATGATCGGGATGTTGAAGGCATCGCACATCTGGATGAACCGCGCGGCCTTCTCGGAGGCCTCGATGTCGAGGACGCCGGCGAGGGACTGCGGCTGGTTGGCGACGATGCCGACGACCTGGCCGTCCAGGCGGGCCAGGGAGCAGATGATGTTGGTGGCCCAGCGCTCGTGGACCTCGAGGTGGTCACCGTCGTCGACGAGCTCCTCGATGACCTTGCGCATGTCGTACGGGCGGTTGCCGTCGGCCGGCACCAGGTCCAGCAGGACCTCGCCGGTGCGGTCGGCGGGGTCCGCGGACTCGACGCGGGGCGGGTTCTCGCGGTTGTTCTGCGGCAGCAGGGACAGGAGGTAGCGGACCTCCTCCAGGCAGGTCTCCTCGTCGTCGTAGGCGAAGTGGGCCACGCCGGAGGTCTCGGCGTGCACGTCGGCGCCGCCGAGGCCGTTCTGGGTGATCTCCTCGCCCGTCACCGCGCGCACCACGTCGGGGCCGGTGATGAACATCTGCGAGGTCTCGCGGACCATGAAGACGAAGTCCGTGAGGGCCGGGGAGTAGGCGGCCCCGCCGGCGCAGGGGCCGAGCATCACGCTGATCTGCGGGATGACGCCGGACGCCTTGGTGTTGCGCTGGAAGATGCCGCCGTATCCGGCGAGGGCGGAGACGCCCTCCTGGATGCGGGCGCCGGCGCCGTCGTTGAGGGAGACCAGCGGCGCACCCGCCGCGATGGCCTTGTCCATGATCTTGTGGATCTTGGTGGCGTGGGCCTCGCCCAGCGCGCCGCCGAAGATCCGGAAGTCGTGTGCGTAGACGAACACGGTCCGCCCGTGCACGGTCCCCCACCCGGTGATCACACCATCGGTGTACGGACGCTTGGCCTCCAGCCCGAAACCGGTGGCGCGGTGCCGCCGCAGCGGCTCCACCTCGGTGAAAGAGCCCTCGTCCAGCAGGAGATCAATGCGCTCGCGAGCGGTCAGCTTGCCCTTGGCCTTCTGTGCCTGGGTGGCCCGCTCGCTCGGGCCGCGCCGAACCTGCTCGCGGATGGCGTGCAGCTCGGCGACGCGCCCACGGACGTCATTCGCCTCTACGGGCGCACCTTCGAGATTGCTCATGGATAGACGGTACGCGGCGGGAGCGCCGGAACATCATGTCGGTTCCACACAACGTAGTGCGCGATTTCGTGGGCAGGCGGAACAGAACTGCACAGCACCCTTATCAGTTGTCCGCGTTCGAGCGGGCGTCCCACGCTGTGAGTACCCCACAAATATGGACGGGCCAAGACGTCATATATATGGCTTGACCAGGTACCGCCGTTCGGGGGTGTCCGGCTCAGCGCACCTCGACGCGGCAGCCGTGCGACGCGCACGCCGTCCCCGGCGTGATCCGCAAGCGTAGCGCGGCCCCGGTGGCCAGCACGCGCACGGAGGCGTCGTGGGCGGTGACGCGGCGCACCGGGTGTGCCCAGGTGAGGTCGACGGGCTCGCCGGTGCGCAAGGGGGCGGCGAGGTGGAGGGTGGCGGTGCGTTCTCGGTGGCGCAGGAGTACGGAGGCGGGGGTGGTGACGGTGAGGGGGCCTACGGTGCCGGCCTGCCAGAAGTTGGCGGCGGTCAGGCCCAGGGAGGGGACGCGCACGGCCTGGCGGTCGCGGGTGTTGGCCAGGACGGTGAGCCAGCGGGGGTCGGCGGCGCGGGCGGCGAGGGTGCGGGGTGTGGCGCCGGGCATGAGGAGGTAGGCGTACGCGGCGTCCTCGGGGTCGGTGCCGTGGGAATGCCACAGGGTGAGGTAGCGGCGGGTGAGCGGGGTGGGCGAGCCGCCGGCGTTGATGTCCCGCCAGGAGCCGGTGCGGGCCGTGCGCAGCGCCTCCAGCGGGGCGCCGCCGGGGAAGACGTAGCCGCCGTGCCCGGCCAGGTGGGCCCAGTGCGCGCGGGCGAAGGAGCGCGACCAGCCGTCCCGGGCGGGCTGGAGCTCGCCGTCCACGGTGAGGGCGGCCGTGCCGTCGGCGCCGAGCCGGCGGTTGTCGACGATCGTTTCGACGCCGTGCCCGTCCCGGGCGCCGATCCCGGCGCCGAGGCAGACGAGGGCGTCCGCGGCGCAGAACCAGGATTTGCGGGCCTCCAGGGTGGAGCCGAGCCCCTTGAGGTGCTGGCCGACGGCCGCGTACTGCCCGTCGGTGACGCCGCCGACCCAGCGGACGGCGGGCCGGGGGGCACCCCAGCCGCCGCCCTCGTTGTCGGCGAGCGGGCGGGTGCTGACGGTGGTGCCGGGCAGCCGGCAGGGGTCGACGGTGGGCCAGAAGGCGTCCGTGTACTGGCCGCCGCCGTCCGGGCCGGCCCACCACAGGACCATCCCGGCGCCGGTGTGCCAGCCGCGCGGGTTCTCGCCGTTGCCGTTCTCGTAGTGGGTGATGCGGTCGGAGGCCATGGCGATGTTCGCGGTCCAGCCGGGGCGCCGGTGGACGGCCCGGTCCATGGCGGGGAAGAGCCGGTGGCCGACGGGCTCGGGCGCGGCGGGCAGGGGGCGTTCGTCGACGGCGGCGAGCCGGGCGAGGTCGGCGACCGGGAAGCGGGGGTCGGTACGTACGGGAAGGGTGGTGTCCCGGGCGATCCAGCCCTTGATCATCCGGTGCCAGCGGTCCCGTTCCGCCGGCCGCGCGCCCTCGGCGAGCAGGGCGATGGCGGCGATGAGGGCGTGGCCGCGCTGGTGGTCGCTCTGGGGCAGCCCGCGCGGGTCGGCGCTCTGCAGGCCCCGGCTGATGGCGCGGCCCGAGACGCTGTCCATCACCAGGCCGTCGTGGATCAGCGGTGCGTACGCCCGCTCGACGCTGTCGTGGATGATCTGCCGGGCGGGGTCGGTGACCTCCCAGGGGGATCCACGCAGCAGCGCGAACAGCCGCCCGAGGCCGTCGAGCAGGACATAGCCGTACGTCCCGGAGTAGGCGACCCAGGTGTGCTGGATGAAGGAGCCGTCCGCGTGGAGGCCGTCGCCCCGGGTGACGTAGGGGAAGACCGGCGAGAGGGCGTCGCGGGCCAGGGCGATCTTCGCGGGGGCGGCGCCGAGGACGCCGCGCAGGGCGACGACGCGGCACAGGTCCACGCGGTTGGCGCCGGTGCTGGTGCCGGTGTAGTCGCCGAGCATGGCGTCGGGGACGAAGTGGTCGACGGCGGCGAGGAAGCGGCGGCGCCGGGCCTCGCCCGCCTCGCCGTGGAGGAGGGCGAGGGTGTCCAGGAGCAGCCGGGGGCTGCCGATCTGCCACTCCCACCAGTTGCCGTACCGGGTGGTGCCGGGGTGGTAGACGCGCGCGTCGAGGTGGTCGAGCCCGGCGAGGACGTCGGCGGCGAGGCCGGTGTCGCCGGTGAGGCCGGTGCCCGGCTGGGCGTGGGCCTGGGCCATGGTGTGCAGCCGGGCATAGCTCTGCGTGATGCCGGCGGGCGGGTCGAAGGGCGCGTCGGGCCAGAGCGAGCCGGGGGCGGGGCGCATGCTCGCCCGGTGGGCGCGGGCGAGCTCGCCGGTGCGGCGCAGGGCGGAGGCGTAGGGCTCGGCGGTGGGGTCGAATCCGGTGCCGAGGGTGAGGGCGCGCCAGCGTCTTCGGAGGGCGGCGAAGTCGTCGTCGCCGGGGGCGGCGAGGCCGAGGGCTCCTATGGAGCCTGCGGCGGTGAGGAAGGTGCGGCGGGTCCAGTCGGGGGCCACGGCGGTTTCTTCCCCCACCCCGCCCCTCCCCGAAACCGGGGCTCCGCCCCGGACCCCGGTCCTCAACCTCCCCCAGCTACCGCTGGGAGGTGCCCCCAGACGGGCTGAAAATCAGAGCCGTCGCAGGTTGTCCACGACCTCGGCCACCCCCTCCGCGGCCGTGGTCAGCGCTATGTGGTTGTCGGGCCGCACCAGCACCAGAGCGTCCCCATCCACCCCGTACGCCCGGCCCGCATGCCCCTCGTCATCGGCGAGGCGGAACGTCCGGACCCGGTCGCCGTAGACGGCCCCGGCCTCGGCCAGGGCCGCCGCGGCGGCTGTTCCGAAGCCCAGCAGGGTGAAGTGCGGCCCGGCGAAGACCTCGAAGAGGCGGGTGGGGCGGCCTGTCGCGGCGTCGCGGCACGGGGCGTCGGGGGCGCGGTGGCCCGCCGTCGGGCCGCCCCAGGCCAGGCTGCTCCCGGGGTAGCCGACGCCGAGGGTGGTGATGTCGTCGGTGATGACCGCCTCGGTGCCGACGCCCGGTGCGCGCACGCCCTCGCGGACCGCCCGCATCCGCTCGTCGGTGAGGTTCAGCGTCCAGGCGGCGACGGCCTGCCGTTCCTCCTCGTAGGTGTCCAGCAGGTCCGGGCCGGCCAGGCCGCGCAGCACGAAGGCCAGCTTCCAGCCCAGGTTGAAGGCGTCCTGGATGCCGGTGTTCATGCCCAGTCCGCCGGCGATGGAGTGCACGTGCGCCGCGTCCCCGGCGAGGAAGACGCGGCCCACCCGGAACCGGTCGGCCATGCGGACGTTGACGCGGAAGGTGGAGAACCAGGTGGGATCGGTCAGCTTCACCCCGGCCAGGCGGGCGTGCCGGTCGAACATCCGCTGGAAGGACTCGAGCGACGGCGGCACGATCCGCCCGTCGACCGCCTGCTCGGGCGCCGCCTGGAGCTGCCAGTGGCCGCCGTCCCGGAAGGGGCAGAGCATGATGCCGCCGTCCACGTCGAACCACTGGTGCCAGTAGGCGGGATCGAGGCCGTCGGCGCGTACGTCCCCGATCACCATGCACTCCTCGGCCTCCGTCGTGCCCTCGAAGCCGACGCCGAGCGCCTTGCGGACGGGGCTGCGGCCGCCGTCGCAGCCGGCGAGGTAGGCGGCCCGGATGCGGCGGCCGTCGGTGAGCGTGGCCGTCACCCCGTCCTCGTCCTGGACGAACCCGGCGAGTTCACTGACGAGTTCGACCTCGACCCCGTAGGTGGCGAGCTTGTCGCGCAGGATCTCCTCGGTGCGCCACTGCGGGATGATCAGGCCGCTCGCGTACGGGGCGTCGGGGGTGGGGACGCGGTCGCCGAAGGTGACGTCGTCGGCGATGGCGACGCCGCCGCGGTACTTGCGCAGGGTGATGTGCTCGATGCCCGAGGCCGTGGCCGCCTCCCCCACCCCGAGGTCCTCGAAGAGCTCGCGGCTGCGCTGGTTGAGGCCCTTGCCGCGCGATTCCCGGTGGAACCGCGGGGACTTGTCGATGATTCGTACGGGCACGCCGGCGCGGGCGAGCGAGCAGGCGAGGGTGAGCCCGGTCGGGCCGGCGCCCACGATCAGGACAGCGGTGGTGGTCATGCGTCTTCCTCCGTCGGTCGGTGTGCCCATGAAAGACCGGCCGGGAGAAAAACGCAACCGAGTAACAAAAGATTCCGGGTAAACCTTGGGCTGGTAGGGTGGGGGCGTGAACGAGGAGACGGAGACCACCGGGCTGCGCGAACGCAAGAAGCAGCGCACCCGCCAGGCGCTGTCCGACGCCGCCATCGCGCTCTTTCTGGAGCGCGGCTTCGACCAGGTGTCGGTCGCGGAGGTGGCGGCGGCGGCCGAGGTGTCCAAGCCGACGCTGTTCCGCTACTTCCCCGCCAAGGAGGACCTGGCCCTCCACCGGATCGCCGACCACCAGGGGGAAGCGGCCCGCGTCGTCCGCGGCCGGGCGGCCGGGCAGGCGCCGCTGGCCGCCCTGCGCGCGCACTTCCACGCCCGGCTCGACGCCCGCGACCCGATCACGGGCCTGTGCGACGTGCCGGCCGTGCTGGCCTTCCGGGACATGCTCTACTCGACGCCCAGCCTGCAGGCGCGGCTGGGCCGCTACGCCGACGAGGACGAACGGGCCCTGGCCGAGGCACTGGCGGAGACGGACGGGACGAACGGGGTGACGGCGCGGCTGGCGGCCGCGCAGATCATCGCCGTCCACCACGTCCTGGCCCGCGACAACTGGCTGCGCCTGACGTCCGGCGGCTCCCTCACCGACGACGTCCTGCGCGCGGCCCACGCCGACGCCGGGCGGGCCTTCGACCTGCTCGGCGCCGGACTCTCGGCTCAGGGCCTGTGACTCACTCCTGCGGCTCGACGCCCGCGCGGCGCAGCCCGTAGGCGTAGGCGTCGTCCAGTGCCTGCCAGGACGCGGCGATGACGTTCTCCGCGACGCCGACGGTGGACCACTCGCCGTGCTCGTCGCTGGTGGAGACCAGCACCCGGGTGATGGAGCCGGTGCCCAGGCTGCCCTCCAGGATGCGGACCTTGTAGTCCGTCAGCTTCAGCGAGGCCAGCTGCGGATAGATGCGCTCCAGCGCGACGCGCAGCGCGCGGTCGAGGGCGTTGACGGGGCCGTTCCCCTCCGCGGTCGCCACGATGCGCTCGCCCTTGGCCCACAGCTTCACGGTCGCCTCGTTGGCGTGCGTGCCGTCGGGGCGGTCCTCGACGATCGCCCGCCAGGACTCGACGCGGTAGTAGCGGCGCGCCCGGCCCTCGACCTCCGCGCGGAGCAGCAGCTCGAACGAGGCATCGGCGGCCTCGTACGTATAGCCCGCCAGCTCGCGCTCCTTGACCCGCTCGACGACGCGGCCGATCAGCTCGCGGTCGCCGCCGAGGTCGATGCCGAGCTCCTTGCCCTTGAGCTCGACGGAGGCGCGGCCCGCCATGTCGGAGACGAGCATCCGCATGGTGTTGCCGACCCGTTCCGGGTCGATGTGCTGGTAGAGGTCCGGGTCGACCTTGATCGCGGAGGCGTGCAGCCCGGCCTTGTGGGCGAAGGCGGAGAGCCCGACGTACGGCTGGTGGGTGGCGGGGGTGAGGTTGACGACCTCGGCGATGGCGTGCGAGATGCGGGTCATCTCCGCCAGCTTGCCGGCCGGCAGCACCCGGCGGTCGTACTTGATCTCCAGGGCGGCCACGACCGGGAAGAGGTTGGAGTTGCCCACCCGCTCGCCGTAGCCGTTGGCGGTGCACTGTACGTGCGTGGCGCCCGCGTCCACGGCCGCCAGGGTGTTGGCGACGGCGCAGCCGGTGTCGTCCTGGGCGTGGATGCCCAGGCGGGCGCCGGTGTCGGCGAGCACGGTCCGCACCACGGCCTCGACCTGGGCGGGGAGCATGCCGCCGTTGGTGTCGCACAGGACGACGACGTCGGCGCCGGCCTCGTGGGCGGTGCGCACGACCTGGGTGGCGTAGCCGGGATTGGCGCGGTAGCCGTCGAAGAAGTGCTCGCAGTCGACGAAGACGCGCCGGCCGCGGGAGCGCAGGTAGGAGACGGTGTCGTGGACCATGGCGAGGTTCTCGTCCAGCGTCGTGCGCAGGGCGAGCTCCACGTGGCGGTCGTGGGACTTGGCCACGAGCGTGACGACCGGGGCCCTGGAGTCGAGCAGCGCGGCGACCTGCGGGTCGTCCTCGGCGCGGACGCCGGCCTTGCGGGTGGCGCCGAACGCGACGAGCCGGGCGTGCCGGAAGTCGATCTCCTCGCGGGCGCGCTGGAAGAACTCGGTGTCCCGGGGGTTGGCGCCGGGCCAGCCGCCCTCGATGAAGCCGACGCCGAAGTCGTCCAGGTGCCGGGCGATGGTCAGCTTGTCCGCGACGGTGAGGCTGATGCCCTCGCGCTGGGCGCCGTCGCGCAGCGTGGTGTCGAAGACGTGGAAACTGTCGTCGAGGCCGCCGTCGGGGCCGTCTGTTGCGTCCGTCATTGCTGCTCTGACTCCTGTGAGGATGTCGGTCTACCGGAATGACCGGTTCCACCGTCCCCCTTAATGATCCCTCGCCCTGCGCCTCCGGCGTGGTGGGCCGGAAAACGCAAAAACCTCTCGCGGGTGCGAGAGGTCTGCGCGCGGGTCTGGGACGACGGTGTCCGCGTCGTACGGGTGGTACGAGGCGGTCACTGCGGACCGGCGCGCCTGTTGCCGATAATCGTGGCGAACGGGAGCATGCGGGCATGTTGGCACACGTCCGGTCCGTGCTGCGGTCGCGTCTCAGGATGCGGGCACGCCGTCCTTCGGTCCGGCGTGGTCGTCGAGCGCCGGGCGGGCTTCCTCGCCCACCCGCTTCAGGTCGATGTCGCGCGTCTCGCGCATCGTCAGGTAGACCACCAGCGACACGGCCGCACAGCCCGCCACGTACCAGTAGAACCCGGATTCGATGCCGCCCTTCTTGAACCACAGGGCGACGTACTCCGCCGTGCCGCCGAAGAGGGCGTTGGCGATCGCGTACGGCAGGGCCACGCCGAGGGACCGTACGCCGGTGGGGAACAGCTCCGCCTTCACGCACGCGTTGATGGAGGTGTAGCCGGTGATGACCACCAGCGCCAGCAGCGACAGCCCCAGGGCCGGCCAGAACGATCCCGCCTGCCGCAGCAGCGTCATGATCGGCACGGTCAGGAAGGTCGAGCCCACCGCGAAGGTGATCAGCAGCGGGCGGCGGCCTATGCGGTCCGAGAGCGCGCCGGCCAGCGGCTGCAGACAGGCGAAGACGATCAGCGCGCAGAAGCTGACGAGGGTCGCGGTCTGCTTGGGCAGGCCGGCGGTGTTGGAGAGGTACTTGGTCAGGTAGGTGGTGTACGTGTAGTAGGCGACCGTGCCGCCCATGGTGAGCGCGATCACCAGGAACGCCTCGCGCTTGTGCCGCAGCAGGGCCTTGATGGTGCCCCGCTCCTCCCGCGCGGTCCCGCTCTCCTCGTACGCCTCCGTCTCCAGCATGTTGCGCCGCAGGTAGAAGATGACGGCGGCGCCGAGCGCGCCCACGACGAAGGGGATGCGCCAGCCCCAGCTGTGCAGTTCGTCGCTGGTGAGCGTGCGCTGGAGGACGATCTGGAGGCCCAGGCCCAGGATCTGGCCCGCCGTCATCGACACGTACTGGAAGCTGGAGGCGAAGCCGCGCCGGCCCGGCGCCGATGCCTCGGTGAGGTAGGTCGCGCTGGCCGCGTACTCCCCGCCGACCGACAGGCCCTGCAGCAGGCGGGCGACGAGCAGGACGGCGACGCCGCCGTAGCCCGCGACCGCGTAGGTGGGGGCGACGGCGATCAGCACCGCGGACGCCGACATCAGCGTGACGGTCAGTGTGAGCGCGGCCTTGCGGCCCTTGCGGTCCCCGACCCGGCCCAGCAGCCAGCCGCCGACCGGTCGCATGAAGAAACCGACGGCGAAGATGCCGGCGGTGTTCATGAGCTTCGCGGTGTCATTGCCCTCGGGGAAGAAGGAGCCCGCGAAGTACGTGGCGAAGCTGGCGTAGACGAACCAGTCGAACCACTCGACCATGTTGCCGGCCGAGCCGACCCAGATCTTCTTCCAGTGCTGCCGCCCCTGGCCCGGCCCCCGGCCGTGTCCCTGTTCCATGGATGATCACGGTGGCGGAACGGCCGGTGCCGGACAAGGGTCCGGCCGGCAACGTTTGCGCGTACTTGCGTGCGTTGCGTTCACGGCGCAACGCACGCGTACGCCCGGGCGGCCTCAGCCCAGGGGGTGCATCCAGCCGTGGGTGTCGGCGGCGGCGCCGGTCTGGATGTCCAGCAGCGCCCGGCGCAGCTTCATGGTGACCTCGCCGGGCTGCCCGTCGGCCACGCTCCAGTCGGCGCGGGTGGACTTGACCGAGCCGACCGGGGTGATGACGGCGGCGGTGCCGCAGGCGAAGACCTCGGTGAGGGTGCCGTCGGCGTTGCCGTTCTTCCAGTCGTCGACGGAGATGCGGCCCTCGGAGACCTCGTACCCAAGGTCGGCGGCGATCTGGAGCAGCGAGGCGCGGGTGATGCCCGGCAGCAGGGAGCCGGTGAGCTCCGGGGTGACGATCTTGTTCCCGTACACGAAGTACAGGTTCATGCCGCCCATTTCCTCGATCCAGCGGCGCTCGAGCGCGTCGAGCCAGACCACCTGGTCGCAGCCGTGGGCCGCGGCCTGCGCCTGGGCGACGAGGGAGGCGGCGTAGTTGCCGCCGGCCTTCGCCGCGCCCGTGCCACCCGGGCAGGCGCGCACGTACTCCTCGGAGAGCCAGACCGAGACCGGCTTGACCCCGCCGGGGAAGTAGGCGCCGGCGGGCGAGGCGATGATGACGAAGAGGTACTCGTTGGCGGGGCGGACGCCCAGCCCGACCTCGGTCGCGATCATGAACGGGCGCAGGTAGAGCGAGGCCTCGCCGGCGTCGGGCACCCACGCCTTGTCCTGCTTGACCAGGGCGTCGCACGCCTCGATGAAGGTCTCGACCGGCATTTCGGGCATGGCCATGCGGCGGGCGGATGCCTGGAAGCGCTTGGCGTTCTCCTCGGGGCGGAACGTGGCGACCGTGCCGTCCGGCTGACGGTACGCCTTGAGGCCCTCGAAGATCGTCTGGGCGTAGTGGAGGGTCATGTTCGCCGGGTCGATCGACAGCGGCGCGTACGGAACGAGCTGGGCGTCGTGCCAGCCGCGGCCCTCGGTCCACTTGATCGTCACCATGTGGTCGGTGAAGTGGCGGCCGAAGCCGGGGCTGGCCAGGATCCGCTCGCGCTCCGCGTCGGAGAGCGGGTGCGAGGAAGGCTTGAGCTCGATCGTGGGCGTCGTCATGAATGCGTGTCCTTCACCTTGGTGTGTGGCGGACCGCGCTCACTGTCGTCCCGAGGGGATCGGGACGTCCGAGCTTCGCCTCATATCGCGGCCCCACGTTCGATTATCGCTCGTAGGGGGCCCGACGGAAAACGTGCGCGCGGCCGGTAATCGATGGTGGCATCCGACCGCGCGGTGGCACAGCGGTCGGTGTCAGGGGGCTACCGAAGCGGCGAGTGCCCGCGATACCAGGGCGTCGCCGACCTGGTCCGTGGTACGGGCCGTGCCGTCGCGGGCCGTCATGTCCTCGGCGACGCCACACTCGACGCGCACCGCCTCCGCCTCGAAGCCGAGGTGGCGCAGCAGGAGCGCGACGGAGAGGACCGTGGCCGTGGGGTCGGCCTTTCCGGTGCCGGCGATGTCGGGCGCGGAGCCGTGGACGGGCTCGAACATCGAGGGGAAGGTACGGCCGGGGTTGATGTTTCCGGACGCGGCGAGGCCGATGCCTCCGGTGACGGCGGCGGCGAGGTCGGTGAGGATGTCGCCGAAGAGGTTGTCGGTGACGATCACGTCGAAGCGGCCGGGGTCGGTGACGAAGAAGATCGTCGCGGCGTCGACGTGCAGATAGTCGGTGGTGACCTCGGGGTATTCCTGGCCGACGCGGTCGAAGATGTTCTTCCACAGGTGGCCGGCGTGGACGAGGACGTTGTTCTTGTGGACCAGGGTCAGCTTCCTGCGCGGGCGGGCCTGGGCGCGCTCGTAGGCGTCGCGGACCACGCGCTCCACGCCGTAGGCGGTGTTGACGCTGACCTCGGTGGCGACCTCGGCGGGGGTGCCGGTGCGCAGCGAGCCGCCGTTGCCGACGTAGGGACCCTCGGTGCCCTCGCGGACGACGACGAAGTCGATGTCGGGGCGCCCGGCCAGCGGGCTCGTCGCGGAGGGGAACAGCTTCGAGGGGCGCAGATTGACGTAGTGGTCGAAGGCGAAGCGCAGCTTCAGCAGCAGCCCGCGCTCGAGCACGCCGGAGGGCACGGAGGGGTCGCCGACGGCGCCGAGCAGGATCGCGTCGTGCCGCGCGAGGGAGGCGAGCTCGTCGTCCGGCAGGGTTTCGCCGGTGGCGTGCCAGCGGCGGGCACCGAGGTCGTACTCCCGGGTCTCGAGCTTGACGTCCGAAGGGAGCACGGCCGTGAGGACCTTCAGGCCCTGGGCCACGACTTCGGGGCCGATTCCGTCACCGGGGATCACTGCGAGGCTGATGCTGCGAGACATACCGGGACCGTACTCGCCCGTCCCGCCTTGTGACACGCGCCGTCCACGATATGGACACAATGCCAGCCGGACAGGCCACATTCACGGGAAGTACGTGTCCGGGCCGCCGCCCCCTGGGACCTTCCCGGCATGGACACCCCACGGGTAGGCATCCCCGGCCGCCTCGCGAGCCGGATGACGATGCCGGAGCAGCACGAGTACTTGCGCGGAAAGTTCACCCGGCGCGGCCTGCTGCGGGCGGGCGCGCTGACGGCCGGGGCCGTGGCGGGCACGGGCCTGCCACGCCCCGCGAGCGCCGGGCAGCGGTCCCCGGCCCTGCTCACCGCGCCCGCCACGGCCAAGGTCGACGGCTCGCGCGTCGCGCCGTTCGGGCGCCACCTGGCGTTCGGTGCCGACCCGCGCTCACAGATGCGGATCTCCTGGCAGGTGCCCTTCGCGGTCCGGCGCCCGTACGTGCGGGTGGGCATCAGGCCCTGGGAGCTGAGCGAGCTCGTCCCGGCCGAGGTGCGCGCGCTGCACACCCCGGCCCTGACCAAGAAGCTCCCGGCGGTCGAACAGTTCTACCTGCACGTCGCCCTGGACAACCTCGCCCCCGGGCACACCTACTACTACGGCGTCGGCCACGACGGCTTCGACCCCACCGACCCCCGCCGCGGCCCCGTGGTGGGGGCGTTCTCGACGGCGCCCGCGCGGCCGGAGCCGTTCGTCTTCACGGCCTTCGGCGACCAGGGCGTCGGCTACCACGCCCTGGCCAACGATCAGTTGATCCTGGGTCAGAACCCGGCCTTCCACCTGCACGCGGGTGACCTCTGCTACGCCGACGACAGCGGCGCCGGAAAGCCGGCGGACGTCTACGACGCGCGGGTGTGGGACCAGTTCCTCGCCCAGACCGAGACGGTGGCCGCCCGGGTGCCGTGGATGGTGACCACCGGCAACCACGACATGGAGGCCTGGTACTCCCCCAACGGCTACGGCGGCCAGAGCGCCCGCTGGACGCTGCCGGACAACGGCTTCGACCCCCGGCGTGCACCGGGGGTCTACTCCTTCGTCTACGGCAACACCGCCGTCGTCGCGCTGGACGGCAACGACGTCTCGTACGAGATCGCCGCGAACACCGGCTACAGCCACGGCCGGCAGACCGCATGGCTCGACCGGCGCCTGGGTGAGCTGCGCGGGCAGTCCGACGTCGACTTCGTCGTGGTCTTCTTCCACCACTGCGCCTTCTCCACCACGCGCGCCCACGCCTCGGACGGCGGGGTGCGCGACGCGTGGGTGCCGCTGTTCGAGAAGCACCAGGTGGATCTCGTCATCAACGGCCACAACCACGTCTACGAGCGCACCGACGCGATCAGGGGCCGGCGGGTGAACCGCACGGTGCCCATCGGCGCGAGCGTCGACTCCGTCCGGGACGGCATCGTCTACGTCACCGCCGGGGGCGCCGGGAAGGCGCTGTACGACTTCGGGGTGACGGACAGTTACGAGGGCCATGTGAAGGACCTCGACAGCGTCACCAGCTACCACTGGCGCAAGGGCCGGGCCAAGAGCCCGGAGACCGTGGAGTGGTCGCGGGTGCGCTACACCGGCCACTCCTTCCTCGCGGTCGAGGCCGAACCGGGCCGCCACCCCCGGCTGAGGGTGACGGCCCTGGCGGAGAGCGGCGCGCGGATCGACCACTTCGAGGTGGTGCGCTCCACCGGGTCGTAAGGCCGCGCGCCCGCGCGGCCCACGCGGGTCAGTGGCCGGTGACGCCGCCGTTGTCGCGGCGGTCGAGCGCGCGCTGGAGCGCGGCGGCGGCGTTGGCCCGGTCGGCCTGACGCTGGGCGCTGTCGGACGTGCGGGCGATGCGGCGGGTCCTGCGAACGGCGGTTTCGGCCATGGGTCACGTCTCCTCTTGCTGAGTCCTGCCAAGCCCCGAGAAGGTCGGATGAGAAGCCGGAGAAGGGGCGGGGGTCTGGGTGCGGCAGGGATCACCTGCGCCGGCGCACCGGGCCACGACCGCCGTCGCTCGATGGAGCGGAAGGTTCGGCTGTTCACCACGCTAGGACAGGCCGGGCGCGCTGTCTGCATGATTACTCGGACTTCCTACTATCTGAGACGGCTCCCCGCTCCGGCGCCCCGGCCGGGCCGTGCGGACGGGTGACACTCAGACAGCCGTTTGAGTACGTGCCTGAGTACCCGCGCCGATCCGCCGCCGCGGCGCGTGGGCGAGAGTGGCGCCCATGAACGGCCTGTACGCACTCAAGCCCTGGTACGCGGCCCGCCTCGGCGGGCTGCGCGCCGCGCTCGCCCGGCGCGGGGTGTCCCCGGACGCCCTGACCGCCGCCGGCGTGCTCTGCGCGGCCGGCGCGGGGGCGGCGCTCGCGCTGCTGCCCGCACCGCTGGCCGCCGCGCCCGTGATCCCGCTGCTCGCGGCCCGGCTCGCCTTCGCCAACCTCGACGGCGCCCTCGCCCGCGACACCGGGCGCACCACCCGCCGTGGCGTGGTCCTCAACGAACTCGGCGACCGCGCCGCGGACCTGCTCGTCCTCGCCGGCTTCCTGACGCTCGCCCCGCTGTGGCTGGTGGCGGTCGCCGCGCTGGCCGCGACCCTGCCGTCGTGGGTGTCGCTCGCGGGCACGGCCGCCGGGGCGCCCCGGCGCAACGGCGGGCCCGTCGGCAAGACCGAGCGGTGCCTGCTGGCGGCCGTGGCCGCCGCGACGGGCTGGGCCGTGCCGGTCCTCGTCGTGGTGGCGGTGGGCTCGGCGCTGACCGCGGCCCTGCGCCTGGGGTGGCTCCACCGGGAACTGGGGCAGGCGCGATGAGCGTCCACAGCGCCCTCGGCGTCCTGGCCCCCGTCGTCCCGGTGGTCGCCGGTGCCCTGGCCGTGGGCGGTGTGGCCGTCGCGGTGCTGCCCGCGCGCGTGCGGATGCGGCGCGAGCTGCGCCGCCGCTGGCTCACCTGGCTCCTGGCCGCGCCCCTCTTCCTGGGGGCGCTGGCACTGGGCCCGCTGGGCGGGGCGCTGCTGGCCATGGCCCTGGGCCTGACAGCGGTCGGCGAGTACGTCCGGATGGCCCGCCTGGGGCGGGGCGAGCACGCGGTGCTCGCCACCGCGGCCGTGCTGCTGCCGCTCCTGTCGTGGGTGGGGCCGCGCGCCTTCGGCCTGCCGCTGTTCGGCCTCCTCTTCTGTGCCGCGGTGCTGCCGGCGCTCTTCTCCGGCGACACGTCCCGGGGCGGCGAGCGGGCGGCGCGCACGGTGTTCGCGATGCTGTGGATCCCGGTGGCGCTCACGGGCCTGGTGCTGCTGCAGGGCACCGCGGTGGCCGTCGGGGTGGCCGTCGCCTTCGGTGATATCGGTGCCTGGTGCGGCGGCATGCTCCTGGCCCGCCTGGGCGGCGCCCTGGCCCGCCCGCTCTCACCCCACTCCCCCGCCAAGACCTGGGGCGGTGTCATCGGCGCCGGCATGGCCGTGGCGGCGGCGCTGGGCGTGGCCGGCGCGTTCACGGAGAAGCTGTGGCTCGTGGTGGTGTGCGGCATCGTCCTGGGCGACCTGCTGGAATCCATGCTCAAGCGCGAGGCCGGCATCAAGGACGCGGGCTCCTGGCTCCCGGGCTTCGGCGGCCTCCTCGACCGCGTCGACTCCCTCCTGCTGACCCTCCTGCTCACCATGGCGGTGACCCTGTGACACGCGGCCGCGCCGACGGCGCGATACACCGGACGGCACCCGGCCGCGGCCGGGCGCGGGCGCGGTGGCGGGCGAGGTACGGGTGGCCCCTGCCGGCCGGGCCGCGGCAGCGGGCCACCTCCTGGAGCGACCTTCGTAGGCACGGGCAGCCCACGCCGCCGGCCGGGGACTCCGCCCGGACCGACCAGCCGGCAACCCACGCGCGGCGACGGGAACACCGCCGGGCGACCGTCCGGGCCCGGTGGACCCTGGCGACCGGGCCGCAGCAGCGGGCCACCCCCTGGCGGGGCCTTCGCGGGCGCCGGCGTCCCACAGCGCCGGCCGGGCACTCCGCCCGGACCGACCAGCCGGCGACCCACACGCGTCGACGGGACCGCCGCCGTGCGACTGTCCGGGCCGGCGGGCCCGCCGCAGCGGCCCGGCATGACGGGGCATCCCCGCGCGGCCACCGCACCGCCCCTTACCTGCGCGCGGTCGTCGCCGCGTGGTTGCGGCGTGCGCTGTGGTGGGCGGCGTTGGTGTGTTCCGGGGGGATCTCACGGCAGGGGCGGTTGCCGCGTGGGGGGTGTGTGGTCGTCGCCAATCACTCCTCGCATGCCGATACCGCCGCTCTCCTCGCCGCGCTCGACGCGCGGCACGCGCCGCTGATCGGGGCCGCCGCCGACTACTGGTTCGCCACACCGTGGCGGCGCCGCGTCTGCCGGCACCTCGCCGCCGGGTTTCCGGTGCGACGGTCCGGCGGTGGGCTCGGTGATCTGCTGACGAGGGCCGGCGAACTGCGGGCCGGCCGGGCCGTCGTGCTGTTCCCCGAGGGCACGCGGGGGCGGGACGGGGAGCTCGGGGAGTTCCACCGGGGTGCGCTGCTGCTCGCGGAGCGGGCCGGGGTGCCCGTCGTGCCGGTGGGGATCGCCGGCACGGACCGGCTGCTGCCCAAGGGTGGCCGGCTGCGCCCGGCCCTGGTGCGGGTGCGGATCGGGCGGCCCCTGTACGGCGCCGTGTCCGCCGACCGGGCCCGTACGGCCGTGGCGGAGCTCGCCGGTGAGGCGGCCGCCCGGCCGGCGGAACGCGACAGCGCTGTGCGCCGCCGCGTCGCGGCGGTCGCCGCCTCCCGGTGGGGGCTGCCGCCGGCCTTCGCCTGGGCGTTCGCGGAGGCGCTGAGCTGGCCGCTGATGCCGGAGCTGCTGCTGGCGCTCGCCTGCGCGGCAGCGCCCCGCGCCGCGCTGCGGCTCTCGCTCGCCGCCCTGGCCGGGACCCTCGCGGGCGGACTGCTCGCCCTGCAGCTGGCAGGGGCGGGGGCGCGGCTGCCGGCGCCCCTCACCACGGCCCGTATGCACGCCGAAGCCACCCGCCAGCTCACGGTGGAGGGCGCCGCGGCGGTCGGCCACCAGCCCTGGAACGGCGTGCCCTTCAAGGTCTACGCGGCCGCCGCGGGCCGTGCGCACATCCCGCCCGGCGACTTCGTGGCGGCCGCGGCCGCCGCGCGCTCGGTCCGCACGCTGAGCGTGGGGCTGGGCTTCGCGGCCCTCGGGGTGCTGGGGCGGCGGCTGCGCCGGCTGTACCCGCTGTACCTGGTCCTGCTGGGCGGCGGCTTCACGGCTGGCCTGGCGCTGATCGTCACCGCCTGGCGCTAGGGGCGGCCGGCCCCGCCCCCGCACCGCCCCCGCCCGGCTGGGGGGCCGGTGCGGGGGCGGAGTTCGCAAGGGGCAGGTCAGCCCATGTGCGGGTAGGTGTAGTCGGTCGGCGGGACCAGGGTCTCCTTGATGGAGCGGGCCGAGGTCCAGCGCGTCAGGTTCGACGCGGCACCGGCCTTGTCGTTCGTACCCGAGGCGCGGCCGCCGCCGAAGGGCTGCTGGCCCACGACGGCACCGGTCGACTTGTCGTTGATGTAGAAGTTGCCCGCGGCGAAGCGGAGCTTGTCCATCGCGTCGGCGGCCGCGTAACGGTCCTGCGCGATGACCGAGCCGGTCAGGGCGTACGCCGAGACGGACTCCATCTGGGCCAGCATCGCGTCGAAGTCCGCGTCCTCGTAGACGTGGACGGCCAGGATCGGGCCGAAGTACTCGGTCGTGAAGACCTCGTTCTCCGGGTCCGTGCACTCGATGACGGTCGGGCGGACGAAGTAGCCGACCGAGTCGTCGTACGAGCCGCCCGCGACGATCGTGCAGGTCGGGTCGGACTTGGCGCGGTCGATGGCCGCCTTGTTCTTGGCGAACGAGCGCTCGTCGATGACGGCGCCGATGAAGTTCGACAGGTCGGTGACGTCACCCATGGTGATGCCGTCGACCTCGGCCGCGAACTCCTCCTTGAAGCCGTCCTCCCAGATGGAGCGGGGGATGTAGGCGCGGGAGGAGGCCGAGCACTTCTGGCCCTGGAACTCGAAGGAGCCGCGGGTCAGCGCGGTCTTCAGGATGGCGCGGTCGGCGCTGGGGTGGGCGACGACGAAGTCCTTGCCGCCGGTCTCGCCGACCAGGCGCGGGTAGGACTTGTACTTCTCGATGTTGTTGCCGACCGTCTTCCACAGGTACTGGAAGGTCTTGGTCGAGCCGGTGAAGTGGATGCCCGCCAGCTCGGGGTGGTTCAGGGCCACCTCGGAGACGGCGATGCCGTCGCCGGTCACCAGGTTGATGACGCCCTTGGGCAGGCCGGCCTCCTCCAGGAGCTGCATGAGCAGCACGGCGGAGTGGGTCTGCGTGGGGGACGGCTTCCAGACGACCACGTTGCCCATGAGGGCCGGGGCGGTCGGCAGGTTGCCGGCGATGGCGGTGAAGTTGAACGGCGTGATCGCGTAGACGAAGCCCTCGAGCGGGCGGTGGTCGGTGCGGTTCCACACGCCGGCGGAGTTGGCGACCGGCTGCTCGGCGAGGATCTGGCGCGCGAAGTGCACGTTGAAGCGCCAGAAGTCGACGAGCTCGCAGGGCGTGTCGATCTCGGCCTGCTGGGCGGTCTTGGACTGGCCCAGCATGGTGGAGGCGGCCAGCGTCTCGCGCCAGGGGCCGGCCAGCAGCTCGGCGGCGCGCAGGATGATCGCGGCGCGGTCGTCGAAGGACATCGCGCGCCAGGCCGGGGCCGCGGCGAGCGCGGCGTCGATGGCGTCCTGCGCGTCCTGCTGCGTGGCGTGGTGGAAGGTGCCGAGCACGGCCGCGTGGTTGTGCGGCTGGACGACCTTGAACGGCTCGCCGCCGCCCATCCGCTTCTCGCCGCCGATGGTCATCGGCAGGTCGATCGGGTTGGCCGCCAGCTCCTTGAGCTTGGCCTCGAGGCGGGCACGCTCGGCGGAGCCGGGGGCGTAGCTGTGCACCGGCTCGTTGACCGGGGCGGGGACCTGGGTTACGGCGTCCATGAGGTTCCGTGTCTCCTTCGGGGCTCTTGACGGGGGTCGGGGGGCTCAGCCCTTGGTGAGGATGGAGCGGGCGAAGAACAGCAGGTTCGCCGGCTTCTCGGCGAGGCGGCGCATGAAGTAGCCGTACCAGTCGGTTCCGTACGCCGTGTACACGCGCATCCGGTGGCCGTCGGCCGCCAGGCGGACGTGCTCGTCGCTGCGGATGCCGTAGAGCATCTGGAACTCGTACTCGTCCAGTTTGCGCCCTGCCTGCCGGGCGAGCTCCTGGGTGATGGCGATCAGGCGCGGGTCGTGCGATCCGATCATCGGGTAGCCCAGGCCACCCATGAGGATCTTGACGATGCGGACGAACGCCTTGTCGATCTCTGCCTTGTCCTGGTATGCGACGGAGGCGGGCTCCTTGTACGCACCCTTCACGATACGCACCCGGCTGCCGGCCGCGGCGAGGCGGCGGGCGTCGTCCTCGGTACGGAAGAGGTAGGCCTGGATGACGCAGCCGGTCTGCGGGAAGTCCTTCCGCAGCTCCTCGTGGATGGCGAACATCGAGTCGAGGGTCGTGTGGTCCTCGGCGTCCAGGGTGACCGTGGTGCCGATGGCGGCGGCGGCCTCGACGACGGGGCGGACGTTGGCGAGCGCCAGCTCGTGGCCGCCCTCCAGGGCCTGGCCGAACATGGAGAGCTTGACCGACATCTCGGCCCGCTCGCCCAGGCCGAGCTCCTTGAGACGTCCGATCAGCTCCAGGTAGGCGTCGCGCGCGGCGTAGGACTGCTCGACCGTGGTGATGTCCTCGCCCACGACGTCGAGGGTGACCTCGAGGCCCTTGGCGGTGGAGTCCTCGACGATCGGAATGACCTGGTCGACCGTCTCACCGGCGATGAAGCGGTCGACGACCTGCTTGGTGCCCGGGGCGGCCGACACGAAGCGGCGCATCCTGTCGCTGCGCGACGCGGCGAGAATCACGGGACCCAGCACGGGCACCTCCACGGTGACGGCCGTCCCCACCTGGGAAGACGGCATAAGTAACTCAACGTGAAAGGTAGGGTTCACGCCACCGCGCGGCCATCGACAGCTGTCACGCATTCGTGGCCGGCATCTCAGACAGATGTATGACAATGAGGGCCGGCGGCGACAGAAGGGAGCACGGCGCGCATGCGTGGCGAGTATCAGCAGCTCGTGGACGAGATCTCGGCGGCGCTCGGCGCTCCCGCGACGCTGGAGGACCGGGACTTCGTCCTCATCGCGTTCGGCGCGCACGAGGGGGACGAGGATCTCGACCTGATGATGGACCCGGTGCGGACCCGCTCGATCCTGCAGCGGCGCTCGACGGCGGCGGTGCGGGCGTGGTTCGAGGCGTTCGGCATCGCGGGGGCCCAGGCGCCGCTGCGGATCCCGCCGGACCCGGCGGCCGGGGTGTTCCGGGGCCGGATCTGCCTGCCGGTGCGCTACCGCGGGGTGGTGCACGGCTACGTCTGGCTGCTGGACGACGGCCATCTGTCCGGGCTGGACCTGAGCGTGCCGTTCGCCGATCCACGCCTGGCGCAGGCCATGGAGAGCGCCGCGCGGATCGGGGCGCTGCTGGCGGCCGAGGCCCGGGCCGGCGCCGAGCTGGGCGAGCTGCTGCGGGAGCTGCTGACCGCCCGGCCGGCCGCCCGCGAGGTGGCGCGCGGCGCGCTGCGGGAGGCCCTGGGCTCCTCGGCGGACGGTCCGCTGGCCGTGGTCGCGGTGGCGCCGTGGCGGGCGGCGGGCGAGGACGGCGATACGGACCAGCCGGGCCCGGACGCCGGGGGCTCGGCGCTGGCCGCCCAGTCGGGGGTGGCCGCGATGTGCGCGGTGCCGGGGGCGCTGCCGGACGGCTCGGCGGCCCTGGCGGCCCTGATCCGGCTGCGTGCCGTCTCCTCCCCCGCCCCGGCCACGGCGGCGGCCGACCGGCTGCTGCGCTCGCCGCGGGCCGGCCGCCCCGAGAGCGCGCCGGCACTGGCCGCGGCCGGCATCGGCACGCCCCGCAAGGGGCTGGCGGAGCTGCCGGACGCCTGGGCGGAGGCCCTGTCGGCGGCGCGGGCGGCGGTGGCGGAGCGCAGGCTGGGGCCGGTGGCAGAGTGGGCGGGGATCGGCCCGTACCGGGTGCTGACCGGGCTGTCGGCGGAGCGCACGGCGGACCCGGCGGTGCTGCCGCTGCTGGCGCCGGCGCACACCGAGCTGGCCCGCACGGCCGAGGTCTACCTCGACTGCGCGGGCCAGGCCGGCCGTGCGGCGGCGGCCCTCGGCATCCACCGGCAGACCCTCTACTACCGCCTGGGCCGCGTCGAGCAGCTCACGGGCCTGGACCTGGACGACGGCGAGGACCGCCTGCTGCTGCACATGACGCTCAAGGCGGCCCGGCTGCGGCGGCCGTGAGCCCTACTCCTCGAGGGTGACGGCCCGGACCGGACAGCCGCGGACCGCCTCCTTCACCAGCGGGTCGCCGGCGCCGTCCTCGCGCCCGGGCAGTACGGTGCCGAACCCGTCGTCGTCCTGGGTGAAGACCTGCGGCGCGGTCAGGGCGCACATCCCCGAGCCGATGCAGAGGTCGGAGTCGATACTGACGCGCATGCGGTACTCCGTTTCTCCGGTCACCAGGTGACCGGCAGTGCGTAGAGGCCCTGCAGGGTGTCGCCGGGCTTGAAGGGCACCTCGTCAGGAGCAACGGCGAGGCGCAGGGTGGGGATACGGGCGAAAAGGGTGGTGAGGGCGATCTCCATCTCCGCGCGGGCCAGGTTCTGGCCGAGGCACTGGTGGACGCCGTAGCCGAAGGCGACGTGGTGCCGGGCGGAGCGCTGGACGTCGAGGGTGTCGGGGTGTTCGTAGGTGGCGGAGTCGCGGTTGATGACGGAGGTGGTCAGCAGGACGCCGTCGCCCGCGCGGATGGTGTGGCCGGCGAGCTCGATGTCCTCGGTGGCGACGCGGATCATGCCGTCGGCTATGGACAGGTAGCGCAGCAGTTCCTCGACGGCGCCGGGCATCAGGGCGGGGTCGGCGCGCAACGCGGCCAGCTGTGCGGGGTGTTCGAGGAGGGTGAACGTGCCGAGGGAGATCATGCTCGCGGTGGTCTCGTGGCCGGCGACCAGCAGGATCAGGGCCGTCATGACGAGTTCGTCGCGGTCGAGGCGGCCCTCGGTGAGCTGTTCGGTGATGAGTTCGTCGAGGAGGCCGTCGCCGGGGGTGGCGGCCGTCTGTTTGGCGTCGACGAGGCGGTGGAGGTACCCACGTAGCTCCTCGCGCGCGGCCGCGGCCTCTTCGACGGTGGCGGAGGTGAGCAGGGCCCGGGAGTGGGCCTCGAAGAAGTCGTGGTCGGCGTAGGGGACGCCGAGGAGGTGGCAGATGACCATCGAGGGCACGGGCAGGGCGAAGGCGGAGACGAGTTCGGCCTGGTCACCGCCGGCGAGCATGGCGTCGATGCGGCCGTCCACGATCTCCTGGATGTGCGGGCGCATGGCGGCGACGCGCTTGAGGCTGAACCGCGGGATCAGCATGCGGCGCTGGCGGGCGTGTTCGGGGTCGTCGAAGCCCAGGAGCGGGATGTCGACGCTCGCCTGGTCCTCCGCGCGCGGCGCGATCACGGGGAAGGAAGGATTCTTCCGGTCGGAGGAGAGACGTGGGTCGGCCAGCAGGGCGCGGGCCTCGGCGTGTCCGGTCACGGCCCACACCTCGCGGCCGTCGTAGAGGGTCATGCGGCCCACCGGCCCGCGCGCCGCGAGCTCGGGGTAGCCGGCGGGCGGCTGGTACGGACAGGTGCGGTCCTGGGGGAAGGCGGGCGCCGACGAGGCGGTGGAGTGGGTGCCGGTCACTGTCATGAGAAACCTCCCAGACATGCGTACTGGTGTCCTCGGGCAACCAGTACAGCGAATACATCCCGGTTACGTCCAGTACGCCCCGTCAGACCGCTCTCGCGCAACGCTATTTCGCCGAGGGCAAGGTATCCGGTGCCGTCCCCTCGACGACACGCCACATGCCCGTGGCGAGCTCCCTGCCGCGCACGCGACGGGCCCGGCCGCACCCCGCGGGGGGGCGGCCGGGCCCGGGTGGGTTCGTGACCGTCAGTCCGTCAGGTTCACGGCACGGGCCGACGCCGCGCCGATCTCCTCGGCGATCTCCGCGAGCACCGGTGCCGGGATCGACTCGTCGACCGTCAGCGCGACCAGCGCCTCGCCGCCCTCCGCCGCCCGCGAGACCTGCATGCCGGCGATGTTGATGCCCGCCTCGCCGAGGATGCGGCCCACCGTGCCGACCACGCCCGGCCGGTCCCCGTACCGCAGGAACACCATGTGGTCGGCCATCGCCAGGTCCACGTCGTGCTCGCCCACCGCGACGATCTTCTGGAGGTTCTTCGGGCCGGCCAGCGTGCCCGAGACGGACACCTCGTCACCGCCGGAGAGGGTGCCGCGCACCGTCACCACGTTGCGGTGGTCCGGCGACTCCGAGCCCGTGGTCAGCCGCACCTCGACGCCGCGCTCCTGCGCGAACAGCGGGGCGTTGACGTAGGAGACCGTCTCGTCGACGACGTCCTCGAACACGCCCTTGAGCGCGGACAGTTCGAGCACCTTCACGTCGTGCTGGGTGATCTCGCCGTAGACCTCGACGTCCAGGCGCACCGCGACCTCGCCCGCGAGCGCGGTGAAGATCCGGCCGAGCTTCTCGGCCAGCGGCAGCCCCGGCTTGACGTCCTCGGCGATGACGCCGCCCTGGACGTTGACCGCGTCCGGCACCAGCTCGCCGGCGAGCGCGAGGCGTACGGACTTGGCGACGGCGATGCCCGCCTTCTCCTGGGCCTCGCCCGTGGAGGCGCCCAGGTGCGGGGTGGCGACCACATTGTCGAACTCGAAGAGCGGGGAGTCGGTGCACGGCTCGGAGGCGTAGACGTCCAGGCCCGCGGCGGCGACCCGGCCCTCCTTCAGCGCGGTGGCCAGGGCCTCCTCGTCGACGATCCCGCCGCGCGCCGCGTTGACCAGGCGGACCGTCGGCTTGACCTTGTGCAGCGCCTCGTCGCCGATGAGCCCGATCGTCTCGGGGGTCTTCGGCAGGTGGACGGTGATGAAGTCCGCGATCTCCAGCAGCTCGTCCAGCGACAGCAGCTTCACGCCCATCTGGGCGGCCCGCGCGGGCTGTACGTACGGGTCGTAGGCGACGACCTTCATGCCGAACGCGGACATCCGCTGGGCGACGAGGACGCCGATGCGGCCGAGCCCGACGACGCCGAGGACCTTCTCGGAGAGCTCGACCCCGGTGTACTTCGACCGCTTCCACTCGCCGTTCTTCAGCGCGGAGTTGGCCTGCGGGATGTTGCGGGCGGTGGCGATGAGGAGGCCGCACGCCAGCTCGGCGGCGGTGACGATGTTGGACGTCGGGGCGTTGACGACCATCACGCCGGCCTTCGTGGCGGCGGAGACGTCGACGTTGTCCAGGCCGACCCCGGCGCGGGCGACGACCCGCAGCTTCTTCGCGGCGGCGACCGCCTCGGCGTCGATCTTCGTGGCGGACCGTACGAGGATCGCGTCGACGTCGGCGACGGCGGGCAGCAGCTCGGCACGGTCCGCGCCGTTGCAGTGCCGGATCTCGAAGTCCGGACCCAGCGCCTCGACGGTGGCGGGCGAGAGCTCTTCGGCGATGAGTACGACGGGTTTACGAGACGAAGCAGGGCTCACGTGGTCTCAGTCCTCACTAGTCCTTCGCGGACGGCCGTCCCGACGGCCGAAGGCGGTGAAGGGGGCAGCCGCGTGGAAGACGCACGACGCTGTGAGCCTGACGCGTTTGTGCTCCGCAGTGTATCGGGGGAAGCGGCCCGGGCCTGCGCCGATATGGAAACGTCACCCATCGGGGAAGGAGCGCGGCGCAGACCACCGCGCGCGCCGGACCGGCCCCGCGCGCCGGGCGGGCACCCGGTGCCCGCCCGGCGCGCGCGGAGCGCGGCTCACTCCTTGTCGTCGACCCAGCTCATCAGCTTGCGCAGCTGCTTGCCGGTGGTCTCCAGCAGGTGGTCCTCGTCGGCCTTCTTGTACTCGTTGTACTTCGGCAGACCCGCCTGGTACTCCTTCATCCAGTTGTTGGCGAAGGTGCCGTCCTGGATCTCGCCGAGGACCTTCTTCATCTCGGCCTTGGTCTGGTCGGTGACGATCCGCGGGCCGGTGACGTAGTCGCCCCACTCGGCGGTCTCGGAGATCGACCAGCGCATCTTCTCCAGGCCGCCCTCGTACATGAGGTCGACGATGAGCTTGAGCTCGTGCAGGCACTCGAAGTAGGCGATCTCCGGCTGGTAGCCCGCCTCGACCAGCGTCTCGAAGCCGGCCTTCACCAGCGCGGAGGCACCGCCGCACAGCACGGCCTGCTCACCGAACAGGTCGGTCTCGGTCTCCTCGGTGAAGGTCGTCTTGATGACGCCGGCGCGGGTGCCGCCGATGGCCTTGGCGTACGAGAGCGCCAGCGCGAAGGCGTTGCCGGAGGCGTCCTGCTCGACGGCGGCGATGCAGGGCACGCCGCGACCCTCCTCGTACTGGCGGCGCACCAGGTGGCCGGGGCCCTTGGGGGCGACCATGCAGACGTCGACGCCGGCCGGGGGCTTGATGAAGCCGAAGCGGATGTTGAAGCCGTGGCCGAAGAAGAGGGCGTCGCCGTCCTTGAGGTGGTCCTTGACGGACTCCTCGTAGACCTTGGCCTGGATCGGGTCCGGCACGAGGATCATGATGACGTCGGCCTCGGCCGCCGCCTCGGCCGGGGTGACGACGCGCAGGCCCTGCTCCTCGGCCTTCACCTTGGACTTCGAACCCTCGTGGAGGCCCACGCGGACGTCGACGCCCGAGTCGCGCAGGGACAGCGCGTGGGCGTGGCCCTGGCTGCCGTAGCCGAGGACCGCGACCTTGCGGCCCTGGATGATGGAGAGATCGGCGTCGTTGTCGTAGAAGAGCTCGGCAGCCACTGGGGTTATCTCCTTGTTGCCGGGGTGTCCGGTGTGTTCCGGTGGTATGTCCCACCGTATGACGGGCGGTTGCGGAAAGGTTTTCGGGTACCGCTGTGCGGGACGGCCGGGTCAGGCCGAGCGGTCCAGGGCGCGCAGGCTGCGGTCCGTGATGGACCGCGCGCCGCGCCCTATGGCGATCGTGCCGGACTGGACCAGCTCCTTGATGCCGAACGGCTCCAGCATCTTGAGCATGGCGCCGAGCTTGTCGCTGCCGCCGGTGGCCTCGATGGTGACGGCCTCCGGGGAGACGTCGACGGTCTTGGCGCGGAAGAGCTGGACGATCTCGACGATCTGGGAGCGGGTCTCGTTGTCGGCGCGGACCTTCACCAGGACCAGTTCCCGCTGGATGGCCGCGCTGTCCTCCAGCTCGACGATCTTCAGCACGTTGACGAGCTTGTTGAGCTGCTTGGTGACCTGTTCCAGCGGCAGCGTCTCGACGTTGACGACGATCGTGATGCGGGAGATGTCGGGGTGCTCGGTCACCCCGACGGCCAGGGAGTCGATGTTGAAGCCGCGGCGGGAGAACAGCGCGGCGACACGGGCGAGGATGCCGGGGGTGTTCTCCACCAGGACGGAGAGCGTGTGCTTGGTCATGAGCTGAGGGTTCTCTCTCGGTCGTCGGTGCCGGTCAGTCGTCGTCGATGCCGTCGAAGTCCGGGCGCACGCCGCGGGCCGCGAGGATCTCGTCGTTGGAGGTGCCGGCGGCGACCATCGGCCAGACCATGGCGTCCTGGTGGACGATGAAGTCCACCACGACGGGGCGGTCGTTGATGGCGTTGGCCTGCTCGATGACCGAGTCCAGCTCCGCCGGGTCCTCGCACCGCAGCCCCACGCAGCCCATGGCTTCGGCGAGTTTGACGAAGTCCGGGACGCGGGTGCCGGCGCAGGGCTCCGCGCCGGGGCCCGTGGCGGTGCCGCCGTTGGAGACGGCGGGACCGGCGTGCAGCACGGTGTTGGAGTAGCGCTCGTTGTAGAAGAGGGTCTGCCACTGACGGACCATCCCCAGCGCGCCGTTGTTGATGATGGCGACCTTGATGGGGATGTTGTTCAGCGCGCAGGTGACCAGTTCCTGATTGGTCATCTGGAAGCAGCCGTCGCCGTCGACGGCCCAGACCGTACGGTCCGGCATGCCCGCCTTGGCGCCCATCGCGGCGGGCACGGCGTAGCCCATCGTCCCGGCGCCCCCGGAGTTGAGCCAGGTGCGGGGCTGCTCGTAGTCGATGAAGTGCGCGGCCCACATCTGGTGCTGGCCCACGCCCGCGGTGTAGATGGTGTCCTCGGGGGCGAGCTGCCCGATGCGCTGGATGACCTGCTGCGGGGAGAGGCTGCCGTCCTCGGGCTGGTCGTAGCCCAGGGGGTAGGTCTCGCGCCAGCGGTTCAGGTCCGTCCACCAGTCGCCGTAGTCGCCGACGTGGCCCTCGGCGTGCTCGTGCTGGACCGCGACGATCAGGTCGGCGAGCACCTCGCGGGCATCGCCGACGATCGGCACGTCGGCGGTGCGGTTCTTGCCGATCTCGGCCGGGTCGATGTCCGCGTGGACGATCTTGGCGTACGGGGCGAAGGAGTCGAGCTTGCCGGTGACGCGGTCGTCGAAGCGGGCGCCGAGGGCGACGATCAGGTCGGCCTTCTGCAGCGCGGTGACGGCGGCGACCGAGCCGTGCATGCCGGGCATGCCCAGGTGCTGCGGGTGGTTGTCGGGGAAGGCGCCCAGCGCCATCAGGGTGGTGGTCACGGGGGCGCCGGTCAGTTCGGCGAAGACCTTGAGCTCGGCGGTGGCCCGGGCCTTCAGCACGCCGCCGCCGACGTAGAGCACCGGGCGTTCGGCCTGGGCGATCAGCTTGGCGGCCTCGCGGATCTGCTTGGCGTGCGGCTTGGTGACGGGGCGGTAGCCGGGCAGGTCGGTCTGGGGCGGCCACACGAAGGTGGTACGGGCCTGGAGGGCGTCCTTGGCGATGTCGACCAGCACCGGGCCGGGGCGTCCGGTGGAGGCGACGTGGAAGGCCTCGGCGATGGTGCGCGGGATCAGCGCGGGGTCGGTGACCAGCCAGTTGTGCTTGGTGATCGGCATGGTGATGCCGCAGATGTCCGCCTCCTGGAAGGCGTCCGTGCCGATCGACTTCGACGAGACCTGGCCCGTGATGGCCACCAGCGGGACGGAGTCCATGTGCGCGTCGGCGATGGGCGTCACCAGGTTGGTGGCGCCCGGCCCCGAGGTGGCCATGCAGACGCCGACCTTGCCGGTGGCCTGGGCGTAGCCGGTGGCCGCGTGGCCGGCGCCCTGCTCGTGGCGGACGAGGACGTGGCGGACCTTCGAGGAGTCCATCATCGGGTCGTACGCGGGCAGGATCGCGCCGCCGGGAATGCCGAAGACGATGTCGGCCCCCACCTCTTCCAGCGAGCGGATGAGGGACTGCGCACCGGTGAGGTGCTCGACGATGGCGGGCTGCTGCGCCCCGCCGGTACGGGCCCGCGGCTGCGGATGATGATGGGCCCCGGTGGCCTGCTCTGTCATCGACATTCTCTTCTCGAAGGCTTCGGATTCGACGGTTTCGATGGGTGTCAGTGCGACTTCGACGGGTGTCGGTGCAACAAAAAACCCCTCGTGCCGTGAGGCAAGCGAGGGGAGCGCGCCGGTATGGTCAGCAGGATCTTCAGTGGCCTGCTTCAGCCGACGCGCTTTCCAAGTACGAGAATTCGGGTGCGCATGGAACCGACCCTCCCTCCGTGGCACCTGAAGTGTCAAGTGGGTGGGACGGGCGTCTCATTATTTGAGCGCAATGGAGCATGTGCCAGGGCTCCGGCGCCGCCCACGACCCCGGAGCGGACCGGCAGCGCACCCCCGACGAGCACCTCGTTCCCGGCCTCCACAGGTTCACTCGGGAGGGTGTACGGCGGTCCGTCGAGGGCGTGCCGCAGCCGGTGCTCGTCGAGGGCGCCGGCGAAGACCATGCCCTGGCCGTGGGTGCAGCCCATGGCCAGCAGGGCGCGGGCCTGCTCGGGCTCGTCCACGCCGTCGGCGACGGACTGCATGCCGAGGTCGCCGGCGATCCGCAGCAGCCCTGCGGTGATCTTGTGCAGCCGGGCGGACTCGGCCACCCCGTCGACCAGGCTCCGGTCGAGCTTGAGCACGTCGATGGGCAGCCGCCGCAGGGCGCTCATGGCGGCGTAGCCGCTGCCGAAGCCGTCGAGCGCGATGCGCACCCCGAAGCGGCGCAGGGACACCAGCCGCCGCTCCAGCTCGTCCAGGGGGACGCGCGGATCGCTGCCGGACAGCTCCAGGACGAGGGAGCCGGCGGGCAGGCCGTGCCGCAGGACGATCGCCTCGATGTTCTTCGGCGGCAGCGACTTGTCCAGCAGCCGGGCGGCGGACAGCCGTACGTACACGGGCGCGGTGTGGCCGGCGCGGCGGCGCGCGTCGGCCTGCTCGACGGCCTTCTCCAACGTCCAGCGGCCGAGCTCGGCGGTGCGGGCGCTCTCGTCGCCGCGGTCCATCTCGGCGACCCGCAGGAATTCGTCGGGCGTGAAGAGGATGCCCTGGGCGGAGCGCCAGCGGGCCTGCGCGCACACCGCCGTGATGCGGCCGCTGGCCAGCTCGACGACGGGCTGGTGCAGCAGGGCGAACTCGCCGTCGTGCAGGGCGGTCCGCAGCCGGGTGGCGAGCTCGGTGCGGCGCACGACGTCGGCCTGCATCTGCGGGGCGTACAGCTCGACGCGGCCCTTGCCGGCCTGCTTCGCGCGGTACATCGCCAGGTCGGCGTTGCGCATGAGCGTGCCGGGGGTGATGTCGGGCTCGGCGAAGGCGACGCCGATGCTGGCGGCGACGCGGACCTCGGTGCCGCCCTCGACCAGGTAGGGCTGGGAGAGGGTGAGCCGGAGCCGGTCGGCGATCTCCAGGATGCGGTACTCGCGGGCGGCGGCGTCGCGGGTGCCGTCGCCGATGATGAGCGCGGCGAACTCGTCGCCGCCGAAGCGGGCGGTGGAGTCGCCGGCGCGCACCGAGTCCTGGAGCCGGCGGGCGGCCTGGACCAGCAGCTCGTCGCCGGCCTGGTGGCCGACGGTGTCGTTGACGGCCTTGAAGCCGTCGAGGTCGATGAAGAGCACGGCGGTGCCGGCGTCGGTCACTCTGCGGCCGGCCAGCGCCTGCTGGACGCGGCGGGTGAACAGCGCGCGGTTGGGCAGGTCGGTGAGCGGGTCGTGCTCGGCGGTGTGCTGCAACTGGGCCTGCAGCCGCACCCGTTCGGTGACGTCACGGCTGTTGAAGATCAGCCCGCCGTGGTGGCGGTTGACGGTGGACTCGACGTTGAGCCAGTCGCCGCTGCCGGAGCGGAAGCGGCACTCGATGCGGGTGGTGGGCTCCTCGGCGGGTGGCGCGGCGAGGAAGCGGCGCACCTCGTGGACGACCCGGCCCAGGTCCTCGGGGTGGATGAGCGTGGCCAGTTCGGAGCCGACGAGCTCCTCGGCGTCGCGGCCGTAGACCCCGGCGGCGGCGGGGCTGACGTAGCGCAGTATGCCGGTGGGCGCGGCGATCATGATGACGTCGCTGGAGCCCTGCACCAGGGAGCGGAAGTGGTTCTCCTTCTGGGCGAGCTCCTGGGTGAGGGAGATGTTGTCCAGCAGCATGATGCCCTGGCGCACGACCAGCGCCAGGACGACCGTGCAGCCGGTGAACAGCACGACGCGGTCGACGTGGTGGCCGTCCAGGACGTTGTACAGGATGCCCAGGGTGCAGACGGCGGCGGCGAGGTAGGGCGTGAGGGCGGCGAGGGAGCCGGCGATGGGCCGGGTGGAGGGGAGCGCGGGGCCGCGCTTGCCGACGGCCTCCTCCCCCTCCTCGCGGGCCACCCAGGGCGCGTACGCCATCAGCATGTAGCCGGCGAACCAGCCGGCGTCGAGGATCTGGCCGGAGCGGTAGTGCTCGCGCAGCAGCGGTGAGGTGAACAGCGCGTCGCACAGGACGGTCAGGGCCAGGGCCGCGATGGCGGTGTTGATGGCGGAGCGGTTGGCGGAGGAGCGCTTGAAGTGCAGCGCCAGCACCATGGACACCAGGACGATGTCCAGCAGCGGATAGGCGAGGGAGAGCGCGGCGTGGGCCACGGTCTCGCCCGCGAAGTGCGCGGTGTGCGCGAGGGCCAGGCTCCAGGAGAGCGTCAGCAGCGAGCCGCCGATCAGCCAGGAGTCCAGCGCCAGGCAGACCCAGCCGGCCCGGGTGACCGGGCGGCGGGCGAGGACGAGCAGGCCGATGATCGCGGGCGGCGCGAAGAGCAGGAAGCAGAAGTCCGCCGGGGAGGGGCTCGGTACGTGCCGGCCCAGGACGACCTCGTACCAGCCCCAGACGAAGTTGCCGAAGCCGGCCATCGCGGAGGAGGCGGCGAACAGCAGCCAGGCGGGCCGGAAGCGGGTGCTGCGCGTGCGCCCGTACCAGAAGCAGGAGGCGGCGGCGAGGCCGGCGGCCCCGCTGAGCCCGAAGTCGCCCATGGTGGCGGCCAGCTCGGCCGAGCCCCAGCCGAAGACGGCGCCGGTGGCGTAGCCGCCGCAGACGACGGCGAGGAAGAGCTGCGGGAACACGCCCGGGCCGCCGGCGGGTGCGGTCCGGCGGGTCAGGGCCGCTCCTGGGGCGCTCACCGCGCCGCCGTCCCGAGCTCGCCGGGCCGTGGGAGCCACCGGGCCGGGGTCGCCACGCAGCGTGGCCGTGGTCGGTGCTTGAGCCGCGTCGGGTAGATCGTCCATTGGCCGTGCATCGCCCGTCGCCCCCCTCGAGTTCCGGTACCTCGCTGCGCCCGTACGGTGCGCGGAGCAGCCCCCGTCGGGACGATACACCAGACTCGTCACTCAGGGACATAGCTCATATACATAGCGTAACTAGCTACCGGATTACGGATACGGAGCGCAGCCAAATGGTGCCTCTACGTGGTATCAGACGGCGGCGGCTACGACATTCCGCAGAGGCTCGTCCAGTGCGAATCTGGCCAGTTGATCGCGCAGAAGGGCCTTGGCGCGGGGCAGAAAAGCCGAAGAGGGCCCACCCACATGGGGGGTGATGAGGACGCCGGGGGCCTTCCACAGCGGGTGACCGGCGGGCAGCGGTTCGGGGTCGGTCACATCCAGTGCCGCCCGCAGCCGGCCGCTCTCGAGCTCGGCCAGCAGCGCCTCGGTGTCGACGACGGCGCCCCGGGCGACGTTCACCAGGAGCGCGCCGTCCTTCATGCGGGCGAGGAAGCCGGCGTCCACCAGCCCCCGGGTCTCCTCGGTGAGCGGCGTCACGAGGATGACGACATCGGCGGCGGGCAGCAATTCCGGCAGCGCCGCCACCGCGTGGACCGGGCCGCGTGCTGCGGTGCGCGCGGAGCGTGCGACGCGCACCACCCGCGCGCACTCAAAGGGTGCGAGCCGGTCCTCGACGGCGGCGCCGATCGAGCCGTAGCCGACGATGAGCACCGACTTGTCGGCGAGCGCCGGGCAGAACCGGGGCCGCCACTCCCCCGCGTCCTGCGCCCGGGTGAATCCGGGGATGTCCCGCAGGGCGGCGAGGACCAGGGCCAGGGCCAGCTCGGCCGTGCTCGCGTCGTGCAGCCCGCGGGCGTTGCACAGCTGCGTGCCGGACGGCAGCCGGTCCAGGTGCGGCAGCTGGTGCTCGACCCCAGCGGTGAGGGTCTGCACCACCCGCACCCCCGTCATCCGCGCGAGCGGACGCGTCTCCACCGCGGCGCCCTTCATGTAGGGAACGACGTAGAAGGCGCAGCGCGCGGGATCCGTGGGGTAGTCGGGGCCGCCGTTCCAGTAGGCGTACTCCAGGCTTCCGGGGAGGTCCTCGATCTCCTCGGGGCGGAGGGGCAGCCAGACAAGTGGCCGGAGGGAACCGCTGTGATCTGCGCTCATGTCTGGAGGCTATGCGAAGTGGCCCCGGCGGCAGAGGTTAGTTTGGGGGCGAGGAACGGGAGGGGTACGGCCGGTGGAGCGCAGAACAATCGGTGCGACGGCGCTCGAAGTGGGGGCGATCGGCCTCGGGTGCATGCCGATGCACTGGGCGTACACGGCCTCCCAGCAGAGCGGCGAGGGCGCGCTGCGCACGGTCCACGCCGCCCTGGACGCCGGCGCCAGCCTGCTGGACACCGCCGACATGTACGGGCCGTTCACCAATGAGCTGCTGGTGGGGCGGGTGCTCAGGGAGCGCCGCTCGGAGGCGTTCATATCGACCAAGTGCGGGCTGCTGGTGGGCGAGCAGCATGTGGTCGCCAACGGGCGGCCCGGCTATGTGAAGCGGGCGTGCGACGCCTCGCTGCGGCGGCTGCAGACCGATGTCATCGACCTCTACCAGCTGCACCGCCCGGACCCGGAGGTGCCGGTCGAGGAGACGTGGGGGGCGATGGCGGAGCTGGTCTCCGCGGGGAAGGTCAGGGCGCTGGGCTGGTGCGCGATCGGCGCGCGGGCCCAGCGCAGGTACGGCTCGCCGGCGGGGGCGGGCGCGGGGATGTACGACGCGACGATCCGGCAGCTGGAGCGGGTGCAGCAGGTCTTCCCGGTGAGCTGTGTGCAGGCGGAGCTGTCGGTGTGGTCGCGTGAGGCGCTGGACCGGCTGGTGCCGTGGTGCGCCTCGCGGGGGGTGGGGCTGCTGGCGGCGATGCCCCTGGGGAATGGTTTCCTCAGTGGCACCCTCACCCCTGGTCAGGGGTTCGAGCCGGAGGACGTCAGGGCCCGGCATCCGCGCTTCACGGCCGAGATGATGGCCGCCAACCAGCCGATAGTCGCCGGTCTGCGGCGCGTCGCGCGGCGCCACGACGCCACGGCGGCGCAGGTGGCGCTGGCCTGGGTGCTGGCGCAGGGGCGGCACGTGGTGCCGGTGCCGGGGACGAAGAAGGCGCGGTGGGCGGTGCAGAACGCCGCCGCGGCCGGACTGCGGCTGACGGGTGAGGACTTCGCCGAGATCGCGGCGCTGCCGCGTGCGATGGGGTCCTGGGACTGACGGGGTGTATCAAGGAGGGGTCCGCTCCACGAGAGGAGACCCCCGCCGTGCGACGCCTGACCGCCGCGGCCACGCTGGCCGTTTCCGCGCTGCTGATCGTCACGGGCTGTTCCGGCGACTCTTCCCCCGGCCGCGCGCCGACGCCGACCTCCACCGCCCGGCCGACGTCCCAGGCCGACCCCGCCGAGGGCTCCGCCGAGGTGGTCCGCACGGTCACCGGCAAGCTCACGTCGCCGTGGGGCGTGGTCGTGCTGCCGGGCGGTGACCTGCTGGTGGGCTCGCGCGACACGGGCCGGGTCGTCCGCGTCTCCGCGGCGGACGGCCGACAGAGCGCGCTGGGCACCGTGCCGGGCGTGGCCGCGGCGGGCGAGGGCGGGCTGCTGGGCCTCGCCGTGCCGCCCGGCTATGCCACCGACCCGGTGCTGTACGCCTATCTGACCACCGCCTCCGACAATCGCGTGGTGCGCATGACGGTCGACGACAGACGGCCCGAGGGACAGCGGCTGGGGGCGCCCGAAACGATCCTGCCCGGCATTCCCAAGGGCACCGTCCACAACGGCGGCCGCCTGGCCTTCGGCCCGGACGGCATGCTCTACGCCGGTACGGGCGAGGGCGGCCGGCGCGAGCTGTCCCAGGACAGGTCCTCGCTGGGCGGCAAGATCCTGCGCATGACCCCCGAGGGCCGCCCGGCGCCCGGCAATCCGGACGCCGCCTCGGTCGTCTACAGCTACGGGCACCGCAATGTGCAGGGCCTGGCGTGGGACGCGGACAAGCGGCTGTGGGCCTCGGAGTTCGGCCAGAACACCTGGGACGAGCTCAATCTGGTGGAGCCGGGCGGCAACTACGGCTGGCCGGAGGCCGAGGGCAAGGCGGGCCGGGCCGCCTTCAAGGACCCGGTGTGGCAGTGGCGCACGGCCGACGCCTCGCCGAGCGGCCTGGCCTACGCGAGCGGCTCGCTGTGGCTGGCCGGCCTGCGGGGCGAGCGGCTGTGGCGGATCCCGCTGCGGGAGGCGGCGGTGGCGGCGGCGCCCCGGGCCTTCCTGCACGGGAACTTCGGGCGGCTGCGGACAGTTGTTCCCACCGGGGACGGGGGCCTGTGGCTGACGACCAGCAACACCGACGGCCGGGGCACCCCGGCCCCGGACGACGACCGGCTGCTACGGCTGAGGGTGACCTGACGGGACGGAAGGTGCCATGTTCAACGTGATCGAGGAATTGTTCGCGCCGGGCCGGGAGCACACCGAGGAAGAGCTCAACCGCCTCGAGCTCACGCGCGACGACATCGGGGACGGCGACCCGGGCAAGGGTCCCATCGACCTCGACTCCGGATGCGTGGTGATCCGTCCCCGGCAGAGCTGACCGCCCGCCGGTCCGGCCGCCTCACCCGCGCAGCGAAACGGGCGGGGCCGTCTCCCGGTCGCGCTCGTCCCGTCGCTCCGCGCTCACGCCGGCGGCGGGCAGCGGGTGCGCGGGCTCCTTCTCCGGCGGCTCGATGCTGATGCGCGGCAGCAGGCGCTCCAGGCAGCCGGGCAGCCACCAGTTCGCGCCGCCCAGCATGTGCATCAGGGCCGGGACCAGCAGCGTGCGCAGGACGAAGGCGTCCAGGGCCACGGCCGAGGCCAGGCCGATGCCGAACATCGCGATCACGCGGTCGCCGCTGAGCACGAAGGCCAGGAAGACCGAGATCATGATGACCGCCGCGGAGTTGATCACGCGGCTGGTCTCGGCGAGGCCGACGCGGACGGCCCGGGTGTTGTCGCGGGTGGCCAGCCACTCCTCGTACATGCGGCTGACCAGGAAGACCTGGTAGTCCATGGAGAGGCCGAAGAGCACGGAGACCATGACGACGGGCAGGAAGGGCTCGATGGGCCCCGCCCCGCCCAGGCCGAGCAGGCCGCTGCCCCAGCCCCACTGGAAGATCGCCACGATGAGGCCGAAGGAGGAGGCCACGGCCGCGATGTTCATCGCCGCGGCCTTCAGCGGTATGCCGATGCTGCGGAAGGCCAGGAGCAGCAGCAGGGAGCCCAGGCCCACCACGGTGCCGACGAACACCGGGAGCTTGCCCAGGATGATCCCGGCGAAGTCGTCGTAGCTCGCGGTGAGTCCGCCGACGCGGACCTGAAGGCCGGTGTCCCCGGTGGCCTTGGGCAGGACGGTCGTGCGCAGCCGGTCGACGAGGTCGCTGGTGTCGCGGGACTGCGGGGACGTGGTGGGGACGACGGTGATGACGCCGGTGTCGCCGCTGCCGTTCAGCGCGGAGGGGCTCACGGAGGCGACGCCGGGGGTGTGCCGGAGGGTGTCGGGCAGCTTGTTGAAGGCGAGGCTGTCGGCCGCGCTGCCGAGCGGTGCCACGAGCGTCAGCGGGCCGTTGACGCCGGGGCCGAAGCCCGTGGCGAGCATGTCGTAGGCCTGGCGGGTCGTGCGGGACTCGGGCTGGTTGCCCTGGTCGGAGGTGCCCAGGTGCAGCGAGAGCGTCGGCAGGGCCAGCACCAGCATCACGGCCGCGGCCACCGCGCCCAGCAGCTTGGGGTGGCGCTCGACGAACGCCGACCAGCGGGCGGCCAGCCCGGTGGGGAGGTCCGGGCGCGGGCCGTGCTCGGCCAGCCGCCGGCGTTCCTTGCGGCTGAGGGCGCGCTCGCCGATGACGCCGAGCAGCGCGGGCAGGAGCGTGACGGAGGCGGCCACGGTCAGCACGACGGTGAGCGAGGCCGCGAGGGCCACGCCGTTGAGGAAGCTCAGCCGCAGGATGAGCATGCCGAGCAGCGCCACGCACACCGTTCCGCCGGCGAAGACGACGGCCCGGCCGGTGGTGGCGACGGCCCGTTCGGCGGCGAGGTGGACCGGCAAGCCCTGCTTGAGGCCGCGCCGGTGCCGGGTGACGATGAACAGCGCGTAGTCGATGCCCACGCCGAGGCCGATGAGGGTGCCCAGCATGGGGGCGAAGTCGGCGACCTTCATGACGTGGCCGAGCAGGGCGGTGCCCATGGTGGCGGTGCCCACGCTGACGACGGCGGTGGCGATGGGCAGGACGCTCGCCGCCGGCGAGCCGAAGACGATCAGCAGGACCAGCGCGGCCACCACGATGCCGATGATCTCGCTGAGGTGTCCGTCCGGGCCCTCGGAGGAGGCGATGCCGCTGCCGCCGAGCGCGACCTGGAGATTTCCGGTCGCGGCCTTGCGCGCGGTCTCGACGACCTTCTTCACCTGTGCGGGGTCCGGGTCGCCGGTGGCGCCCTCGAAGGTGAGGGCCGCGTAGGCGGTGTGCCGGTCGGGGCTGATCTGCGCGCCGGCGCCGTCCTGGTACGGGCCGGCCACCGAGGCCACGCCGGGCAGGCCGGCGATCTCGCGCAGCGTGGCGGTCATGCGCCGTTCGACCTCGGCGGCGCGCACGGTGCCGTGGTCGGTGTGCCAGACGATGGTGTCGTCGCCGCCCCGGCCGGGGAACGCCTTGTCCATCAGGGCGGTGGCGCGGGCGGACTCGGTGCCCGGGACGCGGTAGTCGTTGGAGTACGCGGACCCGGCCAGGGTCGCCGCGAGGGTCGTACCGGCGAGGACGACCAGCCACAAGCCGATGACGGCGAAGCGGCGGCGCAGGCACCACCGGGCAAGTGAGGTCATAACCTGCTTCCCGGGTTTCGCGTCGTTCTCGCCGGGAAGACCCGTGGTTCCGACCGCTGAGCGTGGGTGAGCAACTGGGCAGAAGGCCCTGTGAGAAGGCCCTCTGCCTGACCACTGTGGCAGTAGGGAAAGATCCTTTGTCTCTTTTGTGGGTTATACCACAAGCCGCCCGGGTTTATGTCACCCGCGCAGCGGCATCCCGACGCCGGTCACGATGCTCAGCGGAAACCGCGCCAGGCGTGGGCGACGTCCACCACGAGGCGGTTGCCCTCCTGGAACACCCGGAACGGCAGCTTGGCCCGTACGCCCAGGCCGACCTGGGTGTCACCCTCGAAGCTGCCGCCGAAGCGGGCGTCCCGGAAGGTCCGGTAGCCGGTGAGGTCCACGCCCGGCAGCGGCTGCTTGGCCTTGCCGTCGTAGACCGGCTGCCCCGTGGCCGGATCGTAGCTGGGCGCGGCCACCCGCACCTCGAGGATCGCGCCGCCCGCCACCGGGATCACATCGCCCGAGCCGTCCTGGTGCATCTGGTCGACGTAGCCCACGCGGTACCCGATCGGGCCCTTGGTGTCCGCGCCGAGGATGTCGAAGACCATACGGTCGAAGCAGTCGTGCCGGCCGGTTCTGATGTCCCGCAGCGGCTTGTAGTCGGTGTCGGTGCTGACCTTGGACTGACTTCCCCAGTCGGTCGCGCAGGCCGCCGCGGCCGTCGTCGGCACCCCCGCCGCCACGGCCGTCCCCGCCGGCAGCGTGGCCGCGAGCCCGGCGCCCGCCAGCACGAGCGCCGCCAGCCCTGTTCTCAACCGTCGCATGTTCCCTACCCCCAGAATCCGAGTGCGGGCACCACGGACCGGCCCGCTGCCGCGATCATGCCGGACCGTTTCGGCCCGTGGGGTGCGTATGGACTGATTCAGGCCAACCATGGGCCGGAGAGGCTGATTCCGGCCGTTCGCGGACAGACCGATGGCCGCCCCTCCGAGGAGGGACGGCCATCGTGCCGTGTTGACGACGGGAGGCGCTAGCCCTCGACGCCCAGCTTCTCCAGGATCAGCTCGCGGACGCGCGCGGCGTCCGCCTGGCCCCGGGTGGCCTTCATGACCGCGCCGACGAGCGCACCCGCCGCCGCGACCTTGCCGGCGCGGATCTTGTCGGCGATGGCCGCGTTGGCCGCGATGGCCTCGTCCACGGCCGTGCCCAGCGCGCCCTCGTCCGAGACGACCTTCAGGCCGCGCTTCTCGACGACCTCGTCCGGGGTGCCCTCGCCCGCGACGACGCCCTCGATGACCTGGCGGGCCAGCTTGTCGTTGAGGGAACCCTCGACGACCAGCGCGCACACCCGGGCGACCTGCTCCGGGGTGATCGCCATCGCGGCCAGGTCCACGCCGGCCTCGTTGGCCCGGCGGGACAGCTCGCCCATCCACCACTTGCGGGCGGACGCGGCGTCGGCGCCGGCCTCGACCGTGGCGACGATCAGGTCGACCGCGCCCGCGTTGAGGATCGACTGCATGTCGTGCGCCGAGACGCCCCACTCCTCACGCAGCCGGTTGCGGCGCACGCGCGGCAGCTCGGGCAGGGTGGCCCGCAGCTCCTCGACCCACTCGCGCGAGGGGGCCACCGGCACCAGGTCCGGCTCGGGGAAGTAGCGGTAGTCCTCGGCCTCTTCCTTGATCCGGCCCGACGTCGTGGAGCCGTCGTCCTCGTGGAAGTGCCGGGTCTCCTGCACGATCGTGCCGCCCGAGGACAGCACGGCCGCGTGCCGCTGGATCTCGAAGCGCGCCGCCCGCTCGACGGAACGCAGCGAGTTGACGTTCTTCGTCTCGGAGCGCGTGCCGAACGTCGAGCTGCCCTTGGGCATCAGCGAGAGGTTGACGTCGCAGCGCATCTGGCCCATCTCCATGCGGGCCTCGGAGACGCCGAGCGCCTTGATGAGCTCGCGCAGCTCGGCGACGTACGCCTTGGCGACCTCGGGGGCGCGCTCGCCCGCACCGGTGATCGGCTTGGTGACGATCTCGATGAGCGGGATGCCGGCCCGGTTGTAGTCGAGCAGGGAGTGGACCGCGCCGTGGATGCGGCCGGTGGCACCGCCGACGTGGGTCGACTTGCCGGTGTCCTCCTCCATGTGGGCGCGCTCGATCTCCACGCGGAAGATCTCGCCGTCCTCCAGCTGGACGTCCAGGTAGCCGTTGAAGGCGATGGGCTCGTCGTACTGCGAGGTCTGGAAGTTCTTCGGCATGTCCGGATAGAAGTAATTCTTCCGGGCGAAGCGGCACCACTCGGCGATCTCGCAGTGCAGCGCGAGACCGATCTTCACGGCCGACTCGACGCCGACGGCGTTGACGACCGGCAGGGAGCCGGGCATGCCGAGGCAGGTGGGGCAGGTCTGCGAGTTGGGCTCGGCGCCCAGCTCGGTGGAGCACCCACAGAACATCTTGGTCTTGGTGCCGAGCTCGACGTGCACCTCGAGGCCCATGACGGGCTCGTAGGTGGCAAGCGCCTCCTCGTACGACACCAGTTCAGTGACGGTCACGGAAAACTAACCTCTCAGTCCCGGCTCAGCCCGCGAGGACGTCGTCGCTGCTCATACGGCGCAGCTCACGGACGAGCAGGGCCACGCCGGTGGCGATGGCGGCGGCGGAGACGACCGCGTCGACGAGCTGGAGGGTGTCCTGCTCGCCGCGGGCCTTCTTCGCCTGCTTGATGACGCTCACCGCGCCGAACAGCGTGGTGCCGATGGACAGGTACGTACCGGCCTTGGACTTCTTGAAGCCCTTGGCCTTGCTCAGCGCGCTCTTCTTGTCGGTCACAGCGACGGTGCCTCCTCGAGAATCGGGTGGCCCCAGCGCTCGGTGAACGCGGCCTCGACCGCGGCACCGACCTTGTAGAGCCGGTCGTCCTTCATGGCGGGAGCGATGATCTGCAGACCGACCGGCATCCCGTCCTCCGGCGCGAGGCCGCAGGGCAGGGACATGGCGGCGTTGCCCGCCAGGTTGGTCGGGATGGTGCACAGGTCCGCGAGGTACATCGCCATCGGGTCGTCGGCGCGCTCGCCGATCGCGAAGGCGGTGGTCGGGGTCGTCGGCGAGACGATCACGTCGACCTGCTCGAAGGCCGCCTCGAAGTCGCGCGAGATGAGCGTGCGGACCTTCTGCGCGGAGCCGTAGTACGCGTCGTAGTAGCCGGAGCTGAGCGCGTACGTGCCGAGCATGACGCGGCGCTTGACCTCGGGGCCGAAGCCGGCCTCACGGGTGAGGGCGGTGACGTCCTCGGCGGAGCGCGTGCCGTCGTCGCCGGTCCGCAGGCCGTAGCGCAGGCCGTCGAAGCGGGCCAGGTTCGAGGAGCACTCGGACGGCGCGATGAGGTAGTACGCCGCCAGCGCCAGGTCGAAGGACGGGCAGTCCAGCTCGACGATCTCCGCGCCCAGCTCCTTGAGGAGCTCGACCGACTCGTCGAAGCGCTGGATGACGCCGGCCTGGTAGCCCTCGCCGCGGAACTGCTTGACGACGCCGACGCGCATGCCGGCGACCGAGCCGTTGCGGGCCGCCTCGACGACCGGCGGGACCGGGGCGTCGATGGAGGTCGAGTCCAGCGGGTCGTGGCCGGCGATGACCTCGTGCAGCAGGGCCGCGTCCAGGACCGTACGGGCGCAGGGGCCGCCCTGGTCGAGGGAGGAGGAGAAGGCCACCATGCCGTAGCGGGAGACCGCGCCGTAGGTCGGCTTGACGCCGACGGTGCCGGTGACGGCGGCGGGCTGGCGGATGGAACCGCCGGTGTCCGTGCCGATCGCCAGGGGGGCCTGGAACGCCGCGAGGGCGGCGGAGGAGCCGCCGCCGGAGCCGCCGGGGATCTTGGTGAGGTCCCAGGGGTTGCCGGTGGGGCCGTAGGCGCTGTTCTCGGTGGAGGACCCCATGGCGAACTCGTCCATGTTGGTCTTGCCGAGGATGACGACGTCGGCGTCCTTCAGACGCCGGGTGAGCGTCGCGTCGTACGGCGGGATCCAGCCTTCGAGGATCTTGGAGCCGACGGTGGTCGGGACGCCCTGGGTGGTGAAGATGTCCTTCAGGGCGAGCGGGACGCCGGCCAGCGGGCCGAGCTTCTCGCCGCGCTCGCGCTTGGCGTCCACGGCGCGGGCCTGCGCCAGCGCGCCCTCACGGTCGACGTGCAGGAAGGCGTGGACCTTCTCGTCGACGGCCTCGATCCGGGCCAGGTGTGCCTCGGTGACCTCGACGGCGGTGAGCTCGCCGGAGGCGATCTTCCCCGCGATCTCGGCGGCCGTCAGCTTGATGATGTCCGTCATTGCGGGTCAGTCCTCCCCCAGGATCTGCGGCACCTTGAAACGCTGCTGCTCCTGGGCCGGGGCGCCGGAGAGCGCCTGCTCGGGGGTCAGCGACGGACGGACCTCGTCCGGCCGCATGACATTGGTCAGGGGCAGCGGGTGAGAGGTCGGCGGTACGTCTTGGTCGGCGACCTCGGAGACGCGGGCGACCGCGCCAATGATGTCGTCCAGCTGTCCGGCGAAGTGGTCGAGCTCTTCGTCCTTCAGCTCCAGACGCGCCAGCCGGGCGAGGTGGGCGACCTCCTCGCGCGTGATGCCAGGCATGCAGCGATCCTCAAGGGTGGGTGTGGTGGGTGGACGGCTTTCGCCCCAATCCTATGGCTCCCCGCCACGTGCCCGCGAAACGGTTTCGCCGCGCCCTCTCCGCGGGGCGCTCCGGCGTGTCCTTCGAAAGCCCCCCGTCACGTCACCGGCTGGTCGGCGTCCTCCTCGGCCGGGGCCGCGGCGAGCGGTTCGTCCTCGCGGCGCCAGCCGGACTCGCTGCGCAGGCGCAGCCAGGCCGTGGTCTCGTCCGGCGGCATCGCGGCGGCGACCAGCCAGCCCTGTACCGCGTCGCAGCCCAGGTCGCGCAGGCGCTCCCAGGTCTCGTCGTCCTCGACGCCCTCGGCGACGACGAGCAGGCCGAGGGAGTGGGCGAGGTCGAGGGTGCAGCGGACGATCTCCGCGTCCTCGTTGTCGATCGCGAGGCGGGCGACGAAGGAGCGGTCGATCTTGAGCTCGCTGACCGGGAGCCGGCGCAGGTGGACCAGCGAGGAGTAGCCGGTGCCGAAGTCGTCGAGGGACATCTTCACGCCGTGCCCGGTGAGGCCGGCGAGCGTGTCGGCCGCGCGCTGGGGGTCCTCCAGGAGGACGTGCTCGGTTATCTCCAGCTGCAGGGCCCCGGCGGGGACGCCGTGCCGGGCGAGGCGGGCGGCGACCGAGCCGGCGAACCCGGGGGTGTGGACGTCGCGCGGCGAGACATTGACGGCGACCGGGACCTCCAGGCCCATGGCCCGCCACTTGGCGACCTGGCCGAGGGCGGTCTCCAGGACGTACTCGGTCAGGCGGGGCATCAGCCCGGACGACTCGGCTATGGCGATGAACTCGTCCGGGGAGACCCGGCCGCGCTCGGGATGGACCCAGCGCACCAGGGCCTCCAGCCCCTCGACGTGGCCGTCGAAGCCGACCTTGGGCTGGTAGTGCAGCTCGACCTCGCCGGCGTCCAGGGCGCGGCGCAGGTCGCCCAACAGTCCGAGGCGGTCGGGGGTGTTGCCGTCGCGGCGGGCTTCGTAGACCTCGACGCCGCTGCGGTCGCGCTTGGCCTGGTACATGGCGACGTCGGCCCGGCGCAGGAGGCCCTCGGCGTCCAGGGCGTGGTCGGGGTAGACGGCCACGCCGGCGCTGGCCTCCAGGACGAGCGTGAGCCCGTCGAGGTCCAGGGGCGAGCCGAGGTCGGCCACCAGGGCGCGGGCCACGCGCTGGGCGCTGGTGAGGGAGTCGGCGGTGGGCAGCAGCACCGCGAATTCGTCGCCGCCCAGGCGGGCGGCCTCCGCGTCGCGCGGCAGGGCCAGGCGCAGCCGTTCCGCTATCTGCAGGAGCAGCCGGTCGCCGGCGAGGTGGCCGAGGGTGTCGTTGACGGACCGGAAGCGGTCGAGGTCGATGAGGACGAGCGCGGCCCGCTCGCCGGCCCGCTCGGCCTCGTCCAGGGCGGTCCAGGTGCGCTCCAGCAGCCACTGGCGGTTGGGCAGCCCGGTGAGGGGGTCGCGCAGCTGTTCCTCGGCGCGGGCGCGGGCGATCCAGAGCGTGGAGTCCAGCGCGATGAGGGGGACCGCGAACAGCGGCAGCAGCAGGGGGGCGTGGTCGGCGACCACGGCGATGAGCGGGGCGATGCCCAGGAGGGCTCCGCCGACGAGGGCCTGCCGCATGAGGGCGGTGCGGGCGATGGAGGTCAGCGCGGCGCGCGGGGCCATGGAGTACCACAGCAGGGCGCGGGTGACGGCGAGGTAGAGGAAGGCGGCGAGGGCGATCTTGGGGGCGGCGGACAGCCGCCAGGTGTCGGGCAGCCAGGGCGCCTCGACGGCGGCGGTGACGCCGCAGGCGGCGAGGGCGCCGCCGGCGGCCGCGATGCCGAGGATGTCGACCGCGCCGTGCAGTAACGCCTGCCGCCATCGGTGCCGGCGGGCGGTGGCCACCAGGGTGACGACCGCGATGCTGATCAGTGCGGCGGGGATCCAGCCGTAGAGCAGCAGGACGGCCAGGGTGAGGGCGGCACCGGAGCCGGTGCCGCCCCACCAGCGGTCCCGCCCGAGGGCGACGAGATGGGCGACGATGAGCGCGGTGAGCGTCGCCAGCGACCAGCCGGCGGTCTGGCCCGGGAAGAGGGCCCGGTCCGTACTCAGCGCGCGGAACGTTCCGACGGTGAACGCCAGCGCGGCCAAGGTCACACAGACCGTGGGCAGCGCGGGCGGGGAAAGCCGGCGCGGCGGCGATGCCGGTTCGGCGCTGTCGGTGGGTTTCATGCCCGTCCCTCTCACAGCCGGCGGTGCCCGCGCCACGGCAGGCGCACATCTCAACAGTAGGGCGCAGAAGGCTACGGCGGGCAGCGATCGGCAGCGGTTGCCCGAATGCGATCCGGCCTTCTGCAGCCATCTGGTATGCGCTGTAGGGGTAATGCCCACTGACTATGCGGCCATTACTCCGCGGGGGTGACCTCCTGGGGCACGGCGGCCTCGCGCGCCGCCTCGGGGCCTTCGTTCAGGAGTACGACGAAGCCGTCCTCCTCCAGGACAGGGACCTTCAGCTGCATCGCCTTGTCGAACTTCGAACCGGGATTGTCACCGACGACCACGAAGTCCGTCTTCTTCGACACCGAACCGGTCACCTTCGCGCCCTGGTTCTGCAGCGCCTCCTTCGCGCCGTCGCGCGTGTAGCCCGTCAGGGTGCCGGTGACGACGAGGGTGAGCCCGGCGAGGGGGCGCGGGCCCTCGTCCTTGCCCGCCTCCTCCTCCATCCGGACGCCGGCGGCCTTCCACTTCTCCACGATCTCGCGGTGCCAGTCCTCGGCGAACCACTCCTTCACCGAGGTGGCGATGGTGCCGCCGACGCCCTCGACGGCGGCCAGCTCCTCCTCGGTGGCCTCCGCGATCCGGTCGATGGAGCGGAACTCGCGGGCGAGCGCGACCGCGGCGACCGGGCCGACGTGGCGGATCGAAAGGCCCGTCAGGACGCGGGAGAGCGGGCGCTGCTTGGCCGCCTCGATGTTCGCCAGCATGGCGAGGGTGTTCTTCTTCGGTTCACCCTTCTGGTTGGCGAAGAAGGTGACGATCTTCGGCTCGCCCGTGGCGGGGTCCCGCTTGGGCAGGCCCGAATCGGGGTCCAGGACATAGGACTTGATGGGCAACAGCTGTTCGACGGTCAGATCGAACAGGTCGGCCTCGTTGCGCAGCGGCGGCTCGGCCGGCTCCAGCGGCTGGGTGAGCGCGGTGGCGGCGACGTAGCCGAAGTTCTCGATGTCCAGGCTCTTGCGGCCGGCGAGGTAGAAGAGCCGCTCGCGGATCTGCGCGGGGCAGGACCGGGCGTTGGGGCAGCGGAGGTCGATGTCGCCCTCCTTCATCGGGCGCAGCCCTTCCCCGCACTCCGGGCACTCGGCCGGCATGACGAACTCCCGCTCGGTGCCGTCGCGCAGGTCGGCCACCGGGCCCAGGATCTCGGGGATGACGTCGCCCGCCTTGCGCAGCACGACCGTGTCACCGATGAGGACGCCCTTGGCCTTGACGACCTCCTGGTTGTGCAGCGTGGCGAACTCGACCTCGGAGCCGGCGACCGTGACCGGCTCGACGACCGCGTAGGGCGTCACCCGGCCCGTGCGGCCGACGCCGACGCGGATGTCGACCAGCTTGCTGTTGACCTCCTCCGGGGGGTACTTCCAGGCGATGGCCCAGCGCGGCGCGCGCGAGGTGGAGCCGAGCCGTCCCTGCAGGGGGATCTCGTCGAGCTTGACGACCACGCCGTCGATCTCGTGCTCCATCGAGTGGCGCACGTCGGGGTTGCCGTAGTGGGCGATGAAGGCGCGGACGTCCTCGAGGGAGTCGACGACCTTGGCGTGCGCGGCGGTGGGCAGGCCCCATTCGCGCAGGAGTTCGTATGCCTGCGACTGGCAGTCGATGGCGAAGCCCTCGCGGGCGCCGACGCCGTGGACGACCATGTGCAGCGGCCGGCCGGCCGTGACCTTGGGGTCCTTCTGGCGAAGCGAACCGGCCGCCGCGTTGCGCGGGTTGGCGAACGGCGGCTTGCCGGCCTCCACCAGGCGGGCGTTGAGCTCCTCGAACTTCTCCATCGGGAAGTAGACCTCGCCGCGCACCTCGACCAGGGCCGGGATGCGGTCGCCCTTGAGGCGGTCGGGGATCTCGGAGATGGTGCGGACGTTGGGCGTGATGTCCTCGCCCGTGCGGCCGTCGCCCCGGGTGGCGGCGCGGGTGAGGCGGCCGTGCTCGTAGGTGAGGTTGACCGCGAGGCCGTCGACCTTCAGCTCGCACAGGAAGTGGTAGCGCGTGCCGGAGCCGATCTCCTTGGCGAGGCGGTCGGCCCAGGCGGACAGCTCCTCGTCGTCGAAGGCGTTGTCGAGGGAGAGCATGCGCTCGCGGTGCTCGACCTCCGTGAACTCCGTTTCGTACGCCCCGGCGACCTTCTGGGTGGGCGAGTCGGGGGTGCGCAGCGGCGGGTACTGCTCCTCCAGCCGCTCCAGCTCGCGCAGGAGCTTGTCGAACTCGGCGTCGCTGACGACGGGAGCGTCCTTCACGTAGTAGCGGAAGCGGTGCTCCTCGACCTGCTCGGCCAGCAGTGCGTGCTTCTCCCGCGCCTTCGCGGGCACCGCGGACTGCGCCGCGAGCGCTTCGAGCTCTTCGCCTTGCTGTTCGACAGCCACCGTTTCGTCCTCCCGTTGCTCCATGAGCGCCGTCACTCAGGGTTGTCTGCGAGTGATTTCGCCGCCCGGACGCAGTGGGCGAGGGCCGTACGGGCATACGCGGGCGAAGCGCCCGCGAGTCCGCACGACGGGGTGACCACCACGGACTCGGCGAGAGCCCCCGGCGACAGCCCCAGCCTGCGCCACAGCGTCCTGACACCCATGACGCTACCGGCAGGGTCTGACAATGGGCCGTCCACGCCCGGCACCACGCCAGCGAAGAGGGTGGTGCCGGCCTCGACCGCCTCACCGATCGCGTCGTCCTCACGCTCGGTGAGCAGGGAGAAATCGAACGAGACGCCGGAGACCCCGGCCCGGCGCAGCAGCGCGAAGGGCACTCCGGGGGCGCACGAGTGCACGATGAGCTCCCCGTCCGGCGTCTCCCCCGCCACCGTCGCGAACTCGCGGAGCGCGCCCTCCACCACGGCCCGGTCCACCGCCCGGTAGGTGCGGTAGCCGCTGGCGGTGCGGACCTGCCCGCGCAGCACGGCGGGCAGCGACGGCTCGTCCAGCTGGAGGACGACCCGGGCGCCCGGCACCCGGCGCCGGACCTCCGCGAGGTGGGCGCGCAGGCCCTCGGCGAGGGAGGCCGCCAGGTCGCGGCAGGCGCCGGGGTCGCCCAGCGCCGCCTCGCCGCCGCGCAGTTCGAGGGCGGCGGCGAGGGTCCAGGGGCCGACGGCCGAGACCTTCAGCGGGCCCTGGTAGCCCTGGGTGAACTCCTCGAGCGCGTCCAGGTCCTCGCCCAGCCAGGAGCGGGCGCGGCGGGTGTCGCGGCCGGGCCGGTCGCTGATCCGCCAGCCGCTGGGCTCCACGTGCGCGAAGACCTCGACCAGCATCCCCGCCGTCCGGCCGATCATGTCCGCGCCGGGTCCCCGCGCGGGCAGTTCGGGCAGGTACGGCAGGGCCTCCAGCGACCCGGTGACGGTCCTCGCGGCCTCCCGCGCGTCCCCGCCGGGCATCGAACCGACGCCGGTCGCGGTCCCGGCACCCCAGCTGCTGCGCTTGCTGTTGTTCTCGCTCACCCAGGAAGGGTACGAGACGGCGCCCGCCGGCTCAGCGTCCCGAGTACCCCGGGCGGACCGACAGGTCGTGGATCTCCGCGTCGCGCGGCAGGTCCAGCGCCAGCAGCACCGTGGTGGCGACCGACCGCGGGTCGATCCACTTCTCGGGGGTGTACTCCTTGCCCTCCTGCTGCTGCACCTTCGCCTGCATGGCGGTGGCCACGCGGCCGGGGTAGACGCTGGTGACCCGGACGCCGTTGGTGTGCTCCTCGTCGCGCAGGGAGTCGGCGAGCGCCTTCAGGCCGTGCTTGCTCGCGGCGTACGCGCCCCACTCGGCGCGCGCGTTCAGGCCCGCGCCGGAGTTGACGAAGATGACGTGGCCGCGGGAGATCCGCAGCTGCGGCAGCAGCAGGCGGGTGAGCTCGGCCGGCGAGAGCAGGTTGACGGCGAGCGTGCGCGTCCACGTCTTGGGGGTGAGCTCGCCGACCGTGCCGAGGTCGGAGACGCCCGCGATGTGCAGGAGGGAGTCGAGGCGGTCGGGCAGCGTCTGGTGGCCGAACGCCCAGGAGAGCCGGTCGGGGTTCTCGAGGTCGGCCACGAGCGGGTGCGCGCCGGGGTACCGGGCGGCCAGTTCCTTCGCCCGGCCGGCGTCGCGGGCGACGAGCCAGAGCTCGTCGCCGCGCTCGTGCAGCCGCTGGGCGACCGCCTCGCCGATTCCCGAGCCCGCACCGGTGATCAGATGTGTTGCCATGCCTCCAGCTTGCCCTACCGCACCCCGGCGGACTCCTCGAGGTAGGCCATCGCCCCGACCCCGTCCTCCGCGAAGAAGACGAGGTCGGTGAGGGGAAGCGGCAGGAAGCCTTCCGCGTCCATCCGCTGGAACTGCTGCTTGAGCCCGTCATAGAAGCCGGCCGCGTTCAGCAGCACCACCGGCTTGTCGTGCAGCCCGTGCTTCTTCAGCTCCAGGATCTCCGTCGCCTCATCCAGCGTGCCCGTGCCGCCCACCATCACGACGACGGCGTCGCCGCGCGCGAGCAGCTGCGCCTTGCGGGCGGCCAGATCCTCCGTCACCACCATCTCGTCGGCGTCCTTACGGGCCTTCGAGGCGAGGAACTCCACCGAGACGCCCACGAGCCGCCCGCCGTGCTCCCGCACCCCGTCCGCCATGACCTTCATCAGCCCGGACTCCGAGCCGCCCCAGACCAGCGTGTGGCCGCCCTTGCCGATGAGCGCGGCGAACTCCCGGGCCGGGGCGGTGTAGCGCTCGTCGAGGTCCGCGGCGGAACAGAAGACGGTGATGTTCATGGAAACCACGGTACGCGGCGGGAACATCACCGGGCGAGCCGGACGCTATGAGCCGGTTTCGACCGCCTCTGATCAGGGTCCGGGATCTATTGGGTCGCAACTCCGTCACGGTGTTACCGCCGGTATGACAGACGGTGGACGCCTTGTCTAACGTGACGCGGACCCGCCGGCGGCGCCAGGAAAGACGCCCCCAAGGCGACGCTCCTTTCCCGTCGTTCCTGCCGTTCCCGCCATTTCTGCCATTCCGTCGAAAGTAGACACTGTGAAGCTTCGCCACATCCGCACCGCCGCCGCAGCCGGAATCGTCATCATCGCCCTCGGCGGAGCGAGCGGTTGCGGCAGCGACACGGACAAGGGGAGCGCTTCCTCCGAAGCGACCGACACCGCCGCCGACGCCCCGGAGGACACCCGCGACGCCACGAAGGACGTCGAGATCTCCGACTGCGCGTACGTCGAGAAGCAGGGCATAACGGCCAAGCTGAGCGCGTCCAACCCCAGCGCGACGATGACGTACACGTACAACGTCACCGTGAAGTTCACGGCCCCCGACGGCACCCTGGTCGCCACCCAGACGCCCACCCTCCACTTCGTCCGCCCCGGCCGCTCGGACACCCAGGACGTCACGGCCCCGTACACCCCCAAGGCGGGCGCCGCCACCTCCGACGTCACGTGCGAGGTCACCCAGGTGACGCGGGGTACCGGTTGAGCCGATTGACCTGATTTCGTAGGCCCCCCGTCCCGGTTCAGGACCCGTTCTGTCGCGGCCGTGTCACAGAAATGACCAGGGCCCGCTGGGGATTTGGCGCCGTGTAAAGGCGTTGTTAGCCTGACGTGCGCTCGTCAAGCCAGGCGTACAATCCAGCCACTTCATCGGGGGAGTCCTCATCGTGAAGCTTCGTCATGTCCGCGCGATCGCGGTATTCGGAATCGCCGCCGTCGCCCTGACCGGCGCCCGGGGCAGCCACGGAGGCAGCTGCGGCGGCGGTGGCGGGTCCAGCCACAGCAGCAGCTCCTCCTCGGGCGGCTCCACCTCGGGCGGCAGCACCGGAGGCGACTCCTCCGGCGGCTCGTTCGGCGGTGGCACGACGAGCGGCGGCACCACCGGAAGCACGACGTCCGGCGGCACCACCACCTCCGGCACCTCCGGCGACTCCACGACCACGGGTGGCTCCTACACCTCGGGCGGCACCGGCGGCAGCAACAGCGCCATGCGGGACATCAAGATCCTCGGCTGCGAGTACACCGACCGCCTCGGCATCACGGCGAAGCTCCAGGCCACCAACAGCAGCAGCACGCTCAAGTACGACTACCGCCTCACGGTGAAGTTCTACGGCCCGGACCGCGCCCTCCTCGCCACCCGGAACCCCTCCATCCCGTTCGTCATGCCCGGCAAGACGGACACGCTGGACGTCTCCACGCCGTACGTCGCCAAGCCCGGCACGTCGGGCACGGTGCGCTGCGAGGTCTCGAGCGTCACCCGCACGATCCGCAACTGAGCTCCGGAAACGACCACGGGCGACCAGGCCATGGCCTGGTCGCCCGTTCGTCATCGCCCCGTCTCCCCCCGGCACCGGCCGGGAGCACCGGGGCAGGGCCCGCTTCCCCTACCGGGCCGCGCCGCTGCGCACCCGCTCCGTGGCCGCGATCGTCGCCGAGCCCACCACCCGCGTGCCGTCGTAGAGCACGATCGCCTGGCCCGGGGCCACGCCCCGCACCGGCTCCGCGAAGCCGACCCGCAGCTCCTCGCCCACCAGCTCCGCCGTCACCTCGGTCTCGCCGCCGTGCGCGCGCAGCTGCGCCGTGTACGTGCCCGGGCCCTCGGGCGCCACGCCGCACCAGCGCGGCTTGATGGCGGTCAGGCCCGTGACGTCGAGCGCCTCGGCCGGGCCGACGGTCACCGTGTTGTTCACCGGCGAGATGTCCAGGACGTAGCGCGGCTTGCCGTCCGGGGCGGGGTGGCCGATGCGCAGGCCCTTGCGCTGGCCGATGGTGAAGCCGTACGCGCCCTCGTGGGTGCCGACCTTCGTGCCGGACTCGTCGACGATGTCGCCCTCCGCCTTGCCGAGGCGCTTGGCGAGGAAGCCCTGGGTGTCGCCGTCGGCGATGAAGCAGATGTCGTGGCTGTCGGGCTTCTTCGCCACGGCCAGGCCACGCCGCTCCGCCTCGGCGCGGATCTCGTCCTTGGTGGTGAGCGTGTCGCCCAGCGGGAACATCGCGTGGGCCAGCTGCTTCTCGTCCAGCACGCCCAGCACGTAGGACTGGTCCTTGGCCATGTCGCTGGCGCGGTGCAGCTCGCGGGTGCCGTCCTCGTTCACGACGACCGTGGCGTAGTGGCCGGTGCACACCGCGTCGAAGCCCAGCGCGAGGGCCTTGTCCAGCAGCGCCGCGAACTTGATCTTCTCGTTGCAGCGCAGGCAGGGGTTCGGGGTGCGCCCGGCCTCGTACTCGGCGACGAAGTCCTCGACGACGTCCTCGCGGAAGCGCTCGGCGAGGTCCCAGCAGTAGAAGGGGATGCCGATGACGTCGGCGGCGCGGCGGGCGTCGCGCGAGTCCTCGATGGTGCAGCAGCCGCGCGCGCCCGTGCGGAAGGACTGCGGATTCGCCGACAGCGCCAGGTGCACGCCGGTCACGTCGTGACCGGCCTCCACGGCGCGGGCCGCGGCGACGGCGGAGTCGACGCCGCCGGACATGGCGGCGAGCACGCGGAGCCCCTTGCGGGGGGCGCGGGGATCGGGGGCACCGGGGAAGTCAGTCATAGCCCTACCAGGGTACGGGTCGTTTCCGCGAAGGCCGCGCCCCGCGTGCGCGCTAGATCAGCCCCGCGGTCCGGGCCCGCTCCACCACCGGGCCGATGGCCCCGACGACCGCGGCGACGTCGGCGGCCGTCGAGGTGTGCCCCAGGGAGAACCGCAGCGTCCCCCGCGCCAGGTCCGGGTCCGTGCCCGTCGCCAGCACGACATGGCTGGGCTGGGCGACGCCCGCGGTGCAGGCGGAGCCGGTGGAGCACTCGATGCCCTGGGCGTCCAGCAGCAGGAGCAGCGAGTCGCCCTCGCAGCCGGGGAAGGAGAAGTGGGCGTTGGCGGGCAGCCGGCCGGCCGGGTCCGGGTCGCCGCCGAGCACCGCGTCCGGCACGGCCGCGCGGACGCCCTCGATCAGCTCGTCCCGCAGCGCCCCCACCTCGCGGGCGAAGTCCGCGCGCCGCTCGGCGGCCAGCGTGCCCGCGACGGCGAACGCGGCGATGGCCGGCACGTCCAGCGTCCCGGAGCGCACGTGCCGCTCCTGGCCGCCGCCGTGCAGCAGCGGTACGGGCGCGTACTGGCGGCCCAGCAGCAGCGCGCCGACCCCGTACGGGCCGCCGACCTTGTGCCCGGTGACGGTCATCGCGGCCAGCCCGGAGGCGGCGAAGTCGACGTCCAGCTGACCGAACGCCTGCACGGCGTCGGAGTGCAGCGGCACCCCGAACTCCCCCGCGACCTCGGCCAGTTCCCGGACGGCCATGACGGTGCCGATCTCGTTGTTGGCCCACATCACCGTGGCCAGCGCGACGTCGTCGGGGTTGCGGGCCATGGCCTCGCGCAGGGCGTCGGGGTGCACGCGGCCGTACGCGTCGACGGGCAGGTACTCGACCGTCGCGCCCTCGTGCTCGGCCAGCCAGTCGACGGCGTCGAGCACGGCGTGGTGCTCCACCGGGCTGGCCAGGACGCGCGTACGGGCCGGGTCGGCGGCCCGGCGGGCCCAGAACAGGCCCTTGACGGCGAGGTTGTCGGCTTCGGTGCCACCGGCGGTGAACACCACTTCGCTGGGGCGCGCGCCGAGGGCGGCCGCGAGCGACTCGCGCGCCTCCTCGACGGTGCGGCGCGCGCGCCGCCCGGCGGCGTGCAGCGAGGAGGCGTTTCCGGCGAGGGCGAGCTGGGCGGTCATCGCCTGCACCGCCTCCGGAAGCATCGGGGTGGTGGCGGCGTGGTCGAGGTAGGCCATGGTGGGCACGATTCTACGAGCTGGGGCCCGGCCCGGTAGCGGGCCTTCCCCCCGGCCGTACGCGGACCGGCCTCGATCCTCGTCAGCGTCGCCGGCATGACGAACGAGAGGCGCATGCCGCACGCCGCGGCCCGAGCAGGCGGGCGGGCGACGAACGGGACGGCCCGGCCGGGCTAGGCGCCGTCCGCGGCGGGCGCGTACCGTGCCACGACCGCCGCGGCCAGCTGGGCCAGGTCCTCGCGCACGGCCTGCGGGGAGAGCACCTCCACGTCCGGCCCGAAGCCCAGCAGCGAGCGTGCGGAGCGGACCTCGGGGAGGGTGAGCTCCACGGTGGCCGGGTCACCCCCGGAAGGCGGGCCGGTGAGCTGGGGGCCCAGCAGGCGCAGGAACATGTCGAGGCGGGAGCGCCGGACGCGGGCGGTGATCACCAGCCCGGCCGGCCGCTGCTCGACCTCGCGGCGCAGCACGTCCCAGGCGTCCGCCAGCTCCACGCCCGCGCGCCGGCGGACGGGCGCGTCGGTGACGGTCATGGCCCCGACCCGGTCGGCGCGGAACAGTTGTGGCCGCCCGCGCCGGTCCGCCACGAGGTACCAGACGCCCGCCTTGGCGACGAGCCCGTAGGGGTCGACGGTGTAGGTGCGTGGCTCGCTCTCGCCTCCGTGCCGGTAGCGCAGGCGCAGCCGGCGGTCGGTGAGGACGGCGGTGTGGAGGTCCTCCACCTCGACGGCGGGGGCGGGGGCCGGGGTGCTCAGCCAGCGGACGGGGTCGACGAGGATGCGGCGGCTGGTGGCCTCGGCGGCGGGGCGGTGCGGGGCGGGCAGGGCGGCCATGACCTTGCGCAGGGCGGAGCCGAGGGCGCTCTCCAGGCCGAGGGCGGAGTGCGTGCCCGGGGCGGCGAGGACGAACAGGGCACGGGCCTCGTCCGCGGTGAGGCCGGTGACGTCGGTGCGGAAGCCGGGGAGCAGCGCGATGCCGCCGTGCCGGCCGCGCTCGGCGTAGACGGGCACGCCGGAGGCGGACAGCGATTCGACGTCGCGGTAGATGGTGCGGACGGAGACTTCCAGGCGCTTGGCCAGCTCCGCGGCGGGCACCCGGGTGCGGGTCTGGAGCAGCAGGAGTATCGACAGCAGGCGATCGGATTTCACGCCGCCCAGCATGCCGTCCAAGATCGCGGAAAAACATGACGGCAGGTGTCAGCTTATGCGCCGAAGCTGTGTTCCGGCCGGGTCGCCCCGGCCGGATTCGACCCCTTCGGACCGGGAGCAGCCCATGAACGTCACCGACCCCGCCTTCGACCCGCGCCCCCTCCTCGACCGTGCCGTCGCCCAGCTGTCGGCGCTGGTCCACGCGGTGCCGGCGGACCGGCTCGGCGACCCCACGCCGTGTGCGGAGTTCGACGTCCGCGCCCTGCTCGCGCACCTGGTGCTGGGCGCGCACGACGGGGCGGGGATCGGTGAGACCGGCGACGTGGTGTGGGGGGAGCCGCCGGCGGACATCGCGGACGACGGCTGGGGGCGCGCGTACGAGGAGGCGCGGGCGCGGCTGGCGGCCGGGTGGGCGGACGACGCGACGCTGGAGCGGGTGGTGGACCTGCCGTGGGGGAAGTTCCCGGGCCGGGTCTACCTGACGTCGGGGATGGTGCTGGAGACGGTCACGCACACGTGGGACCTGTCCGAGGCGATCGGGCACCCGCTGCCGCTGGACCAGGAGCTCGCGGAGCTCGTCCTGGGCTGGGCGCGGCAGTTCCTGCCGGCGGAGCGGCGGGGCGAGGGCGTGCCGTTCGAGGCGGTGCGGCCGGCGCCCGAGGGGGCGGACGCCTACACCCGGCTGGCGGCCTGGCTGGGGCGGCCGGTGGGCTAGCGGAAACGATGCGGAAACGATTCCGCCGGCCCTAGCCGCCGGCGGGGTCCTCGGCCGCCGCGCTGCGCCGGTGCCAGGCGCGCGGGGCCCGCCAGTTGTAGTGCATGGCCAGCAGGCGCAGGACGAAGGCGGTGGCGGCGGACAGCATGCTGGTGGAGATGTCGAGCGCGTCCCAGCGGATCAGCAGGGCGGCCATGGTGGCGCCGACCATGGCCGGCACGGCGTACAGGTCGCGGTCCCAGCGCAGCAGCGAGGGCACCTCGTGGGCGAGTATGTCGCGCAGCACGCCGCCGCCGACCGCCGTGGCCAGCCCGAGGGTCGCCGCGAAGGTGAGGCCGAGGCCGTGCGAGTGGGCCTTGACCGTGCCCGCCACGCAGAAGAGCCCCAGCCCGGCGGCGTCGAAGACGTTCACGGCCTTGGTGATCCGCTCGACCTCGGGGTGGAGGAAGAAGACGATCAGGGTGGCGACCAGCGGGGTGAGGAAGTAGCCCAGGTCCGTGAAGGCCGCGGGCGGCACGGCGCCGATGATCAGGTCCCGGATCAGCCCGCCGCCCAGCGCCGTGACCTCCGCCAGTACCGCCATGCCGAAGACGTCGAAGTTCTTGCGGACGGCGAGCAGCGCGCCGGAGATGGCGAAGACGAAGATCCCGGCGAGGTCGAGCGAGTGCTGGACGGAGGGACTGAACAGATCGGTGAGCACGCGACATTCTTACTCGTCGCGCACGGTGACGCCGACCGGCCGCCGCCATGCCCGGTTCGTCCGGCTAGCGCAGCTTGGGCTGCCCGGGAGCGGAGAGCCAGGTCGCGAAGAGGTCGCCGAGGTCACGGTGGGCGACGTGCTCGGCCAGGCCGATGAACTGCGCGGTGCGGACGTTGCCGTGGCGGTGCAGCTTGGCCCACAGCGGCAGCAGCCGGAAGAAGGCCGCGTCGCCGATGCGCTCGCGCAGCATCTGCAGGGCCATGGCGCCGCGGAAGTAGATGGCGCGGGAGAACATGGTGTCGCGCTGTGGATCGGCGATGTTGATCTTCCAGAAGGGGTCGCCCGGCGGGTGCTCGTTGTAGGACTCCAGGAAGGACTGGTGGGCGCTCTTGCGGCCCTTGTGCTCCGCCCACAGCCATTCGGCATAGGTGGCGAAGCCCTCGTTGAGCCAGATGTCCTTCCAGCGCCCGACCGAGACGGAGTCGCCGAACCACTGGTGGGCGAGCTCGTGGACGACGGTCGACTCGTCCCGTACCGCCGAGTAGACCGGCTTGGTCTGGGTCTCCAGCGAGAACTCGGCGTCCGGCATGTCGTCGACGATCGCGCCGGTCTCCTCGAAGGGGTACGGGCCGAAGACCTTCGACCAGTGGTCGGTGGCCTCGGCGGTGATGCCGTAGAAGTCGAGCTTGCCGGTGGGCAGGGCCGGGTCGGTGGCGACGTAGATGGGGATGCCGCCGGGGGTCGTGCCCTGCTTGACGGTGAACTTCCCGATGGTGGCGGTGGCGAGGTAGGGCGCCATCGGCTTGGACTCCCGCCAGTGGGTGACGGTGCTCGTGCCCCGCTCGTGGGTGGCGAGCAGCCGGCCGTTGGAGACGGCGGTCAGGCCCTTGGGGGCCCTGATGCGGATGTCGAAGGTCGCCTTGTCGGCGGGGTGGTCGCTGGCCGGGAACCAGGTGGAGGCGCCGTTGGGCTCGCAGGCCACGAAGACGCCGTCCTTGGTCTTCATCCAGCCGTACTTGGAGCCGAAGACGATGGGGCCGTGGAGCGGCTGGGGTATGCCGCCGTAGACGACGGTGGTGGTGAAGGAGCGGCCCTTGGGCAGTGAGAGGACCGGATGGATCCGCAGTTCGTTGCCGTCCCGGGTGAAGGCCGCGGGCAGGCCGTTCACCTCGACCGAGGTGACCTTGAGCTGCTGGAGGTCCAGGTTGAAGGTGGACAGGCTGCTGGTGGCCCGTGCGGTGACGGTCGCCCGGCCGTCCAGCCGGCCGGATTCCGGGGTGTAGCGGACGTCGAGGTCGTAGTGGCGGACGTCGAAGCCGCCGTTGCCCAGGGTCGGGAAGTAGGGGTCGCCGACGCCCGGCGTACCGGGCGCGGGGTGGGTCCCGGTGGGGAGCGCGGCCGCGGGGGCGGCGGACATCACCCAGGCGGACGCGGCCGCCATGGCCAGGGCCAGGAGCCTGACCGGCCGGCGCGGCAGGCGGCTGCCGGATATGGAGTGCCGCGACGACCGGCGCCGTACCGTCGTGCGCCGGCGTATGGGCGAGTACGGGTACGGGTTCGAGCGGGAGAGTGCCATGAGCCGTCCCTTCGACCGCGCGAGCCTGTGCAGCGGACGCGTCGCCGACTCTGCACCCTCCCCTCTCGCCTTGCTCAGGTCATTGCCTCGGTGTCACGGTCAACACCAGTCAGCTTGGCATGGCCGCCATACGGGCGCACGTCCCGTTACTGCGTCGGTGGCGCTCCCGCCGGGGCAGCCGCCGCGGGGACGGGCTCGGGGTGATGGCACGCCACCTGATGTCCCGTGCGCAGCTCCGTCAGCGGGGGCTCCCGCAGCGTGCAGATCTCGGTCGCCTTCCAGCACCGGGTGTGGAAGCGGCAGCCGGCCGGCGGTGAGATGGGCGAGGGCACGTCCCCCGTCAGCAGGATCCTCTCGCGCTTGGCGCGCCGCTTGGGGTCGGGCACGGGGACCGCGGAGAGCAGCGCCTTGGTGTAGGGGTGCAGGGGCGAGCGGTAGAGCGAGGTCCGGTCGGTGAGTTCGACGATCTTGCCGAGGTACATCACGGCGATGCGGTCCGAGACGTGCCGGATGACGGACAGGTCGTGCGCGATGATCACGTAGGTCAGGCCGAGCTCGTCCTGGAGGTCGTCCAGCAGATTGACCACCTGGGCCTGGATCGACACGTCCAGCGCGGAGACCGGTTCGTCCGCGACCACCAGCCGGGGCTTGAGCGCGAGGGCCCGTGCGATGCCGATGCGCTGCCGCTGGCCGCCGGAGAACTCGTGCGGATAGCGGTTGTAGTGCTCGGGGTTGAGGCCCACCAGCTCCAGCAGTCCCTGGACCTCCTTCTTCACCCCGCCGTCCGGGGTGATGCCCTGGAGCCGGAACGGCGCGCCGACGATGGTGCCGACCGTGTGCCGGGGGTTGAGCGAGGAGTACGGGTCCTGGAAGATCATCTGGACGTCGCGGCGCAGCGGCCGCATCCCGGCCACCCCCAGGTGGCTGATGTCCCTGCCCTCGAACTCCACCCGGCCGGCGGTGGGTTCGAGCAGCCGGGTGATCAGCCGGCCCATGGTCGACTTGCCGCAGCCGGACTCCCCCACGACGCCCAGGGTCTCCCCCGGACGCACGGTGAAGTCGAGGCCGTCCACGGCCTGCACCGCGCCCACCTGGCGGCGCAGCAGCCCCTTGGTGATGGGGAAGTGCTTGACCAGGCCCTCGACCTTCAACAGGGGCGCGGCCTGCTCCGGCGTCGCGGACGGCTGCCCGGGATTCGTCATCTCGTGGTCCTTCACAGCTTCGGCGCGATCTCTTCGGTCCAGATCCGCGTCCGTTCCTCGTGCGCCAGGTGGCAGGCGGAGTAGTGCCGGTCCCTGCCCGGCACCAGGGCCAGCTCGGGCCGCTCGGTGCGGGTGATGCCGTCCGCGGGGCGGTCGGCGTAGGGGCAGCGCGGGTTGAAGGCGCAGCCGGCGGGCACGTTGATCAGGCTGGGCGGGGAGCCCTTGACCGGGATCAGGCGCTCGCTCCGCTCCCGGTCGATGCGGGGCATCGATCCCAGCAGGCCCCAGGTGTAGGGGTGCTGGGGTTCGTAGAAGACCTTCTCCGCCGGGCCGCGTTCGACGCAGCGGCCGCCGTACATCACCAGGATCTCGTCGGCCAGTTCGGCGACGACCCCCAGGTCGTGGGTGATGATGATGACGGCCGAGCCGAACTCCTTCTGCAGGTCGCGGATCAGGTCGAGGATCTGGGCCTGGACGGTCACGTCGAGGGCGGTCGTGGGTTCGTCGGCGATGAGCAGCTCGGGGTTGTTGACGAGCGCCATGGCGATCATCGCGCGCTGGCGCATGCCGCCGGAGAACTGGTGGGGGTAGTCGTCGACCCGCCGGTCGGGCTGGGGGATGCCGACGCGGTCCAGCAGTTCCACGGCGCGCTTGCGGGCGGTCTTCTTGTCGACGTCGTGGTGGACCCGGTAGGCCTCGACGATCTGGGCGCCGATGGTGAAGTAGGGGTGCATGGCCGACAGCGGGTCCTGGAAGATCATCGCCATCTCGCGGCCGCGCAGCCGGCGGACCTCGTCGGGGTCGGCGCTCATCAGCTCCTTGCCGTCCAGCCAGATCTCGCCGCTGATGCGGGCCTTGCGGCGCCCGTACTGGCCGACGGTGTGCAGGCCCATGATGCCGAGCGAGGTCACCGACTTCCCGGAGCCGGACTCGCCGACGATGCCGAGGGTCCTGCCCTTGTCCAGCCGGAAGGAGAGCCCGTCGACGGACTTCACCAGGCCGTCGTCGGTGGGGAAGTGGATGCGCAGGTCGCGCACCTCGAGGAACGCGGTCGGGGGGTGCCCGGGGGCGGGTGCGGTCGTCACGAGAGCCTCACTCGGGGGTCGATCACGGCGTACAGGAGGTCCACGACGAGGTTGGCGAGGACGACCGCGGTCGCGGCGATCAGCGTCACGCCGAGGATCAGCGGCAGGTCGCGGTCGCCGATCGCCTTCACAGCCGCCTGGCCGAGGCCGGGCAGGTTGAACGTGGTCTCGGTGAGGACCGCGCCGCCGACGAGGGCGCCGAGGTCCATGCCCAGGATGGTCAGGACCGGCGTCATCGTGGAGCGCATGGCGTGCTTGCCGATGACGACCGGTTCCCGCAGGCCCTTGGCGCGGGCGGTGCGGATGTAGTCCTCGCCAAGGATCTCCAGCATGGTGGCCCGGGTGAGCCGGGCGTACATGGCCGCGTAGAGGAAGGCGAGCGTGACCCACGGCAGGATCAGGCCGCCGAACCACGCGCCCGGGTCGTCGGCGAAGTCCACGTACTCGCCGTTCAGCCAGCCCAGTCCGTAGGAGAAGACCGCCAGCGAGAGCAGGCCGGTGAAGTAGATGGGCAGCGAGACGCCGCCGAGGGCGATGCTCATGGCCGCGCGGTCCCACAGGCTGCCGCGCTTGAGGGCCGAGACGACCCCGGTGGTGACGCCGCCCAGCAGCCACAGCACGCACGCCCCCGCGGCGAGCGAGAGCGTCACGGGCAGCCGGTCCTGCAGCACCGGCCAGATGGCCTGCTCGGTGCGGAAGGAGTAGCCGAAGCAGGGTGCGTCGCAGTGCACCGAGCTTCCGCCGCCGGCGTAGTCGCGGCCGGCGAAGATGCCGGAGACGAAGTGCCAGAACTGCACCAGGATCGGGTCGCTGAGCCCGAGTTTCTCCCGGATGCCCTCGATCGTCGCCGGGTCCGCCTGCTTGCCGACGTAGAGGGCGGCGGGGTCGGCCCCGGTGAGCTTGGGGATCGCGAAGAAGATGCCGAAGGTCACCAGGGTGACCACGAGCAGCATCATGATGACGGCGATCAGCCGCCTGACGATGTAAGCGAACACTGCGGTCGGCCCGGCGGGGCCCCGGGTCGCCCCCACGGGGGCTGCCCCGGGACCCCGCGCACGGCCCTCACCTGCCCTTCGGGCCTAGCGGCGGGTGCGCCGGCGGAGCGGACGGTCTGTCACTTGACGACGCCGAGGGAGGCGTAGTCGTAGCGGCCGTTGTAGGAGTCGGCGGTGTAGACGTTGGTCAGCCGGGAGCTGCGCCAGATGATGTTCTTCTCGTAGGTGAAGGGCAGGTACCAGGCGCCCTCGGTGATCTTCTTGTTGGCCTCCTGGAAGATCTTCCCGGCCTTCTCGGGGTCGGTCTCCGCGATGGCCTGGTCGAAGAGCTTGTTGATCTCGGGGTCGTTGAGCTCGGTGTAGTTGTTGTTGCCGCTCTCCTGGATGAAGCGGCCGTCGGCCAGCGGCTGCAGGAAGCCCTGGCCGCTGGGGAAGTCGGCGCCCCAGCCGAAGATGATGATCCCGTAGCCCTTGGCCTTGACGTTCTTCGGAGCGCCGACGATGCCGGCGGCCTGCGCGCCGTCGTACTGGTCGATCTGGGCCTCGATGCCGACCTTCTTCAGGGCGGCCTGCAGGGACTCGGCGGTGGCGATCTCCGGCTGCTTGTTGTTGCGGACCGCGATGGTGGTCTTGAAGCCGTCCGGCTTGCCGCAGGCCTTCAGCTCCTCCCTGGCCTTGGCCTCGTCGGGCTTGCCCTGCTTGATCCGGAACGGGTCGTAGCCGGGGTCGTGGCCCTTGACGGCCGGCGGCAGCATGCTGGTGCCGATGTCACCGCCCGCCTCGGGGCCGCCGCGGGCGGTCTGCAGCGAGGTGTGGTCGGCGGCGTGGATGACGGCCTTGCGGCAGTGTTCGTTGTCGAACGGCGCGACGGACTTGGGGAAGGCCGCGTAGCGGATGAAGCCGGTCTGGGGGTTGTCGACATTGGCCTTGGCGGACTGCAGCGCCTTCTGGCGGCCGGCGGAGCCCATGCCGGTGGCGTTGATGTCGAGGTCGTAGTCGCCGGCGATCAGGCGGTTGTCCATGTCGTCGGCGTTGGTGGTGAGCTTGACCGTGATCTTGTCCGGCAGGGCCTTGCGGACCGGGTCGGAATCACGGTTCCACTTGTCGTTGCGCACCAGCTCCAGGCCCTTGTTGGGCTCGTACGAGACCCATTTGTAGGGGCCGCTGGAGAAGGGCTTCTGCCCGTACCGCTCCACGGTGTCCTTGTCCGGGCGCACGGGGGCGGCCGCGGGGATGGCGAGCATCTGCAGGAAGTCGCCGTTGGGCTTGGGCAGTTTGAAGATGATCGTCTTCTCGTCCGGCGTCTCGATCGCCTTCAGGCCGAGCTTGTCCTTGCTCTCGTCCTTGTAGGGGCCCTTGTACTGCTTGTCGGGGTCCAGGACCTGCATCAGCCAGGTCGGGCCGCCGGAGATCTTGTCCTGGGCCCAGGTGCGCTCGATGCCGTACTTGATTTGCTGCGCCGTGATGGGCTGGCCGTCCTCCCACGTCAGGCCGTCACGCAACTTGAAGGTGTAGGTCTTCTTGTCGGCCGAGACCTGGCCGGTGTCGGTGGCCATGTCGGCCACCACCGTCGAGCTCTCGGGGCCCGGTGCGGGCTTGGGGGTGACCAGGGTGCGGGTGTAATAGCGGGCGAAGTCCCACATGAAGCCGTAGTAGCCGCGCTGGGGGTCCCAGCTGTCGGCGTCCTGGGTGCCGATGAACTTCAGCTCGCCGCCCTTCTTGTCGGACGGGTTGGCGAGCTTGTTGAAGCCGGCGTTGAAGCCCGCGGCCTTGCCGCCGCCCTTGCCGTTCTTGTCGCCGCCACCGCCGCCGCAGGCGGTGGTGGAGAGCAGGGCCGCGACCACGAGGGCCGCCCCCGCGGCCAGTCCGCGCCTGGAAGTACTCCGGTGTGTCAAGATGTCGCGACCTCCGTGATTGACGCCGCCCGGGGGACGGGCCGGCGGATTTCGGGAACGGCCTCCTGACGGATCGACAGGGGCGGTCGTGCACAGGGGCAGGGAACGTCAGCGCGAGCCCTTCGGGTCCAGGGCGTCCCGCACTCCGTCGCCGAAGAGGTTGAAGGCCAGCACGGTGACGAAGATGGCCAGACCGGGGATGATCATGAACATCGGGTCGGCCTCGTAGGTGGTGACGGCCTTGGAGAGCATCTGTCCCCAGGAGGCGGTCGGGGGCTTGACCCCGGCGCCGAGGAAGCTCAGCGCGGCCTCGGTGAGCACATTGGTGGGGATCATCAAGGTGGCGTAGACGGTGATCGGCGCCACGAGGTTGGGCAGCAGCTCGCGGAAGAGGATGTACAACCGCCCGGCGCCCAGGCTGCGGGCCGCCTCCACGTACTCGCGCTCCCTGAGCGAGAGCGTCTGCCCGCGGACGATGCGCCCGACGTACGGCCAGCCGAAGAACCCGATCACCGCGATCAGCACGGCCATGCGCACGCCCGAACCGGTCAGCCCCCACAGGGAGTTGGGCACGACCGAGACCAGGGCGATGATGAACAGCAGCTGGGGGAAGGCCAGCAGCAGGTCCATGACGCGGCTGACGACCGCGTCGACCCAGCCGCCGAAGTAGCCGGCGACGATGCCCAGCACCGTGCCGATCAGCACGGCGACGACCGCCGCCAGGAAGGCCACGAGCAGCGAGACCCGGGCGCCGTAGACGACGCGGCTGAACACATCGCGCCCGTTGCCCGGCTCGACGCCGAAGAGGAAGTCGGAACTGATGCCTCCCCAGGCGCCCTTGGGCGTGCTGAAGAGCGGATCAATCGTTTCTTCATGGAATTCGTTCGGTGGATGGCCGAGCAGCCCCACGATGACCGGCGCGAAGAGCGCCACGACAATGAGCAGCAGCACCACGATGCCGCCGGTCAGGGCCACCTTGTCGCGCTTGAGTCGGATCCAGGCGATACGCCAGGGGGAGCGGCCCTCGATGGCCTTCGCCGGGACGCCGGCGGGGACCGTTCCCACGCCGTCGGCAGCGGCCTCGGCCGCGCCCGTGTCGTGCAGTGGTGACGTCATCGTCTGGTGGACCCCTCTCGACCGGCGCCGCCCGGCGATGGCCGGTGACGGCACCCGCCGCGTACAGCGCGGCTTGTTCACATCGGGTGCGAATGGTGCGGAGGTGCGGAGGTGCGGAAGGCGTAAATGGCGCGAAAGGTACGGAGGATGCGGGACATCTCGGGGTGAACGAGAGTGCGAGGACGCAGGAGATGCGGAGGTACGGACGTTCACGCGCAGCAGGTCGTACGGGTGGCTCCGGCCTACGAAGGGCCGTGGCCCTTGTTGGCGGGAGTCTTCAACGGGCCCGCGATCACCCGCCAGACCTCATCCGCAAAGTATGCGCAACCGTGATGTGCGTAGGAGGCTTCCGTTATACGGACACAGGGGACCCCGCAGCGGGGCGGTGCCCCGGCGCGGGTCAGTACGTCCCGGCCTGCCAGCCCTGCTGAGGGGGGTAGCCGTAGCCGGCGGCGGGGCCCGTGGCAGGGGCCGGGGCGGTCGCCCCGCCGTAGGCGTCACGGTCGAAGAACGGCCGGGCGTTGGCGCGCATCCACATCGCGACCGGGTCGTACTCGTCGGCCATCGACACCGTCGAGACCGGCAGCCCCTCCGGGACCACGCCGACCGACTGCTGCATCATCAGCCGCACCGATTCCACCGCCGCCGGGGAAGTGTCGTACAGGTCGAGCCCGACGGCCAGGTACGGCGTGCCGAGCGCGGGCTGCACCCAGGCGCGGCGCAGCGCGCGGACCACGGGCGTGCGGTGGGCGTTCTGCCCGAGCAGGGCGTAGAACTGCGGGATGTCCACGGCCGGTTCGCTCAGCCGCAGGGGGCCGGCGGGCAGCCGGTCCAGGCCGGCGGTGATGCGGCGCAGGTCGAGCCAGGGGATGCCGACGCCGCCGCCGGGCGCGTGCGGGTTGAGCCACAGGCCCCAGCGGTCGGGGTAGAGGGAGGCGGCGATGTCCCGGCCGGTGACGACCTCGTGGGCGCGGTTCCAGCCGCTGGCGGCGAGCTCCTGAGCGGAGGTCACACAGGGCGCGTAGCCGAGCCCGTCGACCTCCATGTTCCCGTACTGGGCGTCGGGGGAGCCGGCCTGGCCGTGCCACAGCAGCATCCAGACCCGGCCCTCGGCGAGGGCGCCCAACAGCGCCTCGTACGTGTCGTACCGGCCGGGCGCCACCTGGCGCAGCACCTGCTCCACGCCGCTCTCCGCGCCCGCGCTCACCTGGGTCCGCCTCTTCTCTTGGCCGTCTGTTCCCACCAGCTTACGAGCCCGCGGCCGCGGGCATGAGAGCTGTCACAGGTCACGGTCGTAGAACGGACGCACACGCGAGCGCATCCAGTCACCCACCGGGTCGTGCGCCACGTCGAGGAAGACCAGCTGTACGGGCCAGGGAACGGCCACCTCGCCCAGCGCCCGGCCCAGGGCCTCCATGGCGGCGGCGCGGCTCGTGGGGTCGGGCAGGTCCAGTTCCACGCCGACGAACAGCGCCGGGTCGGCGCCCTCCACGCTGGCCAGGGTGCGGCGCGCGGTCCGCACGACCTCGGCGGCCGCGAACCGCAGGCCGGCGGCGGCCAGGAACGCGGTGGGCTCGTCCTGCCAGTCCGGCTCGAACAGGCGCACGCGGCCGCCGGTGGCGTCGCCGTCCAGGGCCGTACGGCCGGCGCGGCACAGGGCGGCGACGGCGGGCGGCGGCAGGGGCACGCTGACCGCGCCGTCCGGGTTGACCGCGATGCCGACCTGCGGGGGCAGGCCCCGGGCGAACTCCACGGCGGGGGCCACGGCGAACGGCATCCGCTCGCCCGCGATCTTCAGGAACTGCTCCTGGGAGCTGAAGACCGGTACGTACGCGGCGCCGTCCAGCTCCAGGGTCGGCAGGTCGAGGTCCGGGCTGTCGGGGCCGCCGCCATTAGGAAGCGGGACCCACACGCTGCTGCGGCCGAGCACCTCCACGATGCGGGCGCCCGCGTCGGGCACGCCCAGCGAGGCGGAGAGCACCTCTTCGAGTTCATTGGCGGGCCATGTCCCGGCCCCGCCGCCGCTGTGCTCCGGGCCCCACCCGTACTGCTCGGACACGTTCACCTGTCCCAACCACCGTCTCGTCACCACCGCACCCGCACCTTAACGGCTGGGCCCGCGCGGCGGCCGGGGGGTGTCCCGAAGCGGGCGCCAGGGGCGGGCATCCGGCCGAAACCGGACCCCGGCCGGCGGCTGGCCGAAGGTGATCGTCCGCAGGGCGTCGGCCGCGGGGCGGTCGAGGAGGGTGGTGGAGGCGGTGCCCGGCGGGACGCGGCCCGCGAGGGCGGTCTCGAGCAGGCGGGTCATCGCGCGGCGGTGGCGGGCGAAGGCGCGGTGGGAGACGCGGCGGCCGCGGGCGGCCTGGCCGGCGAGCGCGGTGTGCGGCTCCACGGCGAGCAGCAGCACATGGACCGCGCCGCCGCGCCGCCGCGCGTGGTGGGCGAGCCAGCGGCGCACCCAGCCGCGCTCCCCGCAGTCGTGCACCACGACGCTCGCGCCCGAGCGCAGCGCGCGGCGCAGCGCGGCGTAGTGGGCCAGGCGCACCAGGGGGCGGTAGAGCGCGTAGGGCAGCCGGCGTGGGGTGCGGCGCTCGAAGCGGTCGCGGGCGTCCTGGGAGTCCACGCAGTGGACGGGCGTGCCGCTGCCGTCCACGGCCGCCACGGCGCGCCGTATCAGCGTGGACTTTCCGCTGCCGGGCAGCCCGGAGACGACGAGCAGGTCACCGAGCGGATAGCGCAGCGCGGTGCGGCCGGCGCCGCGCAGGTCGCGCACCCCCGCGGGCCGCCCGGCCGGCGACGGGGGCTCCGCCGCGGCGTCCGGCACCTCCCCCTCGACGTGCGTACGCACCGTGATCGCCTTCCCTCCCCCGTCCGTTGCCTGCCCCCTACCCACGGAATGTAAAGAAAAGGTAATCCAATTCATGGGGCCGTGGGCAGTCCCTCGCACGCTCGTACGTGCAATGATGTGCGCGCCAACGGCATGTCTATCAACTGCATACCGGCCGCTCGAATCCGCGCGGGAGAGTCCTGGTGCCCCTGGCGCCGGGCGCCGAAGGAGCAAGTTCCTCCCTTGAATCTCTCAGGCCCCGTACCGCGCGGGTGAGGCAGATCTGAAAAGCGGGCCCCCGTTCCTCGCGGCGGCGGCCCCACCCAAGGTGCAAGCCGAGCCGCCCGTGAAGGGGCTCTCGGTGAACCTCTCAGGTTCCGATGACAGATGGGGAGGCCAACCTCCGACTCGTGTCCGGGAGCCTGACCATGACCGAAGCCCCCCGCCATACCGCCCTCGACGCGCTGCACCGCGCGCTCGGCGCGACCATGACCGACTTCGCGGGCTGGGACATGCCCCTGCGTTACGGGAGCGAGCGCGACGAGCACCTCGCCGTGCGCACCCGCGCCGGTCTCTTCGACCTCTCCCACATGGGTGAGATCACCCTTACGGGCCCCCAGGCCGGGCAGGCCCTCGATCACGCCCTGGTGGGCAACCTCTCCGCGCTGGCCGTCGGCCGCGCCCGCTACACCATGATCTGCGAGGCCGGGGGCGGCATCCTGGACGACCTGATCGTCTACCGCCTGGCCGAGCAGGAGTACATGGTCGTCGCCAACGCCTCCAACGCGCAGGTCGTGCTGGACGCGCTCACCGAGCGGGCCGCCGGCTTCGAGACCACGGTCCGTGACGACCGGGACGCCTACGCGCTGATCGCCGTCCAGGGTCCGGCCTCCCCCGGCATCCTGAAGTCCGTCACGGACGCGGACCTGGACGGGCTGAAGTACTACGCGGGCCTGCCGGGCACCGTCGCGGGCGTGCCCGCGCTGATCGCCCGTACCGGGTACACCGGCGAGGACGGCTTCGAGCTGTTCGTCGCCCCGGCCGACGCCGAGAAGCTGTGGCAGGCCCTGACCGAGGCGGGCGCGGACGCGGGCCTGGTGCCCTGCGGCCTGTCCTGCCGCGACACGCTGCGCCTGGAGGCGGGCATGCCGCTGTACGGGCACGAGCTGACCACCGCCACGACGCCGTTCGACGCGGGTCTGGGCCGGGTCGTGAAGTTCGACAAGGCGGGTGACTTCGTGGGCCGCGAGGCGCTGCTGGCCGCCGCGGAGCGCGCCGAGAGCGCGCCGCCGCGCAAGCTCGTCGGCCTGATCGCGACCGGCCGCCGGGTGCCGCGCGCCGGCTACCCCGTCGTGGCCGGCGGCCAGGTGGTGGGCGAGGTCACCTCGGGTGCCCCCTCCCCGACCCTCGGCAAGCCGATCGCGATCGCCTACGTCGACGCGGCGCACGCCGCTCCGGGGACGGATGGGGTATCGGTGGACATCCGCGGCACGCATGAGCCGTACGAGGTCGTCGCCCTGCCGTTCTACAAGCGGGAACGCTGAGCCCCCCTCATCCCACCTGTCAAGACCCCTTGCACGACCACTCACGCGCGTACAGGAGAATCTAGTCATGAGCAACCCCCAGCAGCTCCGCTACAGCAAGGAGCACGAGTGGCTGTCGGCCGTCGACAACGGTGTGGCGACGATCGGCATCACCGAGTTCGCGGCCAACTCGCTCGGTGACGTCGTCTACGCCCAGCTGCCGGCTGTCGGCGACACGGTCACCGCGGGCGAGAGCTGTGGTGAGCTGGAGTCGACCAAGTCGGTCAGCGACCTCTACGCCCCCGTCTCCGGCGAGGTCGTCGAGATCAACGAGGACGTCGTGAACGACCCGGCGCTGGTGAACACCGCCCCGTTCGAGGGCGGCTGGCTGTTCAAGGTGAGGATCACGGACGAGCCGGAGGACCTGATGTCCGCCGACGAGTACACGGCCCTCACCGCAGGCTGACCCCGCCCGTCCCCCGCCCAGGAAGAACTCATGTCGCTTCTGAACAGCTCCCTCCATGAGCTCGACCCCGACGTCGCCGCCGCTGTCGACGCCGAACTCCACCGCCAGCAGTCCACCCTCGAGATGATCGCCTCGGAGAACTTCGCTCCGGTCGCGGTCATGGAGGCCCAGGGCTCGGTCCTCACCAACAAGTACGCCGAGGGCTACCCGGGCCGCCGCTACTACGGCGGCTGCGAGCACGTCGACGTCGTCGAGCAGATCGCGATCGACCGCATCAAGGCGCTCTTCGGCGCCGAGCACGCCAACGTGCAGCCGCACTCCGGCGCGCAGGCCAACGCCGCCGCGATGTTCGCCCTGCTCAGCCCGGGCGACACCATCCTGGGTCTGAACCTCGCCCACGGCGGGCACCTGACCCACGGCATGAAGATCAACTTCTCGGGCAAGCTCTACAACGTGGTCGCGTACCACGTCGACGAGGCGACCAACCTGGTCGACATGGACGAGGTCGAGCGCCTCGCCAAGGAGCACCGCCCGAAGCTGATCGTCGCCGGCTGGTCCGCCTACCCGCGCCAGCTGGACTTCGCCGCCTTCCGCCGGATCGCGGACGAGGTCGGCGCGTACCTGATGGTCGACATGGCCCACTTCGCGGGCCTGGTCGCCGCCGGGCTGCACCCCTCCCCGGTGCCGCACGCGCACGTCGTGACCACCACCACGCACAAGACCCTCGGCGGTCCGCGCGGCGGTGTCATCCTGTCCACGGCCGAGCTCGCCAAGAAGATCAACTCCGCGGTCTTCCCCGGCCAGCAGGGCGGTCCGCTGGAGCACGTCATCGCGGCGAAGGCCGTCTCCTTCAAGGTCGCGGCCAGCGAGGAGTTCAAGGAGCGCCAGCAGCGCACGCTCGAGGGCGCCAAGATCCTGGCCGAGCGCCTGATGGCGGACGACGTCAAGGAGGTGGGCGTCTCCGTCCTCTCCGGCGGCACGGACGTGCACCTGGTCCTGGTGGACCTGCGCAACTCCGAGCTGGACGGCCAGCAGGCCGAGGACCGCCTCCACGAGGTCGGCATCACGGTCAACCGCAACGCCATCCCGAACGACCCCCGGCCCCCGATGGTCACCTCGGGTCTGCGGATCGGCACCCCGGCGCTGGCCACCCGCGGCTTCCAGGCCGAGGACTTCCGCGAGGTCGCGGACATCATCGCCGAGGCGCTGAAGCCGGCCTACGACGCCACGTCGCTGCGCGGCCGCGTCACGGCGCTGGCGGACAGGCACCCGCTGTACCCCTCGCTGTAAGGCGCGGGAGCACCCGGGGCACAGCCTGTGAGGGGCCGGTACGGATACGTCCGTACCGGCCCCTTTCGCTCATGTTCCGCCCGTCCCTCAGGTGATCAGCACATCGCTGTGCGGGGAGCGGGCCTTGGGCGGCAGGTGCGCGGCGTCCTGTCCGGCGGACCCCGGAAACAACACCTCGTGTGCGCGCCGGGCCCGGGCCGGGGCCTCGGGGTGCGGGACGAGGGCGTGCTCGGCGCGCCCGTCCGCGTGCAGGGCGGTGACCCGGGTGAGCCGCTCGTCGTGGGCGGCCACGACGACGGCGGCGGAGGCGGGGCCCTCGCCCACCCGCGTGCCCTCGCCCTCCAGTGGCGGCAGCGGGCGGCAGTGCAGCAGGACGCCGGTGCGCCGGGCCCAGGCGACGGCGCGGGCGTGGACGACCTTGGCTCCGTGGCCGGACATGCGGGCGACCGTCGCGTAGTCGACGCCGGCGAGGGTGCGGGCGGCCGGGACCAGGCGGGGGTCGGCGGTGCAGACGCCCGGGACATCGGAGAACAGCTCGCACACCGGCGCGCCCAGGGCGCCGGCGAGGGCGACCGCCGACAGGTCGGAGCTGTTGCGGCCCAGCATGACGGTGCGCCCGCCGGCGTCCACGGCCTGGCCGCCGGGCACCACCGCCACGGGAAGCGCGGCGAGCGCGGCGCACAGCGGGCCGGGGTCGGCGCGCACGAGCTCGGCGCACTGCGGCGGGCCCTCGCCGAGCAGCCCGGTGGCCGCGGCGGGGACCGCGCTAGCGGACACCCCGGCCGCGCCGAGGGCGGCGGTGAGCAGCGCGACGCTGACGGTCTCGCCGCTGGTCAGCAGCATGGCGGCGGCCCGGGCGGGCGGGTCGGGGGCGATCCGCTCGAGGGTCTCCTGGAGCCGGCCGGTGGTGCCGGACATGGCGCTGACCACGACGACCACCGGCTGCCCGGCGGCGGAGCGGGCGGCCACGTGGCGGGCGACGCGGGCGAACCCGTCGAGTTCGGCGAAGGCGGCGCCGCCGAACTTCAGGACCAGCGGGGTGCTCACCGCAGCCACCCCCACCGCACCGCGGTCCGCACGATCTGCAGGGCGTTGAGCGCCGCGCCGACCCACAGGTTGTCGGCGACGATCCACAGCCACACCCCGCGCGGGTCGTCGGGCTCGACGCGGACCCGTCCCACGTGCACGGCGGCCCGGCCCTCTTCCGTCGCGAAGACCGTGCGCGGCATCGGGTAGCCGTCGCGGTGCACCCGCAGCCCCGGCGTCGCCGCCAGCGCGTCGTGGACGCCGGCGGCCGTGACGGGCTCGCGCAGCCGCACGTACACGGCCTCGGAGTGGCAGTGGAAGACCGGCACCCGCACCGCCGTCGCGGTCAGCCGCAGCTCCGGCAGGCCGAGGATCTTGCGGGGTTCGCGCACGAGCTTGCGCTCCTCGTGGGTGAAGCCGGTCGCGTCCGCCATGCCGATCTCGGGCACCAGGTTGAAGGCGAGGGGCTGTCCGAAGCGGCCGCCCGGCAGGCCGGGGCCCGCCGCCCCGGGCGCGGCGAGCACCTCGCCCGCGTCCCGGGCCAGTTCCTCCAGGCCCCGCAGGCCGCCCCCGGAGGCAGCCTGGTAGGTGGAGACGACCACGCTCTCAAGCCCGGCGAGGGTGTGCAGCGGGTGCAGGGCCCGCACGAGCTGGATGGTGGAGCAGTTGGGGTTGGCGACGATGCCGCCGGTGGGGCGCGAGGCCAGCGCGTCGGGGTTGACCTGCGGTACGACGAGGGGGACGGCGGGGTCCATGCGGAACGCGGAGCTGTTGTCGACGACGAGCGCGCCGGCCGAGGCCAGCCGCCGCGCCACCGCTCTGCTGATGTCGGCGCCCGCGCTGAGGACGGCCACGTCCACGCCCTCGGGGTCGAGGTCCTCCAGGGCGACGACGGGTGCCACGGACATCTTCAGGCCGAGTTCGGCGCCCAGGTCGTGGCCGGCGCTGCGCGGGGAGGCCGCGGGCGTCACCCGTGCCACGGGCACGATGCCGCCGTCGAGCAGGCCCAGGCACTCCCGGCCGACCGCTCCGGTCGCGCCGATCACCGCGATGTGCAGCATTGGTGTCCTCCCATCGGCCGGGGCGCCCCGGGCCGTCACAGCCGTGCGGGCCCCCGGAACATGCGTCGGTAGGTGTGCGGGGTGGTGCCGAGCGAGCGGACGAACTGGTGGCGCAGGGCCGCCGCGTTGGCGAACCCGGTGCGGGCGGCCACGGACTCCACCGTGTCGTCCGTGCGCTCCAGCAGCCGCTGGGCGAAGAGCACCCGCTGGCCGAGCAGCCAGCGGTAGGGCGTGGTGCCGGTCTCCTGGCGGAAGCGGCGGGCGAAGGTCCGCGGGGACATGCACGCCTGGGCGGCGAGCTGCTCCACGGTCAGTTCCTTGTCGAGGTGGAGCTCCATCCAGGCCAGCACCTGGCGCACGCCGTCCTCCCGGCAGTCGGGCACGGGGCGTTCGATGTACTGGGCCTGACCGCCCTCGCGGTGCGGGGGCACCACCATCCGGCGGGCTATGGCGTTGGCGACCTCGCTGCCCTGGAGCTTGCGGACCAGGTGCAGGCAGGCGTCGATGCCCGCCGAGGTGCCCGCGGAGGTGATCACCGGGTCGGCGTCGACGTAGAGCACGCCGGGCTCGACCAGGGCCTTGGGGTAGCGCTCGGCGAGCGCGGCGGCGTAGCGCCAGTGCGTGGTGCAGCGGCGGCCGTCCAGCAGGCCGGCGGCCGCGAGCACGAACGCGCCCACGCAGACGCTGAGCACCCGGGCGCCGCGGGAGACGGCCCGGTGCAGGGCCGCCAGCAGCTCCGGGGGGAAGGCCCGGGTGTGGAAGTCGTCCCCGACGGGCACGGCTATCAGGTCGGCGTCCTCCAGGCGGTCGAGACCGTACGGCGTGCTGATGGTGAAGCCGGGGACGGCCCGCACCGAGAAGGACTCCGCCGCGACGAGCGCGAAGTCGTATGCGGGCAGTCCTTCCGACTGCCGGTCGATGCCGAACACCTCGCAGACGACACCGAGTTCAAAGGGATGCACGTTGTCGAGCAGCACTGCGGCCACGTTCTTCAACATGTCCCCCAATGTGGCAGGGATTCGTGGTGGGCCGACAGTCCGTCCCCTGTCCGCCGGCCGGTGCGCTCCCGCACACTGACACCGTGCGTCAGGCGGCTCCGCCGATACGGACGAGGCCGCCCCGGATACCGAACACCACGGCCTGGGTGCGATCCGCGGCGCCCACTTTGGAGAACACCGCGGACAGGTGGTTCTTGACGGTCTTCTCGGATATCTCCAGCGAGCTGGCCACTTGGCGGTTGGACTTTCCCTGGGCCACCAGCCCGAGGACCTCGCGCTCCCGCGGCGTCAGCAGGGAAAGGGCCTGCTTGACCGACACGTCCCGGGAGCCGCGGGTGTTCTGCGCGCCCGTGCCCGGTGGATTCCCGTCCTCGCCGTGTTCGGCGAAGAACTCCGCGAGCAGTTTCTGTGCCGCGGCGAGCGCCACGTGCATTTCGTCGAGGGCGTCGACGAGCGCCGCGGCCGAGGTCGACCGGACGCCGCCGCACACGCCACAGATCTGCCGATCATGTGTCTTCGCACTTCGCTCCCCTCGGACATGGTTCACCCTTCGCACCCCTCTTCATAGGAAACGGTCGATTCCCCCGGCCGCGTGTGGATCGCGACCGTTTTGCAGCGCGTGTACTCGCGCAACGCCTCGAAGCCTTTTTCCACGCCGATGCCCGACCGTTTGCAGCCGCCGAAGGGCAGTTCCACCCCGCCGGCGGCGCTGTAGTTGTTCACGAACACCTGGCCGGTGCGCAGCTGCCGGGCGAGCCAGTGGGCGGTGCCCACGTCACGTGTCCAGACGCCGGCGGCGAGGCCGTAGCTGGTGGCCTCGGCGAGGCGGACGGCCTCCTCGAGCGAGGAGAAGGGCGTGACGGCCAGGACCGGCCCGAAGATCTCCTCGGTGAACACCGGGTGGCCGGCGTCCACCCGGTCCAGGAGGGTCGGTTGGACGTAGAAGCCCTCCTCGTAGGCCGGCCCGGCCGGCACCCCGCCGCCGGTGACGGTGACGCAGTCGCGCGCGCCCAGGCGGAGGTAGCCCAGGACGCGCTCGCGCTGGGCGGCGGAGATCAGCGGGCCGAGGTCGGGGTCGGTGAGCCCGGGGCCGATGCGCAGGGCGCGGAAGGCGGCCGCCAGGGCGGCGACGAGCTCGTCGTGGACGCGGGCGTGGACGAGCAGCCGGCTGCCCGCGGAGCAGTTCTGGCCGGCGTGCTCGGTGATGGACTCCACGATCAGCGGCACCGCGCGCTTGGGGTCGTAGTCGGGGAGCACGATGTGGGGTGACTTGCCGCCCAGTTCGAGGGTGACGGGCACGATGGTGCGGGCCGCGGCGGCCATCACGGACGCGCCGGCCTCGCGGGAGCCGGTGAAGGCGAGGTGGTCCACGCCGGGGTGCGCGGCGAGGGCGGCGCCCGCCTCCGGCCCGTAGCCCGGTACGACGTTGAGGACGCCCGGCGGCAGTCCGGCGTCGAGGGCGATGCCGGCGAGGAGGAGCGGGGTGAGCGGGGCGTCCTCCGCGGGCTTGAGGACGCAGCAGTTGCCGGCGGCCAGGGCGGGGGCCAGGGTGCGGGCGGCGACCTGGAGGGGGTAGTTCCACGGGATGATGTGGCCGCACACGCCGTACGGCTCGCGCAGGGTGAAGGCGAGCAGGTCGGGCCGGCTGATCAGCGTCTCGCCGGCGAGCGCCTCGACGGCGCCGCCGTAGAACTCGAAGTAGCGGGCGGCGACGTCGACGTCGGTGCGGGACTGGCCCAGTGGCTTGCCGGTGTCGCGGGTCTCGGTCTGGGCGAGGAGCTCGGCCTCGGCGCGCAGCGCGTCGGCGACGCGGCGGCACAGGCGGCCGCGCTCGGCGGGCGCGGTGTGCCGCCAGGTGTGCTCGTAGGCGTCGCGGGCGGCGGCCACGGCCTCGTCGGTCTCCGCGGTGCCACAGCGGGCGGCGCGGGCGAAGGGGCGGCCGAGGGCGGGGTCCACGATGTCGATCCACTCGGCCGTGGGGACGCGCTTTCCGGCGATGACGGCCGCGTAGTGGGGTGGAGCCTGCGGGTTCACGGGGACGTTCGCGGGGACGTTCACGAAGGACACCAGGCTTCCTCGGTGGGGGCACGGCGCGGGGGTCAGCCGTGCAGGGAACCGGCCAGGATCCGCTGGAGGTCGCGGGCGGCGACGTCGCGCGGGCAGCACACCAGGAGCCGTTGCTGCTTGAGCGCGCCCTCGACCAGCGCGGGCAGGTCGCGCGTGGTGTAGCCGAAGTCGCCGAGGCCGGTGGGGCCCTGGGTGTCCGCCACGAGGCCCATCAGGGTGGCGGGCAGCGCGTCCGCGCCGTTGGCGGCGGTGACGCCGGCGAGGTCGGCGCCCAGCAGTTCGGCTGCTCGCAGGTGGCGTTCGGGGGCGGTGGGGTAGGTGAACGCGAACGCGGCGGCGGCCGTGGCGACGACGGCGCTGCCGTGCGGCACCATCGGATGGCCGACGTCGTAGCCGGGGGGCCGGTACTCGCGGACGAGGCCGGCGATGGGGTAGGCGCAGGCGTGCGGGATGTGGGTGCCGGCGTTGCCGAAGCCGAGCCCGGCGAAGGTGGCGGCCCGGCTCATCGCCGCTCTGGCCTCCACGTCGTGCGGGTTGAGGACGGCTCTGCGCAGATAGCGGCCGACGAGCCGCAGGGCCTCCTCGGCCCAGATGTCGCTGACCGGGTTGGCGCCGATGTACAGGGGCCGGTCGGCGGGGGTGCGGTAGGCGGGGCGCCGGTCGTAGGGGCGGGCCGTGTACGACTCGCAGGCGTGGGTGAGGACGTCGTAGCCGGAGGCGGCGGTGACGGCCGGGGGCAGGGTGAGCGTGGTGAGCGGGTCGACCAGGGCGAGGGAGGGGCGCAGGAGCGGGTCGCTGATGCCGGTCTTGACGTTCAGGCCGGTGACGCCGAGGGCGACCATGGCGGTGCACTCGCTGCCGCTGCCGGCCGTGGTGGGCACGGCGATCAGGGGTTTGAGCGGTCCGGGAATCGCGGCGGCGGCGCCGATCGGCTTGTTGAGGTAGTCGCGCACGGCGCGGCCGGGGTGGCTGTGCAGGAGGTTGATCATCTTGGCGGTGTCGATGGAGCTGCCGCCGCCCAGGGCCACGTAGCCGTCGACGTCGAGATGGGCGAGCTCGCGCGCGGCCTCCGCGCAGCTCGCGTCCGTGGGTTCGACGAGTGTCCTGTCGAAGACGGTCACGGCGATGCCGTCCTGCTCGATCCGGCGCGCGATGCGGGCCGGCAGTCCCAGGCGGGCCAGGTTCGGGTCCGTCACCAGGAGTACGGAGCGGAGGCCGAGCCGTGCGAGTTCGTACCCGATCTCCCGGGTGGCGCCGATTCCGAACTTCAGCGGCGGCGCCTGCCAGGAAATGAGGGTCTCTCCTTCCGCTGTGCCGTCGTTCGCCCCCGTAATCAGGTCCACGTTCGGCCCTCCTCAGCTCCTTGCGGAACAGCAGGATTTGATACTAACCACAGCTTTCGATCCTCCGCATGGGGCTGGAGTCCCAGGATTCCGACCGGGACTTATGGCCCATACCGAATTCGGCCAATAGCCAGGTGACGGTTCCCGGCATGCTGTCGATCATTTCCGCCGGCCCGAATCCCGCCTTCGCCAGGTAATTCCGGATTTCCCGCCGGGGAAATCCGGAATTCATGCCCGGTACATGAAAGGCGGCCGGTGGCCCGGCCGCCGCGCCCACCGGGGGTGACGGGGCGTCAGGGGCGGGCGGGGTCGGCCGCCGCGAGGGCCGCGGCCTGCCGCCGGTCGACGGCGCCGGCCAGCGAGGCGCGGGCGACGCGGGTGCCGACGGCGGAGCCGGCGCCGATCAGGGCGAGGACGAGCCAGAACAGCAGCAGCGCGCCATGGTCCGCCGCCAGGTCGAAGCCGCCGCCGACGAGACCGCCGAGCACGCCGCCGGCGCCCCACGCCATGGTGGAGTAGCCGAGGTAGAGGCCGATGCGGCCGGGCGGGGCGAGCCCGGCGACGATCGCGTCGACGACCCCGCAGAACAGGGACTCGCCGATGGAGGTCACGATGACGGCCGCCACGATCGGGCTGACGCCGTCCACGGCGCACAGCAGCCAGCCCCCGCCGAGCAGGACCCCGCCGAGCGCGAACACGTCGAGCCGGCCGGCGGTACCGCGCCGTTCGACGCGGGAGCCGACGAGCGTGACCGCGATCATCACCACGACGGCGTTGCCCGCGGTCAGCAGGCCGACCAGGTCGGCGGAGAGCTTCTGGTCGACGATGGTCAGCGGCAGCGCGATGCGGTACTGGGTGATGAGGAACCAGCCGCCCACCGCGAGACCGCAGAAGACCATCAACTGCCGGTCGCGCAGCGCCTCGGCCATCGCGGCGGGCCTGATCGGCGTCGCGTTCGTCCCGTGCATGCCGCGCAGCAGCACGGCCGAGACGAGTGCGAACACCAGGTGCAGCGCGGCCGCCACCACGAATCCGGTCCGGATGGCGCCGCTCGCCATCAGCGCCGTGCCGATCAGCGGGCCGATGAGCGCGGCCCCGTTGATCGACACGTAGTAGCGGCTGAGGTTGGCGGCCACGCCCCCGGACTTGGCGGACGCCAGCACGCTGCGGGAGCCGTTGTTGTTGAGGGAGCCGCCGAGGCCGATCAGGGCCACGGCCCCCGCCCACAGCCAGACGCCGCGGCCGGCGACGGCGAAGACCAGATAGGCGACGACCTCGACCAGCAGGCCGAGCACCAGGACGCGGGAGGCCCCGAAGCGGTCGCTGGCCCAGCCCGCCGGGATGCCCAGGCCCCGGCGGGTGAACTCCAGGAGGGCGAAGAGCAGTCCGGTCTGGAGGCTGCTCATGCCCGCGTGCCGGGTCAGATGGACGGCGAGGAACGGGATGACCATGAAGAACCCGATGTTGGTCATGAACCGTCCGAGGATCACGACGTACGCGGGCCCCCTGCCCTCCGCGAAGGCCGTACCGCCCTGGACGCCCTGCACGTCCTTGACCGTCACCGCCGTGCCTCCGGCGGCCGTTCGGTGCGGATGACGATGCGCGCGGCGGCCGCCTCGGCCGCCGCCGCGGCCGACTTGGGGTCGGGCCCGGTGGCGATGACGTGACCGGCGCGGTTCCAGGAGTCGCCGAGCGGGGCCACCTCGTCGCCGGGCGAGGGCAGTTCGCCGGCCCGGATCACCCCCTCGACGGCGAGGGCCTCCGCCAGCCCTTCGACGGCGGTCACCCGGCCCGGGGCGGGGGTGAGATAGCGGATGGCGGCGCCGCCCGCCAGCGCCACGGCCGGGGGCGGCGGCGCCGCGTGGGCGAGGGCGGCCACGGCCCCGTAGATCATGTCGATGCCGGTGACGTGCTGGACGAGCTCCCAGATCTGGTCGCCGCCCTGGCGGACGTTGATCTCGATGACGGTGGCCCGCTCGCCGTCCTCGGCGAGCATCACCTCGGTGTGGCAGGGCCCCCAGGCGTAGCCGATGGCGTCCAGGGCGCCCAGGGCCGCCGTGACGAGAGCCGCCTGCTGCGGTTCGGGCAGGGCGGCGGGCAGGTCGTGGCCGGTCTCGACGAAGTGCGGCGGTCCCGTGGTGTGCTTGCGGGTGACCGCGAGGACCTGGTGCCGGCCATCGACGGTGAGCGTCTCGACGCTGAACTCCCGCCCGGTCAGCAGCTCCTCGGCCAGCACCCGGGCGGGCGCGGCGCCCCGGGCGTCCTCCTTGCTCCAGGCCCAGGCGGCCTTCGCGCCCGTGGTCCAGGCCCACGCGGCGGCCAGCTCCTGGGGGTGGCGGACCACATGGACGCCCGTGCCCCCGTTGCCCTCGACGGGCTTGAGGACCATGCCCGCGGGGCAGGTGCGGGCGAACTCCGCGGCCTCGCGCTCGGTGGCGCACACCCGGTGGGCGGTGGTGCCGACGCCCCGCTCGTGGAGCACGCGCCGCATGGCGGCCTTGTCCTGGGCGCAGGCGACGGTGGTGGCCCGGTTGCCGCGGGCGCCCAGCGCGTCGGCGACGACCGCGACCGGGTACAGCGAGAGTTCGGTCAGGCCCAGGACGGCGTCGACGGGCCGCCAGGCGTGCACGTCGCGGGCGACGGCCAGCAGGGCGTCGGGGCTCTGGAAGTCGGCGTCGACGACGCGCGCGGCCAGCGACTCCTCCAGGGCGCGGTCCCCGCCGGGGCGGTGCACGACGGTGAGCGCGACCGGCAGTCCGAGCAGCTTGCCCAGCACGTCGGAGCGCGGGCAGACCAGCAGCAGGTGCGGTACGGCCGCCATGTCAGGCCGGCCCGGGGGTGCCGGGGGCCTGGGTGTGCTGGGCGGCGTTCCATATGCGTTCCAGCTCGCGTATGCGCCGGGTGTCCTTCTCGATGGCGGGCCAGTCGTCCGCGCCCTGGATGACCCAGCCGAGGCTGGTGGTGACGTCGTTGGTCATCGGGACCTCCTTGCCCTCGGGCGGTACCGCCATCCTGTGGACGGTCGGCAGTGAGGCGATCTCCTGGAGGATGTCCATGCGCCGTACGGGGCCCGCGAAGTCGGCGCACAGCCACAGCGTGCGGACCTCCTTGACCAGCTCGAAGCCCGGCGTGAACGTGCCGTCGAGCAGGTGCCGGACGGTCCGCTCGATCTGGTTGTCGCCGGTGGCCAGCGAGCCGGAGAGCATCATGCAGCTGCCGGAGTAGCGGGCGGCGAGCTCGACCAGGCGCGGCCCGTCGGCGGTCATGACGACCTCGGCGTGGGTGGAGCCGTTGCGGATGCCGACGGCGTCGGCGGCCCGCATCGTGTAGGCGGCCAGCACCGCCACGTCCGGGTGGCGGGGCGGCAGGAAGTCGGCGACGTCGTAGATGCCGATGCGCGGCCCCCGGTCGTGCTTGGCGTAGACGCAGGTGTCGACGAGCCCGTGCCGGCCGTCGACCGAGTACAGGTCGACGATGTATTCGGGGCCCTCAAGGAATTCCTGCACGATGACCGTGTCGTTGCGCAGCTCGAAGCCGTTGACCTGGCCCAGGATGTGCGTGAAATACCGCTGCCAGTCCCCGCCGGGCGGAATGCGGTGGACGTTGTCGGTGCCGGCGCTGTGCGGGGGTTTGACGATGAGCGGCTTTCCCGTCAGCCCGGTGCGGTGGATCCATTCCCGGACTTCTTCGGGGTCGGCCGTGGAGATGGTCTCCGGGCCCGGTACGCCCGCCTTCTCCAGAGCCCGGGCCATTTCCCCCTTGTGCCGCTGGGCGACGGCACTGCCCGGCGCGTTCGCGAGGTGCGGCATCAGCGTCTCGACGAGTCGCGCGGTGAGTTCGACGCCGCGCTCGTTGCCCGCCACGATGCCCACCGGGTCGTAGGAGCGGACCAGTTCCACCAGGGCCCCGAAATCGCCGTCGTAGAAGTGGACGGCCTCGTAGTCGTCGGGGTACCAGGTCGACTTCCTGACGAATTTGGCCAGGGGCTTCGGAGTGCTCATGACGGTGACCGGCAGCACGCCGCGCGCCCTGAACGCGCTGGCGAAGCCCCGGTTGTCGCCGTCCCTGAGGTGGTAGCCGTCGACGACGACCACGTAACGCTTCCCGCTGCTCATCCGGCTACTGTGCGGCCCGGCCCGCGCCGCCGGACAGTGGCAGGACCGTCCGGCGACCACGAATTCCTGCCACCGGCCGGGGGCCTCCGCGGCCCGGGGCCGGGCGGGACCATCGGCCTATGGCTGCCCGTACGCCGCCTCGGACACAGTGAGGGACACAGCGGCGGCCGCCGACGGAGGCCGGAGGACGGGAGTTGTCATGAGCCCACGCGTGTCCATCGATCCGGGGAAACTCAGCCAATTCGGGGCGGCCACCGGAAGCACCTTCTGCCTCGTCACCAACCCCGAGCTCATCGAGGCGATCGAGGTCGTCGAAAAAGCGCCGTACGAGCGGTACCTGACCGTTCCGTTCACCGCCGGCGACCGTTTCGAGGACCTGCTGGAGAAGAGCATTCCCGAACCGGCCCACGTCCTCGTCGTATCGCCGCACCGGTTCTTCGAATCACCCGATCCCGACCTGGTCGGACGGCGCAAGATCATGGGCATGGCGTGCAATTCGACGCCCACCACACTGACCGAGATCCGGCATTTCCTCGATGTGATGGAGCGGACCTCCGCGGCCGAACAGGAGGCGTTCTCCGACACGTTCTTCGAGATCGCCGAAGAGGCCGACCACCTGGAGTACGTCGACCCGCGCCACGGCACCCGCGCGGTCATGGACCACCTCCGCGAGGACCTGGTGTGGAACCAGCAGGCGGGGCCGCTGGACTGGGGCGACCAGCAGATCGTGCCGGCCGGCGAGATCAGCGTGCTGCCCATCGAGATCAGGGAGTTCCAGGAGGACCTCAAGCTCCCCCTGGAGGGCGAGATCACGCTGCGCGGCTATCCGATCCTGCACAGCGGCACCCCGTCGTTCTCCCGTGCCGACCAGGCCCGGGTGCACCAGCGGCTGTGGGCGATGCGCGAGCACGCCATCAAGGCGACCGTCGAGGACGGCCGCATCACCCGCCTGACCGCGCTCGACGCGGGGGCGGCCCCGGCGCTGGAGATGCTGGAGCAGATGTTCGCCGTGGACTCCCGCTACCGCATCGTGTGGGAGATCGGCCACGCCCTCAACACGGCGCTGGACATCCTGCCGGGCAACCACGCCATGAACGAGGTGTACGGCGGCACCGAGGGCTGCCTGCACTACGGGCTGGGGCTCACCCCGTACACCCAGTACCACCTCGACATCATCTCGCCCGACACCCGCGTGCTGAGCAGCAGCGGCGCCGCGCTCATCGGGCACCTTGACCACCCCACCGTGGAGCGGGTCGTCTCCGGCGGCTGACGCCGCGCGGTCCGGGGTGCGCACCACCACTTGCAGCGCCGACGGGAGGTGAAGAGATGAAGGCCGTGAAGAAGATCAAGGTGCAGAAGAACCGCAACTACCTGGGCACGCTGCTCGGCTGAGTACCGACCCGTGGCGGGGACCGTGAGGACCCCGCCACGGGGGTTGTGCGTCCGCGGCCGGCGGGCCGGGTCCGCCGGGCCGATCGCTGGAGCGTGAGAGGGAGCCGGTCCGTGTCACCTGAGTCATCGCCCCTGCCGGTGGACATCACCGCGAGCGACTTCGGCCAGTTCGGCGATCCGAGCGGGACCTTCTGCCTGATCACCGACGAGGCGGGCCTGAAGACGATCCACTGCCGGCCGGGCAAGGGGTACGAGCGGGTCCTGCACCTGGCGCTGCCGCCCGGGCAGAGCCTGGGCGAGCTCCTCGCCGCGCATGTGCCCGCCGACGCCGACGTCCTGGTGGCCTGCCCCGGCCGCTTCATCGAATCGACCCGGGGGATCGGGGCGCGCCGCCTGTCGGTCCTGCCGGCCGGCTCGACCCCGCTGACGGCCGGGCACGTGCGCTACTTCCTCACGTCCGCGGCCCGCACCGACGTCGCCGGCCAGGAGGCGGCCGCCGAGGAGTTCTTCGAGCACGCCGGGGCGGCCGACCGGCTGCTGATCACCGACGACGTGGCCGGCACCGAGGCCGAGTTCGACCACAGCGTGGGCGAGTGCGTCTGGAACCAGCAGGCCGGCGTGCTGGGCCCCGGCGAGCAGCAGGTCTTTCCCGCCGGCAAGCTCAGCGTGACGGCCGCGGAGATCACCGTCTTCTCCCCCGGCGCCCGCCTCGCCGGCCTGCGCGGGACCCTTACGCTGCGCGGCTGGCCCATCGTGCACCGGCACGCCGACGCGGCCGACGAGCCGGAGCAGCGGCGGCTGTTCGAGGCGCTCACCCCGCTGGTCTCGCACGCCGTCCACCTGGAGGTGAGCGGCGGCGTCATCGACCGCGTCACGCCGGCTGACGCGGGCGCCCGGCCGGCCGCCGGGGCGCTCGAGACGCTGCTGACGGCGGAACCGCTGTACCGCACCATCTGGGAGCTGGGCTTCGGCATCAACACCGGCACCGAGGTCATCCCCGCCAACTGCGGCCCCAACGAGGTGTACGGCGCCCGCCACGGCGTGCTGAACCTGGGCGTCGGGGTCACCCCCACCACCCGCTTCGCCCTCGCCTTCCTGTGCCCGCGCGGCTCGCTGCTGACGGCGGACGGCACGCCCGTCCTCGGGGCGCGCAAGGCGGTGCGGCGCGGCCGGCTGCAGCGGGTCTCCAGCGCGAGCTGCGGCTGCCACTGAAACGACCGGACGCAAGCGATTCGGACCTGCCCGCGGGAGGAAAACCATGTCGGCACCGGCCAGGCCAGGACTGAGGGAGCGCGTCGACGCTCTCCTCGACTCCTTCATCAAGGACTTCTACGAGACCGTCCCCTACGCACAACACCAGCGCAGCGCCAGCGAGATCGACCTCGACTACTACAAGCGGCACAACATCGAGACCATCCTGCGCCTGCGCCGCAAGCGCACCATCGACGCGCTGGCCATCAAGTACTTCACCAAGCACGACCCCGTCCAGGCCAAGGCATGGGCGCACTACACCGACGACGAGATGCTGCACGACCGGCTCTTCGCCGCCGACCTGGCCAAGGTGGGCGTGGCCAAGGACGAGATCTACGCCACCGAGCCGCTGCTGTCCACCAAACTGCTGACCGGCTACCTCCAGTACGGCATGGAGTTCGAGGACAGCCCGCTCGCCCTGATCACGAGCGTGTACTTCGTGGAGTACACCACCACCCGCACCCAGCCGGAGTGGCTGGACAACCTCGAGAAGGTGCTGGGCCGCGACGAGGTCAAGGGCCAGCGCGCCCACGTCAACACCGACCTGGACGACGACCACGACGACTTCGTCTGGCGGGTGCTGACCAGCCTGGTCTCCTCCGAGGAGGACGAGCGCAGGGTCGTGCGCCACCTGCACGACATCTACTGGCTGTGGAAGCTGTACTTCACCGAGCTGCACCAGCGCACGGTCCTGGGCCGGTCCGGCGAGGAGATCGCACCGCCCGCCCCGGCTCCGGCCGCCACGGACGGCTGAGGCCCCCGGTGGCGAGCCGGACCGGCCGGGCGGAGCCGCTCCCCGGCACGGCCGGGCCGCCCGGCCGGCACGGCGTGCAGGTGCTCGCGCTGCCACCGGGCCGTGAGCTGAGGCCGCAGACCGAGCGGTGGATCGTGGACGGCCTGGTGGCGGCCATGCCCGGGCTGCGGGCGCGCGAGCTGTTCGCGTTGCGCCGCGACATGCTCACCGAGGCCGAGTACATCGTGGTCGCCGTGGACCCGGACCGGGACGCGGTGGTGGCCCTGCTCACCTCGCGGTGGGTCCCGCTCCCCTCGGGCCGGCCCTGTCTGCACGTGATGACGCAGTTCGTGGGGGACGCCTACCGGCACGGCACGGTGTTCGGCCGCAGCTGGGCCGCGCACTTCGCCCGGCTGCTGGACGGGGGCCGCCCCTTCCCGGAGGTGATCGCCCTCAAGACCTACAACCCCGTGGTGCACTGCGCGATGAACGCCTTCGCGGGCCACCCCGGCTGCCGGCTCCTGCCGGACCTCACCGGGGCGGACGGGCCGGCGCCGCCCCTGCTGCGCGAGGTGGCCGAGGCCATCGCCCCGGGGTGCCCCTTCGACGCCGGGCGGGGCGTCTTCCCGGGGGTGGGCCGCCCGGCGGACCTCTACCGGGAGCGGCCGCTGAGCTCGGTGGACGCGGTCAACGCCCACTTCGGCAAGCACCTCGGGCCCGGCGACCGCATGCTGTGCGTGCTCCACGCCCCGACGGCGGCCGGGCAGCACGGCATCCTCACGGCGCTGGGACTGGCCCGGCCCGAGTGAACCGGGAAGGCGGAGCGGCCATGACCGACCCCCTCGGCGACGGGTTCGCCCCCGACTACGCCCGGGCCCGCGCGGCCTTCCGGCGCGCCGCCTCGGCCGCGGGGGCGGTACCGGGCGGCCACCGGCTGCCGGGCCACGCCGCCCCCGACGGCTCGCCGCTGACCGTCGACACGGCCTACCTCGGCCCACGGCGACCGGCGAAGCTGCTGGTCACCGTCTCGGGGACGCATGGCGTCGAGGGCTTCGCCGGCTCCGCGTGCCAGACCCGGGTGCTGCTGGACGAGGGCCTGGCACGGGCCGCGGGGCCCGGCACGGGCGTGCTGCTGATCCATGCCCTCAACCCGTACGGCTTCGCCTACCTGCGGCGCGTCGACCAGGACAACGTCGACCTCAACCGCAACTTCGTCGACCATGCCGCCCCACCGCACAACGACGCCTACGACGCGGTGCACGCCGCCCTCGTGCCCCAGGACGCCCAGGACGACGCGCCCTTCCCGGCACGGGAGCTCGCCGGAGAGCTGCTCACCCTGCGCGACCGGCTCGGCACCCGCGTCTTCCAGGAGGCGGTCACCCGGGGCCAGTACCGCCACCCCGACGGCCTGTTCTACGGCGGCCGGCGGCCCGCCTGGTCGCACCGGGTGCTGCGGCGGATCGTGGCCGAGCACATGGCCGGCGCCGCGCACATCGCCTACATCGACCTGCACACCGGGCTCGGCGAGCGCGCCGCCGGGGAGCCGATCTTCCGCGGCGGCCGTGACCCGGGCGCCCGTGAGCGGGCCCGGGCCTGGTACGGGCCGGCGCTGACGGCCTCGGAGGAGGGCACGTCGTCCTCCACGCCCATCGTGGGGAACACCGCGAGCGCGGTCGCGGACGGGCTGCGGGGTGGGGAGGAGCTCACGGCGATCACGCTGGAGTTCGGCACCCTGCCGGGCCCCCAGGTCCTGCTGGCGCTGTGCGCCGACAACGCCCTGCACCTGCGCCGCCCGGCGGCGCAGGCGGTGTGCGCCCCGGACAAGCGGCTGCTCCTGGACGCCTTCGCGCCGGCGGACGGGCAGTGGCGAAAGTCGGTGCTCCAGCGCGCGAGAGAAGTTTTCGATCAGGCCCTCAGTGGCCTTGCGGGCTGCGATACGAAGGCCAGGTGATCGCCCCGGCGGGGGTTCGCATGGTGAGACGGGTGCGTAACGGCTCCATCTCGGCCATCGAGACAGGTGGGTGAGGGGTTACGCTCGTGGAGGAGCAATCCGCCCCCGCCCAGCCGATCACAAGCCAGGAGTCCGCCGACGTGGCCATCTCCGTTTTCGACCTCTTCTCCATAGGCATAGGTCCGTCCAGCTCGCACACGGTCGGTCCGATGCGGGCCGCCCGCATGTTCGTGGGCCGCCTGAAGAAGGACGGTCTGCTGGCGCAGACGACCGCCGTGCGGGCCGAGCTCTTCGGCTCCCTGGGCGCCACGGGCCACGGCCACGGCACGCCCAAGGCCGTGCTGCTGGGCCTGGAGGGCCACTCCCCCCGCACCGTCGACGTCGAGACCGCCGACGACGAGGTCGAGCGCATCCGCTCCACCAAGCGGCTGCGGCTGCTCGGCGCCGAGATAGGCACCGCGCACGAGATCGACTTCGACGAGCCCACGCAGCTGATCCTGCACCGCCGCCGGTCCCTGCCGTACCACGCGAACGGCATGACGCTCTTCGCCTACGACGAGTCCGGCGCCCCCCTGCTGGAGAAGACCTACTACTCGGTCGGCGGCGGCTTCGTCGTCGACGAGGACGCGGTGGGCGCGGACCGGATCGTCCTGGACGACACCGTGCTGAAGTACCCCTTCCGCACCGGTGACGAGCTGCTGCGGATGTCCCGGGAGACCGGCCTGTCGATCTCCGCGATGATGATGGAGAACGAGAAGGCCTGGCGCACGGAGACCGAGATCCGCGAGGGTCTGCTGGAGATCTGGCGCGTCATGCAGGCCTGCGTCGCCCGCGGCCTGTCCCGCGAGGGCATCCTGCCCGGCGGCCTGAAGGTGCGCCGCCGCGCCGCCAACACCGCCCGCCAGCTGCGCGCCGAGGGCGACGCGCAGGCCCGCGCGATGGAGTGGATCACGATCTACGCCATGGCCGTGAACGAGGAGAACGCCGCGGGCGGCCGCGTCGTCACCGCCCCCACCAACGGCGCCGCGGGCATCATCCCGGCCGTGCTGCACTACTACATGAACTTCGTGCCGGGCGCGGACGAGGACGGCGTGGTCCGCTTCCTCCTGGCCGCGGGCGCGATCGGCATGCTCTTCAAGGAGAACGCCTCGATCTCCGGCGCCGAGGTCGGCTGCCAGGGCGAGGTCGGCTCCGCCTGCTCGATGGCCTCCGGCGGCCTCGCCGAGGTCCTCGGCGGCTCCCCGGAGCAGGTCGAGAACGCCGCCGAGATCGGCATGGAGCACAACCTCGGCCTGACCTGCGACCCGGTCGGCGGCCTGGTGCAGATCCCCTGCATCGAGCGCAACGGCATGGCCGCCGCCAAGGCCGTCACCGCCGCCCGCATGGCCCTGCGCGGCGACGGCCGCCACCACGTCTCCCTCGACAAGGTCATCAAGACCATGAAGGAGACGGGCGCGGACATGAAGGTCAAGTACAAGGAGACGGCCCGCGGCGGTCTCGCGGTGAACGTCATCGAGTGCTGATCGGCGGCCACCGCCCCCGACCGCCGGCCCGCCCGGCCCCGGACCACCGGGGCCCGGCGGGCCGTCGGCGTTGGCGGCTTTGTCAGCGCCGGCGGCTTTGTCAGTGGCGACGCGTACGCTCACGGGCATGAGTTACGCAGACCTGCGCGAACTCCAGAGCGCGCTCAACACCGCCTCGGACATCGCCTTCGCCCTCGACGCCAAGCCCGCGCCCCATGAGGCCGATCAGCTGCTGGACGCCCTGCGGCGGGCGCTGGCGGCCGCGAGCGCGCTGGGGGCCGGGATAGGCGCGACGGGGTGCGCGGAGCATCCGCGGGGGGCGGTGGACCCGTTGTACGGGGACAAGGACGACCCGCTGCCGCCGGGGTGGGGGCGGTGCCTGCTGTGCAACGACCGGCGGCGTCGGGCCAGCGCGCAGCGGCGGGGCTGGCGCTGACCCGGGGGCCCGGTGCGTAACACGGCGGGATCAGCGGTTCAGGGAGGCCCAGAACTCGTCGAAGGACAGCACGCCGTCGCCGTTGCCGTCCTTCTTGTTGATCAGCGCCTGGGCCACGGTCTCGGTGACGTTGTGGTCACCGAGCTGAGCCATCACGCTCTTGTACTCGGCCGCCGTGATGAACCCGTCGCCGTCCACGTCGAAACGGTCAAAAGCCGTACGCGCGGCGTCGATGTCAGCCATGTGGGCCTCCCCTTGTGTGCTTGTTTGACCGGCACAGATTAGCCGCCGATCACCAGCGCCAGATAACGGTCCCAGTCCCAGTGCCGGCCGGGATCCTTGTGGGTGGCCCCGGGCACTTCGTCGTGGCCGATGATGCGCTCGCGGGTCGGGGGGATGCCGTGGCGGGCGCAGACGGCGGCGGTGAGCTTCGCCGAGGCGCGGTAGAGGGCATCGGTGAAGTACTCGGGGCGGTCGATCCAGCCCTCGTGCTCGATGCCGATGCTGCGGGTGTTGTAGTCCCAGTTGCCGGCGTGCCAGGCGATGTCCCGCTCGCGGACGAACTGGCCGATGTAGCCGTCGGCGGAGGCGACCATGTAGTGCGCCGAGACCTTCGAGCGCGGGTTGCGGAAGATCCGCATGGCGTCGGGGAAGGTCTCCTGGGTCACATGGACCACGACGTACTCGACCGGGTACGCGTCCGGCCGGGTCGAGCCCGTGTAGTTGGCGCTGCTGGCCGGGATCCAGTGGGTGGGCGGGTACGCGGCACTCGTCACGGGGACATCACACCCGGCTACCGGCGCCCCCGCAAGGCCCCCGACCACTCTGTATAAAAATAAGCAATTGCCCGACCTCATGCATGGATTGCAAGGCCCGTGGCGCAGCTCACCTTGGATTACAGAGGTCTCACGTTGGCTCATCGCTACCTGGCGTGACATAGTCGGGGCAACGACCCCCATTGACCCGGGCCAGGTCGTCAACCGCCGTGGGGCACACCCCAATTTCCCGCGGCCATACGAAGAGGCCCCCGCCACGTCGCGACGACGACGGATGGGGGCCTCTTCGTACGTCCGCGGACATCGGGCCGGATGGGGACCGGGGGAACCTCAGCGGTCCACCACGCGCATCTCGAACCACGTGGTCTTGCCCCGCGCCAGCAGGTCCACGCCCCACCGGTCCGAGAGCTTGTCGACGAGGAACAGCCCGCGCCCGCTGGTGTCCATCTCCCGCACCGGCAGCAGACACGGCAGCCCCCGGGACGGATCGCGCACCTCTATCCGCAGCCACCCGCGCCGGCGCAGCATCCGCAGCCCGAAGCAGCGGGCCCCGGTGTGGCGCACGGCGTTGCCCACGAGCTCGGAGACCAGCAGCACCGCGTGCTCGGCGACCTGTGCGGAGAGACCCCAGTGACGCAGCACCACGGTCTGGGTCAGGCGGCGGGCCGCGACAGCGGATTCCGGACGGGAGGGCAGCCGGATCTCACCGAGGGTCGGATCGCCGAATACTTCGAACGCCTTGAGCGCCAGCTCATCCTCAACCGTCGGGGTCCACCGCACCGGGGCGACCGTGCCGACCCGTTGCCGTGGCTGCTCCATTCCCTCCAGGCCCGCCATGCCCCCCATCATGGCCGCCCGCAAGGCGTCACGGAGGGGAACGGGGGGATTCGATTCAGCGGAGGCCGTACCTCCGCAGCCGTCGGCCGACATATGCCAGAGGCCGTAGGCGCGCCGGGAAACCCCGACTGACCTGCGGCGTCCCGGCGCGCCGAGGAGATCGCGGGACGCGCCGGACAGGCCCGTCCGGGGCGTCGTGCGCCGAGCGGGGAATTCCCCCACAAGAGGCACCCTGCGGAGGGCGCCCTTCCGGGCGCTCTCCCCCAATCCCCAGCAGGTCAGACGAACTTGGCCTTGCCCGGACCGTCCTCCACAAAGCTGCGCATACCGATCTCCCGGTCCTCGGTGGCGAACAGCCCCGCGAACCAGTTGCGCTCGATGGCCAGCCCGGTGTCGATGTCGGTCTCCAGGCCGGCGTCCACCGCCTCCTTGGCCGCGCGCAGCGCTATGGCGGGGCCGGCCGCGAGCCGGGCCGCCCACGCGTGCGCCTGCTCGTAGACCTCCGCGGCCGGGGCCAGGCGGTCGACGAGGCCCAGGGCGAGCGCCTCGTCGGCCTTGACCTGACGGCCGGTGAAGATGAGGTCCTTGGCCTTGGACGGGCCGATGAGCCGGGCGAGCCGCTGGGTGCCGCCCGCGCCCGGGATGAGGCCCAGCAGGATCTCGGGCTGGCCGAGCTTGGCGTTGTCGGCGGCGATCCGGAAGTCCGCGCAGAGCGCGAGCTCGCAGCCGCCGCCCAGGGCGTATCCGGTGACGGCGGCGACCACCGGCTTGGGGATGCGGGCCACGGCGGTGAAGGAGTCCTGAAGCCCGCGCGACCGCGCCACCATGGCGGCGTGGTCCATGTGCTGCATCTCCTTGATGTCCGCGCCGGCCGCGAACACCTTCTCCCCGCCCCAGATGACCACGGCCCGGACGTCCGCGCGGCGGGTCACCTCGTCGGCGAGCTCCCGGAGCCGGTCCTGGGTGGCGATGTCCAGCGCGTTCATCGGCGGACGGTCCAGTCGGACGGTACCGACGCCCTCGGCTACCTCAAGGTGCACAGTCATGACAGCAGGTTAGCGCCGGTTAACGACAAGCGGCCCGGTGCACTTGGTCACAGTGCGCCGGGCCGCGGGGGCGATGAGCCGTCAGCTCTCCTGGGGGCTGCTCTTGCCCCACTCCGACCACGGCATGTTCCAGCCGTTGAGGCCGTTGTCCGGCTTGATCGTCTTGTCGTCGGAGTTCTTGACGATCACGACGTCACCGATGAGCGAGTTGTTGTAGAACCAGGCCGCCGGGGTGTTCGGGTCGCCGCCGCCGCGCTGGTCCTCCAGACCGACGCAACCGTGGCTGGCGTTCTCCGAGCCGAAGGTGGAGGAGCCGGACCAGTAGTTGCCGTGCAGGAAGGTGCCGGAGGTCGACAGGCGCATCGCGTGCGGCACGTCGGGGATGTCGTACTCACCCTTGCCGTCGGCCTTGGTGAAGCCGACGGTGGCGCCGTTCATGCGCGTCACGTCGTGCTTCTCACTGACGACCATCTGGCCGTTGTACGTGGGGCTGGAGGGGGCGCCGGCGGATATCGGGACGGTCTTGAGGACCTTGCCGTCCCGCTCGACCGTCATCTGGTGGGTCTTGGCGTCGACCGTGCTGACCTGGCTGCGGCCGACCGTGAACTTCAGGGTCTTGTTCTGCGAGCCGTACACGCCCTCGCGGCCCTGGACGCCGTCGAGGTTCAGGTGGACCGTCACCTTGGTGCCGGCCGCCCAGTACTTCTCGGGGCGGAAGTCGATGCGGTCGTTGCCGAACCAGTGGCCCTTGACCTCCACGGCCGGCTCGGCGGTCACCTTGATGGCCCGCTCGACGGCCTTGGGGTCGGTGATGCCACGGCTGAAATTGATCGATACGGGCATGCCCACGCCGACGGTGCTGCCGTCTTCCGGCGTGAAGTAGCCGACGAACGTGTTCTGCGGGGTAAGGGTGGTGAACGCCGCGTGCTTCGCGGACGGTCGTCCCTTTTTGTCCTTGGCAATCGCGTCCACGGTGTACTTCGTGGAGGCCGCGAGGTGGCTGGACGGCTCCCAGGCCGCGCCACCGCCGGTTATCTTGCCGTCGATCGCGTTGCCCTTGGCGTCGGCCACCTTGACGGACGTCAGGCTGCCCTTGTCCGCCGTCACCTTGAGCGCGCCGCTGGTGGCGACGTCCTTGGCGCCGTCGTTGGGGGCGATGTTCACGACCGCCTCGGACGGGCCCTTGGCGACCTTCTCGCCGCCCTTCCCGTCCCCACCGCCGCTGTCACACGCGCTGACCAGCGTCAGCACCGCTCCGAGCAGCAAGGCGGACAGCCCTGTGCGCCGGCCCCGGCTCCCCGATATCGGCTGCGTCTTCACAACCCTTGTTCTCCCCTCGCACGGCCCGCGGCCACGCGGCGCCCCCTGAGCGCGACAGGCGCGCTTGTCGATAGATAACCACACGCCACCGACCACGCTGACCCTCGCGAATGTCACCGTTCAGTCCCAAATGGGGGCGGTGATACGAACCGTGCGCCTGTGGTGAAGGCGGTGACCGAAGTGAAGCGGCAGATTCCGGCCAGGTCAAACCGGAACTCAGCGAAGGGCCGAACCGGCCCGCCACTGCTCCCACGACAGGTTCCAGCCGCCGAGCCCGTTGTCCGGCGCGACCACCCGTTCCCGGGAGCCGACGACCTCCACCACGTCGCCGATCAGCGACTGGCCGTAGAACCAGCCGGCCGGGCTGGTGGGGCTGCCGCCCCGCACGTCGGGCAGGCCGATGCAGCCGTGACTGGTGTTCAGGGTGCCGAAGGTGCGCGGGCCGGCCCAGTAGTTGCCGTGCAGGAACGTCCCCGAGCCGGTCAGCCGCATCGCATGGGGAACGTCCGAGATGTCGTACTCGCCGCCGAAGCCCACTGTGTCCCCGTTCATCCGGGTCATGGGGAACTTCTCGGTGATCACCATCTTGCCGTTGTACGTGTCGTTGCCCCCGGCGCCGGCCGTGATGGGCAGGCTGGCCAGCGGCCTGCCGTCCCGGACGACGTCCATGGTGTGCCCGGCCGCGTCCACCCGGCTGAACTGGCTGCGGCCCACCGTGAAGCCCACGGTCTTGCGCTGGCTGCCGTAGACGCCCTCCGCGGCCCGCACGTCGCGCAGCCGCAGGTCCATCGTGACCCGGGTGCCGGGCCGCCAGTACGTACGCGGCCGGAAGTCCAGACGCGCGGGCCCGAACCAGTGACCGGCGATCTCCGTCGGCGGACGGGACGTCACCCGGATCGCGCGCTCGACGGCGGCCCGGTCGGTGACGGGATGGCTGAAGCCAAAGGAAACGATCATGCCGGTGCCGACGGTGCTCTCCGCCTCGGGCGTGAAGTAGCCGATGACCCGGTGCCGCGGAACGTAGGTGGAAAAGCCCGTGTGACGGGTCGTCCGGCGACCCGAGGCGTCGCGGGCCACCGCCTCCACCGTGTAGCGGGCGGCGAGCTCCAGGGGGCGGTCGGACGCCGGCCGCCAGGTGTGCCCGTCGCCCGAGATCCGCCCCGCGACCGGCACCGCCGACGGGGCGCCGGCCCGGAGCCCGGCCACCCGCACCCGCTCCAGCCGGCCGTGCGGCGCCCGCACCTCCAGCCGCTGCGCCGCCGGCACGCCCCGGGCCCGGTCCCGGGGAGTGACCACGATCAGCTCCCCCGCCGCGGCCGGGCGCGCGTCGTCCGTGAGGGCGGTCTTCGGAGCGACGGTGGCGCACCCGGCGAGTGCGGCCAGGAACGCCGACAGGGCGATTCCCCGTGCCGCGCGCGTGAGGGCAAGTGTCACACCGGGCCCAACGACGAGCTCCCCCGCGGGAAACGTGGCTGCACTCGCTTGCTGCGCCCGATCACACGTGTGAGCGCATGCGTGGATCTGGGAAGAAGGGGGAGAAGGACACAATCGCCAGACACCCGGTCCCGGGACGCCGGGTGCCCGGCGCGCTACCCGAGAGCCGCCGGAGGCGAACACGTGTCGAGCGCACCCGAGCAAGAGGCACGACAGGACGGCGAGTTCGGGCAGGGACGGCCGCCCCACGGCTGCCCGGGACCGGCCGCCGTCAACGGCCGCCCGAGGCCCACCGGACCCACGGGGGCCTTCACGGCGGTGCCGGCCGTGTGGCCCGGCAGCCCGGAGCCGCTCGGGGCGCGGTTCAAGGACACCAGCGGCGGCCCGGCCGGTGTGGCGGGCACGAACTTCGCGCTGTGGGCCGGCGGGGCGGAGGCGGTGGAGGTCTGTCTCTTCGACGACACGCCGGAGGGGGGTGAAACCCGTCATCCCCTGACCGAGTTGACGCACGAGATATGGCACGGCTTCGTGCCGGGCGTGCTGCCCGGCCGCCGCTACGGCTTCCGCGTCCACGGCCGCTGGGACCCCTGGACCGGCGCCCGCTGGAACCCCGCCAAACTCCTGCTCGACCCGTACGCGCGCGCGGTGGACGGCGAATTCGGCGGCCGGCACGGCGGCGGACCGCTGCCGGCGGAGGTCTACGGACACGTACGGGACTGGCCCCAGCAGCACGTCGCCGACACCGTCCGCGACGACCGGGACTCCGCCCCCTACGTCCCCAAGGGCGTGGTCGTCGCCGATGACGACGACTGGGCCGACGACCGCCGCCCGAAGACCCCGTGGCCCGACTCCGTCATCTACGAGCTGCACGTGCGCGGCTTCACCATGCGCCACCCCGGCATCCCCGAGCGGCTGCGCGGCACCTACGCGGGGCTCGCCCACCCGGCCGCCGTCGAACACCTGGTGCGGCTGGGGGTGACGGCGGTGGAGCTGCTGCCGGTGCATCAGTTCGCCCACGAGGACCATCTGCTGCGGCGCGGACTGCGCAACTACTGGGGCTACAACTCCATCGGCTACTTCGCCCCGCACGCCGCCTACGCCGCCTCGGGCACGCGCGGTGAGCAGGTCGGCGAGTTCAAGCGGATGGTGCGGGCCCTGCACGCGGCCGGCATCGAGGTCATCCTCGACGTGGTCTACAACCACACCGCCGAGAGCGGCGAGCTCGGGCCGACCTTCTCACTGCGCGGCATCGACAACCGCCGCTACTACCGGCTGCAGTCCGACCCGCGCCGCTACGCCGACTACACCGGCTGCGGCAACACCCTGCACGTCGTGCAGCCGAATGTCCTGCGCCTGATAACCGACTCCCTGCGCTACTGGGTGACGGAGATGGGCGTCGACGGCTTCCGCTTCGACCTGGCGGCGGCGCTGGCGCGCTCGATGCACGATGTGGACATGCTCTCGCCGTTCCTCGCCGTCATCGCCCAGGACCCCGTGCTGCGGCGCGTCAAGCTCATCGCCGAGCCCTGGGACGTGGGCTCCGGCGGCTATCAGGTGGGCGCCTTCCCACCCCTGTGGACCGAATGGAACGACCGCTACCGCGACGCCGTGCGCGACTTCTGGCGCGGTGCCCTGCCGGACGTACGGGACCTGGGCTACCGCCTGTCGGGCTCCAGCGACCTCTACGCCTGGGGTGGCCGGCGCCCCTACGCCTCCGTCAACTTCGTCACCGCGCACGACGGCTTCACCCTGCGCGACCTGGTCAGCTACGAACGCAAGCACAACGAGGCCAACGGCGAGGGCAACCGGGACGGCACCGGCGACAACCGGTCCTGGAACTGCGGCGTCGAGGGCGAGACCGGCGACGCCCGCGTCCTGGCCCTGCGCCGGCGGCAACTGCGCAACCTGCTGACGACCCTGCTGCTGTCCACCGGCGTGCCGATGCTGGTGGCCGGGGACGAGATGGGCCGGACGCAGGGCGGCAACAACAACGCCTACTGCCAGGACAACGAGACCGGCTGGATCGACTGGTCCCTGCTGGAGGATCCCGGCTGGCGCGCGCTCGCCGACCTGTGCGCGCGGCTGCTGGCCCTGCGCCGCGCCCACCCCGTGCTGCGCAGCCGCTGCTTCTTCTCCGGGCGCCCGCAGAGCACCGACGGGCTGCGGGACCTGGCCTGGTTCACGCCGGGCGGCACGGAGATGACCGAGGCCGACTGGTACGCGCCCGCCTCCACCCTCGGCATGTACCTCTCCGGGCGGGACATCCCACAGCGCGGCCGGCAGGGCGCGCCGGTGACCGACGACAGCTTCCTCGCCGTCCTGCACGCCGGTCCGCGCCCCATCCGCTACACCTTGCCCGGACCGCCGTGGGCCCGGTCCTACGAACTCCTGGTCAACACCGCCCTGGAGGACCAGCGAACCGCCCCTGGCCTGCGCCGGGACGCGGGCAGCCGGATCTCCGTACGGGCCCGTTCGGTGCTGCTGTGGCGGGTGGTGCGGGAAGGGGCCGACCCGGCGCCCGGGCCCCCGGACCCGGGCCCGAAAACCGAGTGAACGGTGTCAGTGGCGGACCGTAGTCTCCCCTGTGATGACCACGACCCGTGACTTAGCCAGTCGACCGGAGCGCCGCTCGGCGGTGCGTTCGCTGCTGCGCCTGTGGCCGTACGTACGCCCCGTGCGTGGCCGGCTCGCGGTCGCCGCGCTCGCGGCGGTGCTGGCCTCCTGCCTGGGCCTGCTCATCCCGCTGACCCTGAAATGGATGGTGGACGGGCCGGTGGCCGCCCACGACCCGTCGGGAGTGTGGCTGGGCGGGCTGGCGGTGCTGCTGCTGGGCACGGCGGAGGCCGGGCTGTTCGGGCTGCGGCGGCTGATCGTGGCGCGGCCGCTGGCGCGGGTCGAGGCGGACATGCGGGCAGCGCTCTATCGCCACCTGCAACGGCTGCCCATCTCCTTCCACGACCGCTGGCCCTCGGGACAGTTGCTCTCGCGCGCCACGACCGATCTGATGCTGCTGCGCATCTTCCTGGCCTTCCCGCTGACCTTCCTGCTGGTCAACGGGGTGACGATCGTGGCGGGTTTCGTCATCCTGCTCCAGCAGCGGTGGACGCTGGGCCTGGTGCTGCTGGCGCCGGTGGTGCCGCTGATCGTGCTGTGCTCCGTCTTCGAGGAGCGCTACACCCGGGCGGCCCGCTCGGCCCAGGACCGGATCGGGGACCTGACGACGGTCGTCGAGGAGGGCGTCCTCGGCATCCGCGTCATCAAGGGCTTCGGCCGGCACCGCAGCCAGGAGCGGGCCTTCGCCGCGCTCTCGGCGCGGGTGCGGGAGACGGAGCTGCACAAGGCGCGGCTGCTGGGCACGCTCTGGGCGCTGGTGATGATCCTGCCCGAGCTGGCGGTGGGGGCGGCGCTCGTCCTGGGCGTGGCCCAGGTCGCCGGGGGCGAGCTGTCGGCGGGCACGCTGGTGGCGTTCCTGTCGACGGCCCTGGCCCTGCGCTGGCCGGTCGAGTCGATCGGCTTCCTGCTGGCGGTGACGAACGAGTCGGCGACGGCGACCGACCGCTTCTTCGAGGTGATGGACGCCCCGGCCGCCGACGCGGCGGGTACGGCGGCCACGGTCGGCCGGCAGGCCGGGCCCAGGTCGGACCGGGGTGCGGGGCGGAGCCCCGGAGGTGAGGACGGGCTCCGCCTCGAAGGGGTCACGTTCCGCTATCCCGACGCGCCGCCGGGCGAACCGCCCGTGCTGCGCGGTGTCGACCTGCACATCCGGCCCGGCGAGACCATGGCCCTCGTCGGTGCCACGGGCAGCGGCAAGACCACCCTCACCGCCCTCGTGCCACGCCTGCACGAGGTGACCGCGGGCCGGATCACCCTCGACGGCCGGGACATCACCTCGCTGCCGCGCGAGCGGCTGCGGACGATGGTCTCCGTCGCCTTCGAGGAGCCCACCCTCTTCTCGGCCAGCGCCGGCGAGAACGTCCTGATGGGCGCCGCGGACGCCGGCGAGGAGGAGCTGCTGCGCGCCCTGGCCGTCGCACAGGCCGACTTCGTGCACGACCTGCCCGACGGCCACCGCACCCAGGTCGGCGAGCAGGGCCTGAGCCTGTCCGGCGGGCAGCGCCAGCGGCTCGCCCTGGCCCGCGCGGTCGTGGGCAGGCCCCGCTTCCTCATCCTCGACGACCCGCTCTCCGCCCTCGACGTGCACACCGAGGCCCTGGTCGAGGCGGCGCTGCGCAAGGTGCTGGCGACCACCACCGCCCTCGTCGTCGCGCACCGCCCCTCCACGGTCCTGCTCGCCGACCGGGTCGCGCTGCTCTCGCGCGGCCGGATCGCCGCGGTCGGCACCCACCAGGAACTGCTGCACCGCAACGGCGAGTACGCCACCCTCATGTCCGGCCTGGAGCATCCGTCATGACCGACCCCTTCGACCGGGACGTGCTGCCCACGCCCAAGGGCGCCTCCCGCGCGCTGCTGCGCTCCCTGCTGGCCCCCGCGCGCGGGAAGGTACGGCTGGCGGCCGTCCTGCTGCTGCTCCAGCAGGCCGCCGTGCAGGCGGGCCCGCTGCTCGTCGCGTACGCCATCGACCACGGCGTGCCCGCCGTCCGCCGGGGCGACCACGGGCCCCTGGTCGCCGTCGCCGTGGGCTATGCGCTGTGCGCGCTCGCCTCCGGGCTGCTGCAGCTGGCGTTCGTCCGGCTCTCGGCCCGCGTCGGCCAGGACGCCCTGCTCCAGCTGCGCGCCCGGATCTTCCGCCACGGCCAGGCCCTGAGCGTGGACTTCCACGAGCGTTACACCTCCGGCCGGCTGATCTCCCGCACGACCACCGACGTCGAGTCGATCCGCGAGCTGCTCAACGACGGCCTGCAGGAGCTCATCGGCGTCGCCCTGTCCGTGCTCTACGTCAGCGCGACGCTGCTCTACCTGGACTGGGGCATCGGGGCCGCGGCCCTGCTGTCCTGCGCCCCGCTGTCCCTGCTCGTGCGCTCCTACCGGCGCCGTTCCCTCGTCGTCCACCGCAGACGCTCCACGGCCATCGCGGCCGTGATCGTGAAGTTCACGGAGACGATGAACGGCATCCGGCCCGTCCAGGCGTTCCGCCGCGAGGCGGCCAACGAGGCCCACTTCGAGGAGCTCAACCGCACGCACCAGCGGACCAACACCGACACCACGCTGGCGATGGCCCACTACATCCTCGCCTCCCGGCTCGTGGCCAACGCCTCGGTGGCGGCGATCACGGTGTGGGGCGCCCACCGGGTGGCCTCCGGCGGCCTCGGCCTGGGGGTGCTCGCCGCCTCGGTGCTGTACCTGCGCCGGCTGTACGACCCGATCGACCGGCTCGGGATGTTCCTCAACTCCTACCAGTCGGCGGCCGCCTCGCTGGAGAAGATCGCGGGGCTGCTCGCCATGGAGCCGTCCGTGCCCGAGCCCGCCGTCCCCCGGCCGCTGCCCGCGCGCCCGGCCGGCAGCCCCGGCCGCGACGTGGTCTTCGAGGGGGTGCGGTTCGCCTACCGCACGGGCGGCGAGGTGCTGCCCCGCTTCGATTTGACCCTGCGGGCCGGCAGCACGGTGGCGGTCGTCGGAGCGACGGGCGCGGGAAAGTCCACGCTCGCCAAGCTCCTGGCGCGCTTCTACGACCCGACCGAGGGCCGCGTCCTGCTCGACGGCGTGCCGCTGCGCGAGCTGGCCGGGCCGGAGCTGCGGCGCGGTGTGGTGATGGTGACGCAGGAGGCGTTCCTCTTCTCCGGCACCATCGCCGACAACATCGCCGTCGGCCGCCCCGACGCGACGCGTGCCGAGATCGAGCGGGCCGCCAAGGCCATCGGCGCGCACGACTTCATCTGCGCCCTGCCCGAGGGCTACGACACGGACGTCCGCAAGCGCGGCGGCCGCATCTCCGCCGGCCAGCGCCAGCTGGTCGGCTTCGCCCGGGCGCTGCTCGCCGACCCGGGCGTGCTGATCCTCGACGAGGCGACGTCCTCGCTCGACATCCCCGGTGAGCGGGCGGTGCAGCGCGCCATGCACACGGTGCTGCGGGGGCGCACGGCGGTGGTCATCGCGCACCGGCTGTCGACCGTGGAGATCGCCGACCGGGTGCTGGTGATGGCCGACGGGCGTGTGGTGGAGGACGGCACTCCGGCCGACCTCGTCGCGGGTGCCGGGCGCTTCGCTGACCTGCACCGGGCCTGGCGGGACAGCCTGGTCTGAGCGCCCGTTATACGGACATCGATCTTTGGCCAACGGACATTTTCCGGCCAACTTGTTGACGCGCTCCTGACACCCGCCTCACGGCGGTGGGACTCTTCACCACAACCGGCTCGGAAGGCCCCCCACTTTCCCCACCTCACCCGCGCTCGGATCGATTAACTCATTTCCCCCCTTTCTCCATTTGTTCTGCCGTGCTCTGCCCGGACGGCCATCTCGCCGTCCGGTAGCCCACCGGCCACACCCACCTCGAGGTGGCCACCGCAGAAGGAGTCAGTGTGAGACCCACCCCCCATCGACGCGCCGTCGCCACCGGCGCGCTCGTCGCCGTCACGGCGATGCTCGCCGTAGGAGTCCAGGCCGGATCCGCCAGCGCCGGACCGGACGGCGAACAGGCCGGTCAGGGCCGGCCGCTCCTCGCCAAGGCCGACCCCGGCGCCCTGCCCGCGAAGCTCTCCCCCTCCCAGCGCGCGGAGCTGATCCGCGAGGCCAATGCGACCAAGGCGGAGACCGCCAGGGCGCTGGGCCTGGGCGCGAAGGAGCAGCTGGTCGTCCGCGACGTCAGCAGGGATGTCAACGGCACGCTGCACACCCGTTACGAGCGCACCTACGAGGGCCTGCCCGTCCTCGGCGGCGACCTGGTGGTCGACGCGACCAAGGGCGGCAAGGTCAAGACCGTGGCCAAGGCGACCAAGGCCCGCATGGCGGTGGCGACCACCACCGCGTCCTTCGCCGCCGCCACCGCCGAGAAGGACGCGCTGAAGTCCGCGGCCGCGAAGGGCTCCAAGGCCACCAAGGCCGACCGGGCGCCGCGCAAGGTGATCTGGGCGGCCGACGGCACCCCCGTCCTCGCCTACGAGACCGTCGTCGGCGGCCTCCAGCACGACGGCACGCCGAACGAGCTGCACGTCATCACGGACGCGAAGACCGGCAAGAAGCTCTTCGAGTACCAGGGCGTCAAGCAGGGCACCGGCAACAGCAAGTACAGCGGCCAGGTCACCATCGGCACGTCGGGCTCCAGCGGCTCGTACAAGCTCGACGACCCCACGCGCGGCGGTCACAAGACCTACAACCTCAACCGCGGCTCCTCCGGCACCGGCACGCTGTTCACCGACTCCGACGACGTCTGGGGCAACGGCCAGACCTCCGACGCGGCCACGGCCGGCGTCGACGCGCACTACGGCGCCCAGCTCACCTGGGACTACTACAAGAACGTCCACGGGCGCAGCGGCATCAAGGGCGACGGCAAGGGCGCGTACAGCCGGGTCCACTACGGCAACAACTACGTCAACGCCTTCTGGTCCGACCAGTGCTTCTGCATGACCTACGGTGACGGCTCCGGCAACGCCAAGCCGCTGACCTCCATCGACGTGGCCGCCCACGAGATGACGCACGGCGTCACCTCCGCCACCGCCAACCTCACCTACAGCGGCGAGTCCGGCGGCCTCAACGAGGCGACGTCCGACATCTTCGCCGCGGCCGTGGAGTTCTGGGCGAACAACCCCAACGACGTCGGCGACTACCTGGTCGGCGAGAAGATCGACATCAACGGCAACGGCACGCCGCTGCGCTACATGGACAAGCCCAGCAAGGACAGCCGGTCGAAGGACAGCTGGTACTCCGGCATCGGCTCCATCGACGTGCACTACTCCTCCGGCCCGGCCAACCACTGGTTCTACCTGGCCTCCGAGGGCAGCGGCCCCAAGACGATCAACAACGTCAAGTACGACTCCCCCACCTCCGACGGGCTTCCGGTCACCGCCATAGGCCGGGACAACGCCGCCAAGATCTGGTGGAAGGCGCTCAGCCAGCGCATGCAGTCCAACACCAACTACGCGGGCGCGCGCGAGGCGACGCTGTGGGCCGCCGGTGAGCTCTTCGGCGTCGGCAGCGCGACGTACAACAACACGGCCAACGCGTGGGCGGCCATCAACGTCGGCAGCCGCGTCTCCACCGGCGTCACCGTCTCCAGCCCCGGCGACCAGACCTCCATCGTGAACACGGCCGTCTCCCTGCAGATCAAGGCGTCCAGCTCCACCACGGGCTCCCTGACCTACTCGGCCACCGGCCTGCCCGCCGGCCTGTCGATCAACTCCTCGACCGGTCTGATCAGCGGCACCCCCACCACCACCGGCACCAGCAATGTGACGGTGACGGTCAAGGACTCCGGCGGCAAGACGGGCACCGCCTCCTTCAAGTGGACCGTGAACACCTCCGGTGGCGGCAGCGTCTTCGAGAACAGCACCCCGGTCGCGATCCCGGACGGCGGCTCGGCCGTCACCTCGCCGATCGTCGTCACCCGCAGCGGAAACGGTTCCTCGGCGCTGAAGGTGGACGTGAACATCACGCACTCCTACCGCGGTGACCTCAAGATCGACCTGGTCGCCCCGGACGGCAAGACCTGGAACCTGAAGGACTCCGACGCCTGGGACTCCGACGCGGACGTCCAGGAGTCGTACACCGTGGACGCCTCCGGCGTCTCCGCGAGCGGCACTTGGAAGCTCCAGGTCCAGGACGTCTACGCCAACGACGACGGCACCGTCAACAGCTGGAAGCTCAGCTTCTGACCCGGTGACGGCCCGCACCACCATCCGAACCGGGCGCCGTCCGGGGTGAGCCCACCTCCCCCGGACGGCGTCTCATCGCGTCCGGATCAGCGCATCAGCACCCCGGCCGCCTCCCCCGTGGCCTCCGACGGCACCGCCACCAGCCCCAGCTCCGCACCGTCGGCCAGCAGCCGGTGGGCGGGCAGGATGCGCACGGTGTAGCCGAAGGGGCCCGTGCGGTCCAGGGTCAGCGGGCCCTCGTAGAGCCGCCGGCCGTCCAGGCCCGGGGCGCCGGTCGCCTTGAGCGGGAAGGCGACCGTCCTCGTCAGCCGGTCGGCCTGGTCAACCCGCCCGGCGACGGCCTGCACCTCCACGTCCGAGGGGTCCAGCTCGCCCAGCGTCACGCTCACCCGCAGCGAGACCGTGGAGCCCAGCTCGGCCGTCCCGTTCAGGGGCGCGTCGGAGACCGCCTCCACATGGTCGACGGCCACGGCCGGCCACGCCGAGCGCACCCGCGCCTTCCAGGCGGCCAGCTCCCGCGCCGCCGTGGGGTCCAGGGCCCGCTGTGCCTCGGCGGCCGGCCCGTACAGCCGTTCCACATACTCGCGCACCATGCGCCCGGCGAGCACCTTGGGCCCCAGCGTGGCCAGCGTCCGGCGGACCATCTCGATCCAGCGTCCCGGCAGCCCGCCCGTGCCCCGGTCGTAGAAGCGCGGTGCCACCCGCTGGGCCAGCAGGTCGTACAGCGCCGTCGCCTCCAGGTCGTCGCGGCGGTCCTCGTCCATGCCGGCGCCGTCGGCGGTGGGAATGGCCCAGCCGAAGTCCGGCTCGTACCACTCGTCCCACCAGCCGTCCAGGACGGAGAGGTTCAGACAGCCGTTGAGCGCGGCCTTCATGCCCGAGGTGCCGCACGCCTCGAGCGGGCGCAGCGGGTTGTTGAGCCAGACGTCGCAGCCGGGGTAGAGCTTCTGGGCCATCGCCATGCCGTAGTCCGGCAGGAAGACGATGCGGTGGCGTACGCGCGGGTCGTCGGCGAAGCGGACGAGCTCCTGGACGAGCCGCTTGCCGCTGTCGTCCGCCGGGTGGGCCTTGCCCGCGACGACGATCTGGAGCGGCCGCTCGGGGTGGAGCAGCAGCTCCGTGAGCCGTTCGCGGTCGCGCAGCATCAGGGTCAGGCGCTTGTAGGAGGGCACGCGCCGGGCGAAGCCGATGGTGAGGACGTCCGGGTCGAGGACGCCGTCGATCCAGCCGAGTTCGGCGGTGCCGGCGCCGCGCGCCCGCCAGGAGGCGCGCAGCCGCTCCCGTACCTCATCCACCAGCTGCTCGCGCAGGGTGCGCCGCAGTTCCCAGATCTCGGCGTCGGAGATGTCGGCGACGGAGTCCCAGCGCTCGGAGCCGCCGAGGGACAGCGCGTCCTCGGCGCGGGCCATGCCGATCTGCCGGGCGCCGAGCCGGAAGACCTCGGGGGCCACCCAGGTGGGGGCGTGGACGCCGTTGGTGACGGAGGTGATGGGTACCTCCTCGGCGTCGAAGCCCGGCCACAGCCCGGCGAACATCTCCCGGCTGACCTGGCCGTGGAGGGTGGAGACGCCGTTGGCGCGCTGGGCCAGGCGCAGGCCCATGACGGCCATGTTGAACAGGTTGGCCTCGCCGCCGGGGTAGTCCTCCCGGCCCAGCGCCAGCACCCGCCCGACGTCGATGCCGGGCAGCTCGCCGTCCTCGCCGAAGTGCCGGGCGACCAGGGAGCCCTCGAAGCGGTCGATGCCGGCGGGGACGGGGGTGTGGGTGGTGAAGACGGCGCCGGCGCGTACGCACTCCAGCGCGGCGTCGAAGTCGGCGCCGGCCTCGACCAGTTCGCGGATGCGTTCGAGGCCGAGGAAGCCGGCGTGCCCCTCGTTGGTGTGGAAGACCTCCGGCTCGGGGTGGCCGGTCAGGCGGCAGTACGTCCGCACGGCCCGTACCCCGCCGATGCCCAGCAGCATCTCCTGCAGCAGCCGGTGCTCGCTGCCCCCGCCGTAGAGCCGGTCGGTGACGTCGCGCTCGCCGGGGCCGTTGTCCTCCACGTCGGAATCGAGGAGCAGCAGCGGCACCCGGCCGACCTGGGCCTTCCAGATGGAGGCGCGCAGGCACCGGCCGCCGGGGAGGGTGAGGGTGACCCGGCTGGGCGTGCCGTCGGGTTCGCGGAGCATGGACAGCGGGAGCTCGTTGGGATCGAGCAGGGGATAGTGCTCCTGCTGCCAGCCCTCGCGGGAGAGGGACTGCCGGAAATAGCCGTGGCGGTAGAGCAGTCCGACCCCGATGAGGGGGACGCCGAGGTCGCTGGCGGACTTCAGGTGGTCCCCGGCGAGGATGCCGAGGCCGCCGCTGTACTGCGGCAGGGCCGCGGTGATGCCGAACTCGGGGGAGAAGTAGGCGACGGCGGCGGGAAGTCCGGGGGGCTGGTCCTGATACCACCGGCGGCCGGTCACATAGTCGTGCAGATCATCGGCGGCCGCCGCGAGCCGCCGCCGGAAGCGGCGGTCCTCGGCGAGGGCGGCCAGCCGGGTGGCGGACACGGAACCCAGCAGCCGCAGCGGGTCGCCACCGGCGGCCTGCCACCCCTCGGGGTCGACGGACTGGAACAGTTCGCGGGTCTCGGGGTGCCAGGACCAGCGCAGATTGCGCGCCAGCTCTTGAAGCGGTCGTAGGGGCTCCGGAAGGACGGGACGCACGCTGAATCGACGAATGGCCTTCACTCCCCCGACGTTAGCGGCGCGGCGCCCGCCATTCGCCCCCAAGCGGACAAGTGCCCCCTTCCGCCTGACCGGTCACGGCCGTACCCGGCACCGAAGGGGTCCGGCGGGCGGAGCGGCTGATGCGATCACCCGAGGCGGCGGGCTGCAGAAAGTACTAGGCAGATTTACGTCCCGCGTACAGCAGCACTGTCCAAGGCCAAATGCCGCTACGACCTTCGAAGGCGGTGCTGTGCGCCCGTTCCCCCGCCCGGCCGCCGATTACCCCCTTTCGTCACATTGCACGCGATCGGCCCGTCGAGCAGACTCCGTACGGGTGACGGAGGAACGGCCGGCCTCCGCACGCGGTGCCACGGGGGCTACGCACGAGTAGTTCATTCGGTCCGGGCATGCCCGGGCGGGACCGGTGGGAAAGCTCACCCGGTATGCACAGCCGCCCGTCCGCCGCGCTGCTCACGGTCCCCGTTCCCCCTGCCCGGTTTTCTTCCCTCCCGCGCGACCTTGAGTTTGGATTTCCCTCTTCAGCCCACCCGAGTGAATGCGGACAGGAGCAGTCATGCCCGCACCCCGCCGACTGCCGACGGAACAGATAGAAAGTACAGAACTCCCCAGACCTGCCCAGGCTCCCGTCGATTCGCCAGGTGATCCCATGATCGGTCGTATCCCCGTCCTGGACCTCGGCCCGCTCGTCGACTGCGGCCGAAGGCCCGTCAAGGCAGTGGTGGGTGAGACCTTCGAGGTCACCGCCACGGTCTTCCGCGAGGGCCATGACGCGGTGGGCGCGAACGTCGTGCTGCGCGGCCCCGCGGGCCGGTGCGGGCCCTGGACGCCGATGCGGGAGCTGGCGCCGGGCACCGACCGCTGGGGCGCGGAGGTCACCTGCGACCGCGAGGGCCGCTGGACCTACGCGGTCGAGGCGTGGGGGGATCCGGTCGCCACCTGGCGGGAGCACGCGCGGATCAAGATTCCGGCGGGGATCGACAGCGCCCTGGTGCTGGAGGAGGGCGCGCGGCTGTACGAGCGCGCCGCGGGCGGCGTACCGAAGAGCGAGGGCCGGGAGGCGGTGCTGGCCGCGGTCGACGCGCTGCGCGACGAGAGCCGGCCGGCCGTGGACCGGCTCGCCGCCGCTCTCGTCCCGGAAGTCACGGCGGCCCTGACCGGCCATCCCCTGCGCGAGCTGGTCACCGTCTCACGGCCGGTGCCGGTGCTCGTCGAGCGCGAACGGGCCCTGTTCGGCTCCTGGTACGAGCTGTTCCCGCGGTCGGAGGGCGCGCTGCTGCGCGAGGGCCGCCCGCCGCGCAGCGGCTCCTTCCGTACGGCCGCCCAGCGCCTGCCGGCGGTGGCGGCCATGGGCTTCGACGTCGTCTACCTGCCACCCGTCCACCCCATCGGGACCTCCTACCGCAAGGGCCCCAACAACGCGCTGAGCGCGGGCCCTTACGACGTGGGCAGCCCCTGGGCGATCGGCTCCGCCGACGGCGGGCACGACGCCCTCCACCCCGACCTGGGCACGTTCGAGGACTTCGACCGCTTCGTGGCGCGGGCGCGGGAGCTGCGCATGGAGGTGGCGCTCGACTTCGCGCTGCAGTGCTCCCCCGACCACCCGTGGGTCGGCAAGCACCCCGAGTGGTTCCACCACCGGGCCGACGGCTCGATCGCCTACGCCGAGAACCCGCCGAAGAAGTACCAGGACATCTATCCCCTCGCCTTCGACGAGGACTTCGACGGGCTGGTCGCCGAGACGCTGCGCGTGCTGCGGCTGTGGATGGCGCACGGCGTGCGGATCTTCCGGGTCGACAATCCGCACACCAAGCCGGTGCTCTTCTGGGAGAAGGTCATCGCCGAGGTGGGCCGCACGGATCCGGACGTCCTCTTCCTCGCCGAGGCCTTCACCCGGCCCGCCATGATGCGCACCCTGGGCGCGATCGGGTTCCAGCAGTCGTACACCTACTTCACCTGGCGCAACACCAAGCACGAGATCACCGAGTATCTGACGGAGCTGTCACGGGAGTCGGCGGCCTGCATGCGGCCGAACCTGTTCGTGAACACGCCGGACATCCTGCACGCCTATCTCCAGCAGGGCGGCCGGGCGGCCTTCGAGATCCGGGCCGTGCTCGCCGCGACCCTCTCGCCCACCTGGGGCGTCTACGCCGGCTACGAGCTGTGCGAGAACACCCCCGTGCGCGAGGGCAGCGAGGAGTACCTGGACTCGGAGAAGTACGAACTGCGGCCGCGCGACTGGGAGTCGGCGGAGCGCGAGGGCCGCAGCATCGCCCCGCTGATCACGGCGCTCAACCGGCTGAGGCGCCGCCAGCCCGCCCTGCGCCGGCTGCGGAATTTGCGCTTTCATGACGCGGACAACGACGCCGTCATCGCCTATTCCAAGCGCTCCGGCTCCTCCTGCGTCCTCGTGGTCGTCAACCTCGACCCCCACCACACCCAGGAGGCGACGGTCTCGTTGGACATGCCGGAGCTCGGCCTCGACTGGCACGAGTCCGTCCCGGTGCGCGACGAGCTCACCGGAGAGACCTATCACTGGGGCAGGGACAACTATGTGCGCCTCGAGCCGGGCCGTTCCATGGCGCCCGCGCACGTGTTCTCGCTGCGACCGTCCTCACCGATCGGAGGGTCACCCACACCATGATCGTCAACGAGCCCGTGCAGGACACCTTCGAGGACACACCCGCGAAGGACCGGGATCCCGACTGGTTCAAGCGCGCCGTCTTCTACGAGGTCCTCGTGCGGTCCTTCCAGGACAGCGACGGCGACGGCATCGGCGACCTCAAGGGACTGACGGCCAAGCTGGACTATCTGCAGTGGCTGGGCGTCGACTGCCTGTGGCTGCCGCCGTTCTTCCAGTCCCCCCTGCGGGACGGCGGCTACGACGTCTCCGACTACACCTCGGTGCTCCCCGAGTTCGGTGACCTCGCGGACTTCGTGGAGTTCGTGGACGCCGCGCACACGCGCGGCATGCGCGTCATCATCGACTTTGTCATGAACCATACGAGCGATCAGCACGACTGGTTCCAGCAGTCCCGCACCGACCCCGACGGTCCGTACGGCGACTACTACGTATGGGCCGACGACGACAAGCAGTACCAGGACGCGCGCATCATCTTCGTGGACACCGAGACCTCGAACTGGACGTTCGACCCGGTGCGCAAGCAGTACTACTGGCACCGCTTCTTCTCCCACCAGCCGGACCTCAACTACGAGAACCCGGCCGTACAGGAGGAGATCCTGGCCGCCCTGCGGTTCTGGCTGGACCTGGGCATCGACGGCTTCCGGCTGGACGCGGTGCCGTACCTCTTCGCCGAGGAGGGCACCAACTGCGAGAACCTGCCGCGCAGCCATGAGTTCCTCAAGCGCGTGCGCGCCGAGATCGACGCCCACTACCCGGACACCGTGCTGCTGGCCGAGGCCAACCAGTGGCCCGAGGACGTGGTCGACTACTTCGGCGACTACGAAAAGGGCGGCGACGAATGCCATATGGCGTTCCACTTCCCCGTCATGCCGCGCATCTTCATGGCGGTGCGGCGGGAGTCGCGCTACCCGGTCTCCGAGATCCTGGCCAAGACGCCCGCCATCCCCTCGCGCTGCCAGTGGGGCATCTTCCTGCGCAACCACGACGAGCTCACGCTCGAGATGGTCACGGACGAAGAGCGCGACTACATGTGGGCGGAGTACGCCAAGGATCCCCGGATGCGCGCCAACATCGGCATCCGGCGCCGACTGGCGCCGCTGCTGGACAACGACCGCAATCAGATCGAGCTCTTCACGGCCCTGCTGCTGTCGCTGCCCGGCTCGCCGATCCTGTACTACGGCGACGAGATCGGCATGGGCGACAACATCTGGCTCGGCGACCGCGACGCGGTGCGCACCCCCATGCAGTGGACGCCCGACCGCAACGCCGGCTTCTCCTCCTGCGACCCGGGGCGGCTGTACCTGCCGACCATCATGGACCCGGTCTACGGCTACCAGGTCACCAATGTCGAGGCGGCCATGAGCAGCCCCTCCTCGCTGCTGCACTGGACCCGCCGGATGATCGAGATCCGCAAGCAGAACCACGCGTTCGGACTCGGCTCGTACACCGAACTGCAGTCGAGCAACCCGGCCGTCCTCGCCTTCCTCCGGGAGGCCCCGTCGGCGGAAGGGGACGACGACCTCGTCCTGTGCGTGAACAACTTCTCGCGCTTCGCACAGCCGACCGAGCTGGATCTGCGGTCGTTCAACGGCCGTCACCCGGTCGAGCTGATCGGCGGGGTCCGCTTCCCGGCCATCGGCGAGCTGCCCTACCTGCTGACCCTGGCCGGCCACGGCTTCTACTGGTTCCGGCTGCGCCGCAACGACCCGTCCCCCACCCCCTGATCGTCCCGCCGCGCGCGGACGGCCGTTCAGGCCGGCCGCGCCCGGGCGGTTTCCCCCGCCGGACCCTGGGCACCGGTACTACTGCGCACGGTCGGCCGGAAGAGACCGCCCGCGTCGCACGGATCCCCCGCGGGTCCGCCGGGACCCGCACGGATGCCCGCACCAGTCGCAGCACAGCACGGATTGCACGGTTGCACGTACGCACGGGCCGCAGTGAGCGACTGCGGCAGCCGCACGAGACCGCACACAGGGGCCGCAGGCGCTGACCGTACGGACGATCCTCGCCCGACACGTCCCGCACCGCGCACGGGCCATAGCCGCAATCCGGGACACTTTGCCCAAACTGCCGTGTGCCCCGGGGAAAGGACGCGACGCATGTCGGACGCTGCACCGCCCCGCCGGGAGACCACCGCACACCGGGAGCCGGCCCCGGGCCCCTCGACGCCCACGACCGCCCCCGCACGCCCCGCGGGCCCCGCGGCCGCGGAGCCGCCCGGCGCGCACCTGCTCGCCTCGCTCGCCCCCCTGCTCGTCGAGTGGCTGCCCCGTCAGCGCTGGTTCGCGGGCAAGGGCCGCCCCATCACCGGCTTCACGCTCGTCGCGGCCACCGAACTGCTGCCCCGCCCCTACGGCGGCACGGCCCCCGGCCTGCTGCACCTGCTCCTGCGCGCCCAGCAGCCGGCCTCCGCCGGGCACCCGGCCCCGGCCGAGGACTGCTACCAGCTGCTGCTCGGCGTGCGGGACGTCCTGCCCCCGCACCTGGCACCCGCGCTCATCGGCCGCCCCGCCGCCGGGCCGCTGCGCGACCGCACCCTCTACGAAGGGCTCGCCGACCCCCGGCTCGCCACCCTGCTCCTGGAGCGGCTGCGGGTACCGGGACGGCTCGGCCCGCTGCGTTTCACCCGCGAACCGGACGCGACCATTTCGCCGGGCCTGACACCCCGGCTGCTGGGCGCCGAACAGTCCAACTCCTCGGCCGTATACGGCGAAACGTATATCCTCAAGCTCTTCCGCCGGGTCGGCCCCGGCCTCAACCCCGACCTCGAATTGCCCCGCGCACTCGCGAACACCGGCTGCTCGCGCGTACCGGCACCGGCCGCCTGGTTCGAAGCGGACCTTTCCGGTCTCTCCGGTCTCTCCGGTCTCTCCGGTCCGTCCGGGACGCCCGGGGCAGTGGGCAACGGCGGGCCCGTGGAGCCCATGACGCTGGGCGTGCTCCAGCCATTCCTGCCGGGCTCCGCCGACGGCTGGCAGCTGGCCCTGGGCGCCCTCGCCGTGCAGGCCGACTTCACCGCCTCCGCGCGCGCCCTCGGCCACGCCACCGCCGAGGTCCACCTGGCGCTGGCCGAGGCGCTGCCCACCGTCGTCCTGCGCCGCCCCCAGCTCGAACACCTCGCCACCGGCATGACCCGCCGCCTGGACGCCGCGGTCGCCGCGGTGCCCGCCCTGCGCCCGTACCGGGACGCGCTGTGCGCCGCCTACGAGGAGCTCGCCGCGCTCGGCCGGGGCGGCCGCACCTGGCGCGCCCAGCGCATCCACGGCGACCTGCACCTGGGACAGGCCCTGCGCACGGCCGCCGACGGGCGCTGGTCCCTCATCGACTTCGAGGGCGAGCCCGCGCGCCCGCTGGCCGAGCGCCGCCGGCCGCAGCCCGTCGCCCGGGACATCGCGGGGATGCTGCGCTCCTTCGACTACGCGGCGGCGGTGGGCCGGGCGGCGGCCGGCGACTGGGCCGAGCGGACCCGCGCCGCGTTCTGCGAGGGCTACGCCGCCGTCCACCACGACCCGCGCGAGGACCCCCGGCTGCTGCGGGCGCACGAGACGGACAAGGCCGTCTACGAAGTGCTCTACGAGGCCCGCCACCGGCCGGACTGGCTCTCCGTCCCGATGTCCGCGATCCGCCGGCTCGCGGAGGGCCACCGGGCCACGGGCGGGGCGGCCGTATGACGTCGACGCCGACCGGATCCCGAACCCGGAGGACCACCCAGTGACTGCACGACCGCCGACCAGTCCACCGCCGGCGCCCCACGGAGGCGGCGGCGTTCCCGCGACGTTCCTGCCCGGGCGGACCGCCCAGGGATCGCCCACCGGCCCCTGCGCGGACCCGCCGCCACGCGGCGCCGCCGAGTCCCTCCCCCGGCCCGCGCCCGCCCCCGCCGTACGGGCGTCCCGCGCGATGCCCGGCGCGGCCGCCGCGGCGGGCGCCGGGGCCGTACGCCGCGCCGAGCCACTGGACGACGCCACGCGCGGCCGGCTCCTGCACGGCGCGCACCACGACCCGCACGGCGTGCTGGGGGCGCATCCCGTGCCCGGCGGGATCGTGTTCCGTGCCCTGCGCCCGTACGCGCGCTCGGTGGCGGTCACCGCCCGGGGGCTGCGCGCGGAGCTGTACGACGAGGGCGACGGGCTGTTCGCCGCCGCGCTGCCGCTGAGCGAGGTCCCGGCCGGCTACCGGCTGGCGGTCGCCTACGAGGACGCCGAGCTGGAGACCGAGGACCCGTACCGCTTCCTGCCCGCCCTCGGCGAGCTGGACCTGCACCTCATCGGCGAGGGCCGGCACGAGGAGCTGTGGCACGCGCTGGGCGCCCGGCCGATGACCCACGAGGGCGTCGCCGGCACCCGCTTCACGGTCTGGGCGCCCAACGCGCAGGGCGTGCGCGTGGTCGGCGACTTCAACTACTGGGACGGCACGGGTTATCCGATGCGCTCGCTGGGCGCCACGGGCGTGTGGGAGCTGTTCCTGCCGGGCGTCGGCGAGGGGGCGCTGTACAAGTTCCAGATCACCCGCCCGGACGGCTCGCACACGATGCGGGCCGACCCGATGGCCCGGCGCACCGAGGTGCCCCCCGCCAACGCCTCGATCGTGCACGCCTCGCACCACCTGTGGCGCGACTCCGCGTGGATGGACCAGCGCGGCGCCCGCCCGGTGCACCAGGCGCCGTTCTCCGTCTACGAGGTGCATCTGCCCTCCTGGCGACCGGGGCTGACCTACCGCCAGCTGGCCCAGCAGCTCCCGGCGTACGTCAAGGACCTCGGTTTCACGCACGTGGAGCTGATGCCCGTCGCCGAGCACCCCTTCGGCGGTTCGTGGGGTTATCAGGTCACCGGCTTCTACGCCCCGACCGCGCGGATGGGCACGCCCGACGACTTCAAGTACCTGGTCGACGCCCTGCACCGGGCCGGCATCGGGGTGCTCATGGACTGGGTTCCGGCGCACTTCCCGCGCGACGACTGGGCGCTGGCCGAGTTCGACGGCCGCCCGCTGTACGAGCACCAGGATCCGCTGCGGGCCGCGCATCCGGACTGGGGCACGCTGGAGTTCGACTACGGGCGCAAGGAGGTCCGTAACTTCCTGGTGGCGAACGCCGTCTACTGGTGCCAGGAGTTCCACATCGACGGCCTGCGGGTCGACGCCGTGGCGTCGATGCTCTACCTGGACTACTCCCGTGAGCCGGGCCAGTGGACGCCCAACGAGCACGGCGGCCGGGAGAACCTCGACGCGGTCGCCTTCCTGCAGGAGATGAACGCCACCGTCTACCGCCGCTGCCCCGGCGTCGTGACGATCGCGGAGGAGTCCACCGCCTGGGACGGCGTCACCCGCGCCACCCACCACGTGGGCCCGGGCGGCTTCGGCGGCCTCGGCTTCGGGCTGAAGTGGAACATGGGGTGGATGCACGACTCGCTGGAGTACGTCTCCAAGGAGCCGGTCCACCGCAAGTACCACCACGGCGAGATGACCTTCGCGATGGTCTACGCCTACAGCGAGAACTATGTGCTGCCGATCTCGCACGACGAGGTCGTGCATGGCAAGCGCTCGCTGGTCTCCAAGATGCCGGGCGACTGGTGGCAGCAGCGCGCCGACCACCGGGCGTTCCTGGCCTTCATGTGGGCCCACCCGGGCAAACAGCTGCTGTTCATGGGCCAGGAGTTCGCCCAGGGCGCGGAGTGGGCCGAGGGTCACGGCCCCGACTGGTGGCTGCTGGACCCCTCGTACTCCGCGGAGGCCGACCACCGGGGCGTACGCGACCTGGTGCGCGACCTCAACGCGCGCTATCGCGCCGCGCCCGCGCTATGGGAGTGCGACACGGTGCCGGAGGGCTTCCAGTGGGTGGAGAGCCACGCGCACGAGGACAACGTCTTCGCCTTCCTGCGCCTGGCCGCCGACGGCTCCCCGCTGCTGTCCGTCAGCAACTTCTCGCCGGTGGTGCGCCACGGCTACCGACTGGGGGTCCCGGCGGCGGACACGGTGTGGGAGGAGTACCTCAACACGGACGAGGCGCGGTACGGCGGCAGCGGGGTGACCACCACCGACCCCGTGAAGGGCGAGGCCGTCCGCAGCCACGGCCGCCCGGCGAGCGTCACGCTGACCCTCCCCCCACTGGCCACGGTGTGGCTGCGGCCGGTGTGACCTGACTCCGGTCTGCGCTACCCACCGTCCCGGCTGTTGTCCACCGGGGTGGATGTCAGATCACGCAGTTCTTGGAGGATGGAGGGCTCAGGCAAGGGAATGAGGCCGAGATCGGGGTGGTGCCGCTCGGTGATATGGACAGTGAAGTCGTGCGGGAGCCGGACCGCGGCGGTGGCCGCCGCCGCGCGGTCGCCCCAGAGGCGGTCCGGCGCGAAGTCGTGACAGACCGATCTGTCACCCCAGAGATCCGCGTCGTGGTGCTCCCCCCGACGGGCGTGATCAAGGAAAAGACAGTACTCGGCAGTGCAATCGCCGGCGCCGGCGGCGAACTGCCACCAAAAGCGTGCGCCGTCGCCGTGATCGGCAAGATGAAGGAGGCAGGCGAAGACCAGTGCACCCGTACGGTCCGCGTAGCGTGCCTGGACGAATCGCTCCAGGTCGCGGTCGGCGCTCGGCGCGTGAAGGACGACCAAGCTCATCGATGTGAGATCCGACCACGCCCGATCACCGTCGCAGCCGCCACCCCGGGCCGGCTCGGTCCAAGCCGGAGGCCGGGAGACGACCACCACACGGGGTGTGGAGCGGAGTCCGTCGCGCGACAAGCACCCACGGCGGGCCGCCTTGCGCCGCATGAGGCGGCTTTCGGCGCCCGCCACGTCGTACCCGGCATAACGGTCCCTGGTTCGGGCACGGGCGAGCAGGCTTTCCAACCTGCCGGGCGGCTCGGGTGCCGGGCCGTCGGTCATGAGGTTCCCTTCCGCGGTGCGTCGCTGCCGGTGCTCTCGGCTTCCAGCAAGCGAGCCAGTCGGCGACGCGCCTGACTGAGATGTGAGCGCACGGTGGCCTCCTCCGCACCCATGAGGGCCGCCGCCTCGGACGTTGTGTAGCCCATCCCGTAGCGGAGTACGACCGCATCACGCTGACGTTCCGTCAATTGTCCTACTGCCGAGTAAAGTTGTATGGAGTCAGCGAGCACTTCGAACGGATCTTCGGAAGTGTCGCGTAGAGCGGCCTCGAAGGCTGCGATATCCATCGGCTCAGCCCGACGCCGCCGGCGTCGACCCTGGTCGATGATGCGATGCTTGAGGATTTTCCAGGCATACTGCTCGAGGTACTTCATCCTTAGCATGACGCACCATTTATCCATGATGGCGTCGAAAGCGGCGTCCACCGCCTCCTCCGTATCCGCATCGGAGCCCAGCTGCAGGTAGGCGAAGCTCATGTACGCCTGCCGCCGGTCGGCATGGAAGGCCCAGTACGACGTCCTGGCCGCGTCCGGCCAATGCGCCATTGACGTGATCTTCCTTCTCCCGCCGGGCGCCCCCACAGCGCCGCCGGAGTCCTCGGCGGGGTGGTCAGCCACCGTGCCCTCCACGCCGGCGAAGAGCATGGTCGGCATGGAGCGGCGAACCTCCGAGGCCGTCGATCCCCACACGGACACCGGCAGTCAGTAAGCGGCGGAGCAATCGGAAGGCGTCGGGCCCGAAGAGCCGGACGGCCAGAGCGATGTCGAGCCACTGCGCCGCGATGTCTTGGTGCACTTTCTCTCTCCTCGGAGTGGGTGGTGTGTCGGTGGCGGGGAGACGCCGAGTCCCCCTATGCGGCGCCGGAGACTGCTGCCTCCACTCGTATAAGCGACGCAGAGCCACCGAACGTGCAGGAGTTCGGCAGGGAATTTGCCGTCCGTGCAATTGTGATCACTTCACGCTCTGAATCCGATCGGAATCAGTGATCACTTCTACACAATCCAGCACCAGAGCAGGGCAGTTGGTGCCCGCAGTGGGCATCGACGTGGTTCAGTAGGTCGCACATGCAACAGGGGTCTCCTGGCAGGCATCCCACCATGGCCACGCTTCCGATGGAGCACCGGACGGACCGGCCATGCCCTTCGTTCCCTAGGGGCTGCTCGACGTGAAGATTCGCCTGCCCGGACGGACCAGTCCACTAGTACGGGCGATCAGCCGGACAACGGCGGACAAGCAGGGTTGTCCGGGAGAGACAAGGAGAGATGGTGGGAGACGGGAGGCGCCGGACAAGACCGTGGGCACCGCCGCGCGGGACTTCGGATGACGCGAACGCCCTTGCGCAAGTGCTGCGCACGTGGCTGGACGAAGCCGGACTGCGGGTCGAGGACCTGACGCAGGCTCTGCAGCCGGAACACTTCGAGAACGGACACATACCGGCGCGCTCAACAGTGGCGGACCGGCTGGCAGGGGTGAACCCCCGGTGGGATTTCGTCGAGGCCGTGGCCGATGCCTGTTCACCGGACGACCCGAGCCGCAAGCACCTGCTGGCGCAAGCACTGCCGTACTGGGAGAGGATCTGCAGCGCGCCGGACCGGCGGATCGCTACGAACCCGCCCGCGTCACCCGGCCAGGACGGTACCGAGCGGGGTACAGAGAGACTGACGGGCGAGCTGGTGGCCGTGCAGCGGCACTCGCTGGTCGTCTCCGACAAGCTGCTGCGCGCCCTTGAGCGCGTCACGGAGCTGGAGCAGGAGCGCAACAACGCCCATCAGATGGTGCTGTTGCTGCTCACCATGGTCGAGAAGCTACGGCGCGACATCGCCACCCTGCACGCTGAGCGCGACCGGCTGCACACCTCGGGCACGGAGAGCGAGCTGCTGCGGCAGATCCGTGAGCGGCTGGAGCGCAGCGAGACCCAGCGTGCGCAAGCGGATTCCGAGCTGGAACGGGCCCGCAACGAACGGCATAAGGCAGATCGGCTGGCCGAACAGGCCGCCGAACAGGTCCGCGCTCTGACCGACGAGCTGGAACAGCTGCGGCGCCGTCACCCCGGTCTGTTCGACACGGACCCGGCTGTCGATTCCGAGGGCGAGGTCTCACCCGCGACCGACCACTCGGCCGACGCGGCCGCCGACGACATCGACCTCGCTCTCGCCAAGGCCGCATCCCACCTGGACGACGGAGCAGACCGGCTCGACCGACTCGCCGACGAACTCCGCCAGGAGGACGTTTCCGCACCGGACAACCCGACCATCAGCACCGACGCCCTGGACAACTCCCCGGACAACTACCGGGTCGAGCCTCCGCTGCTCATGCGTACTCCCCCCGGGGAGACAGCCCTGGCAATGAGCTCCGCACGCGATGCGGGCCGGGTGATCGATGCCATGCGGTCCGCGGCCGTCGTCGGCCAGACCGGGACCGACACCTATCTCTTGGACGTGCTGTCGCACCTACGCACGTTGGGCGACTCCATCGACGCGGACTTGGTGCTGGCTGCTGTCGCCCGAATCCGCCTCGCCAGAGCCCTCCCCTCGATAGTCACGGCGCTCCGGGGAACCGGCCGCGAGGATGACGCGTACCGAGTTCTGACCACTGTCGGTAGGTCGCGGTCCGCAGGTCGCCTATTGCAGGTGGTGGCCGCGTTTCGTGCGGCAGGTCACCATGCCGACGCGTATCAGATTCTGTCCGCAGCGGGCCGGCTCCGCCCGGCCGTGGGAATACCGCCCCTCGTGGCCGAACTCCACAGCCACGGTCTGCACGACGACATCGAATGGGTCCTGACCACCGTGCTCGCCGACCGCGCCCCGGACGCAATCCTCACCGTTGCGGCGGCTCTTCGTGTAGCCGGTGACGAACACCACGCGGGGATATTGCTCTCCAAGCTCAGTGCGCGCGGCAGCGCTCCCCACGTACGGCAGAGGACAACGCCGGGGCGAGCGGTGACACCGCTCCTGATCGACCGCACAGAAGCGCCCGCCGCCAGGAGCCGTTTGGAGCGCGACCCGCTTGGCCAGTGGAACTCGCTGTTCTAGTGCGTGAACGTCTGTGCCCCGCACCCCATTCAGGGTGCGGGGCACATGACAGCGGCCAAAAGTCAGACGCGTGCTTCCGTCTTCTTTTCACCGTCAGCCGCCACCGTCGCACCGGCCTCCTGTGAGCCCTCGGACGCAGCCTTCGGACCGCCCTTGCCCGGCAGCAGCAGGGCGACGAGCACCGTGCCCGCGCCCAGCACGATCGCGCCGACGAGGCTGGTGTGGGCGACGGCGTCCGAGAACGCCTTGTGCACGGCCTCGACCACGGTCTGGGCCTGCTGGGCGCCGAGGGCGGCGGCCTTCTCGGCGCCGACCTTCGGTGCGGCACCGGCCGTGACCTGCTTGCCGACCTCCTGGGCGACGTACAGGCCCGCGCCGACCGAGTCCTGCGCGGCCGTCAGCGCCTTCTCCGGGAGCTTCGGGCCGCCGGCGGCGGCCGCCTGGGCGGCGGCGTCGGCGAGGTTGGAGGAGTAGGTCTTGGCCAGCACGGTGCCGAGGATGGCGATGCCCAGGGAGCCGCCCATCTCGATGGAGGTGCTGTTGACGGCGCCGCCGACGCCCAGCTGGTCCTCAGGGAACGAGCCCATGATGGCGTTGGTGCAGGGCGACAGGGACAGGCCGATGGCCAGGCCCAGGACCACCAGGGGCAGCACGAAGTCGTCGTAGGTCGAGGACGCGTCGACGCGGGTGAGCAGCGCGACGGCGACGGTGCCGACGGTCATGCCCAGCGCCACGGTGACCTTCATGCCGACCTTGGGCGTGAGCAGCGCGGTCAGGGCGCCGCCCACGAACACCGCGCCGGCCAGCGGCAGCATCCGCACACCGGTGTCGAGCGGCGAGTAGCCGAGCACGAACTGCAGGTGCTGCGTGAGGTAGTAGAAGGCGCCGAAGACGGCGAGGAAGAAGAGGGCGACGGCCATCGTCGAGCCCGCGAACGCGCGCTGGGTGAAGCGGCGCACGTCCAGGACGGGGCGCGGGTGGCGCAGCTCCCACAGGACGAACAGCACGAGGCCGATGCCGGCGATGACGGCCGCGGCGATGGCCTTGGCGCCCCAGCCGAAGTGCGGACCCTCGATGATCATGTAGATGAGGGAGCCGACCCAGACGACGGACAGCGCGCCGCCGATGTAGTCGATCTTGTCGACACCTTCCGCCTTGGACGGCGGTACGAGCAGCAGCGCGCCCACGATGCCGAGGGCGGCGATCGGCACGTTGATGAGGAACGTCGACGCCCAGCCGTGGTCCTCCAGCAGCGCGCCGGCCACCAGCGGGCCGACGGCGATGGCGAGACCGGCGGTGGCGGTCCAGATGGTGATGGCCTTGGCGCGCTCGGCCCGCGGGAAGGTCGCGGCGAGCAGCGACAGCGTGGCCGGCATGATCATGGCCGCGCCGACGCCCATCACGGCGCGGGCGGCGATGACGCCGGTCGAGCTGTCGACCAGCGAGCCCGCGACGGAGGCGGCACCGAAGACGACGAGGCCGAGAACGAGCGCTCCGCGGCGGCTGTACTTGTCGCCGACGGCGCCGAGGATCAGCATCAGCGCGGCGTAGGGGACGGTGTAGCCGTCGATGACCCACTGCAGGTCGGAGCTGCCCAGACCGAGGTCCTTGACCATGTCGGGGGCCGCGACCGTCAGCGAGGTGTTCGCCATGACGATGATCAGCAGGCTCAGGCAGAGCACGCCCAGCGCCGCCCAGCGCTTCGTGTACGGACCGTCCATCTTGTCGACCGGTGTCGACATCACGAGGCCCATCGGCCCCCCTTTCACGACTTGCACAGTGCTGTGCAATTACACACTGGTGTGCAAATTACGGGAGTGCACGGGCGTGTGCAAAATGAAGGGCGGCGAACCGGCCATGAGGGCCCCGCCCCGAGCGAGAAGAGAACCGATGACCGGCAGGACGACCGGCAGGGCCGATGCCAATCGCCGCCGCATCATGGACGTCGCGCTGGCGGAACTGCTGCGTGACGGGGACGCGAGCATGGACCAGATCGCCCGCGCCGCGGGCGTCGTACGGCGCACGGTCTACGGTCACTTCCCGAGCCGGGAGGCGCTGATGGGCGCCCTCGTCGACGACGCGGCGGAGACGGTGGCCGCGGCCCAGGCCGAGGCGCTGCGCGGGGTGACCGACCCGGGCGAGGCCCTGGCACGTTCGATGCTGGCCGTCTGGGAGATCGCCGACGGCTACCGCCTGCTGCTCTCGCTGGCGCAGCGGAGCGTCACGATGGAGGGCATCCACCGGCGCCTGGAGCCGGTACGGCGCGAGTGCGCGGCCATGCTGCAACGCGGCCTGGACGAGGGGCGCTTCACCTCGCCGCTGCCGCCGCTCGCGCTCGCCTATGTCCGGGAACAGATCTTCTTCGGCGTCCTGCAGGCCGTCAACGACGGCCTCGTACCGTCGGCCGAGGGCGGCCGCTCCGCCGCCGTGACCGCCCTGACGGCGGCGGGGGTACCGGCGGCCGAGGCGACGGCGCTGGTGGCCCGTATCGGGTAACGGGAAGCGCCGGGCGGGCTGAATCTCAGCCCGTCCGGCGCTTGAGGACAAGAAACGGTGAAAGGGCGGGCCCGGGGCACCATCCCTCTCACCGCAACGCGACTCAGACAGCCACCGTCTCCTTCTCCCCGGCCCGCGCCGCCGGCACCGCCCCGTGCCCGTCATCCGTCAACGTGACCTCGTCGAACGGCACCCGCCCCGCGAGCACCTCGCGCACCCGGCCGTGGTCGATCTCCTTGGTCCACGTCCCCACGAGGACCGTCGCCACCGCGTTGCCCGCGAAGTTCGTCAGTGCCCGCGCCTCGCTCATGAAGCGGTCGATGCCGACGATCAGCCCGACGCCGTCGACCAGTTCCGGACGGTGCGACTGCAGGCCGCCCGCGAGGGTGGCGAGGCCCGCGCCGGTCACGCCCGCCGCGCCCTTCGACGCCACGATCATGAAGAGCAGCAGCGACACCTGCTGTCCCAGCGACAGCGGCTGGCCCATGGCCTCCGCCACGAACAGCGACGACATCGTCAGATAGATCGCCGTGCCGTCGAGGTTGAAGGAGTAGCCGGTCGGCACCGTGATGCCGACGACCGGCTTGCTGACGCCCAGGTGCTCCATCTTCGCGATCAGTCGCGGCAGCGCCGACTCCGACGACGATGTCGACAGGATCAGCAGGAACTCCCGTCCCAGGTACTTCAGCAGCGTGAAGATGTTGATCCCCGCCACCAGTCGCAGCAGCGCGCCGAGCACCACCACCACGAAGAGCAGACAGGTCACATAGAAGCCGATCATGATGACGGCGAGGGACTTCAGCGCGTCGATGCCCGTGGCCCCGACCACCGCCGCGATCGCGCCGAAGGCGCCCACCGGAGCCGCCCACATGACCATGGCCAGGATGCGGAACACCAGCTTCTGCAGGTGGCCGATGCCCCGCAGGACCGGCTCGCCGGCCGGGCCCATCGCCTGCAGCGCGAAGCCCGCCAGCAGCGCCACCAGCAGGGTCTGCAGCACCTCGCCGCCGGTGAAGGCGGACACCATGGTGGTGGGGATGATGCCGAGCACGAAGTCGGCCGTCGACTCGTGGCTTGCGCCCTTGGCCTGGGCCTCGCCGGCGTGCCGGAGGGAGTCGGTCAGGTGCAGCCCGCTGCCGGGCTCGAGGAGGTTGCCGACGACCAGACCGATGGCGAGGGCCACGGTCGACATGACCATGAAGTAGCCGAGGGCGAGGCCGCCGACGGCGCCGACCTTGGCGGCCTTGCGCACGGACCCGATGCCGAGCACGATCGTGCAGAAGATGACCGGCGAGATCATCATCTTGATCAGGCTCACGAAGCCCGTGCCCAGCGGCTTCAGCTCCACCGCGACCCCGGGCGCGGCGAAGCCGACCGCGATGCCCGCGAGCACCGCCGCGATCACCGCGATGTACAGGTAGTGCGTACGGTCGGCTCTTCTGCCCGCCTGCTGCGGCTCCGGCGGCGGTGACTGCACTGCCACGATGGTCTCCTCGTCGTCCCGGCTCGATCGAAGGACCCCCGCGTCGTCGCGTGGTCCCCGGACCCCGTTCTCCCGACGAAAGGGGGTCGCGGTGACTATGCACGGCGTTGTGACGGCGGTCACCCTTGCGTGCATTACGTTCACGAACGCGCCGGAGTGCACACTGTCGGCCATGCGCACACCTCGCATACGCCGCCCCCGCAGCCTGGCCGGCCAGCTCTTCGCGATGCAGATCGTGCTGGTCGCCGTCGTGGTGGCCGGATGCGCGGTCTTCACCTACGTCTCCGACCGCCGGCAGGCGCAGGAGGCGGCCCGCCGCCAGGTGACCGCGGCCGCCACCGCCGTCGCCGCCTCACCGGCCGTACGGGCCGCCGTGCGCGGCCCGGACCCGGCCGGCGCGCTGGGCCCGTACGCCGGGCAGGTCCGCCGCGACACGGGCGTCGACTTTGTGACGATCATGAGCCCGCGTGGTGTCCGCTGGACCCACCCCGACCCCTCCCGCATAGGCGACCGCTTCCTCGGCCACACCGGCCCCGCCCTGCGCGGCCGTACGTTCTCCGAGACGTACACCGGCACGCTGGGCCCGTCCGTACGGGCCGTCGCCCCGGTGCGCGAGGAGCCGGGCGGCGAGGTGACCGCCCTGGTCAGCGCGGGCATCACGGTCGACGCGATCAGCGCCGAGGTGCGCCGCCAGGTCGCCGCCCTACTGGCCATGGCGGTGGCCGCCCTGGCCCTGGGCGGCGCGGGCACCTACCTCCTCAACACCCGGCTGCGCCGCCACACCCACGGCATGAACGCCGCCGAGCTCAGCCGCATGCACGACTACCACGAGGCCGCCCTGCACGCGGTACGCGAGGGGCTGCTGATGCTCGACGGGCAGCGGTGCGTCGCGCTCGTCAACGACGGCGGCCGCGAACTCCTCGGCCTGCGCGGCGACGTCGTCGGGCGGCGCGTCACCGACCTCGGGCTGCCCGCGTCGCTGACCGGCGCGCTGCTGGCCTCCGAGCCGCGCGTCGACGAGGTGCACCTGACCGCCGAGCGCGTCGTCGTCGTCAACACCTCGCCGGTCTCCAGCGGCGAGCGGCGCGGCACGGTCGTCACCCTGCGCGACCACACCGAACTCCAGGCGCTGTCGGGGGAGCTGGACTCCGTACGCGGCTTCGCCGAGGCGCTGCGCTCGCAGGCCCACGAGGCGGCCAACCGGCTGCACGCCGTCGTCTCCCTCATCGAGCTCGGCCGGGCGGAGGAGGCGGTGGAGTTCGCCACCGCCGAGCTCGAGCTCGCCCAGGCGCTGACCGACCGCGTCGTCGCCGCCGTCGCCGAGCCCGTCCTCGCGGCGCTGCTGCTGGGCAAGGCCGCCCAGGCCAACGAGCACGGCGTGGAGCTCGTCCTGACCGACGACACCCACATCGACGACGGCCTCCTGCCGCCCGGCCTGCCCGCCCGCGACCTCGTCACCATCCTGGGCAATCTGATCGACAACGCGGTCGAGGCGGCCACGGGATCGCGCGGCGCCGCCCGTGTCACCGTGGCCATCCGCACGGCCCGCGCCGACGACGATGACAGCGGTGACAGCGCCGACGGCGACGGTGAACTGCTGCTGCGGGTGGGCGACTCGGGCCCCGGCGTCGCCCCCGAGGCCGTGGAGGAGGTGTTCCGCCGGGGCTGGTCCACCAAGTCGCCCGGCATCGCACCGCACGGCCGCGGCCTCGGCCTGGCCCTCGTGCGGCAGGCCGCCCGCCGCAACGGCGGTACCGTCACCCTCGGCCGCTCCCCCGCCGGCGGGGCCGAGTTCACCGTCCGGCTGCCGCTGCGCGTCCGTACCCCCGAAGGAGCCACCGCATGAGCACCGGGCCCTGCGCCGGCCCGCCCCGAGCGGCGGCCGCGCCACCGATCCGCGTCCTGGTCGTCGAGGACGATCCCGTGGCCGCCGCCGCGCACGCGCTGTACGTGGGCCGGGTGCCCGGGTTCACGGTCGCCGGGGTCGCGCACACGCGCGGCGACGCCTCGCAGTTCCTCAAGCGGACGCCGGTCGACCTGCTCCTGCTGGATCTCTTCCTCCCCGACGGGCACGGCCTGCAGCTCCTGCGCTCGCTGCGCACGGCCGGGCACACCGCCGACGTCATCGCCGTGACCTCGGCCCGTGACCTGGCCGTGGTCCGCGAGGGCGTCTCGCTCGGCGTCGTGCAGTACGTGCTCAAGCCCTTCACGTTCGCCACCCTGCGCGACCGCCTCGTGCGGTACGCGGAGTTCCACTCCGCCGCCGGGGAGGCCGGCGGCCAGGAGGAGGTCGACCGGGCGCTGGCGGCCCTGCGCGCCCCGCAGCCGGCCGCGCTGCCCAAGGGGCTGGCCCCGGACACCCTGCAGTCGATCACCGAGACCCTGCGGGCCGCCGGCCCCGGCGGCGTCTCCTCGGGCGCGGCCGCGGCCGCCGTGGGCATCTCCCGGATCACCGCCCGCCGTTATCTGGAGCACCTCGTGGACACCGGCCGCGCCGCCCGGGCCCCGCAGTACGGCCAGGTGGGCCGCCCCGAGCTGCGCTACAGCTGGCTCAGCCGACGCTGACGCCGCGGGGCGGCCGGGCGGGGCGGCACGCGTGCGGCGGGGCCGCCGGGGGAACGTTAGGACTCGACATCCCAAGGTGCAGGAGGTCGTGCCGTGCGCCCCACCACCCCCGTACTCCTCGTCGCCACCCTCGTCACCGCTCTTGCCACCGCGTCCCTGACGGCGTGCGGTGGCTCGGGCGGCGATCCGGGCACCGTGAAGATCGCCTACCCGCGCAGCACGGACAACAAGGTCCGGATCATGGACGACTACCTGGCCGTGATCAAGAAGCAGTTCGAGAAGGAGCACCCGGGCAAGAAGCTCGAACTCGTCCCCGTCCAGGCGTCGCAGGACGACTACTACGCCAAGATCCAGCAGATGATGCGGTCCCCGAAGACGGCCCCGGACGTCGTCCGTGAGGATACGTTTCTCATCAACTCCGACATCAAGAGCGGCTACTTGAGACCGCTGGACGACAAGCTGGCGCAGTGGAAGGCGTGGGACCGCTTCGAGCGCACCGCGAAGGCGTCGGTGAAGGCCGAGGACGGCAGGACGTACGGCGTGCCGGACGGCACGGACACCCGCGGCCTGTGGTTCAACAAGACCCTCTTCGCCAAGGCCGGGCTGCCCCAGGACTGGCGGCCGCGCACCTGGAACGACGTCCTCGAGGCCGCCCGCACCATCAAACGCAAGGTCCCCGGCGTCATTCCCCTCAACGTCTACACCGGCAAGGGCCCGGGCGAGGCCGCCACCATGCAGGGCTTCGAGATGCTGCTGTACGGGACGGGGCCCGACCCCCTCTACCGGCCCGCGGACAAGAAGTGGGTGATGGGCGGCCAGGGCTTCAAGGACTCCCTGGACTTCGTCCGCACCGTCTACTCCGAGAAGCTGGGCCCCGACCCCTCCGACGCGCTCGACCCCAACGTCGCCACCGTCGTCGCCACCGAGTGGCTGCCCTCGGGCAAGCTGGCCATCGCCCTCGACGGCTCCTGGCTCGCCAAGAACTGGCTGCCCGCCGGCGCCGAGCCCTGGCCGCGGTGGTCCCAGGTGATGGGCAGGGCCGCCTTCCCCACGAAGGACGGCGGGGCGCCGGGCCGCGTCAGCCTCTCCGGCGGCTGGACCTGGTCCATCAGCGCCAAGTCCACCAAGGCGGACCTGGCCTGGCAGGTGATCGAGACCCTGCAGACCACCGCCAACGCCACCGACTGGACCGTGCGCGACGGGCAGATCGCCGTACGGGACGACGTGGCGTCGGCCCCCCGGTACCGCGAGTCGATGCCGGGCATCGAATTCTTCACGAGCCTGGTCGGGATCACCCACTACCGCCCGGCGCTGCCGGTGTATCCGCAGGTCTCCCACGCGATCCAGGAGGCGATGGAGTCGGTGACGACCGGGGACGCCGACGTGGCGGAGGCGGCGCGCCGCTACGACGACCGGCTGACGTCGATCGCGGGCGCGTCGGGTGTGACGCGATGAGGGGGCCGGTCGAGGGAGGGGACGCCGCGACCGTGACCGTGCCGCCGGGCCCGGGCCCGGTGGCCCGCCGCGCCCGTACCGCCGTGCGCTGGCTGCCCCTCGCCCCGGCGACGACCCTGCTGCTGCTCCTGCTCGCCGGCCCCGTCGCGTACTGCGTCTACCTGGCCTTCACCGACACCCAGCTGACCGGCCAGGCGTCGGCCTCCTTCGTCGGCTTCGCCAACTTCCGCCGGGCCTTCGCGGACCCGGACTTCCACAACGCGGTGCTGCTGACCCTCCTCTTCACGGTCCTGTCCTCGATCGTGGGGCAGAACGCGCTGGGCTTCGCCCTGGCGGCCCTGATGCGGCGCGCGTCCAAGGGGGTGCGCACGCTGACGGGAACGATCGTGATCGCGGCGTGGGTGCTGCCGGAGATCGTGGCGGGCTTCCTGCTCTACACCTTCTTCAACCGGCGCGGCACCCTCAACGCCATCCTGGAGTGGCTGCATCTGCCGCAGCAGAACTGGCTGTTCACGCTGCCCATCCTCGCCGTCTCCTTCGCCAACGTCTGGCGCGGCACGGCCTTCTCGATGCTGGTCTACTCCGCGGCCCTCGCGGAGATCCCCCGGGACGTCACCGAGGCGGCGGAGGTCGACGGCGCGAGCGGGGCGCGCCGTTTCCTGCACATCACCCTGCCGATGATCCGCCGCTCGATCGGCACGAACCTGATGCTCAACACCCTGCAGACGCTCTCCGTCTTCGGCCTCATCTGGGCCATGACGCGCGGCGGCCCCGGCAACCGCAGCCAGACCCTGCCGGTGTTCATGTACGACCAGGCGTTCCTCAAGGCACTGATCGGCTACGGAACCGCGGTGGCGCTGCTGCTGTTGCTGGTGGGCGCGGTGTTCGCGGCGGTGTACGTCCGGCTGCTGCGGGAGGAGACCTGAGCCCGGCCGGAGAACGGGGTACCGGGCGGCGCGGGAACGGGCGAGGATGATCCGATGACGCATGCCCCGCGCGCCCGCGCCTTCGACGCGGTCGCGGCACTCTACGCCGCGAACCGTCCCTCGTACCCGCCCGCCCTCTTCGACGCCGTGGAGGAGATCGCCGGGCGCCCCCTGTCCGGTGCCCGGGTCGCGGACGTCGGCGCGGGGACCGGCCTGGCCACCGCCCTCCTACACGCCCGCGGAGCGCGGGTCGTCGCCGTCGAGCCCGGCGACGGCATGGCCGCGCAGTTCCGCCGCGACCTGCCCGGAGTTCCCCTCGTCCGCGGCGACGGCAACCACCTGCCGCTGGCCACCGCCTCCCTGGACTTTCTCACCTACGCCCAGTCCTGGCACTGGACCGACCCGGGCCGGGCGGTCCCCGAGGCCCTGCGCGTCCTGCGCCCGGGCGGTGTTCTCGCGCTGTGGTGGAACGACTTCGACACCTCACTGCCCTGGCTCGCCGATCAGGACGCGCGCCTGCGCCGCTTCTTCGGCGACGCGTACGACCGGACGCCCTGCGTGCTGCCCACGGGCCTCGACCTGGTCACCCGCCATATGCGCTGGACCCGGCGCGTGTCCCTCGACACGCACATGGCCAACCTCGGCAGCCACTCCGCCCTCCTCGTCCACGGCGAGGAGCGCTCCGGCGCGTTCCTCGCCCAGGAGCGCGACCACCTGGCCGGGCTCTTCCCGGACGGAGTGGTGGAGGAGGTCTACGTCGTCCGCCTGAGCGCGGCCCGGGCCTGACACCGCCTGGGGCCCGGGTCAGACCTGAAGCGGCCGTTCGAAGCACCAGGAACTCTCCACGCCGGTATAGGCGCCGAAGTTCGGGATCCGCTCATAGCCGGAACGCGTATAGAAGCGGACGGCGTCGGGCTGGCCGTCCCCTGTCTCCAGCCGGAGACTGGTCCATCCCTGCCCTGAGGCCCACTCCTCCAGCCCGCGCAGAATCAGCGGCGCCACACCCGAGCCACGCCAGGGCGGGGCGACATACATGCGCTTGATCTCGCCGATCCCGTCCCCCAGATAGCGAAGCCCTCCGCACCCCACCGCGGTGCCGCCGTCCTCGTACGCCACGAAGAACGCCGCGATGTCCGCCGCCGACGGCGCCACCCCGGGCTCACTGTCCGGGGTGCCGTATCTCTCCGCGATCTCGGCCCGCTGCCGGGCACGCAGCGCGGCGGCTGTCGGGTCCGCCCAGTCCACCTGTTCGATCTTCACGCTGCGGGATTCTGCCGAGCGCCTGTTTCGGACAGGTAAATCCCCTTGAACAGCCTCTGGTTACGGGTGGTAGAGGGCCTGGGCACGTTCCCTGTCGACAGGCCCGTTCTCCCCGAGAGGCAGGAAGTGGTTCACCTGCCACGCCTGAGTGCCGCGTGCCTGACGATTGGTCGTGGTCACCCACGGCGGGTAGACACGGAACCCTCGCTTCCCGCCGGTGCCGTTCCTGGACACGATGCCGCGCTCGCACAGCACCTCTCGCGGAAACACGAACTGTCCGAAGTGGCCGCTGTCACGGCTGCTGATGACGAAGAGATCGATCCCGTCCTCGGCGTCGAACGGCCGGATCGGGCCTTCCGCCGACCGCTGCCACACGGTGACGAACTGGCCGACCTTCGTCGGGGTGGTCCTGGCCACGCGGAACCTGACCGCCATCCCGTCGAGCGTGAACCCGTGGGCCGCGTACTCGGCACTCTCCGGTTCGGGCACCGGCCGTGAGCAAGCGAAGCCGCTCGGGTCGTACACCCGTGTCCTCGCCGCCAGCAGGTCACCGGGAAGCCCTGCCCAGGGCTCGTTCGCCGTCATCCTCACATCCTGCCATCGCGCCCGCCGGCGCGATCCTCGGGAATGGATCTCGTCATCCCGTGGCTGTCGTGCGTGCATCGTGTGTGCATCGTGTGCATCGTTTTTGAGGGAGCGTCAGCAGTATGTCCGTTACACAGCCCGCCGCCGAGCGTGTGCGCGTCTCCGCGGAACCCGACTGGTACGAGTCGGCCGGTATCTCACTCGGCGTCCGGGTCGGGAACCTGGTCTTCACCTCGGGACAGGCCCCGATCGACGCCCAGGGGGCCACGGTCGGTGCCGGCGACTTCGAGGCGCAAGCCCGTCAGGCGCTCGCCAACCTGTCGACAGTCCTGACGAACGCGGGCTCCAGCCTGGCCGACGTGGTCAAGGCGACCGTGTTCGTCACCGACATCACCCAGCAGGACGTCTACGCGAAGTTGCGCGCGGAGCACTTCCCGGACAAGCCCCACCTCGCGGAGTCGTTCGTCGAGGTCTCCTCCCTCGCCGCCCCTGAGTGGATGATCGAGATCGAGGCGATCGGGCTCGTCCGGTAAGGCCGGGTTCCGGGCGCCGGGCCGGCCGGCCCGGTGCCCGTCAGCCCGACGAAGGCGTCGGCTCCACCGGCGGCGTCACGCTCTTGATCACCGCGAAGGGGGCGCCGTAGGGGTCCGCCAGCCACGCCATGCGCCCGATGTCGGGGGCGTCGGCGGCCGGCATCAGCACGGAGCCGCCGTTTCCCTCGGTCCGGGCGACGACCTGGTCGACGTCCGGAACCTCGAAGTACGGCAGCCAGTGCGGCTTCTCGGCGGGCTCGCGGAAGGGGACGACGCCGCCGAAGGACGCCTTCTGCTGGTCCTCGCCGGCGGCGGTGGACAGGACCGTATAGGTCATGCCGGGGACCTTGACGTCCTCGGAGCGCCAGCCGAACAGGCCGCGGTAGAAGGCCTTGGCGGCGGTGGGGTCGCCGGTGTGGAGCTCGGCCCAGCACAGGGAGCCCTGGTCGGTGACCTTCTCCAGGCCCTGGAGGGCCGCGGGCTGCCAGACGGCGAACTCGGCGCCGTGCGGGTCGGTGAGGCAGGCCATCCGTCCGGCCTCCATCGCGTCGAACGGCGCCACGCGCACGGTGCCGCCGCCCTGCTCGGCGGCCTTGGCCGTGGCGTCCGCGTCCGGTGTCCGGAAATAGACGGTCCAGGCCGAGCTCGCGCCCTCCTCCGTCAGCGGGCCGAGGGCCGCGACGTGCTTGCCGTCCACCTGGAAGAAACCGTAGCCGCCCGCTTCCTGCCCGGCGGGGCGGAAGTCCCAGCCGAAGACCTCACCGTAGAAGTCGGCGGCACCCCGCGTGTTCGGGCTGCCGAGGTCGAGCCAACAGGGTGCGCCGGTGACAAAGTCAGTAGTGAGCATGGTGGTGTGCCCCTTCGACGGATTCCGCCGGGTTTCCCCGGCCGGAACTCAGTCTGGCACCGGCCACTGACACGCGCCCGGCACGGGCGTTCGTACGCCCCCGGCGTGCGGGGGCAGGGCGGCCCGGCCGGCCGGGGGCGCGGTGTGCCCCTGACCGGAGTAACCCTCCGATAGCCGGGGGCCAGGGTGCGGGAGACGATGAGAGTGCTGTCCAAGACAGGACGACTCGAGAGGCATACGCACTCAGAGGAGGCAGATCATGACGACAGCCAAGGACATCATGCACCCGGGCGCCAAGTGGATCTCCCAGACGGAGACCCTGGACGTCGCGGCCCAGCTGATGAAGGACCTCGACGTGGGCGCCCTGCCGGTCGCCGACGAGAACGAGCGGCTGTGCGGCATCATCACCGACCGTGACATCGTCGTGAAGTGCATCGCCGAGGGCATCGAGCCCTCCCAGTGCCGCGCCGCCGACCTCTGCGAGGGCACCCCCCGCTGGATCGACGCCAACGCCGACGTCTCGGACGTCCTGCACGAGATGGAGAACTACCGCATCAAGCGGATTCCGGTGATCGAGAACAAGCGTCTCGTCGGCATCATCAGCGAGGCCGACCTGGCCCAGCACCTCACGGACGACCAGATCGCCGAGTTCGCGGAACTGGTCTACGCCCGCTGACTGCCGTCCGGCAGACCGCGGCTCCGACACCTGCTGAGGAGGCGGACAGACCATGACCAAGGCCAAGGACATCATGCACCCGGGCGCGCAGTGGATCACCCGCGACGAGACCCTGCCCCGCGCGGCCCAGGTGATGCAGATGCTCAACGTGGGCGCCCTGCCGGTCAGTGACGACAACGGGCGGCTGTGCGGCATCATCACCGACCGCGACATCGTCGTGAAGTGCCTCGCCCAGGGGCACGATCCGTCCAAGTGCACGGCCGCCGACCTCTGCGAGGGCACCCCCCGCTGGATCGACGCCGACGCCGACGTCGAGGAGGTTCTGCACGAGATGGAGAGCCACCGGATCCGCCGCCTCCCGGTGATCGAGAACAAGCGCCTGGTGGGCATGATCAGCGAGGCCGACCTGGCCCGCCACCTGCCCGACGCCCAGATCGCCGAGTTCGCCGGCCACATCTACTCGCCGGCGAAGTAGGCGGGCGCCGGCGCCCGCGGCGACGAGCGCCCCGGCCCCGGTCCGGGGACAGGGCGCGGGGAGAGGTGCGGCCCGGCCCCCTGCCCCCGCACCCCCGTGCCGCGCTACCCTCCGAGCGGCTGTCCGCGCACGTCGCGCCCGGAGGTGCCATGCGCCCGCCCCTCGCCCGCCGCCCTCGCCGCCACCGCCCCGACCGGTCCCACCGGCTCGCCGCCGACGCCGCGCTGCTCGTCGTGGCGGGCGCCTTCGCCGTGCCGCTGGTGTGGCTCCTGCTGGCCTCGGCCGATGCCGGGGCGGGGCTGCGGGTGCGCGCGCCCGAGGACCCCACGCTCGGCAACTTCTCGGCGGTGCTGACCGAGGACATCACCTTCCGGCCCATGCTCAACAGCCTGCTGCTGTGCGGTGGCGCCACCCTGGTGACGATCGTGTGCGCCGCCCTGGCCGCGTACCCGCTCTCGCGCTACCGCTCCCGCGTCACCCGGCCGTATCTGCTGGGGGTGCTCTTCGCGACCTGTCTGCCCCTGACGGCGATCATGGTGCCCGTCTACGGGCTGTTCGTGCGGATCAACCTCATCGACACCGTCCACGGCACCGCGCTCTTCCTCGCCACGGCCCAGCTGCCCTTCGCGATCTGGCTGATGAAGAACTTCATGGACGGCGTGCCGGTCATCCTGGAGGAGGCCGCCTGGACGGACGGCGCGGGCCGGCTGCAGACGCTGGTGCGGGTGATCCTGCCGCTGATGGGCCCGGGGCTGTCGGTCGTGGCCATCTCCTGCTTCATCATGACATGGGGCAATTTTTTCGTCCCGTTCATGCTGCTGCTCTCCCCCGACCAACTGCCCGCCTCTGTCACCATCTTCACCTTCTTCGGCAACTACGGGCAGGTGGCGTACGGCCAATTGGCGGCCTTCTCCATCCTCTACTCGACGCCCGTGATCGTGCTGTACGCGCTCATCGCCCGCCGCATGGGCGCGGGCTTCGCGCTCGGGGGCGCGGTCAAGGGCTGACCCACCCGCCGGGTGCGTCTTGAGGATGACGGCGTCCGTCTGCGGTACTACGCCCCACCGGCACCACAGTCCCAGGGTGTGACGCCGATTTCCGGCCGTACGGCTGACGCCCGGCGAGGCTGCCGCTCCGAGAATTGGAACTGTTGATTCCAACGTTCCCACCCCCCACACACCTCCCGGAGGAGACCTCGTGTCCCACACGGCCGCCTACGCCCCCTCCCACACGCCCGCCGGCGTCATCGCCGCTCGCGCCACCGGGCTGAGCAAGGTCTACGGGCAGGGTGAGACCCGCGTGGCCGCCCTGGACTCGGTCTCCGTCGAGTTCCGCCGGGCCGAATTCACGGCGATCATGGGGCCGTCCGGCTCCGGCAAGTCGACGCTGATGCACTGCATGGCGGGCCTGGACACGATCTCCTCCGGCTCCACCCGGATCGGCGACGTCGAGCTCGGCTCGCTCGGCGACCGGCAGCTGACCAGGCTCCGCCGGGACAAGGTGGGCTTCATCTTCCAGGCGTTCAACCTGCTGCCCACCCTGACCGCGCTGGAGAACATCACGCTCCCCATGGACATCGCGGGCCGCAAGCCGGACCCGGAGTGGCTGCGGCAGATCGTGGCGACGCTGGGCCTGTCCGGGCGGCTCGCGCACCGGCCGAGCCAGCTGTCCGGCGGCCAGCAGCAGCGCGTGGCCGTGGCCCGCGCCCTCACCGCCAAGCCCGAGATCATCTTCGCGGACGAGCCGACCGGCAACCTCGACTCCCGCTCCGGCGCCGAACTGCTGGGCTTCCTGCACGAGTCCGTGCGGGCGCTGCAGCAGACCGTCGTCATGGTCACCCATGACCCCGTCGCCGCCTCCTACGCCGACCGCGTCGTCTTCCTCGCCGACGGCCGCATCGTCGACGAGCTGCGCGAGCCCACCGCCGACGCCGTCCTGGACCGCATGAAGCGTTTCGACGCCAAGGGCCGCACGAGCTGATCCCCGCCGGACCCGACGACCTCCAGGACTGATCCCCACACCATGTTCCGTACCGCCCTGCGCAACCTCCTCGCGCACAAGACCCGGCTGATGATGACCGCTCTCGCGGTCCTGCTCGGCACCGCCTTCGTCTCCGGCACCCTGATATTCAGCGACTCCGTCGGCGCCGCCTTCCGCAACAAGATGGCCAAGAGCCTCGACGACGTGGCCGTCTCCGTGACCGCCGGCCCGCCCAGCACCGCCGCCACGGACGGCCGGCCGCTGGACTCCCGCGTCGTCGACACCATCCGCGCCCTGCCCGGCGTGGCCTCCGTGCGCCCGTCCGTGAACGGCGTCGCCATGGTGGCGGACCGGCAGAACAACCCCGCCGGCAGCGAATGGGGCAGCTCCGGCGCCAACTACGTGCCCGGCAAGGATGGCAAGGACAGCCGCTACCCCGTCGTCAAGGGCCGCGGGCCCGCCGCCGAGGGCGAGATCGCCCTGGACGCCAAGACGGCCGAAAAGACCGGCGCCAAGGTCGGCGGCACCGTACGGCTGGCCGTCGACGGTCCCGTGATGACCAAGAAGCTGGTCGGCATCGTGGAGACCGACGACCCGCGCGTGAGCGCGGGCGGCAGCCTCGCGCTGTTCGACACCCCGACCGCGCAGAAGCTCTTCGGCAAGCCCGGCGAGTTCAGCGAGGTCGTCGTGGCCGCGACGCCCGGCACCGACCAGGAGAAGCTGACCGCCGAGGTCCGCAAGGTGCTGCCGCAGACCTTCGAGGCGCAGAGCGGCAAGAAGCTGGCCGCCGACGAGTCCAAGGCCATCGACCACGAGACCAGCTCGATCCGCAGCACCTTCCTGGCGTTCGCCGGCATCGCGCTCTTCGTCGGCGTCTTCATCATCGCCAACACCTTCACCATGCTCATCGCCCAGCGCAGCCGGGAGATCGCCCTGCTCCGCGCGGTGGGCGCCTCGCGCCGCCAGGTCGTGCGCTCGGTGCTCATCGAGGCCGGGCTGCTGGGCCTGGTGGCCTCCGCCGCCGGCTTCGTCCTGGGCCTCGGCGTCGCCGTCGGACTGCGCTCGGCGCTGAACTCGGCCGGCGCGAGCCTGCCCGACGGTCCGCTGGTCATCGAGCCGACCGCCGTGCTCTCCGCCCTCGCGGTCGGTGTCGTGGTGACCGTGCTCGCCGCCTGGCTGCCCTCCCGCAAGGCCGCGAAGATCGCCCCCGTCGAGGCGCTGGCCACCGTGGAGCAGCCGCCGGCCGTGCGGAGCCTCGTCGTCCGCAACAGCATCGGCGCCGTGCTCGCCGGCCTCGGCGTGGCGATCATGCTGTACGTCACCACACTCAAGGACACCAAGGGCCTGCAGACGGCGATGGCCGGCGCGGCCCTGACGGTGACGGGCGTCATCGTGCTGGCCCCGCTGCTCTCCCGCCCGTTCGTGCACCTCTTCGCCAAGGTCACCGGCCGGCTGACCGGTGTCAGCGGCAAGCTCGCCCGGCAGAACGCGCTGCGCAACCCCCGCCGCACCGCCGCCACCGCCTCCGCCCTCATGATCGGCCTCTCCCTGATCACGGGCCTGACCGTGGTCGCGGTCTCCGCCGACCAGGGGGTGGCCAAGATGGGGCAGCAGGCCCTGACGGCCGACTACAAGGTCACCTCGGGCCACTTCGGCGGCCTCTCCCCCGACATCGCCCGGACCCTCGCCAAGGAGCCCGGCGTCGCCGCGGCCGTCCCGATGCGCTCGGTCGGCTTCCAGTCGGACGACGTACCGGCGTTGGTCCGCGCCACCAACCCCTCGGCGGTCGGCAAGGTGGTCGACGTGCGCTGGGTCAGCGGCTCCCCCGCCGATGTGCGCGACGGCACGGTCGCGGTCTCCGACGAGTACGCCAAGAAGCGCGGCCTGAAGGTCGGTGCCACGCTGCCGATGTCCTTCTACGACGGCAAGAAGGCCGCCCCCAAGGTCGCCGCGGTCTACGCGGAGAACGACGTCTACGCCGCCGTCCTGGCCACCCCCTCCCTGGTGGACCCGCACCTGGACAGGGTGCGCGACGACGAGGTCCTGGTGAAGGCCGCCCCCGGTAAGGCGGGTGAGCTCCGCGAGAAGATCAAGGAGACCCTCGGCGGCAACCCGGCCATCAAGGTCCAGAGCCAGGAGGACCTGCGCCGTGCCGAGGCCGGCGACATCGACGACGTCCTCTACCTGATGTACGGCCTGCTGGGCATGGCCGTCGTCATCGCCGTCGTCGGCGTCGTCAACACCCTGGCCATGTCGGTCTTCGAGCGGACCCGGGAGATCGGGATGCTGCGCGCGATCGGCCTGGCGCGGCGCGAGGTCAAGCGGATGGTGCGGCTGGAGTCCGTGGCGATCGCGATGTTCGGCGCGGTCATGGGCGTGGCGGTCGGCATCTTCCTGGCCTGGTCCGGCGGTCACCTGCTGCGCTCGTCCTTCCCGCAGTACGAGATGGTCGTGCCGTGGGCGCGGATCGCGGTCTTCCTGCTGCTGGCCCTCGCGGTCGGTGTGCTGGCCGCCCTCTGGCCGGCCCGCCGGGCGGCCCGGCTCAACATGCTGGAGTCGATCGGGGCGCAGTAGCCCCACTCACCTCCAGGTAAGTGCCCACTTATAGGTGCGTACTTGGCGTGGCGCGCCCCATCGGCAAATCTGATGGAGGCGCGCCACAGCCGTTTCGCACCGCACACCTGGAGCCCTCAGCACATGAGCAACACCTCTGCCTCCCCCGTCACCGTTCTCGGTCTCGGCGCCATGGGCACGGCGCTGGCCACCGCCTTCCTGGCGAACGGCCACCCCACCACCGTGTGGAACCGCACCGCCGCCAAGGCCGACCCCCTCCTCGCCCTGGGCGCGGTCCGTGCCGAGGACGTCGCCGCCGCCGCGTCGGCGGGCGAGCTCGTCGTGGTCTGCCTGCTGGACCACGACTCGGTCCACGCCACCCTGGGCCCCGTCGCGCCGGCGCTGGCGGGCCGCACCCTGGTCAACCTCACCAACGGCACCCCGGCCCAGGCCCGGGAGAGCGCCCGGTGGGCCGCCGCCCACGGCATCACCTACCTCGACGGCGGCATCATGGCCGTCCCGCCGGGCATCGGCACGGAGCAGGCGTTCGTCCTGTACAGCGGGGCGCGGGAGGCTTTCGACGCGCACCGGCCGGTGCTCGAGCGCCTGGGCGCGGCGACGTTCGTCGGCACCGACGCGGGACTGGCCGCGCTGTACGACATCGCGCTGCTGAGCGGGATGTACGGGATGTTCTCGGGCGTCATCCACGCCCTGGCGCTGGTGGGCACGGAGCAGGTGCCGGCCGCCGACTTCGCGCCGATGCTGAGCGCGTGGATCGCCGCCATGGCGGAAGGCATCCCGCACGCCGCCCAGCAGATCGGGACGGGCGACTACACGCAAGGGGTGGTGTCGAACATCGGCATGCAGGCGGCCGCCTTCGGCAACCTGATCACGACGGCCGAGGAGCAGGGCATCCGGCCCGACCTGTTCACCGCCCTGCGGGCCCTGATGGAGCGGCGCGTGGCCGACGGGCACGGCGCGGAGGACCTCGCGGGGATCGCGGAGCTGCTGAAGAAGTGACCTCTGACACGACTGTGGGCCACCCCGAGGGGTGGCCCACAGTCGTGTCAGGGGTGGCGGGAGGGGTCTAGAAGACCGACTCGGCCTCGTCCATCCGGTTCTCCGGCACGCGCTTGAGCTCGGTCACCGCGTCCGCCAGCGGCACCATCCGGATGTCCGTGCCCTTCAGCGCGGTCATCTTGCCGAAGTCGCCGCGGTGGGCGGCCTCGACCGCGTGCCAGCCGAAGCGGGTGGCCAGGACGCGGTCGTACGCGGTGGGGGTGCCGCCGCGCTGGACGTGGCCGAGGATGACCGGGCGGGCCTCCTTGCCCAGGCGCTTCTCCAGCTCCACGGCGAGCTTGGTGCCGATGCCGGCGAAGCGCTCGTGGCCGAACTGGTCTATGGCGCCCTTGGCATACTCCATGGAGCCCTCGGCCGGGTGCGCGCCCTCGGCGACGCAGATGACGGCGAACTTCTTGCCGCGGGCGAAGCGCTCCTCCACCATCTTGACCAGGTCGTCGACCTCGAAGGGGCGCTCCGGCAGGCAGATGCCGTGGGCGCCGCCGGCCATGCCGGACTCCAGGGCGATCCAGCCGGCGTGCCGGCCCATGACCTCGACGACCATCACCCGCTGGTGGGACTCGGCGGTGGTCTTGAGGCGGTCGATGGCCTCCGTGGCGACGCCGACGGCCGTGTCGAAGCCGAAGGTGCGGTCGGTGGAGGAGATGTCGTTGTCGATCGTCTTGGGCACGCCGACGACGGGCAGACCGGCGTCGGAGAGCATCCGCGCGGCGGTCAGCGTGCCCTCGCCGCCGATGGGGATGAGGACGTCGATGCCGTGCTCGCGGGAGAAGTCCTTGGCGTTCTCGCACGCCTCGCGCAGCCGGGCCCGCTCCAGGCGCGCCGAGCCGAGGATGGTGCCGCCGCGGGCCAGGATGCCGCTGACGGCCTCCAGGTCGAGCTTGCGGAAGCGGCCGTCGAGGAGGCCCTTGAAGCCGTCCTCGAAGCCGATGACCTCGTCACCGTGGCCGACAAGCGCGCGGTGCACGACCGAGCGGATGACAGCGTTCAGGCCAGGGCAGTCGCCGCCCGCGGTGAGGACTCCGATGCGCATCGTGCTGTGTCTCCTGCTCGCTACTGGTACATGTGAGCCGGGGCCGATTGTTTCACGGGCCGGCCGGTACTGCCGCACCCCCGACACCACACTGACGCGCGCCTTATCCACGGGCGCAGGTATTGTCAAGAGGGCAAGGCCACCTTAACGGGTTTATTTTCTTCCGAAGAACACTCGGCGAAGCATCAAGGAGAGCACGCGTGACGCGCAGCGTGTACGTGACCGGGACCGACCGCGGCGACGGGCGCCAGGTCATCGAGCTGGGAGTCATGGAGCTCCTGACTCGCCACGTCGACCGGGTGGGCGTCTTCCGCCCGCTCTTCCACGGCGACGGCCCCGACCGCCTCTTCGACCTGCTGCGGTCGCGCTACCGGCTGTCGCAGTCCGCCGAGAGCGTCGTCGGCCTGACCTACGGCGAGGCCGCCGCCCTGCAGGCCGAGCGCGGCACCGACGAGCTGGTCTCCCGCCTCGTCGAGCGCTTCCACACGGTGGCCCGGCAGTACGAGTACGTGCTGGTCCTCGGCACCGACTTCGCCGGCACCACGCTCCCCGACGAGCTGGCCCTGAACGCACGGCTGGCGAACGAGTTCGCCGCGTCCGTCATCACGGTCGTCGGCGGCCAGGAGCAGTCGGCCGAGTCCGTACGGGCCGAGGCCCGCAACGCCTACCGTGCCTACGCGACGCTGGGCTGCGACGTCGTCTCCCTGGTCGTGAACCGGGTCGCCCCGGCCGACCGCGAGGCGATCGCCGAGCAGCTCTCCGCGAGCCTGCCCGTGCCGTGCTACGCGCTGCCCGAGGACGACTCGCTCTCCGCGCCGACCGTGCGGCAGATCGTGCAGAAGCTGGGCGCCGAGGTGCTGCTCGGCGACGACGCGGGCCTCTCGCGCGACGCGAAGGACTTCGTCTTCGGCGGCGCCATGCTGCCGGTCTTCCTGCCGGCCCTGACCGAGGGCTGCCTGGTGGTCACCCCCGGCGACCGCGTGGACCTGATCGTCGGCGCGCTCGCCGCGCACAGCGCGGGCGCCCCGCCCATCGCGGGAGTGCTGCTGACCCTGGACGAGCGGCCGGGCCCGGACATCCTGGCGCTGGCCGGCCGGCTGGCCCCCGGTACCCCGGTCGTCTCGGTGCCGGGCGGCTCATTCCCGACCGCGGCCGAGCTCTTCGCGGTCGAGGGCAAGCTGGAGACGTCCTCGCCGCGCAAGGCCGAGACCGCCCTCGGCCTGTTCGAGCGGCACGTGGACACCGCGCAGCTGACGAACCGTATCTCCGTGGCCCGTTCCAGCCGCGTGACCCCGATGATGTTCGAGCACGAGCTGATCGAGCGCTCCCGCTCGGCCCGCCGCCGCGTCGTCCTGCCCGAGGGCACCGAGGAGCGCGTGCTGCGCGCGGCCGACGTGCTGCTGCGCCGTGACGTGTGCGACCTGATCCTGCTGGGCGAGGAGGAGGCCATCCGCAAGCGGGCGGCCGAGCTGAGCATCGACCTGGCCGGCGCCCAGCTCATCGACCCGCAGACCTCGCCGCTGCGCGAGCGCTTCGCCGAGCTCTACGCGAAGGTGCGGGCCCACAAGGGCATGACCGTCGAGCTCGCCCACGACGTCGTCGCCGACGTCTCCTACTTCGGCACCCTGATGGTCCAAGAGGGCCTGGCCGACGGCATGGTCTCCGGAGCGGTGCACTCCACCGCCGCCACCATCCGCCCCGCCTTCGAGATCATCAAGACGGCGCCGGGCGCGCAGATCGTCTCCTCGGTCTTCTTCATGTGCCTGGCCGACCGGGTCCTGGTCTACGGCGACTGCGCGGTCAACCCCGACCCGAACGCCGAGCAGCTCGCGGACATCGCCATCCAGTCCGCGGCGACCGCCACCCAGTTCGGCGTCGAGCCGCGGATCGCGATGCTGTCGTACTCCACCGGCACCTCCGGCTCCGGCGCGGACGTCGACAAGGTCCGCAAGGCCACCGAGCTGGTGCGCGAGCGCCGCCCGGACCTGCTGGTGGAGGGCCCGATCCAGTACGACGCCGCCGTCGACGCGGCCGTGGCCCAGACCAAGCTGCCCGGCTCCGAGGTCGCGGGCAAGGCCACCGTGCTGGTCTTCCCCGACCTCAATACCGGGAACAACACCTACAAGGCCGTGCAGCGGTCGGCCGGCGCCGTCGCGGTCGGACCGGTCCTGCAGGGCCTGCGCAAGCCCGTCAACGACCTGTCCCGCGGCGCGCTGGTTCAGGACATCGTCAACACCGTCGCCATCACCGCCATCCAGGCGCAGGGCGAGCAGCGCGGCGAGCGCACCGAGCCGTAACACGGCGCCGGGGACGGGGCGGCGCGCCCCGTCCCCGCTCCCGTACCCCTCACAGCCCCGAGAACCCCCACACGGAAAGCCCACATGACTGCCAACGCCACCCGCGTCCTCGTCCTCAACTCCGGCTCGTCCTCCCTCAAGTACCAGCTGCTCGACATGGCCGACGGCGCCCGGCTGGCCGTCGGGCTGGTCGAGCGCATCGGCGAGGAGACCTCGCGGCTGGCGCACACCCCGCTGGCGACGGGCGGCGCCAAGCGCGAGCGCCAGGAGCCGATGCCCGACCACGACGCCGCGCTGAAGGCCGTCGCCCGGGAGCTGACCGCCGACGGCCTGGGCCTGGACTCCCCGGAGCTGGCCGCGATCGGCCACCGCGTGGTGCACGGCGGGCAGAAGTTCACGGCGCCGACCGTGGTCACCGACGAGGTGATGGCGGAGATGGAGCGGCTGATCCCGGTCGCGCCGCTGCACAACCCGGCCAACATCACCGGCATCCGCACCGCCCAGGCGCTCCGCCCCGACCTGCCGCAGGTCGCGGTCTTCGACACCGCCTTCCACACCACGATGCCCGAGTCGGCCGCGCGCTACGCGATCGACGTCGAGACCGCCGACGCCCACATGGTCCGCCGCTACGGCTTCCACGGCACCTCGCACGCCTACGTCTCCCGCGAGACGGCGAAGCTGCTGGGCAAGGACCCCTCCGAGGTCAACGTCATCGTCCTGCACCTGGGCAACGGCGCCTCGGCGTCCGCGGTCCGGGGCGGCCGCTGCGTCGACACCTCCATGGGTCTGACCCCGCTGGAGGGCCTGGTCATGGGCACCCGTTCCGGTGACATCGACCCGGCGGTGATCCTCCACCTGTCCCGCAACGCGGGGATGTCCGTCGACGAGATCGACTCGCTCCTGAACAAGAAGAGCGGTCTGATCGGACTGTGCGGCGACAACGACATGCGCGAGATCCGCCGGCGCATCGACGAGGGCGACGAGCGGGCGGCGCTCGCCTTCGACATCTACGTGCACCGGCTGAAGAAGTACATCGGCGCCTACTACGCGGTGCTCGGCAAGGTCGACGCCGTGGCCTTCACGGCGGGCGTGGGCGAGAACGCCGCGCCCGTGCGCGAGGCCGCCGTGGCCGGCCTGGAGGAGCTGGGCCTGGTCGTGGACGCCGGTCTCAACGAGATCCGCTCCGGTGAGGCGCGGCTGATCTCGCCCGACTACGCGCGGGTCGCGGTGGCCGTCGTCCCGACCGACGAGGAGCTCGAGATCGCCACCCAGGCTTACGCCCTGGTCAGCGCTTGATCACCGGCATGGCCTTGGCCGTTCCCACAGCTCGAATATTCCGCTCCGAAACAAACCGATAGGATCTGCCCCATGCGCCGTTCCAAAATCGTCTGCACCCTGGGCCCCGCCGTCGACTCCTTCGACCAGCTGAAGACGCTGATCGAGGCCGGTATGAACGTGGCCCGCTTCAACATGAGCCACGGGACCCACTCGGAGCACGAGGAGCGGTACAACCGCCTCCGCAAGGCCGTGGAGGAGACCGGCCGCGCCGTGGGCGTCCTGGCCGACCTCCAGGGCCCCAAGATCCGCCTGGAGACCTTCGCGGACGGCCCCGTCGAGCTGGTGCGCGGTGACGAGTTCGTCATCACCACCGAGGACGTGCCCGGCGACAAGACCATCTGCGGCACGACGTACAAGGGCCTGCCCGGCGACGTCGTCAAGGGCGACCAGGTCCTGATCAACGACGGCAACGTCGAGCTGCGGGTCACCGAGGTCGACGGCCCGCGCGTGAAGACGATCGTCATCGAGGGCGGTGTCATCTCCGACCACAAGGGCATCAACCTGCCCGGCGCGGCGGTGAACGTCCCGGCGCTGTCCGAGAAGGACATCGAGGACCTGAAGTTCGCGCTCGCCATGGGCTGCGACATGGTCGCCCTGTCCTTCGTCCGCGACGCCAAGGACGTCAACGACGTCCACCGCGTCATGGACGAGGTCGGCCGCCGGGTGCCGGTCATCGCCAAGGTCGAGAAGCCGCAGGCCGTCGAGAACATGCACGAGGTCGTCATGGCCTTCGACGGCGTGATGGTGGCCCGTGGCGACCTGGCGGTGGAGTACCCGCTGGAGAAGGTCCCGATGGTGCAGAAGCGCCTCATCGAGATGTGCCGCCGCAACGCCAAGCCGGTGATCGTCGCGACCCAGATGATGGAGTCGATGATCACCAACTCGCGCCCGACCCGCGCCGAGGCCTCCGACGTCGCCAACGCGATCCTGGACGGCGCGGACGCGGTCATGCTGTCGGCCGAGTCGAGCGTCGGCGCGTACCCGATCGAGACGGTCAGGACGATGTCCCGCATCGTCGAGGCCGCCGAGCAGGAGCTGCTCTCCAAGGGCCTGCAGCCGCTGGTGCCGGGCAAGAAGCCGCGCACGCAGGGCGGCTCGGTCGCCCGCGCGGCCTGCGAGATCGCGGACTTCCTGGGCGCGAAGTCGCTGGTCGCCTTCACCAAGTCCGGTGACACGGCCCGCCGCCTGTCCCGCTACCGCGCGGCCCAGCCGATCCTGGCCTTCACGACGGACGCCTCGACCCGCAACCAGCTCGCGCTGAGCTGGGGCGTGGAGACCTACGTCGTGCCGCACGTGGACAACACGGACGCGATGGTCGACCTCGTCGACGCCGAGCTGCTGAAGCTCCAGCGCTACAGCAAGGGCGACACCATGATCATCACGGCCGGCTCCCCGCCCGGCATCCCGGGCACCACCAACATGGTCCGGGTCCACCACCTGGGCGGCGAGACCGCCTGACCCACCGGGTCCGCAGGACGCCGGGCGAGCTGGATTCCTCCAGCCCGCCCGGCGTCTTCGTATGTCCGGCCCGTGGGCGGCGGCCCCGACGGCCGTCAGCCGACGGAGTCCATGAACTCCAGCATGCGGCGGTTGATCTCCTCCGCGTGGTCGATCTGCGGGCCGTGGCCGGTGTTCGCGACGATCTCGGCCCGGGCGCCCGCTATCAGGCGCGGGACCCGCTCCACCTGCCGCCCCGGGTGCAGGAGCAGGCTGCGCCTGCCGAGCAGCAGATAGAGCGGGGTGCCGATGGTGCGCAGTTCGTCCTCGGCGAGGGGCAGCGGCGCCGGGCGGCGGACGCGGTAGGCGCGGACGCCGGAGCGGATCATGGCACGCAGCTCGGGCACGACGAGGACCGGCTGCTCCAACCAGGCCGCCAGGCGCGGGCGCAGCGCCTTGGGCGCGAACGTCGCGAAGAGGCTGGCGAAGATCCAGACGAAGAAGCGCAGCCCCACCTTCTCCAGCCCGCCGGGATCGAGCAAGGTGACGGAGGCGAGGCGGCCGGGCCGGCGGTGCGCCTGGTTCAGGGCGAGCCAGCCACCGTAGGAGGAACCGACGAGGTGGACGCGGTCCAGGCCGAGGCCGGCGAGCGTCTCGTCCAGCCACTGTGCGGCGTGCTCGGGCCGGGAGAGGGGTGCGCGCTGCACGCTGCGGCCCGGGTCGCCGGGCGTGTCGATCGCGTACACCGGGCGCTCGGCGCTCAGCGCGGCGGTGTTCGGGTACCACATGGCGGAGCAGGAGCCCGCCCCGTGCACCAGGACGACCGGGGTACGGGCCTCGGCCGCGGGATCGGCGGGGCCGTAGCGGTAGACGTGGGTGGTCCCGAAGGCCGTCTCCACATCCGTCTCCGCGCGGGCGGGCACGCCCAGGGCGTAGACCGCGTCGCAGGCCGCGAAGTAGCGGTCGCGCAAAGCGTCGTTGACGTAGCGGCCGACATCGGCGCGATTGCGGGCGGGGGTCACGGTCTCGGGCACGGCGGGCCACCTCCGGAGCGTCCATTTTCGTGATACGACCGTACCATGATGGTGATACCGGCGTACCATGAAGGCGGCCCGAGAGGCCGGCGGCACAGGGACCGACGAGCGGAGACAAGGCGATGCCCAAGCGCGTGGACCACGACCAACGACGCGCCGAGATCGCCGAGGCGCTCGTCCGGGTCGCCGCACGGCGCGGACTGCATGCCGTGGGGATGCGTGACGTGGCCGCCGAGGCGGGCGTGTCGCTGCGGCTGGTGCAGTACTACTTCGAGACCAAGGAAAAGCTGCTGCTCCACGGGCTGCGGCACCTGACCGGCGGATTCACCGAGCGGGTCGCCGCCCGGGTCCGGGCCGCCGGGGACGACCCGGGGCCGCGCGCGCTGATCGAGGCACTGCTGACAGTGTCGCTGCCGACCGACGAGGAGAGCCGCCGCTTCCACCTCGTCCACACCTCGTACGCCGTCCTGGCCATGACGGACGGGCAACTCGCCGCGCAGCCCTTCCTGGACGACCCCGACGCCGCCGAGGACACCGTGGCCCGGCTGCTGCGGGAGGCCGGGGAGGCCGGGCTCACCGCCCCGGGCGTGGACGCGCGCGCGGACGCGATCGGCCTGCTCGCCATGGCCGCGGGCCTCGGCACCGCCGTCCTGGCCGGCCAGCGCAGCCCGGAGTCGGCCGCCGCGGCGCTCGGCCACCAGCTGGACCGGCTCTTCCTGTAGCGGGGCTCCGCCCCGGACCCCGGTCCTCAAGCGCCGGACGGGCTGCATTTGCAGCCCGTCCGGCGCTTGAGGACAAGAAACGACGCCTTACGGATACGTCCCGTCCGTCAGGTACTGATGCAGGTTGGGGATCTGCAACGTCCCCCCGAACTGCCCCGCCTGACGGAGCTTCACGTCAGTGAAGAAGATCGGGATCGGCAGCTTCACGCCGGGTATCAGCGGCGGCAGGCTGGTCGGCGACTGCGTCGCCGGCAGCACACCGAGCAGCTTGCCCTTCAACTCCTCGGTGTACATGGTGATCCTGGCGCCCGAGACCGTGGACGTCGTCCCGGACCCGGTGACGTGAGACTGCTTCCCCTGGTTGTTGACGATCTGATGCAGATCCTTGATCGCCAGTGAGTCGGCGGTGAACTTCAGGACCGACTTCTGCTGACCGTTGACCATGGTGATGCGCTTGACGCCCTCATAGGTCAGACCCGTCAGGGTGAGCTTGCTCGCCTCCAGGTACCAGGGCTGGTTCGGGAAGGCGCGCTTCTCGTTCTCGTCGAGGACATGCCCGGCCGGGCACGGGGGCAGCGCCTTGTCGGCGTCCGGTGACGGGGTGGGGGTGGCCGGAACCCCGGCCGTGGGCTTGGGCGAGGGCTTGGGCGACGGCGTCCCCGCGGCAGGCCCGCCGGAGGGCTTGGGCGCCGGGCTGGGCCCGTCCTTGGCCTTGGCCTTGGCCTCGTCGCCGGCCGGCGGCGGCTGGGCCGGCCCGGGCGCGGCCGGGGACGCCGACCGGGACGGGGAGGGGGACGGTGACGGGGACGCGGACGGACCGGTCGAGCCCTTCCCGCCGCCCGTCAGGATGTCGGTCAGCTTCTCGCCCAGACCCAGGGGGTCCAGCGGATTCGTCTTCTTGGACGGCGAGGGGGACGGCGAGGGCGTCACCGGTGCCGGCGCGGGCGCCGGTTTCGTACGCGGCGAGGGCTTCACCGGCGACGAGGCGGAGGGCTCGCGACCCCGGCTCGTACCGCTGTCACTGCCGGCACCGCCCGGCGACGGCGACGGGGAGGGTGAATCCCCGTCCGGCGCGGGCTTCCCGGCACCCTCCGCATCCGGATTCGTATCCGTATCCGTATCCGCCTCGGTGTCCGGCACCGTCGCGCACTGTGCGTCGCCGAAAGGTTTCGGCGGCTGGACGGGCTTGGCCTGCGCCAGCGTCGGCGTCAGGCCCATGCCCATCAGCACCGCGCTCGGCATCGCCGCCAGGGCGATGGCCTTGCCGGCCGGCATGTGCAGCCGGGACAGCAGGGGCTTGCGCGGTGCGGCGTGGCGCGGGCCCGTTCTCGCGAGGTTCTGCTCGTCAGTCGGCACGATGCCTCCCGTCGTTCCCCTTCACCAGGCTGGGGCCGGCGGGGGTGGCGGCGGTGTCCCCGCCGCTGTCGGCCGGCGCCTCGGGGAGCGGCCTGCCCGGCATCCAGGAGACGCCGAGTCCCCCGCCGACGAGGGCGAGCAGGAAGCCGATCAGGAAGGCGCCGAAGTTCGAGACGACCAGCGAGACCAGCGCGAGGAGGATCGCGGCGACACCCGCGAAGACCCTCGACTGCGGCTGGAACCACATGGTCAGGCCGAGCACGACCAGCAGCACGCCGATGATCAGCGAGCCGGCGCCGGCCGTCGTGGCCATCCGGATGTGCAGGTCGCCCAGGGTCATGGTCTGGTACGGGATGTACATGATCGGAACCCCGGCCAGGACGCACAGCAGCCCGCCCCAGAACGGGCGACGGCCCCGCCAGTCCCAGAACGAACGGCGGGTGCGGCCGAAGTTGTCGATCAGCCGTGGTCGCGTGTCGGCGCTCATGCTGTGTACAGCTCCTCGGGACTGGCGAAATCGGTGGTACGCAAAGAAGCACGCGGGGGCGCGGAGCGGCGCGCGGGACGGTACGGGCACGGGGGCCCGACTTCCGCCCCGTACCCGCCCGTTCAGCGCGTCAGCCGCTCTTGCACTCCGCGCCGCCCATGCTGACGCCCATGTGCAGGCCGGGCAGGGTGAAGGTGCCCGCCGAGGTCGCCCAGGCGCGCTGGTCGACGTCGGTGAACTCCACCTCGTCCGCCTGCTGGGCGAAGGAGCCGGGGACGTACGCGCCCCGGCCGTCCTTGCCCGGCGCGGCGGGGCCGGGGCCCTTGGTGGTGTCGTTGACCGATACGCCGATGTCGACGTTGGTGAACTTCGCGTTGGCCTTCATGTCGTCGGCGTCGATGTAGAGCTTCGTCGCCTCGACCCTGTCACCGCCGCCGCCGGCCTCCAGCTTCAGCGACACGTTCCCGAAGGGCGTCGGAACGGTCACCGCCTGACAGAGCTTGGTGATCTTCGCGCTGTCGAGGCCGACGACCGCGACGGGCTTGGCGCCCTTCTTGGTCTGGTCCATCGCCCCGTACTGGACGAATCCCTTGCCCTCGATCTTCTTCGCCGTCACCTGGAACTGCTGGCCCGACACACTGAACGACGCCGCGAGGGCGCCCTGGGCGAGGGCCACGCCGATCGCGGCCGTCGCCGCGACGCTGGGAACCATGACGACGGCGAACCGGCGCCATCTGGTCCCGCCACGAGTCTGGGACTTCACGACTTTCCTCCTTCTCGGACGTACATCTCCGGGGTGGGCCGTGCGGCCCGTGCCCCCGGGATGGGAGAAGCGCTACGTCCTCGGGAAGAAGAGCGCCGTCGCATTCGGCGGCGCCAAACGCGCCCGATACACACCGGCGTTCACCCCCGAGCGACAACCACTGGCCACGCCTTGTCGCGCAACCGCCGGGACAGGCACCGCCGTTGGCGGCGGAGACCCCCCTGTCCCACTGGCCGGCGCCTGCGCACCGGCCGGCCCGGTGGGGACCCACGACCCCGTGCGCGACCGGATGGCCGGGCGGTGGGGATGGACCGGGCTGGGCCGATCGTGATGCATTCACGGCCGGGGCACAAGAGGTTGATTACTCGCGAGTAACGGGCGGATAACCGACGGGAGACCGGTCGGCATCGACGCCCCACGCGAAGGTGCCGCAGCGTGTCCGGGAAGAGGCGGAGGAAACAGAAGAACCCGGGCGAAAGCCCGGGCTCTTCTTACTTGCAGTAACAGGGGCCGCGATTACCAAGATTTGGTAAAGCGCGGCGGCTGTGCCGCCTGGGACACAGGGTGAGGCGGGGCCTCGTCAGAACAGCGCGCGCGACAGCGCGGTACGCGCGGCCGTCACCCGCGGATCGTCGGGGCCGATCACCTCGAACAGCTCCAGCAGCCGCACGCGGGCCGCGTCGCGGTCCTCGCCGGCCGTCTTCCGCACGGTGTCGATCAGACGCCCGAAGGCGTCCTCGACGTGCCCGCCGACCAGGTCCAGGTCGGCTGCCGCGATCTGCGCCCGGACGTCGCCGGGCGCCTCCGCGGCGGCCTTGCGGACCTGCTGGGGGTCCACGCCCTGCACGCGCCGCAGCAGCTCGGCCTGGGCGAGGCCCGCCTTGGCCTCGACGTTGGCGGGATCGTCGGACAGGACGTTCTGGTACGCGCGGATCGCGCCGCCCAGGTCACCCGCGTCCAGCGCGTCGTGCGCCGCGCTCAGGGCGCTGTCGTACGGGCTCGCCGGCGCCTGCGGCACAGGGGCCTCACCCTCCGCCGCACCGCCCTCCAGGGGCGCTCCCACGATGCCGAAGCGCTGCTCCGCCAGGGCGATGAGCTGCTCCAGGACCTGCCGGATCTGCGCTTCGGGCGCCGCGCCCTGGAAGAGCGGCAGGGCCTGCCCGGCCACCACCGCGAAGACGGCCGGGATCGACTGCACCCCGAACTGCTGGAACAGCAGCTGATTGGCCTCGACGTCGACCTTCGCGAGCACGAACCGGCCCGCGTACTCCTGCGCCAGCCGCTCCAGCAACGGGCCGAGCTGCTTGCACGGCTCGCACCAGTCGGCCCAGAAGTCGATGACGACGGGCACCTCGGCGGAGCGCTGCAGGACTTCCTGGTCAAAACCCGCTTCGTCGACGTCGAAGACGAGGCGGCCCGCACCGGCGGCAGGCACGCCGCCCTGGCGCGCCGCTTCCGCCCGCGCCTGCTCCGCCTTCTGCTTCGCTTCGCCGGCCGCCTTCACCGCGGCGAGGTCGACCACTCCACTCATGGACATGTTCCGTGGCTGCATGGGCCTATCCTCCCCCCTCGGCGCGGTGAACCGGAAAAGTACGCCGACAGCGTGCTTTCCGTACCGTGAACCCGTAGCGGTTCGCTCATGACGCCGGGTCCCCACCCGGCATGCGTGGTTGTCGCTCTCAGCTCTTTCGCTACGGGTCGTAGCGTAACTGGAGACACCACCCCCGGCGCTGTGATCTGAGTCATACCAGCCTGCCTACCCGGCGGTAAGGTCCCTTGCATGCCCTCCGCTCCTCCCCCCACACACCGCCGTACGGGCCGGCCGCGCAGCCCCGAGGCGGACCGCGCGATCCTCGGCGCGACACGCGAGGCCCTGGTGGAGCTGGGCTGGGGCAAGCTGACCCTGGGCGACGTGGCGGCCCGGGCCGGGGTCGCCAAGACCACCCTCTACCGCCGCTGGGCGGGCAAGAACGAACTCGTCGTGGACGCGGTGGCGGCCCTCTTCGACGAGCACCTGGAGCTTCCCGACCGGGGCAGCCTGCCGGCGGACATCGAGGGCATGGTGCTGCAGTTCGCGTCGCTCCTGGAACGCCCGGAGACGAAGACGGCCCTGATGGCGGTCGTGGCCGAATCCACGCGCGACGAGGCCCTGCGCGAACGCATCCGCTCGGCGATCGTCGACCGCCAAAAACACCTGGTCCTCCTGGGCCGTTCCCGAGCCCAGTCCCGCGGCGAACTCCCCCAAGAGGACGACCCCACGACGGCCCACCGCAACGCGGACCTCGTCTTCGACGTCATCGCCGGCGCGGTAGTCCACCGCACGCTGGTGAGCGCGGAACCGGTGGACGAGGAGTGGGCACGGGGGCTTACGGCGTTGCTGGTGGGCGGCCTGGGGGCGATGAGTCAGACGTCGGGTACGTAGCGTAGGAAGTCGGCCCAGGCGGTGGCGGATATGGAGAGATGGGGGCCGTCCTTCCGTTTGGAGTCACGGAGGTGGACGGTGGGAGGCGTGCGGGCGACTTCGAGGCATTCGCCGCCCCCCTCACCGTCGCTGTAGCTGGACTTGTGCCAGGAAAGCGCGACTTCGACACAGGCGCTGCCGTCACCGCCGCTGTAGCTGGACTTGTGCCATGTCAGGTCGGTGCTCATTACCCTTCCGCCAACTCTCTGATGAATCTTGCCGACTCCGCGTCGCCGAGGGCATGCATGCGGATCATGGCATGCCGCTTCATCAGGGCACTCACCCTCTCCACATCCGCATGCAACATGCCGGTTTCCTGACCCTCCTCGTAGCCGTAGTGCCTGTGGTCAGCCGTTTCGACCACGATGAATTGCCCGCCGAGGCCCGGGGTGACGCCAAAGCCCATGGGCAGCACTTGGACCGACACGTTGCGCTGCTCGCCGACCTCCACCAAACGACGAAGCTGCGCCTTCATCACCTCGGGTCCGCCCACGTTGCTCCGCAGGGCCGCCTCGTGGATCACGAAGCTGAACAGCACGGTCGGCTTCTCCAGCAGTTCCTGCCTCTGAACCCGAGCGGCCACGCGCGCCTCGATGGCCTGGTCGTCCACAGGTGGACAGTGGTTGCTCATCAGCGCACGCGCGTAATCCTCGGTCTGCAACAGACCCGCAATGAGCAACGTCTCGTACCAGTGCAGGGCGATCGCTTCAGCCTCAAGCGTCATGTACTCCTGCGCCCGCACAGCGAACCGCTCCGGCTCCAGGTAAGCCAGCGCAGCAGCGAGCTTCCCCTTGGCCCCGCACATCTCATCGGCGACCTCGAGCAACCGCTGCGTCGGCTTGCGCCGACCCTGCTCCATCGACTTGAGGGTCTCGTACCCGTACCCGGCCTCCTGGCTCAGCGCCTCCCGGCTGACACCGGCGTCCATGCGCCACAACTTGACCTGGTTCCCGCACAACCGCCAGGCCATCGGTGGCTGAGAAGTCTCACCCGTCACGGCACCCGCCCCTCTCCGTACCTCTGTCGGTACCAACGGAGGCTAAGTGGCACAAGCCGCGTACGAGCCGAGTTCGAACCCCCTTCGCACGTGTGAGTGAAAGCCATGCTCTACGGCATCCGCGAACCCCTCTCACATCCGAGCCACCGGCGCCAACGTTTCGAACAAACCCACGCCTACGAGTGAAGCCCTACGTGCGCCGCCGCGTCCGCGAGTGACACGTTTCCTGAGTGTTCGCTCACCACCCGCACCAAGCGGCAGGCATAGTTCGAAGGACCACGTCGGCATCAGCGACATGGGCATCGAGGAAGGGGCAGGACATGGCGAAGACCTTCACAACCACCATCGGCGGCCGGACGGTGGAGCTGCCCGGCACTATCCACACCATCCGAGAGGCGCTGCCCGTGTCGCTGCGAGCAGAGTTCGAGCACGAGGCGGAGCAGGCGGGCGCGGATGAGATCTCCGGCGTCCTTGCTCGTTGGGCCCTCCGGACGCCGCAGGCGCACGACCCGGAGGAGGCGGCCCTGATCGCGCGCCTGAAGGCCGGGGACTTCTCCGGCGTCCGCTTCGACGACGAGTCGGGTGACGAGTACAGGAGCGCCGGTTGAGCCATCGCATCGCCTACACCGATGACGCCGACACCGAGCGTCGAAGCCTGCCGGCCGAACGGCGCAAATTGTTCGAGAACGGCATGACCGCCTTGGCGCTGGACCCGTACGGCTGTGGTTCCAGCCCGGTTCGCGGCGACCATGACCGACGCGACGCGACCGTCGGCAACATCGCCTTCATCACCTACCTGGTCAGCTCCGCGGTGGTGACCGTCACCGTGGTCAAGCTCTTACCACTGCCTTGATCACCAACCGGCCCGGGGCAACGTGCCCCGTCAGAACCCCGCCGGCTCCGTGTACGTCCCCCATTCCTCGCGCAGCACGCCGCAGATCTCGCCCAGCGTCGCCTCCGCCCGTACCGCCTCCAGCATCGGCTCGATCATGTTCGAGCCGTCCCGCGCGGCGGTGAGCATGGCGTCGAGGCAGGCGCGTACCTTCGCCTCGTCGCGGGCCGCCTTGCGGGCGGCCAGGACGCGCACCTGTTCGCGCTCGACCTCGTGGCTGACGCGGAGGATCTCCAGGTCGCCGGTGACCGAACCCTCGTGGCAGTTGACGCCGACGACGCGCTTGGCGCCCTTCTCCAGGGCCTGCTGGTAGCGGAAGGCGCTCTCGGCGATCTCGCCGGTGAACCAGCCGTCCTCGATGCCGCGCAGGATGCCGGAGGTGACGGGGCCGATGGGGTGCTTGCCGTCGGGGTGGGCGCGCAGTCCGCGCTCCTTGATCTGCTCGAAGATCTTCTCGGCGTCGGCCTCGATCCGGTCCGTGAGCTGCTCGACGTACCAGGAGCCGCCCAGCGGGTCCGCGACGTTGGCGACGCCGGTCTCCTCCATCAGCACCTGCTGGGTGCGCAGGGCGATCTCGGCGGCCTGCGCACTGGGCAGGGCGAGGGTCTCGTCCAGGGCGTTGGTGTGGAGGGAGTTGGTGCCGCCCAGGACTGCCGCCAGGGCCTCCACCGCCGTACGGACCACGTTGTTGTACGGCTGCTGGGCGGTCAGCGAGACGCCCGCCGTCTGGGTGTGGAAGCGCAGCCACTGGGCCTTGTCGGTCTTCGCGCCGTAGACCTCCTTCATCCAGCGGGCCCAGATGCGGCGGGCCGCGCGGAACTTGGCGATCTCCTCGAAGAAGTCGACGTGGGCGTCGAAGAAGAAGGACAGGCCGGAGGCGAACGTGTCGACGTCCAGGCCGCGCGAGAGGCCCAGCTCGACGTAGCCGAAGCCGTCCGCGAGCGTGTAGGCGAGCTCCTGCGCGGCCGTCGCCCCGGCCTCGCGGATGTGGTAGCCGGAGACGGACAGCGGCTTGTAGGCGGGGATGGAGCGCGCGCAGTGCTCCATCAGGTCGCCGATCAGGCGCAGATGGGGCTCGGGCTGGAAGAGCCATTCCTTCTGCGCGATGTACTCCTTGAAGATGTCGGTCTGCAGCGTGCCGTTGAGGATGCCGGTGTCGACGCCCTGCCGCTCGGCGGCCACGAGGTACATGCAGAAGACGGGGACGGCCGGGCCGCTGATGGTCATGGACGTGGTGACGTCGCCCAGCGGGATGTCCCCGAAGAGGATCTCCATGTCGGCGGCGGAGTCGATGGCGACGCCGCAGTGGCCGACCTCGCCGAGGGAGCGGGGGTCGTCGGAGTCGCGGCCCATGAGGGTCGGCATGTCGAAGGCCACGGACAGCCCGCCGCCGCCGTTGGCGAGGATCATCTTGTAGCGCTCGTTGGTCTGCTCGGCGTTGCCGAAGCCGGCGAACTGCCGGATGGTCCACGTACGCCCCCGGTAGCCGGTGGCGTGCAGGCCGCGGGTGAAGGGGTACTCCCCGGGCCAGCCGATGCGCTCGAAGCCCTCGTAGGCGTCGCCGGGGCGGGGGCCGTAGACCGGGGCGACCTCGTCGCCGGACAGGGTGGTGAAGTCGGCGTCGCGCTTGCGGGCCTTGTCGAACCGGGCCTGCCAGCGGCTGCGCCCCGCCTCGATGGCTGCTGCGTCCATGATGATCTCGTCTGCCTCTCCGCGCCCCGTCCAAGGCCCAAGCTCAAGAATTTAGTAGGACGTCCTACTAAATTTTCGCGCAAGAACGCCCCGGACACAAGGGGCGGCGTGTCCGGGGCGGATCGGGCTCGGTCAGGCGCGGGCGGCGGCCGGGGCCGCGTCCGTGATCAGCGGCTCGACCTCGCGGACGACCTGGCGCTCGACGAAGAAGGCGGCCGTCGGGATGGTGCCGGAGACCAGCACCCACAGCAGCTTGCCCAGCGGCCACTTGGCCTTGGAGCCCAGGTCGAAGGCGAAGACCAGGTAGATGATGAAGAGCACGCCATGGATCTGGGAGATCACGAGCGTGGCGCCCGCGCCTGTGTCGAAGCCGTACTTGAACACCATGGCGGTGCACAGCACGAGCAGCATCACGGCGGTCAGATAGGCCATCACCCGGTAGCGGGTCAGCACGCTCTTTTTCATGCCCCCGAGGGTAACCGTCCGATTTGCACGATCTTCGCGCGGGTCACTCCTCGGCGAAGTCGCCCGACGCCACCCGCAGCGGCCGCAGCATCCGGAAGATCTCCCCGCACTCCTCCGCGCCGTAGGCGCCGAGCCCGAAGTCCATGGCCATCAGGTCGCGCGTGGCCGACTCGACGACCTCGCGGCCCTTGTCGGTGATCGAGGCGAGCGTGCCGCGCCCGTCGTTGGGGTTGGGCCGCTTGTCGACCAGGCCCGCCTTGACCAGCCGGTCCACTGTGTTGGTCACCGACGTGGGGTGCACCATCAGCCGCTCGCCGATCTTCGACATCGGCAGCTCGCCGGCCCTGGAGAAGGTCAGCAGCACCAGCGCCTCGTACCGCGCGAACGTCAGCCCGTACGGCTTGACGACCGCGTCGACCTGCCCGAGCAGGATCTGGTGGGCCCGCATGATCGAGGTGATCGCGGCCATGGACGGCACCGATCCCCAGCGCTGCTTCCAGAGCTCGTCGGCACGGGCGATGGGATCGAAGGGGAGGCTGAGGGGCTTGGGCACGTGACGAGCCTACAGTTCGGCCCTGTCCCGGCCGGGGCTATCTCAGACTTCGGACGCGGGCCGTGCGGGGTCGTCCGCCGCCGCCTCACGCACCAGATGGACCGCCTCCGAAAGACTCAGCCGAGGCTGCGCCTTGCGCAGCGCCCGGATGGCGTCCACCTCCTGCGTGTGCAGGTCCACGCCCTGGGCCGCGACGATGCCGCGCACCCACTCGCCACGGATCTCGCTCTCCGGCCGCGCCGCCCGTTCGGCGATCAGCGCGGCCGCGCGCTCCAGGCCCGGCCGGTCCTCCGCGCTCGCACCGGCGAGCGCCTCGCGGACGGCCTCGGCGACGGCGTGCGAGTCGCGCAGGACGACGACGCCGAGGTCGGGCCCGGAGTGCTTGGCTCCGCCCTTGAAGAGTTCGAACATCGCGCGGCTCCCCCTGTCGATCTGTCGATCTTCTTCAGGCAGCCGAGCGTACGACACGGTGCCGGGGCCTCCGTCAGGAGGAGGCGCCGGCTCCGGATCCGCCCTCGGCGAGGTAGCGCTCGACGGTCTCGACCTTGGACGTCAGTCCTCCGGTGACGCCCTGCCGGATGTCCGCCTTCAGCACGAGGGAGACCCGCCCGCAGCGGGCCTCGACGGCGGCGACGGCACGCTTGACGACGTCCATGACCTCGTCCCACTCGCCCTCGACGGACGTGAACATCGCGTCCGTGCGGTTCGGCAGCCCGGACTCACGGACGACGCGGACGGCGTCGGCGACGTACTCGCCGACGTCCTCGCCCGCCCCGATCGGGGAGACGGAGAAGGCGACGATCACGCGTTGATCACGCCTTCCTTACGGGCGCGGGCCGCGATGACGCTGGCCTCGGCCTCGCGGCGCAGCATGCGGTCGGCGAAGAAGCCGCCCGTCGGCAGGACGGAGAGGACGAAGTACAGGGCGGCGGTCTTGAGCTGCCACTTGGCGGTCACCCAGGCGTCGACCCAGAAGATCACGTAGATGATGAAGAGCACGCCGTGCACGGCGCCCATCACGGGCACGGCGTTGAAGTCGGTGGTCCGCTTCAGGACCGAGCACACCATCAGCAGCAGGAAGGACACGGCCTCCGGAGCGGAGACCAGGCGGAGCCGGCGCAGGGCGGAGGCAGTCTTGAGGTCCACGGGGGCACACCTTCGGTTCGACGTGGCGGGACGGTCACAGCTTGTGACGGCATTCACAAGCCGCCCCATTCTTGCAGCCCCCGAAATGATCAGCGGATCCGGGTCCGTTCAGGAAGGGTTCAGGGGCCATGGGGCCTGTTGGAGGCGTATGTCCGCCCGCTAGCGTCGGAGGCGTGGCTCAGTTTCGGCTCCACGGGAGCAAAGTTCTCGCCGTCGACATGGCGGGCGACGCGGTCAAGGCCAAGAACGGCTCGATGGTCGCGTACGAGGGCGATATGGCATTCAAGAAGATGACCGGCGGCGGTGACGGCCTGCGCGGCATGGTCACGCGCCGGCTCACCGGCGAACAGATGGAAGTCATGGAGGTGAAGGGGCACGGCACCTGCTACTTCGCCGACCGGGCGAGCGAGATCAACCTCGTCACGCTGCGCGGCGAGACGCTGTACGTCGAGGCCAGCAATCTGCTCTGCACGGACTCGGCGCTGCGGACCGGCACCACGTTCACGGGGCTGCGCGGCGCCTCGCAGGGCAACGGGCTGTTCACCACCACCGTCGAGGGCTCCGGCCAGGCGGCGATCCTCTCCGGCGGCACGGCGATCGTGCTGCGCGTGACCCCGCAGATGCCGCTGCAGGTCGACCCGGGCGCGTACATCGCGCACACCGGGCGGCTCAAGCAGCACTTCCAGTCCGGCGTGAACTTCCGGACGTTCATCGGGGAGGGCTCGGGAGAGGCCTTCCAGATCCGCTTCGAGGGCGAGGGGCTCGTGTACGTACAGCCGAGCGAGCGCAACACGATCGGGGGTGACATCTGATGCCGTTCCGGCTGCTCAACTCGCGCATGGTCGAGGCCCAGGTGATTCCGGGGCAGCGGCTGTTCAGCCAGCGCGGCGCCATGCTCGCCTACAAGGGCGACGTCTCCTTCACCCCGAGCATCACCGGCGGCCAGGGCGGCGTCATGGGGATGATCGGCCGCCGCATCGCCAACGAGGCGACGCCGCTGATGACGGTGGAGGGCAGCGGCACCGTGATGTTCGGCCACGGCGGCCACTATGTCCACGTCATCGAGCTCTCGGGCGACACCCTCTACGTCGAGGCGGACCGGCTGCTGGCCTTCGACGGGACGTTGCAGCAGGGGACGATGTTCATGGGGTCGCAGGGCGGCGTCATGGGCATGGTGCGCGGTCAGGTCACCGGGCAGGGGCTGTTCACGACCACCCTCAAGGGACATGGCGCGGTGGCCGTGATGGCGCACGGCGGCTTCATCGAGCTGCCGATCAATCCGCAGCGCCCGGTCACCGTCGACCCGCAGGCCTACGTCGCCCACCGGGGCGACGTCCGCAACAAGCTGACGGCGGCCCTGGGCTGGCGTGAGGTCGTCGGCCGTGGCAGCGGCGAGGCGTTCCGGCTCGAACTCTCGGGCAGCGGCACGGTGTACGTACAGGCGTCGGAGGAGAAGCTGTGAACGCCCCGGTCATCCATGACGCGGCGACCCTGCCGGTCGACGACAACGTCAACCCGTACGCCTTCAGCGTGGAGCTCAAGGGGCAGTGGTTCCTGCAGAAGGGGAAGATGATCGCCTATTACGGGCGGATCGACTTCCACGGCATCGGCCATGGGCCTTTGGACCGGCTGATCTCCGGCAGCTTCCACTCCCCCCTGCACGCCGCCGACTGGGTGGTGGCGGAGGGGCAGGGCAAGATGCTGCTCGCCGACCGGTCCTTCGACGTCAATTCCTATGACCTCGAGGACGGCAACCTCGCCGTCCGCTCGGGCAATCTGCTGGCCTTCGAGCCGACGCTGTCGCTGAAGCAGTCCATCGTCCCGGGCTTCCTGACCCTGATCGGCACGGGCAAGTTCGTGGCCGCCTCCAACGGTCCGGTCGTCTTCGTCGAGCCGCCGGTGCGCGTGGACCCGCAGGCGCTGGTGGGGTGGGCGGACTGCCCCTCGCCCTGCCACCACTACGACCACCAGTACATGCGGGGCGTGATGGGCGGTGTCCGGCGCCTGACGGGCATCGGCGGCGCCTCGGGCGAGGAGCACCAGTTCGAGTTCGTCGGGGCCGGGACGGTGCTGTTGCAGTCCACCGAGCAGCTGATGGAGGAGATCGCCACGGGCGACGGGCCGCCACAGCAGGCCGGCGTTCCGCACGCAAGTGCCGGGAATCAGACAATGACACCACGTTTGCCGGGCCAGCTCGGCGACCTCCAGCGCCGCTTCGGGCTGTGAGCGGTACCCTGCGGAGTGTGACGTCGAACGCATGACCTCTCCTTACGCTCGCCCGTAACCGCCCTTAGTTAATCTTTCAACTTCTTAGGTAGAATCCATCCATGGACACCGAGAACGGCACTCGCTGGCTCAGCGACGAGGAACAGGCCACCTGGCGCGCCCACCTGGACGTGAGCCGGCTGCTGATGCATCAGCTCGAACGGGACCTGCAGCCGTTCGGCCTCACCAACAACGACTACGAAATCCTGGTCAACCTCTCGGAGTCGGACGACCACCGGATGCGGATGAGCGATCTCGCGACCGCCACCCTGCAGTCCAAGAGCCGTCTGTCGCACCAGATCACGCGCATGGAGAACGCCGGGCTCGTCCGCCGCGAGAACTGCGAGTCCGACCGGCGCGGGCTGTTCGCGGTCCTCACCGAGCAGGGCTGGGACACCATGCGCAAGGTCGCCCCGCACCATGTGGCCTCCGTGCGCGAGCACTTCGTCGACCTGCTGAGCCCGGAGGAGCTCAAGGCGCTCCACGAGTCCCTGGCCCCGGTGGCCCGGCACCTGCGCTCCACGCGCGGCAAGGTCTGAGCACAGCACCGCGTGACGTGTGAGTGAGTGAGGCGGCGGCACCATCCGGTGCCGCCGCCTCACTCATACCGCCTCACGCGCTCGCCGCGTTCTCCGTCAGACCCGCGACGAGCTCGTCCGCCGCCGCGTAAGGGTCGATCTCACCGGCCACCACCCGGGCCGCGAGAGCGCCCACGCGGCGGTCCCCCCGCAGGTCCCCGATGCGCTCGCGCAGAGCGGTGACCGCGATGGTCTCGACCTCGCGCGCCGCCCGCAGCCGGCGGCGCTCGGTCAGAGCCCCGCGCTCCTCCATCCACGCGCGGTGCTTCTCCAGGGCCTCGACGACCTCGTCCGTGCCCTCGCCGCGCGCCGCCACCGTCTTCACGATCGGGGGCCGCCAGTCGCCCGGGGCGCGGGCCTCGCCCAGGCCCAGCATGTGGTTGAGCTCGCGGGCCGTGGCGTCGGCGCCGTCCCGGTCGGCCTTGTTGACGACGTAGACGTCGCCGATCTCCAGGATTCCGGCCTTGGCCGCCTGGATGCCGTCGCCCATGCCGGGGGCGAGCAGCACCACGGACGTATCGGCCTGGGAGGCGATCTCCACCTCCGACTGGCCCACGCCCACCGTCTCCACGAGCACCACCTCGCAGCCGGCCGCGTCCAGCACCCGGATCGCCTGCGGGGCGGCCCACGCGAGGCCGCCGAGGTGGCCGCGCGTGGCCATGGAGCGGATGTAGACGCCCGGGTCGGAGGCGTGCTCGGACATCCGCACCCGGTCGCCCAGCAGGGCGCCGCCGGAGAAGGGCGAGGAGGGGTCGACGGCCAGCACGCCGACCCGCTTGCCCATCCGGCGGTACGCGCTCACCAGCGCCGAGGTCGACGTGGACTTGCCGACGCCGGGCGAGCCCGTGATGCCCACGACATAGGCGTGGCCCGTGAGCGGGGCCAGGGCGGCCATCACCTCGCGCAGCTGCGGGGACGCCCCCTCCACCAGTGAGATCAGCCGGGCCACGGCCCGCGGCCGGCCCTCCCGCGCCTGCTCGACCAGTGTGGGGACGTCCACCATGACTGCTCCGTTTCGTTCCGGTCCGTTCGGGTCCCGCTCGGGTCCGTCGCGCGGGGTCAGTTGCCGGGGACGCGGATGATCAGTGCGTCACCCTGGCCGCCACCGCCGCACAGGGCCGCGGCCCCGACGCCGCCGCCGCGCCGCTTCAGCTCCAGCGCGAGGTGGAGCACGATGCGGGCGCCCGACATGCCGATGGGGTGGCCGAGCGCGATGGCCCCACCGTTGACGTTCACCTTTTCCGGGGATACGCCCAGATCCTTCATTGACTGCACCGAAACGGCGGCGAATGCCTCATTGATCTCGATGAGGTCGAGGTCCTCGACGGTCAGTCCCTCCTTGCCCAGCGCGTGCCGTATGGCGTTGGAGGGCTGCGACTGAAGGGAGTTGTCGGGGCCGGCCACATTGCCGTGGGCGCCGATCTCGGCGATCCACGCCAGGCCCAGCTCCTCGGCCTTGGCCTTGCTCATCACGACCACGGCGGCCGCGCCGTCGGAGATCTGCGAGGACGTGCCGGCGGTGATCGTGCCGTCCTTGGCGAAGGCGGGCCGCAGCTTGGCCAGCGACTCCACGGTGGTCTCCGCGCGGATGCCCTCGTCCTTGCTGAAGATGACCGGCTCGCCCTTGCGCTGCGGGATCTCCACGGGGGTGATCTCCGCCTCGAAGATGCCGTTCTTCTGAGCGGCGGCCGCCCGCTGGTGGGAGGCGGCCGCGATCTCGTCCTGCTCGGCGCGGCGGATGCCCAGGCGGGTGTTGTGCTTCTCGGTGGACTCGCCCATCGCGATGTTCTCGAAGGCGTCCGTCAGACCGTCGTGGGCCATGGCGTCGAGCATCCCGACCGCGCCGTACTTGAAGCCCTCGCGGGACTTGGGCAGCAGGTGCGGGGCGTTGGTCATCGACTCCTGGCCACCGGCCACCACGATGTCGAACTCACCCGCGCGGATGAGCTGGTCGGCCAGCGCGATGGCGTCCAGGCCCGACAGGCAGACCTTGTTGACCGTCAGCGCGGGGACGTTCATCGGGATGCCGGCCTTGACGGCCGCCTGGCGGGCGGGGATCTGCCCGGCGCCGGCCTGCAGCACCTGGCCCATGATCACGTACTGCACCTGGTCGCCGCCGATCCCGGCCCGGTCCAGGGCGGCCTTGATGGCCACGGCCCCCAGGTCGGCGCCCGAGAAGGTGCGCAGCGAGCCCAGCAGCCGGCCCATGGGCGTACGCGCGCCCGCGACGATGACGGAGGTGGTGCCGGATGTTCCGTTCGTACCAGACATGGGCGCTGCCCCTTCGAGCGGAGGATGTTAACGAGGGTTTCCGTCAATGTACTGAGCGGTACCGCACCGGGTCACCGGGCGGAAGGTGTGATCGCGCGCACGTTGCGTAACCACCCCGTCCGGCGGTGCACTGGAGCCATGCTGACGCGCATCGACCACATCGGGATCGCCTGCTTCGACCTCGACAGGACTGTCGAGTTCTACCGTGCCACGTACGGCTTCGAGGTGTTCCACACCGAGGTCAACGAGGAACAGGGCGTCCGCGAAGCCATGCTGAAAATCAACGAGACCTCCGACGGCGGGGCCTCCTATCTGCAGCTGCTGGAGCCCACCCGCGAGGACTCCGCGGTCGGCAAGTGGCTTGCCAAGAACGGCGAAGGCGTTCACCACATCGCGTTCGGTACGCCCGACGTCGACGCCGACGCGCAGGCCGCCCGCGAGAAGGGCCTGCGGGTGCTCTACGACGAGCCGCGCACCGGATCCATGGGCTCGCGCATCACCTTCCTGCACCCGAAGGACTGTCATGGAGTGCTGACGGAACTGGTCACCTCCGCGCCTCACGGGACGACGGAGCACTGACCCTCCCCTTCCCCGGCCGGTAGAGTGCAGGTTCGGCCGGGTACGGGTGGCCCCCGGACCGGGCTGTACCGATGATCTGACACCATTTCTTCGGAAGGGCGGGCTCCGGGTTCCACCACCGACGCAGTACGGGGCCGGCCGCCGACGCGACCAGGGGACGGATGGACCGCGCTGTGCGGGGCTACGAGCGCCAGGAGAGTCAGCTGGAGGAAGCCGACCACCTCGCGAAGTTCGAGGCCGAGATGAAGCGGCTGAAGACCGAGCGGGAAAAGGCTGTCCAGCACGCCGACGACCTCGGCTACCAGGTCGAGGTGTTGCGCGCCAAGCTCCACGAGGCGCGTCGCACCCTCGCCCACCGTCCCGCCTATGACTCGGCGGACATCGGGTACCAGGCGGAGCAGCTGCTCCGCAATGCCCAGATCCAGGCCGAGCAACTGCGCTCCGACGCCGAGCGCGAGGTGCGCGAGGCCCGGGCCCAGACGCAGCGGCTGCTGCAGGAGCACGCCGAGCAGCAGGCCCGGATGGAGGCGGAGCTGCACGCCGAGGCGGTGGCCCGGCGCCAGCGCCTGGACGAGGAGCTCAACGAGCGCCGCCGCACGGTCGAGTCGCACGTCAACGAGAACGTCGCCTGGGCCGAGCAGCTGCGGGCCCGTACGGAGTCCCAGGCCCGCCGGCTGCTGGAGGAGTCCCGGGCCGAGGCCGAGCAGGCGCTCGCCGCCGCCCGCGCGGAGGCCCAGCGGCTGACCGAGCAGGCCGGCAGCCGGCTGGGCGCGGCCGCCGAGGAGGCCCGTGCCGAAGCCGAAGCGATCCTGCGCCGGGCGCGCGCGGACGCCGAGCGGCTGCTGACCGCCGCCTCCGCGCAGGCGCAGGAGGCCACCGACCACGCCGAGCAGCTGCGCTCCAGCACCAGCGCCGAGTCCGACCAGGCCCGTACCGCGGCCGCGGAGATGACGCGTACCGCCGAGGCCCGCGTCCAGGAGGCCGACGCGGCGCTGCGCGAGGCGCGCGCCGAGGCGGAGAAGCTGGTCACCGAGGCGAAGGAGGCCGCCACCCGGCGGCTGTCCGCCGCCGAGTCGGACAACGAGCAGCGCACCCGCACGGCCCGGGCGGAGATCGCCCGTCTGGTGAGCGAGGCCACCAAGGAGGCCGAGACCCTGCGGGCCGAGGCCGAGCAGCTGCGGGCCGACGCCGCCGCCGAGGCCGAGCGGCTGCTGGCCGAGGCCGCCGAGAAGGCGCGCAGCGCCGTCGCCGAGGACTCCGCCGCCGCCCTCGCCAAGGCCGCCCGTACGGCCGAGGAGGTGCTGGCCAAGGCGTCGCAGGACGCCCAGGCCACGACCAAGGCCGCCGCGGCCGAGGCCGAGCGGATCCGCCGGGAGGCCGAGGCCGAGGCCGAGCGGCTGCGCGCGCAGGCCGCGGACACCGCCGAGCAGCTCAAGGGCGAGGCGAAGGACGACACCGAGGAGTACCGCGCCCGGACCGTCGAGCTCCAGGAGGAGGCGCGGCGGCTGCGGGGCGAGGCCGAGCAGCTGCGGGCCGAGGCCGTCGCCGAGGGCGAGCGGATCCGTGGCGAGGCCCGCCGCGAGGCGGTCCAGCAGATCGAGGAGGCGGCCAGCACCGCCGAGGAACTCCTGGTCAAGGCGAAGGCCGACGCCGAGGAGACCCGCGGCGGCGCGAGTGCCGAGAGCGAGCGCGTACGGGCCGAGGCGGCCGAGCGCGCCGCCGCCCTGCGCAAGCAGGCCGAGGAGGCCCTGGCGCGGGCCCGCGCCGAGGCCGAGGAGATGGCCGAGGAGGCCGAGGACCACGCCGAGCGCACCCGCGCGGAGGCCGCCGAGGAGGCCCGCCGGCTGCGCGAGGAGGCCGAACGCGCCGCACGGGCGCGCACCGAGGAGGCCGCCGGGGAGCTGACCCGGCTGCGCACCGAGGCGGAGCAGCGCCTGGAGTCGGCGGAGAAGGCGCTGCGCGAGGCCCGTACGGAGGCCGAGCGGCTGCGCCGCGAGGCGGCCGAGGAGACCGAGCGGCTGCGCACGGAGTCCGCGGAGCGGGTGCGCACGCTGCGGGCGCAGGCCGAGGAGGAGGCCGAGCGGCTGCGGGCCGAGGCTGCCGCGGAGGCGACGGAGGCCCGTACCGAGGGCGAGGCCACGGCCGCGCGGCTGCTGGGCGAGGCCGAGGAGGAGGCCGAGCGGCTGCGCTCGGAGGCGCAGGAGAGCGCCGACCGGGTCCGGGCCGAGGCGAACGCCGCCGCCGAGCGCACGGCCGCCGAGGCCGCCGAGGCGCTGGCCGCGGCGCAGGAGGAGGCCGCCCGGCGCCGCCGCGAGGCGGAGGAGCTGCTCGGGGACGCCCGTACCGAGGCGCAGGCCGAGCGTGAGGCGGCGCGCGAGCAGAGCGAGGAGCTGCTGGCTTCGGCGCGCAAGCGGGTCGCCGAGGCGCAGGAGGAGGGCCGGCGCCTGGTCGAGGAGGCGGAGCGGCGGGCGGGTGAGCTCGTGGCCGCCGCCGAGCAGACCGCGCAGCAGGTGCGCGACTCCGTGGCCGGGCTGCACGAGCAGGCCGAGGAGGAGATCGCCGGCCTGCGGTCGGCCGCCGAGCACAACGCCGAGCGGACCGTCACCGACGCCCAGATCGAGGCGGACCGGGTCCGTGCCGACGCCTACGCCGAGCGAGAGCGCGCGGACGAGGACGCCGCGCGCCTCCGTGCGGAGGCCAAGGCGGCCGCCGACGCGGCGCGGGAGCTGGCGGAGCGCACGGTCGCCGAGGCCACGGCCGAGGCCGAGCGGGTGGAGAGTGCGGCGGCCCGGGTGCTGGACGAGGCGCGCGAGGCGGCCAACGCCCGTCGTGCCGAGGCCGCGCAGCAGGCCGACGAGCTGATCGTCGAGGCCATGGCCGAGGCGGAGAAGATGGCCGCGGACGCGGCCGGCACCGTGGCGAAGGCCCGGGAGAGCGCCGACGCGCACCGGGCGGAGGCGTCCGCCGACGCGGACCGGGTGATCGCCCAGGCCGCGAAGGAGGCGGAGCGGCTGCGTGCCGAGGCCGCCCGGACGGTCGAGGAGGCGCGCGAGGCTGCCGAGGCGCACCGGGCCGCGGCCGACGCGGACGCGGAGCGGCTGCGGTCCGAGGCGGCCCGGGTGCTGGACGAGGCCCGCGAGGACGCCGGTACCCGGCGTGCGGAGGCTGCCCAGCAGGCCGACGAGCTCATCGCCGAGGCCACGGCCGAGGCGGAGAAGATGGCCGCCGAGGCCGCCCGCATCGTCACCGAGGCCCGTGAGGAGGCCGAGGGGCACCGGGCCGAGGCGTCCGCGGACGCGGACCGGTTGATCGCCGAGGCGGCCGAGATGGTCGAGGCCGCCCGGCTGGAGGCGGCCCGCTTCGAGGAGCAGGCCCGCGAGGCGGCCGACGCCCACCGGGCCGAGGCCGCCGCGGATGCCGAGCGGCTGCGGGCCGAGGCGGCCCGCACGGTGGACGAGGCGCGCGAGGCGGCGAACGCCCGGCGTGCCGAGGCCGCGCAGCAGGCCGACGAACTGATCGCCGAGGCCACGGCCGAGGCGGAGAAGATGGCCGCCGAGGCCGCCCGCATCGTCACCGAGGCCCGCGAGGAGGCCGACGCCCACCGGGCCGAGGCCGAGGGGCAGGCCGATCGCACGCTGGGCGAGGCCACCGCGGAGGCGGAGCGGCTGCGGGCCGCGGCCGCCGAGAAGAAGGCCAAGGCGGACGAGCAGGCCGAGGCCGTCCTCGCCAAGGCGACGGCCGAGGCCGAGCGGGTGGTGGCGGACGCGTCCGCCAGGGCGCAGCAGATGCGTACGGACGCCTCCGACGCGCTGGCGTCGGCCGAGCAGGACGCGGCGCGTACGCGCGCCGAGGCCCGCGAGGACGCGAACAAGATCCGGACCGAGGGCCGGGCCGAGGCCGAGCGGATCGTCGACGAGGCGGCCGAGCTCACCTCGTCCGCGCAGGACGACGCCGACCGCATCGTGGACAAGGCGCGCGAGGCGGCGAACGCCCGTCGTGCCGAGGCCGCGCAGCAGGCCGACGAGCTGATCGCCAAGGCGACGGACGAGGCGGAGAAGATGGCCGCCGAGGCCGCCCGCGCGCTGGCGGAGGCGGCCGAGGCCGCCGAGGCCCGCCGGGCGGAGGCCGAGGGGCAGGCCGAGCGGGTGCTGGCCGAGGCCGTCGCGGAGGCGGAGCGGCTGCGGGCGGACGCCGACGCGGCCCTGGAGAGCGCCCGTGAGGAGGCGGCGCGGACCACCGACGAGGCGCGGGAGGCGGCGGGTGCCCGCCGCGCGGAGGCGGCCGAGCAGGCGGACTCGCTGATCGCCGAGGCGACGGCGGAGGCCGAGCGGATGGCCGCGGAGGCCGCCGAGGCCCTCGCCGCCGCGCAGGAGAACGCCAACAGCACGCGTGCCGACTCCGCGAAGATCAAGGCCGATGCCGTCCTGGAGGCGGAGCGGCTGCGGGCCGAGGCCCGTGCCGAGGCCGAGCGGACCGTGGACCAGGCGCGGGACGCGGGCGCCAAGCGGCTGGCGGACGCCGCCGAGCAGGCGGACGCGCTGATCGCGGGGGCCCAGGAGGAGGCCGTACGGGCCGCCGCGGCGGCCGAGGAGCAGGCCGACACGATGGTCGGGGCGGCCCGCAAGGAGGCCGAACGGATCGTCAAGGAGGCCACCGGCGAGGGCAACGCGCTGGTGGAGCGGGCGCGTACGGACGCCAACACCATGCTCGCCGAGGCCCGTGGGGACGCCACGGCCATAAGGGACCGGGCCGAGGAGCTGCGGTCGCGGCTCGAGGGCGAGGTCGAGGAGCTGCACGAGCGGGCGCGCCGGGAGGCGGCCGAGGCGATGCAGTCCGCGGGCGAGCGCTGCGACAAGCTGGTCGCGGCGGCCACCGAACAGCTGGCGAACGCCGAGGAGAAGGCGGAGAAGCTGGTCTCGGACGCCCAGAGCGAGGCGAGCAAGGTGCGGATCACCGCCGTGAAGAAGGCGGACGCGCTGATCAAGGAGGCGGAGCAGAAGAAGACCGCCGCCGTACGCGAGGCGGAGCGCCTGCGCACCGAGGCTCAGCAGGAGGCCACGCGCCTTCTCGAGGAGGGAAAGCGGGAGTTGGAGGTCCTGGTCCGTCGTCGTGAGGACATTCAGGCCGAGATTTCCCGTGTCCAGGACGTGTTGGAAGCGTTGGAATCATTTGAGTCCCCTGGGGCAGGCGGCTCCAAGGAGGGCGGGGTGAAGGCGGCGGCCGGGGCCGGCGCAACTCGATCGGGTGGCAAGCAGTCACAGAAGTAACACTCAATCGAGGGGTCGGTTTCCGGAATCCTCAACTGTCTACTTCCATCTGCTCGATGAGACGCCGCTCACGCCCCTAGGATTCCCTCTATCACCTCACCGGTCTCTTATGACAGGAACCCCATGAGCGACACTTCCTCCCCCTTCGGCTTCGAGTTGGTGCGGCGTGGATACGACCGCGGCCAGGTGGACGACCGCATTACCAAGCTCGTAGCGGACCGTGACAGCGCCCTGGCGCGGATCACCTCGCTGGAAAAGCGCATCGAGGAGCTCCACCTCGAGACGCAGAACGCTCAGGCACAGATCAATGACGCGGAGCCGTCGTACGCGGGGCTCGGCGCGCGGGTCGAGAAGATTCTCCGGCTGGCCGAGGAAGAGGCCAAGGACCTGCGGGAAGAGGCCCGGCGCGCCGCCGAGCAGCACCGTGAGCTGGCCGAGTCGGCGGCGCAGCAGGTGCGCAACGACGCCGAGTCGTTCGCCGCCGACCGCAAGGCGAAGGCGGAGGACGAGGGCGCGCGGATCGTCGAGAAGGCGAAGGGTGACGCGGCCCAGCTGCGCAGCGAGGCGCAGAAGGACGCGCAGTCCAAGCGCGAGGAGGCGGACGCCCTCTTCGAGGAGACCCGTGCCAAGGCCGCCCAGGCCGCCGCGGACTTCGAGACCAACCTGGCCAAGCGCCGCGAGCAGTCCGAGCGCGACCTGGCCTCGCGTCAGGCCAAGGCCGAGAAGCGGCTGGCGGAGATCGAGCACCGCGCCGAGCAGCTCCGCCTGGAGGCGGAGAAGCTGCGCACGGACGCGGAGCGCCGGGCCCGTCAGACGGTGGAGACCGCGCAGCGTCAGGCCGAGGACATCGTCGCCGACGCCAACGCCAAGGCCGACCGTATCCGCAGCGAATCCGAGCGCGAGCTGGCGGCGCTCACCAACCGCCGCGACAGCATCAACGCCCAGCTGACCAACGTCCGCGAGATGCTGGCCACGCTGACCGGCGCGGCCGTGGCCGCGGCCGGGGTTCCGGGTGATGACGAGCCGATCTCGCGCGGCGTCCCGGCCCAGCAGAGCCGCTGACGCGGCACGGGGCACGGAACGTACGTCGCTCGTTCGGGGGATCCTGTGTTCAGCGCGCCCTGCCGCCGCCCCGGTGGCGGCCGGGCGCGCTGAGTGCTTCCCGCCGCTTCCGCCGGAGTTCCCGCCACCGGTGGCGGGCGGCGCGGGGCGCCCTTACCGTGGCTGAATGATCGAGCTGGCGGGTCTGACCAAGTACTACGGCGACGTGCGCGCGGTGGACCACCTGACGTTCACGGTGCGGCCCGGCATCGTCACCGGCTTCCTCGGTCCCAATGGCGCGGGCAAGTCCACGACCATGCGGATGATGCTCGATCTGGACAATCCGACCAGCGGCACGGTCCGCATCGACGGCCGGCACTTCCGCGAACTGCGCGACCCCCTCAAGGTCGTCGGTGCCCTGCTGGACGCCAAGGCGGTGCACGGCGGTCGCAGCGCCTACAACCATCTGCTGTGCCTGGCGCAGAGCAACGGCATCCCCCGTACGCGTGTTGCCGAAGTCCTGGACACCGTGGGCCTGACGTCGGTGGCCGGAAAGCGCTTCAAGGGCTTCTCCCTCGGCATGGGCCAGCGCCTGGGCATCGCCGCCGCGCTGCTGGGTGATCCGCGGATCCTGATGTTCGACGAGCCGGTCAACGGACTCGACCCCGAGGGCATCCACTGGATCCGCAACCTGATGAAGAACCTGGCCACCCAGGGCCGTACGGTCTTCGTCTCCTCGCACCTGATGAGCGAGATGGCGCTGACGGCCGACCATCTCGTGGTCATCGGACAGGGGCGGCTGCTCGCGGACACCAGCATGGCGGACTTCATCAGGGAGAACTCCCGCTCGTACGTCCGGGTCCGCACGCCGAACCAGGAGCGGTTGCGGGACGTGCTGCACGGTGCGGGCATCGACTTCACGCCCGGCGCCGACGGCTGCCTGGAGGTCGAGGGCGAGGACGCCCCCCACCTGGGCGAGCTGGCGGCCCGGCACCAGATCGTGCTGCACGAGCTGAGCCCGCAGCGGGCCTCGCTGGAGGAGGCGTTCATGCGGCTCACCGCCGGGTCGGTGGAGTACCACGCGCACGAGAACCACCGGCCGCCGGCGGGGGCGCCACCTCAGGAGGGCGCCCCGGCGGCGGCCTGGGGGGCCGACTGGGAGCGGAAGCGGAAGGGAGCCTGACGATGACGGTGGTGAATCAGGTTCTCGCGTCGGAATGGACGAAGATCAAATCGGTGCGTTCCACGGTGTGGACGCTCGGGATCGCCGTGGTCGTCACCGTGGCGCTCGGCGCGCTGATCAGCGCTTTGAGCAAGAAGGACTTCGACAAACTGTCACCCGAAGACAAGATCCAATTCGATCCCACGTTCATCAGCTTCGCGGGGATGGGACTGGGCCAGCTGGCATTGATCGTCTTCGGTGTGCTGGTGGTTTCCAACGAATACAGCACCGGAATGATCCGCACTTCGCTGGCGGCCGTTCCCCAGCGGGGCACTTTTCTCTTCAGCAAGATCGCCATCGCGACGCTGCTCGCATTCGTCGTCGCCATGGTCACCAGCTTTGTGACGTTCTTCGTCGGTCAGGCGATGCTCGGCGGCCACAAGGCGCAGCTCGGCGATCCGGGTGTGCTGCGCGCGGTGGTCGGCGGCGGTCTCTACATGACGTTGATCGCGGTGTTCTCGATGGGCGTCGCGACGATGTTGCGCAGCCCCATGCTCTCGCTCGGCATTCTGATGCCGTTCTTCTTTCTCATTTCCGCCATCCTCGGCAATGTGCCGGCCACGAAGAAGGTGGGGCAGTACCTGCCGGACCAGGCGGGACAGAAGGTGATGCAGGTCGTCACGGTCGGGGACGACGCGCCGTACGGGCCGTGGGGCGGCTTCATGATCATGGTGTTGTGGGTGGTGGCGGCGCTGATCGGAGGGTACGTCCTGCTGAAGAAGCGGGACGCGTAGGTCCTGGGGGACGCGTCTCGTGAGCCGGGGCCGCGGTTTCGGGGTGGGCCCGGGCCGGGGAGGGAAGAGGGCATGACGCGGCGGACTCTGCGGGCTCTCGGTCTCGACGTCGCCCCCGCGCGTCATCCGCTGAGCTATCCCGGGCGGCCGGTCACCGAGCCCGCCCTGCTGGCCGGCGAGGAGCTGCTGGCGCTGACCCCGCGCCCGGGCCGGCTCGGCACATGGCGCATCGGCGCCGGCACCCTCGACCAGGCCCTGGTCTCCCTCGGCGGCGTGACCACCGGCCGCCGCCACCCGGTCCTCGCCGTGGGGTCCAACGCCTCCCCCGCCCAGCTCGCCCACAAGCTCACCCGCAAGCGCCTGGCGGCCACCGTCCCCATGGTGCCGGTCCGTACGCGCGGCATCGCGGTCGGCTGCTCCGGTCACATCGGCCGCTTCGGCTACGTGGCGGCGGCGCCGTACGCGGACCCGGCCGCCGAGCGCGTGCTCGTGGCCGGCTGGCTGGACGCGGAGCAGCTCGCGGTCGTCGACGCCACGGAGCTCAACTACCGGCGGGTCCTGCTGCCCGGCGACGCGTTCGCGATGACCCTGCCGTCGGGGCTGCGGCTGGCGGGCGCGTATCTGTACGTCAGCAGGTGGGGGGTGCTCACCGACCCCGGCACCGGGCTGGCCCGTCCCGGCGGCGGGGACCAGAGCGCGCTGCTCGCCGCCCTGCTGCTGGGCTCGGCGCGGCTGCGGGCCCTGCTCGGTCCCGACCCGGCGGGCTGGGTGGCACGGGCGGCGGCCGACCCGGAGGTCCGGGCCGCGGGGGCCCGGGTGTTCGCCGCCGAGGGCTGGGTGCGCCGGGCGGAGGGATTCGCGGCGGACGGGGACGGCGAGGGTGCCCCGGCCCGCTCCTACGACGATCTGGAGGGGGCCTCCTCCTTACCGCCGCCATAACTCACGCATATCGGGAACCGTCAATCCCTCGTCTATCCTCCTAACCCTTACGGGGGCTATCGCCCTGACCAAGCTCGCAAGGGGCGGAGAATGATCGAGGCAGTCGGTCTGACGAAGCGCTACGGCGCCAAGACAGCCGTGCACAACCTGACGTTCCAGGTGCGGCCGGGCGCCGTCACCGGCTTCCTGGGGCCCAACGGCTCCGGCAAGTCGACCACCATGCGCATGATCCTCGGCCTGGACATGCCCACCTCCGGCCGGGTCACGATCGGCGGCCACCCCTTCCACAAGCTCCCCAACGCCCCGCGCCAGGTCGGCGCCCTGCTCGACGCCAAGGCCGTGCACGGCGGGCGCAGCGCCCGCCAGCACCTGCTGTCGCTCGCCCAGCTCTCCGGCATCCCGGCCCGCCGCGTGGACGAGGTCCTCGGCGTCGTCGGCCTGCAGGACGTCGCCAGGAGGCGCTCCAAGGGCTTCTCGCTCGGCATGGGCCAGCGCCTGGGCATCGCCGCCGCGCTGCTGGGCGACCCGCAGGTGCTGCTCTTCGACGAGCCGGTCAACGGACTCGACCCCGAGGGCATCCTCTGGGTCCGCAATCTCATGAAGCGGCTGGCGGCGGAGGGCCGCACCGTCTTCGTCTCCTCGCACCTGATGAGCGAGATGGCGCTGACCGCCGACCACCTGATCGTCATCGGGCGCGGGCAGCTCATGGCCGACATGAGCGTCAAGGACTTCATCTCCGCGAACTCAGCGGACTTCGCGCGCGTCCGCACGCCCGACGGCGAGCCGGAGGGCCGCGAGAAGCTCACGGCCGCGCTGGTCGAGGCCGGTGCGCAGGTGCTGCCCGAGCAGGACGGCGCCCTGCGGGTGACCGGTCTGGCGCTGCCGCGGATCAGCGACCTCGCGCACGGCGCGGACGTCCGGCTGTGGGAGCTCTCCCCGCACCAGGCCTCCCTGGAGGAGGCGTACATGCGGATGACGCAGGGCGCGGTCGACTACCGCTCCACGGTGGACCAGCGCGCCGGCCTCCAGCCGCCCGTCCAGCCCGCCCAGCCGTGGCAGCAGCCCGCCGCGCTCCCGCAGGGCTGGCCCGAGCAGGCGTACCCGGTCCTGCCGGGCGAGCAGCCGAACCCCTACGCCCAGGCCGCCCAGCCCCCGCAGCAGCGGCCCGCCGCCGCGCCCCCCGTTCCCGTGACCGCCCCCGCCGACCTGACCAAGCGCGACAGCGAGGACGCCCGATGACCACCCCGCAGCAGCCCCCCGCGCCCCCGCAGAACGCCCCGCAGCACCCGCAGCAGGCGCCCCAGGGCGCACCCGCGTACGCCCCGCAGCACGCCCCGCAGGCGGGCTACTGGCCCGGCCAGGCGCCTGCCGGCGGCCCCGTCGGGTACGTCTCGCCGATCCCGATCCGCAGGGCCACCCTCGCCGACGCCCTGCTCTCCGAGTGGACCAAGATCCGCTCCGTCCGCTCGACGATGTGGACACTCGGCGTGATGATCCTGCTCGTCGTCGGCATCGGCCTGCTGATCGCGGTGGCGTACAGCAGCACGAACAGCTCGCTGGAGCACACCTCCCCGCTGTCGCTGGGGTTCTTCGGCATCCTGCTGGGCATCGTCTGCGTGATCACGCTGGGGGTGCTGACGATCTCGTCCGAGTACGGCACGGGCCTGATCCGCACGACGCTGACCGCCTGCCCCAACCGCGGCCGCGTGCTGACGGCCAAGGCGGTCGTCTTCTTCCTGCTGACGTTCGTGATCACGCTGGTGTCGACCGTGATGGTGGCGATGGTGGACGTCGCGATGCTGGGCGACCGGTCCGCCGTCGAGCCGAGCGGGGCCGAGTGGCTGCGGGCGACGGTCGGCGTGAGCCTGTACGTGGCGACGCTGGGCCTGCTGGCGCTGGCCGTCGGCACGCTGCTGCGTCACTCCGCCGGGGCGATCACGGTCATGCTGGGCGTGGTGCTGCTGCCGCTGGTCATCGCGATGTTCATGATGGGCGAGACCCTCGAGGGCCTGCGCAAGGCCCTGTTCCAGTACTCGATCCCCAACCAGATGTCGGCGTTCTACACCTCCGCGGCCGACGCGGTCACCGAGGGCCCCACGGGCTGGGACCCGCTGTGGATCATGCTGGGTGTGGCCGCGGCCGCCCTGGCCGGCGCGTACGCCTCGCTGCTGCGGCGCGACGCCTAGCCGCCGGGCCGTCTCAGTATCTCGGCGCGTTACGGGACCGCTGGAGCCGCGCGCTCCGGCGGTCCTTCGCGTTCCAGCAGGACTTGTGCCAGTGGCGCCGGTCGTCGACCCCCGCGCCGTACTGCGGCCAGGCGACCACGTGCGGCACCCCCGGCGGGATCTCCTGGTCGCAGCCGGGGCAGCGGTAGTGCTTGGCCGCCGCGCCGCCGCCGATCATGCGGACCGCCCACTCCTCGCCCTGCCAGCTCTCCGTGCGCTCCAGGCCGTACCGCTCGCCGCTCTCGTCGCGCGGGAAGGGGGTGTGTTTGTCGGCGCCGCCTCGCGGGCGGTTTCGGCGCGGGGACACGGGGCACCTCGGAAGGTCTGGGGCTACGGGTCGCGAACAGCCTACGCGGGACGGTCACCGCCCCGGTTCGGCATCCTCGCGGCCCTATGGCGCCCGCGCTCCGATCATCATGAAAACTTCACGCTCGGCCGTACCTTTGGCACGTGTCAGCCGTTATTGCCTCCAGGGGGGTGCCGCGTCGGTCGCTAGGAGGAACAAGAGCGATGCGCGTTGGAGCATTTGTCCTGGCCGCCCAGTTCCCGGGCCAGGGCCACGAGGAGGCGCTGTACCGGGCCGTGCGGTCGGCCGAGGTCGCCGAGGAGGCGGGGCTGGCGGCCGTCTGGCTGGCGGAACACCACTTCGTCCCGTACGGGGTCTGCCCGTCCGCCGTCACTCTCGCCGCCCTGCTGCTCGGCCGTACCCGCGCCATCGAGGTCGGCACCGCCGTGAGCGTGCTGCCCACCACGCACCCCGTGGCGCTGGGCGAGCAGGCGGCGCTGCTGCACCTGACGTCGGGCGGCCGGTTCACCCTCGGGGTGGGTCGGGGCGGCCCGTGGGTCGACCTGGAGGTGTTCAACTCAGGCCTGGGGGCGTACGAAGAGGGGTTCCCCGAATCGCTCGAATTGCTGATGCGGTGGCTGCGTGAACCCCGGGTCGGCAGCGACGGCGAGCGGTTCGCCTTCCGCGAGGTGCCCGTCGTACCGCGCCCGGACGACCCGCTGGGCTCCACCGGTCCCGGGGTGATCGTCGCCTGCACCTCGCCCGCGAGCGTCCGGCTGGCCGCGGCGCACGGGCTGCCGATGCTGCTCGGCATGCACAGCACCGACGAGGAGAAGGCCGAGATGGTCGCCTACTGGCGCAAGTGCGCCCTGGAGGCGGGAAGTTCGCCGGAATCGGTGGCCGCGGCCGGTCATGTGGCGGCGGGCGTCGTGCAGGTCGCGGACCGCCGCGAGGAGGCGGCGGAGACGCTGCTGAAGGCGATGCCGGGGTGGTTCCACTACGGCCTGTCGGCGCATGTGACGGTCGACGGCAGAGCGCGCCCGATGCGTGATCCCCTCGCGTACACGGAGCTGCTGTGCGAGCTGCATCCCGTCGGCTCGCCGCGGCTGTGCGCGGACCGGCTCGCGGCCACCTCCGAGCGTACGGGCATCAGCCGTTTCGCCCTCCTGGCCGAGGGCTCCGGCGACCTCGCGGCCACCGAGGAGAACCTGCGCCGGCTCGGCGCCGACGTGCTGCCGCTGCTGGTCTGACCCCGCCCGTTGCCGGTCGCCCGGCGGAGCTGCCGCCCCCCGCTCACTTCCCCACCTCCCGGACTCGGAGCGGCAGCACGAACGCGTCAGCAGTCGCGGAGCTCCGGCGACTGGTTGAGCAGCTGGCCACGGACCGAGGTGAATCGGGCCAGGCGCTCGTCCACCGAGCGGTCGACGGGGAAGACCGCCACCCGGTGGCAGTTCTGGAACGCCAGTCGGACCCCGAAGTGTCGCTGCAGCGCACCACGGATCGCGTCACTCGCCAGGGCGCGCAGCAGCTGACCGCGCGCCTGCTCGTCCGGGGGCGGCGTCCGGTTGTCGGCGAACTCTCCGCCTTCGACCTCGAGCCGGTCCACCAGAGAGCTGATCATCTCCCACGCGTAGGGCAGGGAGTTCCGGACGCAGTCGACGAAGTCGGCTTCGTCGACCTCGCCTCGCTCGGCCTGTTCAAGGAGGGCCGGTGAGACGTCGAGCGACATGGGTTCTCCTCTCGCGACCCCGCGGGCGGGGTCTCAGGGATGGGCGAGCGGACGACGACGCCCTGTGCCCGTACGACGACCGCCCGCTTCAACGGTAATCCGGCCACTGCTGCCCCACCAGGAGAACACCGACAACTGGCCAAAGCCCGAGGGACGGTCCAGGGCGAATCGCGTGGAGTGGCGGAAGTCGAGTAGCGTGACACACCATGCGTCTCGTCATCGCCCGTTGCTCCGTGGACTACGCGGGCCGGCTCACCGCCCATCTGCCCTCCGCCCCCCGACTGATTCTGGTCAAGGCGGACGGGAGCGTCAGCATCCACGCGGACGACCGTGCCTACAAGCCCCTCAACTGGATGTCTCCGCCGTGCACCCTCAAGGAGGACGTCGAAGGGGGCGTCGGCGTCTGGACGGTGATCAACAAGGCGGGCGAGAAGCTCATCATCACCATGGAAGAGGTGCTGCACGACTCCTCGCACGAGCTCGGCGTCGACCCCGGCCTGATCAAGGACGGCGTCGAGGCGCACCTGCAGGAGCTCCTCGCGGACCGCATCGAGACCCTCGGCGAGGGCTACACCCTCATCCGCCGGGAGTACCCCACGGCCATCGGCCCCGTGGACATCCTCTGCCGTGACGCGGACGGTGCGACGGTGGCCGTGGAGCTCAAGCGCCGCGGCGAGATCGACGGTGTGGAGCAGCTCACCCGCTACCTGGAGCTCCTCAACCGCGACCCGCACCTCGCGCCCGTACGCGGCATCTTCGCCGCCCAGGAGATCAAGCCCCAGGCGCGGGTGCTGGCCACGGACCGCGGCATCGGCTGCGTCGTCCTGGACTACGACGCGATGCGCGGCATCGAGGACGACAAGCTGCGGCTGTTCTGACGGATCCGGCTGCGCGAACGCCGGGTGGGCCGGATGTCTCCGGCCCGCCCGGCGTTGTGCGTACTCGGGCCTAGACGACCGGCGTGCCGGTACCCGGCGACGGGTTGGCCGGCGCCGGTCCGCTCGCCGAGTTGGAGCTGCCGCCCGGGGTCGGCTGGGACGGCGTCGGCGGGGTCTCCGCGGGCTTCGTCGGGGTGGCGCCGCCGTCCGTCCGGGTCGGCGTCGGCTTGGCCGTCGGGGTCTCCCCGCCGCCGGGCGAGGGCCGCGTGGGGCTCGACGAGGGCCGGCCCGGGCTACTCGGCGACGGGGGCACCGGATCGCCGCCGGGCTGCGACGCGGACGGCGAGGCGCTGCCGGACGGGGCGGGCGCGCCCGGTGAACCGCCCGGGCCGGGCGTCTGCCCGGGCCGGCGCGGCCTGTCCTGCACCTGCGGCGCTCCCGGCTCCCCCGCCGCCGGCTCGTCGGCGCTCAGCCCGCCGTCGCCGTCCCGCTGGGTCGCCGACCGGCCCGGCTGGACCGTGTCCGTCTGCGGGCCGCCCTTGCCGCCGGTGGTGGCGCCGAGGGTGACGACGGTGCCGAGCACGGCCGCGAGGACGGCGCCCGCGCACGCGGCGAGGAGGTTGCGGCGGTTGCCGCCGGACATCAGCTTCTGCGCCCACGACTGGCGCGGTCCCCCGGCGGGCCGGGGCGGTGCGGCGGGCGGGTGGGCCGATGCTCCGGGGGCCAGGATCTTGGGGACGACGGCGGTCGTGGCGTCGTCCGGGAGCCGGGCCGCGAAGACCGGGGGCACCTTCGCGGGCGGCGCGGCCGACTCCTCGCTGCGGGCGTCCGGGACCTCCTCGCCGGCCGACGTGCGACCGTCGCCGGCGCCGCGCAGCCGCCCGTTCGTGCCGCCCGGCGGGGACGGCATCGACGCCATCGACGGATGCGAGGGGTTCGACGGGGCCGACGGGAGGGGCGGAATCGACGGGAGGGGCGGCAGGGGCGGGACCGGTGCGGAGCCGGTGCGCTGCGGGGAGCCACCGGGCACCGGGCGGGCGCCCATGGCCAGGCCGGAGCGGTCGGCGACCAGCGCCAGCGCCCGCCGCCCGGCGACGGCGCCACGCTTGTCGGCGAGCACACCGCGCAGCCCGATGGACGCCTCCAGCTCGGCGCGGGCCCGGTCGAGGTTGCCGCTGCACAGGGCCAGCACGCCCAACTCGTGGTGGAAATACGCTTCTTCGCCGACTTCACCCGCCAGCCGGGCGGCTTCCTGACCGCAGCGCAGGCTGCGCTCCCACGCGCCCCAGTGCAGCGAGGCCGCGAACGCCGGTGCGGCGGTACGGGCCAGCTGTACGGCGGCGGCGCGGTGCCCGGCCTCGGTGTCGCCGATCAGGGCGCTCATCGCGGCGAGGATGGCGTCGGCCTCGACGGCGATCCGCTCGGGGGTCACCGACGGGTGCCCGGCCCACCAGGCGTAGTGCTGGGCGGCGGCGTGCGCCTTGGCGGCGGCGTCGCTGCCGTAGTCCGCGGCCAGCAGCTGGTCGGCGATGCCGGCGGCCAGCCGGTAGTGCGCGCCGACGGCGGTGATCAGGCCGCAGGCCAGGAGCTCGCCGACGGCGGCGTCGGCGTGGGTGTCCCCGGCCAGCGCGGGCAGGTGCGCCTGGTGGGGGACCTCGCCGCCGAGGGCGACCGCGAACCGCAGGGTCTCGCGGGCGGCCTTGGAGAGCCGGGAGGAGAGCAGGACGGCGGGCGCCGCGGCCTGCGCGAGGCTCGGCAGCGGGATGTCGTGGGCGCCGTCCCGCGCCTCGCCGGAGGCGGCATCGGCGGTATCGGCGTAAGGCCGCTCGGCGAAGACGCCGTGCTCGTCGACGGCCGCCGGGCCCAGGGCCTGGGCGTCGCGCTGGCGCAGCAGCGCACCGGCCTGGACGAAGCGCAGCGGCAGCCCCTCGGACTCGAACCACAGGTCCGCCGCCCAGTCCGCCTCCTCGTCCGTGAGCGGCCGGTCCACGGCCCGCTCCAGCAGCTCCAGGCAGCCGGTGCGGTCCAGCCCGCCGAGGAAGACCTCTTCCAGGTGCGAGTCGGCGGAGGGGGCGGCGACGTCGGGGGTGGCGGCGAGCAGGAAGGCGCACTCGGGGGTGGCGTCGAGGAGCTCGTCGAGGGTGGCCCCGCCGAACTCGAGGTCGTCCACGACGACGACCGCGCCGATCTCGTGGACGGCGGCCAGCAGTTCGGTGCGGTCCAGGCGGTGCAGCGGCGCGTGGTGGACGGCCGCGAACAGCTCGTGCAGCAGGTCGGTGGGGGTGCGGTGGTAGCCGCTGAGGCGTACGACGCCGTCGGGCGCGAGGTCCGCGCAGTCCTCGGCGACGGCGTCCAGCAGCATGCTGCGCCCGGAGCCGGAGGGGCCGGTCAGCCGCACGGAGCGGCCGCGCGAGAGGAGGCGGCCCAGTCTCTCGCGCTCCTCCTCACGGTGCAGCAGGGGCAGCTGGGGGCCGGCCTGCCGGGCGGGCACGGGCGGCGCGGCGGCGCGGCGCAGTTCGGCGCGCTGCTCGGCGCCGTGGCGCTCGGGGCGGCCGGGGAGGGCGCCGGGCGGGCAGGGCTCTATTTCGCTGCCGTCGAGGGGGTTGACGGTGAGCAGGTAGTCACCCGAGACGAGCTGGACGACGCGGACGGGGCCCTGGCCACCGCCGGGGCCCTCCGGCGCCGGGGCGGCGTCGCGGGGCGGGCGCCGCGTGCCGCTGTCCTCGGCGGGAGTGCGCTCGTCGTCGTGGAATTCCTCGGATCCCCTGTTCGTCGGGTCCATGGTTCAGAGCCCCCAAGATGCGTGGCGTGCCGTCGTGCCCTCCGGCCTGTCCGCACTCCTTCGACCTCCGGCCGGGCGTCGCCCAAGCCGTCGGTTCCGGTCCGGTGCCCGCCGTGGGCTGTCGTGGCGGCGGGAAACCGAACAGACCTTGGCACAGTATCTACGACCGGGAGGGTGCCGCGTCGCAGCGGGACGTCACAGTCTCATGAGGATCGGGGTACTCACACCGCAGGGGGCTCACCGGCCCCGCCCGGCGCCCCTCGTCCCGGGCGAGTCGGCCACAGCGCCGCCCGGGGTGCCCGGCGGGGGATTCAGACCCTGGGCCGGGGCCGCTGGGGGGCGGCGTCGAGGCAGGGGCCCTCGACGCCCTCGCCCCCCTCGATGGCGAGGATGCGGTGCAGCCGGGTGGCCACCAACAGGCGCTGCATCCGGTCCGGCACTCCGCGCAGGACCAGCCGCCGCCCGGTGCGCCCGGCGCGGCGGTGGGCGCCCATGATGACGCCCAGTCCCGTGGCGTCCCAGGAGTCCAGCTCGGTCAGGTCCAGGACGAGGTCGCCCCGTCCGGCGTCGAGGGCGGAGTGCAGGACCGTACGGGCGTCCGCCGCGTTGCGGACGTCGAGGCGCCCCCCGACGACCAGTTCGGCGTGGTCGCCCCTGATGTGCATATGCGCTCCCGGGAGTGGTGCCTGATGTGGTTGTGGCTCTAAAGGACTGACTGCCTCTCACACGACAAAGTTGCCGCCTGTAAGCGAACCGATACCGAATTCACCCCACAGGGTGAAGCCCAGTGGACGGTTCAGCCTCAGTGCTGGTAGAAGCCCTGACCGCTCTTGCGGCCGAGGTCACCCGCGTCGACCATGCGGCGCATGATCTCCGGCGGGGCGAACTTCTCGTCCTGGCACTCGGTGTAGATGTTGCCGGTGGCGTGCATCAGGATGTCGATGCCCGTCAGGTCCGCGGTCGCCAGCGGCCCCATGGCGTGGCCGAAGCCCAGCTTGCAGGCGATGTCGATGTCCTCGGCGCTGGCCACGCCCGACTCGTACAGCTTGGCGGCCTCGACGACGAGCGCCGAGATCAGGCGGGTGGTGACGAAGCCGGCGACGTCCCGGTTGACGACGATGCAGGTCTTGCCGACGCCCTCGGCGAACTCACGGGCCTTGGCGAGGGTTTCGTCACTGGTCTTGTAGCCGCGCACCAGCTCGCACAGCTGCATCATCGGCACCGGCGAGAAGAAGTGCGTGCCGACGACGCGCTCGGGGCGCGACGTGGCGGCGGCGATCTTGGTGATCGGGATGGCGGAGGTGTTGGAGGCCAGCACCGTGCTGTCCTTCACCAGGCCGTCCAGGGTGCGGAAGATGTCCCGCTTGGTGTCGATGTCCTCGAAGACGGCCTCGACGACGATGTCCGCGTCGGCGGCCGCGTCGAGGTCGGTGGTCGTGGTGATCCGGCCCAGCGCCTGCTCGGCGGCCGCGGCCTCCAGCTTCCCCTTGGAGACGAACTTCTCGTACGAGGCCTTGATGCCGTCCGTCCCGCGCGTGAGCGCCGCGTCGGTGACATCCCGCAGCACGACGTCCCACCCGGCCTGGGCGGAGACCTGCGCGATCCCCGATCCCATCAGTCCGGCACCGATGACGGCGAGCTTCTTGGCCACGGCTGTCCCCTTACTCCCTGTGCATGTATCTGTTCATTTACGTTCTCCGCCCGGAGATTAGCGCCCACCGACGCGCGGTTGGGCAGGAAGAGATGCGCGTCACGTCCCGAATGACGGACATCACACTGAGACGCCCGGAGCCGTGACCTCACGGCACAGATGGGCCACTTGGGCCTCATCGATCACACGGCGGGCCGGCGGGCGTAGGCCAGGAGCCGGTCGCCGAGCAGGGCCTCGATCTCGTCCAGCAGACCGAGCGCCGCCCGCGACGCCTGGGCCGCCGTGCGACCCGCCATCAGCTCACGCTGGATGAACTCCACGACGTGGCCCTGGATCCAGCCCAGCTGACTGGCCACCAGGGCGGCCAGCCGGTCGTCCGCCCCCGCGCCGGCCTCCTCGGTGAGCACGGCGGTCACCGCCTCGACGGCCCTGTGGCGCATGTCGAGCAGCCGCGAGCGCAGCGCCTGCGACTGGCCGATGACGCGCATGAAGCGGTCGTAGCCGTCGATGAGCCCGAGGCGGGGGGAGACCGCCACCACTTCGGCGCGCAGGGAGCGCAGGACGGCCTCGGCCGCCGACTCCCCGGCGGGGCGGCCACGGACGACCGTGGCCAGCCACTGGACCGCGTCGTCCTCGCGGTCGAGGAAGAGGTCTTCCTTGGCGCCGAAGTAGTTGTGAAGTCTCCCCGGCCACACGCGCCGGGGCTCCCACTGCTCGTATGCCGCATATCACGCGACTTCCGGGCAGATCGGTTGACGATTCGGCCTCGGCCAACGCCGTGGCCTGCGTTTCCGCCAGGCGGGAACGCTGCGTCCGTCCACCCTGCTTCCCAGGGCGGCCAAGCTCGCCGGTCCTCGCGGCCATGTGGCTGCGAGGATGGCGTCGGTCTTGATGTTGTAGGCGGAATTCACATCGGCGTTGACCGGCCCATATCCGCACTCGGGATTCGTGCACACGAAGACCGCTTGGCTCTCGCGGTTCCGCGGGTCCGCCTCTCCGCAAGCGGAACACCTCTGCGATGTGTAGCGAGCCGGAACCCGAACGACCATCCCGCCCCGTTCGGCCGACTTGTACTCCAGTAGCGTCGCAAGCTGCGACCAGCCCTCACTCAAGATCACCCGGTTCAGGCCGGACTTCTGGGCCACGCCCTTGCCGGGCCGCTCCTCGGTGCCTCGCGCTGAAGCGGTCATGGCTCGCACGTTCAGCTGCTCGATCCCGATCAAGGCACAGCGAGCGGCCAGCTTGGTGGTGACCTTGTGCTGCCAGTCTGCCCGCCGCCGCTTCTCGCGACCCCGTAGGGCTGCAATCTGAGCGTACGTGCGCTGCAACCGTCGCGACACAGCCTGGCCGGGGCGGGCAGCCCTCCGCTGCCGGGCAGCCTTCCGCTCCAGACGGCGCAACCTCTCCGTCTCTTTGGGGCTCAACCACGGCTTGTGAGTGTGATACGGCTCGTCCGGGTCCGAGGTGGCGATTGATACCGCCACGCCTCTGTCCAGGCCCACTGCGGACCCCGTGTGGTCCCCCGGTGCCGGTAGCTCTCGCCACAACGCACAGCGGAAGACAATGTGCCAGCCATTGACCTCCCGTACCAGGCGAGCCCCCGTGATCTTGCCCGCCGGGGCCTGCTTGCCAAGGCCAGGGAGCTCGTGTGAGTACCGAAAGCGCACCCGCCCGACCAGCGTCAGATTGGTCTCACCCCATCGGTGGTTCAGACGCGCGACCTTCAGTGCTTGAGCCTGTGGCATGTCCACCGACAGCCGCCTACGAACCCGCGCATGAAAGCCCGGACGCCCTCGCGTCCCTTTCCAGTAGGCCTGCCAGGCATGGATGTACTGCTTCAGTACCTGCTGACAGGCCTGTGCCGGGAGCGCCGCCAGCCACTCGACCTCGCGGCGAGCCTGCCGGATCGCCGCGTCCGCCTCTTTGAACGACGGCCACCGATGAGGAGCGTGGAACGTGTACCACTCGTGCAGCAAGTTCCACAGCGCCCGAGCCGCATGCCCCTGCTCCGCAAGCCGGAGCTCCTGCTCAGCTGTCGGATACAACCGCAGTTTCACCGTGCGCCGCACAACAGGACGCTCGGCGCGTTCTCCAGTGCGTAGCTGCTGTGGTTGTTCGACATCGCCCATGCACCACAGCATCCGGTCTCACAGGTGCCCGCAGGCTTGGTTTCACTCACGAGCAGTCGAACGGGTGACAGGCAGGACGCCTGAGCGATGGACGTACCGTTCAGTACGGGCCGCCTTCACCGGTGACTACGCCGCACCCGCCCTGCTGCACGGCACCCTGGCCGCCCTCGCGCTGATGGTGGCGTCCGTGGCGGCGGGCACACGGTACTTCCGTCGGGCCGGGGCGTGACTACGCTCGGACCATGGTCAATCTGACGCGCATCTACACCCGCACCGGTGACGACGGCACCACCGCCCTCGGCGACATGAGCCGCACCGTGAAGACCGACACCCGTATCGCGGCGTACGCCGACGCGAACGAGGCGAACGCCGCGATCGGGGTCGCGATCGCGCTGGGACAGCTGGCGCCCGAGGTCGTCAAGGTGCTCGTACGAGTGCAGAACGATCTCTTCGACGTGGGAGCCGACCTCGCCACTCCCGTCGTCGAGGAACCCAAGTACCCGCCGCTGCGCGTGGAGCAGTCCTACATCGACAAGCTGGAGGCGGACTGCGACCGGTTCCTGGAGGACCTGGAGAAGCTGCGCAGCTTCATCCTTCCCGGCGGCACGCCGGGCGCCGCGCTGCTGCACCAGGCGTGCACGGTCGTACGCCGCGCCGAGCGCTCGACGTGGGCGGCGCTGGAGCTGCACGCCGACATCATGAACCCCCTGACGGCGACCTACCTCAACCGCCTGTCGGACCTGCTGTTCATTCTCGCGAGGACGGCGAACAAGGAGCTCGGCGACATCCTCTGGGTACCCGGCGAGAACCGGTAGCGGGTGGCCGGGGAGTCGGGGGGCCGTCCGGCTCCCCGGCCGGTCCGTGGGGGCGGGTGCTAGCGGAGGCCGTCGTCCACAGCCTTCATCAGCGTGCCGCTGTCACCGGACATCTCCCAGATCATGACGCCGCCGAGCTTCTTCGGCTTGAGCCAGGCGGTCTTCTTGCCGATGGACCACGCGTCGTCGAAGGTCCACCACTGGCCGTTGTTCCCGGTGTAGCCGTACGTCGCGACCGTCGCCTCGTCGTGGTGGACGGTCAGGTTGGGCACGGAGGCCAGCAGGTTGTCGTAACCGCGGGTGCCGGCCTCCTCGGGGAACTGGCCGGGGGCCGCGCCGCCCGCGCTCTGCCAGACGCCGCGGGCACCGCCGTCGGCGACCTGCTGCCAGCCGCGGCCGTAGAAGGCGAGGCCGATGACCACCTTGCGGGGGTCGACGCCGGCGTCGAGGTAGGTCTGGACGGTCTTGTCCACGCTGAACTTCGTGTCGTACGGGTCCTTGGGGTCGGGGTGGAGATTGCCCTGGTGGCCGGTGCGGTTCGGCTCCCAGCTGTTGTCGCTGCCGGAGCCGTGGAAGTCGTAGCCCTGGACGTTGGCGAAGTCCATGTAGTCCAGGACGCTGGGCGTGCCGTCCTTGGTGGTGATGTCCCAGCCGGCGTCGATCTTCGCGGGGTCGGCCGGGGTGAAGGCGGTGAGGAGGTACTTCTTGCCGGTCGTGGCGCTCAGCGCGTCGAGCTGCTTGCGGAACTCCGCGAAGAGCAGCGTGTTGTTGGCCTTGTCGTCCTTGGAGACGTGGTTCCCGGCGTGGCCCTCGGCGCCGGGCCACTCCCAGTCGATGTCGAAGCCGTCGAAGATGCCGGCCGCGACGCCGGTACCGCCGCGCCCGCCGGTCGCCGGCAGGTTGCCCTTGATGTACATGTCGATGCAGGACTTCACGAACTTCTGGCGCGAGGCGTCGGTCCTGGCGACGTCCGAGAAGTACTTGCTGTAGGTCCAGCCGCCGATCGAGATGTTGACCTTGAGCTTGGGGTACTTGGCCTTGAGCTTCCTCAGCTGGTTGAAGTTGCCGGCCAGCTTCTGGTCCCAGGTGTCGCCCACGCCGTCGACGGACTCGCCGGCGCCGAAGCCCTTCTCGTAGTCGGCCCAGGCGTCACCGGCGCCGTCCCCCTGGCTGGGGTCCTGCGGGTTGGGGGTGGTGGCCTTGGTGACGCCATTGAGGCAGGTGAGGTTGTTCGGGTCGATGTTGGAGAAGGAGTAGTTGATGTGGGTGAGCTTGGCGGCGGCGCCCGTGGTGTCCAGGGACTTCACGGTGTAGCCGCGGCCGTAGATGCCCCACTGCACGAAGTAGCCGGCCCTGATGTAGTCGCCGCCCGGCTGGGGCTCTCCCGAGCCGGTGGTCCGTACGGTCAGCGGGGCGCTGGCCGGGCCGGTCTGGTCGGCGGTGTCGCGGGCCACGACCGTGTAGCTGTACTCGGTGCCGGGGCTCAGGCCGGTGTCGGTGTAGGCGAGCTTGGCGACGGTGGCGACCTTCTCGCCCCCGCGCAGGACGTCGTAGTTCTTGACGCCCTTGTCGTCCGTGGCGGCGGCCCACTTCAGCGAGACGCTGGTCGCGCTCACGCCGGTGGAGACGGGCGTGCCGGGCGCGCCCGGCACGCTGTCGCCGCCGGAGGTGCCGTCGCAGGGCCCGCGGTTGAGCGTGCAGCCGGCGGGCTCGCCGTCGCCGGAGGCGACGAAGCCGAAGGTGGCGCTGGCGCCGGGGGCGAGGGTGCCGTTGAATTCGCGGTTCTTGGCGGTGATGTGGCCGCCGGAGCCGCTGACCAGGGCGTCCCAGAAGGAGCCGACCGTGGTGGTGGCGGGGAAGTCCCACTCCACGGTCCAGCCGTCGAGGACGGTGGTGCCGGTGTTCTTGACCGTCCACTGGCCCTGGAAGCCCGTCCCCCAGTCGGAGGTCTTGACAAATGTCGCCGTCGCGGAGGGCGCCGCATGGGCCGGCGCCGCCAGGCCGACGAGCGTGGCGAGCGGGAGCAGCAGCGCCGCGAGGGCGGCCGTCACGGCTCTGGCGGTGATGCGGGTGAGGTGTCCGCTGCGTCTGTAACGTCCCAGGTTTCCTGTGCTCAAGGGGTGCTCCCCTGGTGAGGTCGGACAGGGTGGGGGGTGCGCGTTGTGAGGGGAGCGTAAGAAGGTCCGTACCAATGGTCAAGAGGTCTGGACCAGACCCAACTCCTGTGCCAGCACGGCCGCTTGCACCCTGCTGCGCAGCTCCAGCTTCCCCAGCAGCCGGCTGACATGGGTCTTCACGGTGGCCTCCGCCATCCCCAGCCGCTCCCCGATCTCCGCGTTCGACAGCCCCTCCCCCACCCGGGCCAGCACCTCCCGCTCCCGCCGCGTGAGCACGTCCAGCACGGCCGGGTCGGGGCCGTTCGGGGAGCGTACGGGCGTGGGGCGGGCGAACTCCGCGATGAGGCGGCGGGTGACCGCCGGGGAGATCAGGCCCTCGCCGCCCGCGACGGTCCGCACCGCCGCCACCAGGTCACGGGCCTCGCTGTCCTTGAGCAGAAAGCCGGCGGCCCCGGCCCGCAGCGCCCCGAAGACGTATTCGTCCAGGTCGAAGGTGGTCAGCACGAGCACGTCGGCGAGGCGCTCGGCGGTGATCAGCCGGGTGGCGGACACCCCGTCCAGACGCGGCATCTGTACGTCCATCAGCACCAGGTCCGGGCGCAGCTCCCGGGCCAGCCGCACGGCCTCCTCGCCGTCGCCCGCCTCCCCGACGACCTCGATGCCGGGCGCCGAGCGCAGGATGAGCACGAGCCCGGACCGCACGGCGGCCTGGTCCTCGGCAACGACAACACGGACCGTCATGAGGTCTTCTCCTCGCTCTCCACGGGCAGTTCGGCCCGTACTTCCCACAGCTTGCCGCCGTCCGCCACCGGGCCCGCCGCCAGCGTCCCGCCCAGCAGCGCGACGCGCTCACGCATCCCGACCAGGCCCGCCCCGGCCCCCGGGGCACGCGGCCCGGTGTCCCCGCCCAGCACGCTGGCCACCCGTACGGTCAGCGGTCCGGCGCCGTCCCCGTCCCGGGTCAGCTCCACGAGCACCGGGCCGGGCGCGGCGTGCTTGACCACGTTGGTCAGCGACTCCTGCACGATGCGGTAGGCCGCGAGTTCGACCGGCACCGGCAGCTTCCCCGCACCCCGCTCGTCGCGCAGGACGAACGAGAAACGGTCGTCGTGCACGCTGGTGCGGGCCCGCTCCAGCAGCGCGTCCAGGCCGTCGAGCCGGGGTGTGGGCGCGGGCTCGTCCGCACCGGCCGCCTCCCTCAGCAGACCGATCAGCCGGCGCATCTCGGCGAGCCCCTGGACGCTGTTCTGCCGGATGACGCCGAGGGCCTCGCGGGAGGCTTCAGGCTCGTCGATCGACAGGGCGGCCGATGAGTGTATGGCGATGGCCGACAGGTGCCCGGCGACCATGTCGTGCAGCTCCCGGGCCATCCGCGCCCGTTCCGCGACCACCGCCTCCCGCCGGTCCAGCTCCGCCAGCAGCGCGGTCCGCTCGGCGGCCAGCCGCGCCGCCCGGGCCGCGTCGCGGTGCACCCGCACCCCCACGCCCGTCCACGCCGGCGCCACCAGGACGACCGCCAGCGCGATCCCGACCAGCAGCGAGGTGGGGTCGCGGATCAGCGCCACGGCCAGCAGCGTCCCCAGCACGGTGATCGCCTCGGTGGCGCGCGGGATCCGGCGGTAGGCGGCGGGCGGGCCGTAGAGCACCGCCGCGTAGACGAGGTCGGTGTACATGCCGACGTTGGCGACGAGGCTGCCCGCGCAGACGTCCAGCGCGAACGCCGCCGTCCCGATGGCCAGGGCGGTCAGCGGCGCACGGCGGCGCAGCAGCTCGGCCCCGGCCATGACGACCAGCGCCACCAGCGCGAGGCGGCCCGGCAGTCCCGCGAGGGGGGTGCTGCGCAGCCCCAGCGCGTACAGCAGGCCGCCGCCCGCCAGTCCGGCGGCGGCGATGAGCAGCGCGACGCGATCGGGCGGGCTCAGGGTGAGGCGGACGGGCATGGGTCCATCTCAGCACGGGGCCGAGGGTGCGGTCGTCCACTGCCGCGCTCCTCGGCGGCGGCGGAAGTACATCGAAGGATGCAGTCGCAGATCGTCACGCGCGACGACGAATCCGCTGGTGGCGGCGGTCACGCTGAGGACGAGGAAAGGAGAGAGCTGTGATCGTCACGTTGATCGTCATCTGCGAAGTGGGCTTCTGGGTGCTGCTGGCCGGGGGGCTGAGCCTGCGCTACCTGGCCCGCATGCCCCGCACGGGGGCCGCGGTGCTACTGCTGGAGCCCGTCCTGGAGCTGATCCTGTTGATCGCCACGGCGGTGGACCTGAAGAACGGTGCCCACGCGGACTGGAAGCACGGCCTGGCCGCCGTGTACATCGGCTTCTCGGTGGGGCTGGGTCACTCCACGATCAAATGGGTCGACCAGCGCTTCGCCCACCGCTTCGCCGGGGGCCCGCCGCCGGTGCAGCCGCCGAAGTACGGCACGGCACGCACGGTGCACGAGTGGAAGACCGCCGGGAAGTGGGTGCTGGCGGCGGTGGTGGCGATGGGCCTGCTGCAGGCGGCCATCTGGTACGTGGGCTCGGGCGACATCAGCTCGCTGCGGACCTGGCAGTCGAAGATGCTCTGGGTCATCGGCATCAACGTGGTCATCGCGCTGAGCTACACGATCTGGCCCAAGGAGCCGAAGGCCGTGGAGAGCCCGGAATCCGACGCACCGGACCTGATCAAGCGACGTTGACCCTCCCCCAGACTCCGTCCGGGGGGACCCCCATCCAGAGAGAAGCCTTGTTCAAGCAACATTGACTCTCTGCCCGGGCGGGGCCGCCTCGAGCCAGGCCAGGAAGCCGGTCAGGGCGTCCTCGCTCATCGCCAGCTCCAGGTGCGTACCGCGGTGCACGCAGACCAGGACGATGGCATCCGAGAGCAGCGCCAGCTCCTCCTCGCCCTGCGGCGTCCGGCGGCGCAGCACCTCGATGGAGTCCCGCTCCAGCGTGCGGCGCGGCCGGTACGCGTACGAGAAGACCCGGAACCACTCGATCCGGTCACCGTTGTAGCGGGCGACCCCGTACACCCAGCCCTTGCCGGCCGGCTCGGGGGCGGTGTCCGGCTCCTGGGCCACGTTCCAGCGCAGGCTGCAGTCGAAGGTGCCGCCGGACCGCTGGATGAGCCGCCTGCGCAGCCCGAAGACGAAGAGCCCCAAAAGCACCAGCAGCACGACGATGCCGCTCACGAGCAGAGCGAGGACCATCTCCACCGACCTCCTCGCATCATCTAGAGCAATCGCACCTGCGTTATTGCCTCAGCCGCGGACCGCCCTGGAATTGTTCCAGGCCGGTCCGCGGCTGAGGGACGTACTCGAAGCGGGTCGGGCTAGCGAACGCCCGTGACCGCCTTCAGCCGGACATCCGCGCGACGCTCGGCGGCCGCGTCGGCCTCCGCCTTCGCGCGCTCGAGCGCCCGCTCGGCACGCTCGACGTCGATCTCGTCGGCAAGCTCCGCGATCTCGGCGAGCAGCGAGAGCTTGTCGTCGGCGAACGAGATGAAGCCCCCGTGCACCGCCGCGACGACGGTGGAACCGTCGGTGGTCTTGATGGTCACCGGGCCGGACTGCAGCACACCGAGCAGCGGCTGGTGCCCGGGCATGACGCCGATGTCACCCGATGTGGTACGCGCGATGACCATGGTGGCCTCGCCGGACCAGACGCTTCGGTCCGCCGCGACCAGCTCGACGTGCAGCTCAGCAGCCAACGTGGCTCCTCGGGTCTCCACCCGCCGGGCGCGGCGGGTGTTGGGTCAAAGAATAGGGGACGTGACGTCCGGGGGCGGGAGTGCCCCGCCCCCGGACGGCCGATCGCGGGGCCCTTGCGGGCCCGTGGATCAGGAGACGCCCAGCTCCTTGGCGTTCTTCTTGAGGTCCTCGAGACCACCGCACATGAAGAAGGCCTGCTCCGGGAAGTGGTCGAACTCACCGTCGCAGATCGCGTTGAACGCGGCGATGGACTCGTCCAGCGGAACGTCCGAACCGTCGACACCGGTGAACTGCTTCGCCGCGTGGGTGTTCTGCGACAGGAAGCGCTCGACGCGACGGGCGCGGTGGACGACCAGCTTGTCCTCTTCGCCCAGCTCGTCGATACCGAGGATCGCGATGATGTCCTGCAGGTCCTTGTACTTCTGCAGGATGCCCTTGACGCGGGAGGCCGCGTTGTAGTGGTCCTGCGAGATGTAGCGCGGGTCCAGGATGCGGGACGTCGAGTCCAGCGGGTCCACCGCCGGGTAGATGCCCTTCTCCGAGATCGGACGCGACAGAACGGTCGTGGCGTCCAGGTGGGCGAAGGTCGTCGCCGGGGCCGGGTCGGTCAGGTCGTCCGCGGGGACGTAGATCGCCTGCATCGAGGTGATCGAGTGACCACGGGTCGAGGTGATGCGCTCCTGGAGGAGGCCCATCTCGTCGGCGAGGTTCGGCTGGTAACCCACCGCGGACGGCATGCGGCCGAGCAGGGTCGAGACCTCGGAGCCGGCCTGGGTGAAGCGGAAGATGTTGTCGATGAAGAACAGCACGTCCTGCTTCTGCACATCGCGGAAGTACTCCGCCATGGTCAGACCGGCCAGGGCGACGCGCAGACGGGTGCCCGGGGGCTCGTCCATCTGGCCGAAGACCAGCGCGGTCTTGTCCAGAACGCCGGAGTCCGCCATCTCGTGGATGAGGTCGTTGCCCTCACGGGTGCGCTCACCGACGCCGGCGAAGACGGAAACGCCCTCGTGCAGCTTGGCCACACGCATGATCATTTCCTGGATCAGCACGGTCTTGCCGACACCGGCGCCACCGAACAGACCGATCTTGCCGCCCTTGACGTACGGGGTCAGCAGGTCGACGACCTTCAGGCCGGTCTCGAACATCTCGGTCTTCGACTCGAGCTGGTCGAACGCCGGGGCCTTGCGGTGGATGGACCAGCGCTCGGTGACCTCGGACTCGGCCTCGGGGTCGTTCAGGATCTTGCCCAGGGTGTTGAACACCCGGCCCTTGGTCACGTCGCCGACGGGGACGGTGATGCCGTCGCCGGTGTCGGTCACCGGGGCCTGGCGGACCAGGCCGTCGGTGGGCTCCATGGCGATGGAACGCACCAGGCCCTCGCCCAGGTGCTGCGCGACCTCGAGCGTCAGGGTCTTCTTCTTGCCGGCGTCGGCCGGGTCGGAGACCTCGACGGTCAGGGCGTTGTAGATCTCCGGCATCGCGTCGACGGGGAACTCCACGTCGACGACCGGGCCGATGACCCGGGCGACGCGGCCCGTCGCGGCGGCCGTCTCAACAGTGGTGGTCATTTATCGGTCACTCCCCGCGGTCGCGTCGGCCAGGGCGCTGGCGCCTCCGACGATCTCGCTGATTTCCTGGGTGATGTCGGCCTGTCGGGCCGCGTTGGCAAGCCGCGTGAGCGACTTGATGAGCTCTTCGGCGTTGTCGGTCGCCGACTTCATCGCCCGGCGGCGGGCCGCGTGCTCGGAAGCGGCGGCCTGCAGCAGAGCGTTGTAGATCCGGGACTCGACATACCGCGGCAGCAGTGCGTCGAGCACGCCTTCGTCCGACGGCTCGAAGTCGAACAGCGGCAGGATCTTGTCCTTGGCCACCTCCGACTCCTCGGCCGTCGCCTCGAGGCTCAGCGGCAGCAGCCGCTTCTCCACCGGCGTCTGCGTCATCATCGACACGAACTCCGTGAAGACGATGTGCAGCTCGTCCACGCCGCCCTCGGCCGTGTCCTTGAGGACGGCCTCGATCAGCGGGCCGGCGACCTTCTTGGCGTCGGCGTAGGTCGGGCTGTCGGTGAAGCCCGTCCACGAGTCGACGACCGGGCGCTCACGGAAGCCGTAGTACGCGACGCCCTTGCGGCCGACGATGTACGTGACGACGTCCTTGCCCTCCGCCTTGAGGCGGGTGGTGAGCTGGTCGGCGGCCTTGATCGCGTTGGAGGAGTAGCCGCCGGCCAGACCGCGGTCGCTCGTGACGAGCAGGATCGCGGCCCGGGTCGGGTTCTCCACCTCGGTGGTCAGGGCGTGCTTGGTGTTGGAGCCGGTGGCAACCGCGGTCACTGCCCGGGTGAGCTCACTGGCGTACGGAGTCGACGCGGCCACCTTGCGCTGTGCCTTGACGATGCGCGAGGCGGCGATCATCTCCATCGCCTTGGTGATCTTCTTGGTCGCGGAGACGGACTTGATCCGCCTCTTGTAGACCCGGAGCTGGGCACCCATGCTCAGCCCTCGCCCAGCAGCTTGCCGTCCGAGGTCTCGAACTGCTGCTTGAAGGACGTGATCGCGTCGGCCACGGACTGCAGCGTGTCGTCGGACATCTTGCCGCCCTCACGGATGCTGTCCATCAGGCCCTTGTGCTCGCGGTGCAGGTAGTCCAGCAGCTCGCGCTCGAAGCGGCGGATGTCCTCGACCGGGACGTCGTCCATCTTGCCGGTGGTGCCGGCCCAGATGGAGACGACCTGGTCCTCGGTGGAGTACGGGGCGTACTGCGACTGCTTCAGCAGCTCGACCATGCGCTTACCGCGCTCCAGGGCGGCCTTGGAGGCGGCGTCCAGGTCGGAACCGAAGGCGGCGAACGCCTCGAGCTCGCGGTACTGGGCCAGGTCCACACGGAGGCGGCCGGAGACCTGCTTCATGGCCTTGTGCTGGGCGGAGCCACCGACACGGGAGACCGAGATACCGACGTTCAGCGCGGGGCGCTGACCGGCGTTGAAGAGGTCCGACTCCAGGAAGCACTGGCCGTCGGTGATGGAGATGACGTTGGTCGGGATGAACGCCGACACGTCGTTCGCCTTGGTCTCGACGATCGGCAGACCGGTCATCGAACCCGCGCCCATGTCGTCGGAGAGCTTGGCGCAGCGCTCCAGCAGACGGGAGTGCAGGTAGAAGACGTCACCCGGGTAGGCCTCACGGCCCGGCGGGCGGCGCAGCAGCAGGGAGACGGCGCGGTAGGCGTCGGCCTGCTTCGACAGGTCGTCGAAGACGATCAGGACGTGCTTGCCCTGGTACATCCAGTGCTGGCCGATGGCCGAGCCGGTGTACGGCGCGAGGTACTTGAAGCCGGCCGGGTCGGACGCCGGAGCCGCGACGATCGTCGTGTACTCCAGGGCGCCGGCCTCCTCCAGCGCGCCGCGCACGGACGCGATGGTGGAGCCCTTCTGGCCGATGGCGACGTAGATGCAGCGGACCTGCTTCTTCGGGTCGCCCGAGCGCCAGTTGTCGCGCTGGTTGATGATCGTGTCGACGGCCAGCGCGGTCTTGCCGGTCTGACGGTCACCGATGATCAGCTGACGCTGGCCACGGCCGACCGGGGTCATGGCGTCGACGGCCTTGTAGCCGGTCTCCATCGGCTCGTGGACCGACTTGCGGACCATGACGCCGGGGGCCTGCAGTTCGAGGGCGCGGCGGCCCTCGGTCGCGATCTCGCCGAGGCCGTCGATCGGGTTGCCCAGCGGGTCGACGACGCGGCCGAGGTAGCCCTCGCCGACCGCGACGGAGAGCACCTCACCGGTGCGCTGCACCGGCTGGCCCTCCTCGATGCCGCTGAACTCGCCGAGGACGACCGCACCGATCTCGCGCTCCTCGAGGTTGAGGGCGAGACCGAGGGTTCCGTCCTCGAACCGCAGCAGCTCGTTCGCCATGGCCGAGGGCAGACCCTCGACCTTCGCGATGCCGTCGCCGGCAACGCTGACCGTACCGACCTCCTCGCGCGAGGCCGCGTCCGGCTTGTACGCCTGGACAAAGTTCTCCAGTGCGTCCCGGATCTCCTCCGGCCGGATCGTGAGCTCCGCCATCTGGGTTCCCTGCTCTCCTTGTTGGGCCCGAAGTAATTCTGGGGGTCTGGGGACTTGCTCCCACAGCAGCTGCGCTGCGGGCCCCCAGAGGACACCGTCGACCCAACTCGGGCCGTCAGTACATGCTCTTGAGTTGGTGGCTGGTCAGCCGGCCATCCGGCGGCCCGCCTCGGCGAGACGGTCCGCGATGGTGCCACTGACGATCTCGTCGCCGATCCGCACCTGGATGCCGCCGAGGACCTCGGGGTCGACGTCCAGGTTGAGGTGGACACGCCGTCCGTACAGCTTGGCCAGCGCGTCACCGAGGCGCTGCTTCTGCTGCTCGTTCAGCGGGACCGCGGAGACGACCTCCGCGACCATGCGGTCCCGGCGGTCGGCGGCCAGCTTGGAGAGGGCGGTGAGCCCACCTTCCAGGCTACGGCCACGCGGCGCGGTCACCAGTCGGACGACGAGGCGCTCGGTGACGGGGTTGGCCCGCCCGCCCAGCAGCTCGCGGAGCAGGGCCGCCTTGGCGGACCGGTCGGCGACCTTGTCCGTCAGCGCGGCGCGCAGCTCCGGGTTCGAGGTGACGATCCGGCCGAAGCGGAACAGCTCGTCCTCGACGTCGTCCAGGTCGCCCGCGCGCTCGGCCGCGACGAGGTCGGCGCCGCTGGCCAGCTCCTCGATCGCGTCGACCAGGTCGCGCGAGTTCGACCAGCGGGAGCGGACCATGCCCGCGACCAGGTCGGCGCACTCGCCGCCGACCTGCCCGGCCAGCAGGCGCGTGACCAGCTCGGCCTTGGCCTCGCCGGACTGCGCCGGGTCGGTGAGGACCCGACGCAGCGAGACCTCGCGGTCGAGCAGCGCGGTCACGGCGGTGAGATCCGCGGCGAGCTTCGCCGCGTCCACGGACGTGTTGTCCGCCAGCGCGTCGAGGCTCTCGCGTGCGGAGGCCAGGGCCTCCCGGCTCGCCAGGCTCATCGGCTCGCCTCGGCCTTCTTCACGTCGACCGACTTGTTCTCGAGCGCGTCGAGGAAGCGGTCGATGGTCCGGCTCTGGCGGGCGGAGTCCGCGAGGGACTCGCCGACGATCCGGCCGGCCAGGTCGATGGCCAGCTGGCCGACGTCCTGGCGCAGCGCGGCCGCGGCGGCCTTGCGGTCGGCCTCGATCTGGGCGTGACCGGCAGCGATGATCTCCTCACGCTGCCGCTGGCCCTCGGACCGCATCTCGGCGATCAGCGCGACGCCCTGCTCCTGCGCCTCCTGGCGCAGACGCGCGGCCTCGTGGCGGGCGTCGGCGAGCTGGGCCCGGTAGTCCTCGAGTACCTGCTGAGCCTCGGCCTGGGCGGCCTCGGCCTTCTCCATGCCGCCCTCGATGGCCACCCGGCGCTCGTCCAGAACCTTGTTGATGTTCGGGAGGAGCTTCTTGCCGAGGAACAGGAAGACGATGAGGAAGGCGATAAGGCCGATGACGAGCTCTGGCATCGGCGGGAGGAGCGGGTTTTCCATCTCCTCGGACGCCAGGTGCGTCAGGGCGTACACATCAGTGCCTTTCGTCGAAAAGTTGGTCGATGGGTCGGTTTACTTGTAAACGAAGCCCATGACGATGCCGATCAGGGCGAGCGCCTCACAGAAGGCGAAACCCATGATCTGGTTGGCGCGGATCAGGCCCGCGGCCTCGGGCTGGCGGGCCAGGGCCTGGGTGCCGTTACCGAAGATGATGCCGACGCCGACGCCGGGGCCGATCGCGGCGAGGCCGTAGCCGATCGCAGCAACGTTGCCGCTGACGGTGTCGGTGGCGGCAAGGGTCTGGAGAGCGGACATGCCGGTTCTTCCTTCTCTTTCACGGACCGGTGGGGGTTGGCCACCGGACGTCTGTTGGACTGGGGGCGGAGACGGGCTGACTCAGTGGTGCTCGGAGAGCGCGCCCTGGACGTAGTTGCAGGCCAGGAGGACGAAGACGTACGCCTGGACGGCCTGGATGAAGAGCTCGAAGGCGGTCATGATGATCGTCATCACGAACGAGGCACCCGCGTAGGCGATGCCGATCCCGTTCAGCAGGTACCAGCTGGCGATCGTGAACATCACGATCAGCATGTGGCCCGCGAACATGTTGGCGAAGAGCCGGACCGCGTGGGTGAAGGGCCGGATGATCAGGTTCGAGAGGAACTCGAGCACGACGACCAGCGGCAGGATCCAGCCGAGCGACTTGTCGTAGCCGGTGATGTTCTTCCAGGCGCCGACGAAGCCGTGCTTCTTGAACGTCAGCCCGACCCACAGGACGTAGACGACCAGGGCGAGACCGGCGGGGTAGGCGATGATCGACGTCACCGGGAACTGGGCGACCGGGATGATCGACCAGACGTTCATGATCCAGATGAAGAAGAACAGCGAGACCATGAAGGGGACGTACTTCTCGCCCTCCTTCTTGCCGAGCGCCTCGTAGACGAGTCCGCGGCGGACGAAGTCGTAGCCCGCCTCACCGATCATCTGGAGCTTGCCCGGGACCACCTTGGCCTTGCCGAACGCGACCCAGAAGAACCCCACGATGACGAGCGAGCCCAGCAGGGCCAGCAGCATCGGCTTGTTGAACTCGAATCCGCCGATCGTGAAGAGCGGTTCGAAGACGAACGAGTGGAGCCCTGGGGCCGGGAAGCCGCACCCATCAAAGATGTGGCAATTGGTCTCGAAGGCGAGCAGCGTCTGGTCAGCACTCACCGCGAGCTCCTTCAGCGTGGCGCATAGGTACGGCAACCTCGTTGTGTCGGCGCGGCGCACGGCCACGGAACGGCACTGGACTGGACTTACGGATGGGGATGCGGCGGGTCGGCCTGTGGCCGGAAGTCATCGCAGGCGTCAGCTGCACGGGAAGCCGACTCTCACCCGGGAATCCCGGGGATTCGGCCGCCTGCGTCCGCTGCACCTCAGATGGCACCGGACGATAGCAGGTGAGCACTCGGGCATTTATTCCGGCCCTACCGGTCATGACGGAGACCCGGCCGGCGCGGACTTCTGCGCCTCGCCGGACTCCGGATCCACGTAAAGGATCTTCGCCTTCATGTAGGCGCGGGTCTGGGCCGCGATCCAGGTCAGGGTCGCGGCGAGCAGCGAGAAGGCGAAAGCCTTGGTGCTGAAGAGCGTCGTGTTCTTGAAGACCACGAGAAAGACCGCCACCAGCAGGATCTGGGTCAGGTAGAGGACCAGGCCCATCATCTGGAACAGGTGGGGCAGGTGCTTTGCGGTGCGGTTCAGGATGACCAGACCGGTCGCCATCACTCCAGCGGCGAGGACCACGCCGACGGCGGCTCCGATCCCTCCCTTGCCACCGGCGAGCACCGAGCCGACGACGACGGCGACGACGCCGGCAACGGCGGTCGGCACGGCGCACTGCAAAAGCGTTCGGGCGTCGTTGGACTGCATGAAGGGTTTCTCCGGCGAAGGTCGGAAGCAACGATTCGTCGTGGACGAGCGTATCCCCGGGGATGAGACATGGCTCGCGACGAAGGGCCGCCGCACTACGGTCCTTCGGCTCTAGCACCGGGTTTCGTGAACGGTATCACAAACTATTTGATGAGGTCTTTACCTACATCGTGTGCCGCATGTCACACGGAAGGGTCAATCCGCAGGTCATCGGGCTGACGGAGGCCCTGGGACTCTGCTATTGCGAACGCTCCGCATGCCCTCTTTAGGCCGCTTCGGTGATGGCCGCCGACCGGCCGTCGGGGACGGCGGCGGCGATTGCCGGAGACCGAAGACAACCGATGAGAAGGGTCCCATTCCGGCCGTTCGCGATCACCGTCGACGGATGATTTCGGCCGTTCAAGATCGTCTATGCGCGGCGATTTCCACCGCTCAGTGATTGCTGCCGATCTTTCCCCGGTGCGTGAAACGCGAGCGGTCCCCGATGGCCGTCGCGCCGTGCAGTCCCGCCGGCACGGGCTCCCGCTGCTGCCCGCCCTCCGGGCCGGCCTGTGCCTGCTCCACGACGGCCGTGGGCACCGCCCGGCGGCGGTAGCGGGGCGGTACGAACTGCTCCGCCCAGCGCGGGGCACGCGGGGTGAAGCGCGGCATCAGCAGCAGGACCAGGCCGACCGCGCTGAGCACGACGACCAGCAGCAGGATCCAGACACTCGCGGAGTTCACGGAATAGGCCACCGCGCCGAAGGCGATCAGCGCGGACCAGAAGTACATGATCAGCACGGCCCGGCTGTGCGAATGGCCGATCTCCAGCAGCCGGTGGTGCAGGTGCCCGCGGTCGGCGGCGAACGGCGACTGGCCCTTCCACGTCCGGCGCACGACCGCCAGCAGCAGGTCCGCGACCGGCACCGCGATCACCGTCAGCGGCAGCAGCAGCGGGATGTAGACCGGCACCATGGTGTGCACGGCCGCCCGCTCCGAACCGGCCCACAGCTTGAGCGCGTCCGGGTCCACCTGCCCGGTGACGGAGATGGCCCCCGCCGCCAGGACCAGGCCGATGAGCATCGAGCCGGAGTCGCCCATGAAGATCCGCGCGGGGTGCATGTTGTGCGGCAGGAAACCCAGGCACATGCCCATCAGGATCGCCGCGAACAGCGTCGCGGGGGCGGCCGCCTCCAGGCCGTGCCCGAACCACATCCGGTACGCGTACAGGAAGAACGCGGCGGCCGCGATGCACACCATGCCCGAGGCCAGCCCGTCCAGGCCGTCGACGAAGTTCACCGCGTTGATGGTGATCACCACCAGGGCGACCGTCAGCAGGGTGCCCTGCATGGGCGTCAGCGAGACCGTGCCCACACCGGGCACCGGGATCCACAGGATCGTCAGACCCTGCAGCACCATCACACCGGCGGCGATCATCTGCCCGCCGAGCTTGACCAGGGCGTCCACGCCCCACTTGTCGTCCAGCACGCCCAGCAGCCAGATCAGGCCCGCGCCCGAGAGCAGCGCGGCCGGCTCGTTGGAGAGCGCGAAGACGTGCTTGAGGTTCGACAGGTGCGCGGCCACCAGCAGGCCCGCGCACAGGCCGCCGAACATCGCGATACCGCCGAGCCGGGGTGTCGGTTCCCGGTGCACGTCGCGCGCGCGGATCTCCGGCATCGCGCCGGCGATGATCGCGAACTTTCGCACCGGGCCCGTCAGCAGATAAGTGACCGCCGCGGTGACGCACAACGTCAGCAGGTATTCACGCACGGGCTGCCCCAGGGTTCGCGCTGGACATCACAGCCCCACACCATATTCGCGTCCGCCCCGGATCCGTGAATGCAGGGGAAGACGCCGGCCGTGGCCGAGTGGTTGCAAATGATCACATGTGGGACCGGTAGGGCGGGAACCTTCCGGCCAGATCCGCCACCTGGGCGCGCACCTGGCCCTCCCGTCCCTCCCCGCGCAGCGCAGCCCCCAGCAGCATCCCCACGTGCGCCATCTCCGTCTCGTCCATGCCCTGGGTGGTGAGCGCCGCGGTGCCCAGGCGCAGCCCGCGGGCGGTGCCGGGGGCCAGCCCGCACACGTCCAGCACGATCGCGGCGGCGGCGAGCCGGCGGCGGGCCGTGGCGGCGTCCAGGGCCAGCGGTGCGACGTCGGCGACGAGGAGGTGGGTGTCGGTGCCACCGGTGACGATGCCGAGCCCCTCGGCGGCCAGGGCGGCCGCCAGGGCGCGGGCGTTGCCGACCACCCGGTGGGCGTAGGCGGTGAACTCCGGGGTCGCGGCCTCCCCGAAGGCGACGGCCTTCGCGGCGACCGTATGCATCTGGGCACCGCCCTGGGTGAACGGGAACACCGCCCGGTCGACCTGCTCCGCCAGGTGGGGCCCGCACAGGAGCAGCCCGCCGCGCGGCCCGCGCAGCACCTTGTGGGTGGTGGCGCACACCACGTCCGCGTACGGCACGGGGTTGGGCGCCGCTCCCCCGGCGACCAGCCCGATGGGGTGCGCGGCGTCGACGACGAGGTAGGCGCCCACCTCGTCGGCGATCTCGCGGAAGGCGGCGTAGTCGGGGTGGCGGGGGTAGGAGATGGAGCCGCAGACGATGGCCCGGGGCCGGTGCTTCTCGGCCAGGGCGCGCACCTGCGCGTAGTCGATGAGGCCGGTGTCCTCGCGGACGCCGTAGCCGACGAAGTCGAACCAGCGGCCCGAGAAGTTCGCCGGGGAGCCGTGGGTGAGGTGGCCGCCGTGCCGCAGGCCCATGGCCAGCACGGTGTCCCCGGGGCGCAGCAGCGCGGCGTAGGCGGCCAGCACGGCGGCGGTGCCGGAGTGCGGCTGGACGTTGGCGTGCCCGGCGCCGAAGAGGGCCTTGGCGCGGTCGGTGGCGATGCGCTCGACGAGGTCGACGAGCTCGCAGCCGCCGTGGTGGCGGGCGCCGGGGTAGCCCTCGGCGTACTTGTTGGTGAGCGGGGAGCCGAGGGCGGCGAGCACGGCGGGCGAGGTGAAGTTCTCGGCGGCGATCAGCTGCAGCCCGGTGGCCTGGCGCTCGCTCTCGCCCAGCAGGAGCCCGGCGAGCTCGGGGTCCTGCCGCAGCAGGGCCTCGAAGCCGTGCCCCCACGCGGGGTGCGGGCCGCCGCGCTCGGCCGCTTCGGTGGCATACGCCGCGCCGGCGGCCCGGGCGGGCGCGGGGGTGAGAGGCGTCGCGGACATCGCGGGCTCCGAGCTGTGGGCGGGTGCGATGGGCTCACCACCCAATGTAGGCCCGGGCCCGCGGGGTCGCTGCTCAGGAGCGGGACGCGACTCCCGTGAGGGCGGTGACGACCGGGTCCAGGGCCTGGTTGATCTCGTCGCCGATGGAGCGGAAGAAGGTGATCGGGGCGCCGTAGGGGTCGTGGACCTCGTCGGCGTCCGCGGTGGGCGCCAGCAGCCAGCCGCGCAGGGCGGCGGCGGCCTGCACCAGGGCGCGGGCGCGGTCGACCACCCCGCCGGCCCGCTCGGGGTCCGGGAGGGTCGCGGGGTCTATGGCCCGCACCAGCCGGGTGAACTCCTTCAGGGTGAAGGTGCGCAGGCCCGCGGAGTGCCCCATGGAGATGACCTGGGCGCGGTGGTCGCGGGTGGCGGTCAGGACGAGGTCGGCGCGGATGACGTGCTCGTCGAGGAGCTCACGGCCGGTGAAGCCCTGCGCGTCGGCCCCGAAGTCGGCCAGGACGGTGGCGGCGTGCGCCTCCATGGGCGCGCCCTCGTGGCCCCAGGTGCCGGCGCTCTCCACCACCAGGCCGCCCGCCGAGGGGTCGCCGAGGCGGTGGGTGAGGGCATGGCGGGTCAGCCGCTCGGTGATGGGCGAGCGGCAGACGTTGCCGGTGCTGACGTGGAGGATGCGGAAGGTGTCGGTGGTGGTGTCCGGTCCCGCTATGCCACGCCCCTGCGCGGCGATCAATTCGCCACCTCGAGTTCGGGTACCACCTCGCGCAGCTGCTCGGCGCTGATGGCGCCGGCGCGCAGCAGGACGGGCACCTTGCCGGTGACGTCCACGATGGAGGACGGCACGTCGGCGGGCGTGGAGCCGCCGTCGAGGTAGACGGAGACGGAGTCGCCGAGCATCTCCTGCGCGGCGTCGCAGTTCTGCGGCGCGGGGTGACCGGTGAGGTTGGCGCTGGAGACGGCCATGGGGCCGAACTCGGTGAGCAGCTCCAGGGCCACCGGGTGCAGCGGCATCCGGACGGCCACGGTGCCCCGGGTCTCGCCCAGGTCCCAGGTCAGCGACGGCTGGTGCTTGGCGACCAGGGTCAGGGCGCCGGGCCAGAAGGCGTCGACGAGCTCCCATGCCTGCTCGGAGAAGTCCGTGACGAGGCCGTGCAGGGTGTTCGGGGAGCCGACCAGGACGGGCGAGGGCATGCCCCGGCCGCGGCCCTTGGCCTGGAGGAGGTCGCCGACGGCCTCGCGGCTGAAGGCGTCCGCACCGATGCCGTAGACGGTGTCGGTGGGCATCACGACCAGCTCGCCGCGGCGGACCGCGGCGGCGGCTTCGCGCAGACCGGTCTTGCGGTCGGTCGCGTCGCTGCAGTCGTATCGCCGTGCCATCTAACGGACCTCCTCGTACTGGGTCTTGGTCTGGTGCCGGTCGGCTGCCGGGGCGGTCGGGGCCGTCACGGGGTCGCCTTGCGGGCCGTCGCGAAGCGGGGCCGGTTGTTCAGGTCGGGGTGGTCGGCCGCGTCGGCCCAGCCCCGCTCCTCGGTGAAGATCCACGGGACCTGGCCGCCCTGGGTGTCGGCGTGCTCGATGACGACGACGCCGCCGGGCCGCAGCAGCCGGTGCGCGGTGCGCTCGATGCCGCGGATGGTGTCGAGGCCGTCCTCGCCGGAGAACAGCGCGAGCTGGGGGTCGTGGTCGCGGGCCTCGGGGGCGACGTACTCCCACTCGGTGAGCGGGATGTACGGCGGGTTGGAGATCACCAGGTCGACCTGGCCGTCCAGCTCGGGCAGGGCGGTCAGGGCGTTGCCGTGGTGGAGCTGGACCCGGGAGCCCGCCACGTTCTTGCGGGCCCAGCCCAGGGCGCCCTCGTCGAGCTCGACGGCGTGCACGCGCGAGCGCGGCACCTCCTGGGCCAGGGCCAGGGCGATGGCCCCGGAGCCGGTGCACAGGTCGACGATGAGCGGCTCGACGACGTCCATGGCCCGCACGGCGTCTATGGCCCAGCCGACGACCGACTCGGTCTCGGGGCGGGGCACGAAGACGCCGGGCCCGACCTGGAGCTCCAGGTAGCGGAAGAAGGCGCGGCCGGTGATGTGCTGCAGCGGCTCGCGGGCCTCGCGGCGCGCGACGGCCTCCCAGTAGCGGGCGTCGAAGTCGGCGTCCGCGACGTTGTGCAGCTCACCGCGCTTGACGCCGTGCACGAAGGCGGCCAGCTCCTCCGCGTCGAAGCGCGGGGACGGTACGCCGGCGTCGGCCAGCCGCTGAGTGGCTTGCGCCACCTCTGCTAGCAGCAGGTTCACGTTGTTCCTCTCGCGTCGGCGCCCCGGTCGTCCTCTGTGGCCGGACGGGCTCGATTCTTCAACACCGCCGGTACCGTCAGCTCGCGGCAGCGAGCTTCGCCGCCGAGTCGGCGTCGACGCACGCCTGGATCACGGGATCCAGCTCGCCGTCGAGCACCTGGTCCAAGTTGTACGCCTTGAAGCCGACGCGGTGGTCCGAAATGCGGTTCTCCGGGAAGTTGTAGGTCCGGATCTTCTCGGAACGGTCCACGGTACGGACCTGGCTGCGGCGGGCGTCGGACGCCTCGCGCTCCGCCTCCTCCTGGGCCGCGGCGAGCAGCCGCGAGCGCAGGATGCGCAGGGCCTGCTCCTTGTTCTGGAGCTGGCTCTTCTCGTTCTGGCAGGAGGCGACGACGCCGGTGGGCAGGTGGGTGATGCGCACCGCCGAGTCGGTGGTGTTGACGGACTGGCCGCCGGGCCCGGAGGAGCGGTAGACGTCGATCCGCAGGTCGTTCATGTTGATCTCGACGTCGATCTCCTCGGCCTCGGGCGTGACGAGCACGCCGGCGGCGGAGGTGTGGATGCGGCCCTGGGACTCGGTGGCGGGCACGCGCTGGACGCGGTGGACGCCGCCCTCGTACTTCAGCCGGGCCCACACGCCCTGGCCGGGCTCGGTGGCGCCGTTGCCGCCCTTGGTCTTTACAGCGACCTGGACGTCCTTGTAGCCGCCGAGCTCGGACTCCGTGGAGTCGATGATCTCGGTCTTCCAGCCCACCCGCTCGGCGTAGCGCAGGTACATGCGCAGCAGGTCGCCGGCGAACAGCGCCGACTCGTCGCCACCCGCGCCCGCCTTGATCTCCAGGATGACGTCCTTGTCGTCGCTGGGGTCGCGGGGCACCAGCAGCAGGCGCAGCTTCTCGGTGAGCTCCTCGCGCTGCTTCTCCAGCTCCTTGACCTCGGCCGCGAAGTCGGGGTCGTCGGCGGCGAACTCGCGCGCGGTCTCGATGTCGTCCGCGGTCTGCTTCCAGGAGCGGTAGGTGCCGACGATCGGGGTCAGCTCGGCGTAGCGCTTGTTGAGCTTGCGGGCGTTGGCCTGGTCCGCGTGCACGGCGGGGTCGGCGAGCCGCTTCTCGAGGTCGGCGTGCTCACCGATCAGTTCCTCGACTGCCTCGAACATCGATTTTCCCTAGCTGCTGGAAGTGACGGCCCGCGGGCCTGCTGGACGACAAAGCGCCGGTCCGGTCGCCCAGCCGAGACTGGGCGACCGAAGACCGGCGCCTGCGGGTCGCTACTTCTTGGCCGACCCGGCGGCCTTGCCGAAGCGGGCCTCGAACCGCGCCACACGGCCACCGGTGTCGAGGATCTTCTGCTTGCCCGTGTAGAACGGGTGGCACTCGGAGCACACGTCGGCACGGATGGTGCCGTCGGCGACGGTGCTACGCGTGGTGAACGAGGCGCCACAGGTGCAGCTGACCTGCGTCTCGACGTACTCCGGGTGGATGTCGCGCTTCAAGGGGTTCTCCTAGGTTCGGGAGGGCTCCGGGTCGCAGGGCGGGATTGCCTTACGTGAACCGGGGCCGACGTACCAGTCTGCCAGTCCTGGCCGCATCCCCCAAAACGGGGGGTCGCGGCCGGTTATTCCCGGGCTCTACCGCACGACCCCGTCGGCGTCGGTCTTGGTGCCGGCGCCGTCCTTGAGGGCGGATTCCGGGATGGGCCGGTCGGCGCGGAGGGCCGTCCAGATCTCCTGGGACTGGGTGACCAGCGGCACGACCCGGTTGGGGTCCCTGGGGTCGTCGGTCACGGGCAGCGTCACCATCTGCATGTCCTCGGAGCCGATGCCCTTGAGGCCGTTGGCGAAGCTGTAGAGCTTGTCGACGGAGGCCAGCTGGCGGTCGGTGGTGAGCGCCTTGGTGGCGGTGTCGGCGATGCCGTAGAGCTTGGTGGGGCTGGTGAAGAGCCCGACGGACTTGACCTGGTCGAGCAGGGCCTTGATGAACGCCTGCTGGAGCTTGATCCGGCCCAGGTCGCTGCCGTCGCCGACGCCCTTGCGGGTGCGGACCAGGCCGAGGGACTGCTCGCCGTCGAGCTTGTGGGTGCCCGCGGCGAGATTGAGGTGGCTGTCCTTGTCGCGGATGGCCTTGGTGGTGGTGACCTCCACCCCGCCCAGCTTGTCGATCAGCTTCTGGAAGCCGGCGAAGTCGACCTCCAGATAGTGGTCCATCCGGATGTTGGTCATCGTCTCGACGGTCTTGACCGCGCAGGCCGCGCCGCCGAGGGAGTACGCCTCGTTGAACTGCCCGCGCTTGACCGCCGGGGTCTTCTTGCCGCTCGGGGTGGTGCACTCGGGCCGGGCGACGATGGTGTCGCGCGGGATCGAGACGACGCTGGCCTTCTTGTGGCCCGCGTAGACGTGGACGATCATCGCCGTGTCGGAGCGGGAGCTGCCCTCGTCCCTGCCGTACTTGCCGTTGTCGCCGGCGCGCGAGTCGGAGCCGAGGACGAGGATGTCCTGGGAGCCGTTGTCGACGTCGTCGGGGCGGTTCTTGCCCAGGGCGGCGTTGATGTCGACGCTGTGCAGGTTGCCGTTGAACTTGAAGTACAGGAACCCGGCGCCCGTGCCGCCGAGCACGACCAGGGCCGCGGCGCTCCAGGCGGCTATTCGCCGGCCCTTGCGGCGGACCGGGGGCTTACGACGGCGACCGCGCTTACCGCCGGCACGACGGCGGTGCGAACCCGCCGCCGTACTCCTGCTGTCGTCAGCCATGCGCTCCTCAGTCCTCCGCTGTGTCTTTCCGGCTACCCCCTGCTGCCTGCCAGACGGGTGAGCTTGCGACAGGGTTGCACAGCGGATTCTGAGGACCGTCTTAGAAAGTGCCTGGCAGCGAGGGTGCCCGCAGGGCCGTCGCGCCCCGCGCCACCTGCGATTTCGGCCAAATGGCCGTCTTTGATTCCGCCCGGCCGCGGGCCCGGCCGCTGTGGCGCATCTCTCAAAAGGTCACAGGAAGATCACGATGTGGTGGCGGGCAGGGGGCGGAAAGACGAAACCTCCCCGCCACGGACGTGACGGGGAGGTTCGCGCGGCGGATGCGGATCAGTCGTTGCCGTTGGACGGCGTGGTCTTGGCGATCTGCATCAGGAACTCGGCGTTGGACTTCGTCTGCTTCATCTTGTCCAGAAGCAGCTCGATGGCCTGCTGCGAGTCGAGCGCGTGCAGCACCCGGCGCAGCTTCCAGACGATCGCCAGCTCCTCGCCACCCAGGAGGATCTCCTCCTTGCGGGTGCCGGACGGGTCGACGTCCACGGCCGGGAAGATGCGCTTGTCGGCGAGCTTCCGGTCGAGCTTGAGCTCCATGTTGCCGGTGCCCTTGAACTCCTCGAAGATCACCTCGTCCATGCGCGAGCCGGTCTCGACCAGCGCGGTGGCCAGGATGGTCAGCGAGCCGCCGTCCTCGATGTTGCGCGCGGCACCGAAGAACTTCTTCGGCGGGTACAGCGCGGTCGAGTCGACACCACCGGACAGGATGCGGCCCGAGGCCGGGGCGGCCAGGTTGTAGGCGCGGCCCAGACGGGTGATCGAGTCCAGCAGGACGACCACGTCGTGGCCCAGCTCCACCAGGCGCTTGGCGCGCTCGATGGCCAGCTCGGCGACGGTGGTGTGGTCCTCGGCCGGGCGGTCGAAGGTCGAGGAGATGACCTCGCCCTTGACCGACCGCTGCATGTCGGTGACCTCTTCCGGACGCTCGTCGACCAGGACGACCATCAGGTGGCACTCGGGGTTGTTGGTGGTGATCGCGTTGGCGATCGCCTGCATGATCATGGTCTTACCGGTCTTCGGCGGGGCCACGATCAGACCACGCTGGCCCTTGCCGATGGGGGCGACCAGGTCGATGATGCGGGTCGTCAGCACGCCCGGGTCCGTCTCCAACCGCAGGCGGTCCTGCGGGTAGAGCGGGGTGAGCTTGCCGAACTCGGGGCGGCCGCGCCCGGTTTCGGGGGCCATGCCGTTCACCGAGTCGAGGCGGACGAGGGCGTTGAACTTCTCGCGCCGCTCGCCGTCCTTCGGCTGGCGGACCGCACCGGTGACGTGGTCACCCTTGCGCAGGCCGTTCTTGCGGACCTGGGCGAGGGAGACGTAGACGTCGTTCGGGCCCGGGAGGTAGCCCGAGGTCCGGATGAAGGCGTAGTTGTCGAGGATGTCCAGGATGCCCGCGACGGGGATCAGGACGTCGTCCTCGGCGAGCTGCGGCTCGTTCGCGCCGAACTCGTCACGGCCACGACGGCCACGACGGTCGCGGTAGCGGCCGCGGCGGCCACGACGGCCACCCTCGAAATCGTCCTCGTCCTGCGGGCCGCCCTGCGGACCGCGGTCGCCGCGCTGCTGGCGGTCACCGCGCTGCTGCTGGCCGGCGTCGCCGTCGCGGCCACGGCGGTCGCGCTCACGCTGACCGCGCTCACCCCGCTCGCCGCGCTCGCCCCGCTCGGCACGGTCGCCGCGCTCACCGCGGTCCCCGCGCTCACGGCGCTCGCCCTTCTGGCCGCGCTCGGCGCGGTCCTGGCGCTCGGCGCCCTTGGCGGCCTTGCCCTCGGCGGTGTCCGCCGCGGCCTCGGCCTTCGCCTCGGCCCGCTCCTCGGTGCGGGTCTCGGTACGAGCGGCCTCGGCGGCCGGCTCGGGGCTGCCCGCGGCGGCGGTGGCGCGCCGACGACGGCGCTCACCGGCCGGGGCCTCGTCGCTGCTCGGCTGGCCCGGGATCTCGATCTGCTGCTGGGCAGCCTTCTCGGCGGGCTTCTCGGCGGCGGTCTCACCCGTACGGGCCCTGGAGGTCGTACGGCGCTTGGGCTTGGTCTCGGCGGTCTCCGAGGCCGCCGGGGCCTGCTCGGCCTTGGCGGGCGCGGCGGAGCCGGCCTGCCTCTCCTTGATGACCTCGATCAGCTGGCCTTTGCGCATCCGCGCGGTGCCCTTGATGCCGAGGCCGGAAGCGAGCTGCTGGAGCTCGGCCAGGACCATGGCGTCGAGGCCCGTGCCCGAGCGGCGCCGCTTGGGGGCGGTGGCAGCACCGGTGGCAGGCGCGGCGGGAGCGTCCGTGGCGGGCGCGGAGGCATTGCCGGCGGCTCCGGCGTTCACGCCCATCAGATCGGTGGTGTCGCTCACGAAGGGGTCCTTCCCTGGAGCGGGCGTCGGCCTGTCTGGCTCGGCGACCGGTTGTGCTGTCCGGCTGCGGTCCTGGTGTACGGACCGGGCCGGGGCGGTGGTCCGCCGCGTTACGGCGGAAGAATCAGTGCATTGGTGCCGGCGTGAAGAATGAGGGAAGGGCACGACATAACGCTTCACTCATGTCGCCCACGCCGATTCCGGAGCGTGCTCGAATCTGCTCAGGCAGGCTGCTCAGGCAGTTTGGGAGGCTCCCGGAAGAAAAGCGGTCCCTGATCGGGACACAGCGCACCGAGCCGATGTGGCTTCGAGTGCAGACTTGAGGTTAACACTACCGGATCCCACAAACATTCCCCCTCTCCAAGACCGGCAACCGCGTTTTTCGTGGGCCCGGGCTCCCCCGGGCGCCACTGGTCAGGCGAGCGGCAGCACGCTCGTCCCCCCGGCGTCGAGGGCCAGCCGGTTGGCCGCCCACCCCTCGCCCGCCAGTCGTGCGACCTTCTCGGCCGCACCGCTTTCGACCAGCGCGAGCACCGTGGGGCCCGCGCCGGAGATGACCGCAGGGACGCCGTCCGCCCGCAGTCGGTTGACCAGGGCCACGCTCTCCGGCATCGCCGGGGCGCGATAGTCCTGGTGGAGCCGGTCCTCGGTGGCCGGCAGCAGCAGCTCGGGGCGCCTGGTCAGGGCCTCGACGAGCAGCGCCGCGCGCCCGGCGTTGGCGGCCGCGTCCACATGGGGGACGCTGCGCGGCAACAGCCCGCGCGCGGTCTCGGTCAGTACGGGTCTGGACGGCACGAAGACCACCGGAACGATGGAATCCGCCGGGTCCATCCGAATGGCCCGGGCGACGCCCGACTCCATCCAGGCGAGGGTGAAACCGCCGAGCAGACAGGCGGCGACGTTGTCGGGGTGGCCCTCGATCTCGGTGGCCAGCTCGAGCATGGCCGCCTCGTCGAGTCTGTCGGCCCCGCCTATGGTCACCGCGCGGGCGGCGACGATGCCCGCGCAGATCGCGGCCGAGGAGGAGCCCAGGCCCCGGCCGTGCGGAATGCGGTTGGCGCAGACGACCTCCAGGCCGCGCGGCTGGCCGCCGAGCAGGTCGAAGGTGGTGCGCAGGGACCGTACGAGGAGGTGACTCTCGTCGCGGGGGAGGTTGTCGGCGCCCTCCCCGGCGATGTCGATGTGCAGCCCGGATTCCGCCACCCGGACCACGACATCGTCGTAGAGCCCCAGGGACAGGCCGAGGGCGTCGAAGCCGGGACCGAGATTTGCGCTGGTGGCGGGGGTGCGCACTCGGACGGCGGCGGCGCGGAACGCGGGACCGGCCATCGCTCGATGACTCTCCTTGGTGTGGCCTTGGTAGGGCGTGCGACATCCACAAGGGCCGCGACGGCAATGCCGCGTGGGGGCGGCACGGTCTGCGACGGGGCGGAGTGAGCACAGCCTATCGAAGGAAGGTTCAGTGGCGACATAGGGCGCACAGGAGGCGCACGATGCGTGTCGCCCGGCTACCTGTGCATCTGTCCAGGTTGTGGGCAGTCGTTCCGCAAGGGCGGAACGGGTGGGCACAACCTGCCCACCCGCCCGCACCCGCGCAACGGCCTCAGACGAGCCCGAGCTGCTGCGCAGCCGCACCCGCGTCCACCGGCACGGTAATCGGCTGCGGCGCCCCCGCCACCGCCCAGTCCGGGTCCTTGAGCCCATTGCCCGTGACCGTGCAGACGATCCGCTGCCCCGGATCGACCAGCCCCTGCTCGGCGGCCTTGAGCAGTCCGGCGACGCTGGCGGCCGAGGCGGGCTCGACGAAGACGCCCTCCTGAGCGGCCAACAGCCGGTACGCGGCGAGGATCTGTCGGTCGGTCACCTCGTCGATGAGGCCGCCCGACTCGTCCCGCGCCTGCTCGGCGAACTGCCAGGAGGCGGGGTTGCCGATGCGGATCGCGGTGGCGATGGTGTGCGGGTCCTTCACCGGCGTCCCGCGCACGATCGGCGCGGAACCGGAGGCCTGGAACCCCCACATCCGGGGGGAGTGCGTGGCGAGGGCGTCGGCGGCGTACTCCCGGTAGCCCTTCCAGTAGGCGGTGATGTTGCCCGCGTTGCCCACCGGCAGGACGTGGATGTCGGGCGCGTCGCCGAGGGCGTCCACGATCTCGAACGCCGCGGTCTTCTGGCCTTCGATACGGACCGGATTGACCGAATTGACCAGAGCCACCGGGTAGTTGTCGGACAGCGCGCGGGCCAGGTCCAGGCAGTCGTCGAAGTTGCCGTCGACCTGCAGGATGCGCGCGCCGTGGACGAGCGCCTGGCCCATCTTGCCGAGCGCGATCTTGCCCTGCGGGACCAGGACGGCGCAGACCATGCCGGCGCGTACGGCGTAGGCCGCCGCCGAGGCGGAGGTGTTGCCCGTGGAGGCGCAGATGACCGCCCGCGCCCCCTCCTCCTTGGCCCGCGTGATGGCCATGGTCATGCCGCGGTCCTTGAAGGACCCGGTGGGGTTGGCGCCCTCGACCTTGAGGTACACCTCGCAGCCCGTGCGCTTGGAGAGCACCTGCGCCCGGACGAGGGGCGTGCCGCCCTCACCCAGGGTGACGACGGGCGTGTCGGCGGTGACCGGAAGGCGGTCGCGGTATTCCTCGATGATGCCGCGCCACTGGTGGGTGCCCTGGGTGCCGGGGCGGCTGTTGTTGGCAGACATTGCTTTCGTAATCCCCTCAGATCCCCTTGGATCCTGTATTCGCCTTACTCGCCCTCGACCCGCATGATGCTCGCGACACCGCGGACCGTCTCCAGCGCCCGCAGCGCCTCGACCGTCGCCGACAGGGCGGCGTCGGTGGCCCGGTGCGTGACCACGACCAGGGACGCCTCGCCGTCCTTGCCCTGCTGGCGGACCGTGTCGATGGAGACCCCGTGCTCGGCGAAGACCGTGGCGACCTGGGCCAGGACGCCCGGCTTGTCGGCCACGTCGAGGCTGATGTGATAGCGCGTCACCACCTCGCCCATCGGGCTCACCGGCAGCCGCGTGTAAGCGGATTCGCCGGGGCCGGTGGACTCGGCGAGCTTGTTGCGGCAGACGGCGACGAGGTCGCCGAGGACCGCGGAGGCGGTCGGCGAGCCGCCCGCGCCGGGCCCGTAGAACATCAGCTGGCCCGCCGCCTCGGCCTCGATGAACACCGCGTTGTACGCCTCGCGCACGGAGGCCAGCGGGTGGCTCAGCGGGATCATCGCCGGGTGCACCCGGGCGGTGACGGACCGGCCGTCGGCGGCCCGCTCGCAGATGGCGAGGAGCTTGATGGTGCAGCCCATCTGCTTCGCGGAAGCGAAGTCCGCCGCGGTGACCTCGGTCATGCCCTCGCGATAGACGTCGTCGAGCCGCACCCGGGTGTGGAAGGCGATGCCGGCCAGGATGGCGGCCTTCGCGGCGGCGTCGAAGCCCTCGACGTCGGCGGTCGGGTCGGCCTCGGCGTAACCGAGCGCGGTGGCCTCGTCGAGCGCCTCGGAGTAGCCGGCACCGCTGGAGTCCATCTTGTCGAGGATGAAGTTGGTCGTGCCGTTGACGATGCCCAGCACCCGGTTGACCTTGTCGCCGGCCATCGACTCGCGCAGCGGCCGGACCAGCGGGATGGCGCCGGCGACGGCGGCCTCGTAGTAGAGGTCGGCGCCGTGCTTCTCGGCGGCGGCGTGCAGGGCGGCGCCGTCCTGGGCGAGCAGCGCCTTGTTGGCCGAGACGACACTGGCACCGTGCTCGAAGGCCGTGGTGATCAGGGCGCGGGCGGGCTCGATGCCGCCGATGACCTCGATGACCACGTCGATGTCGCCCCGTTTGACCAGCGCGGTGGCATCCGTGGTGATCAGCTCCTCCGGCACCCCGGCCCGTACCCGGCCGGTGCGGCGCACGGCGATACCGGCGAGCTCCACGGGCGCCCCGACGCGCTGCGCGAGGTCGTCCGCGTGCGTCGTCATGATGCGCGCCACCTCAGAGCCGACCACTCCACAGCCCAGCAGCGCCACCTTCAGCGGACGCGTACGCATCATCCGACCTCGTTTCTCATACATCTGCGGTAGGTACCAGTCTCACTCACCGGACGGGGGTTTCCGCCCCCGGTCCAGTATCCGAGATCGTGATCTCGTCGTCCCGGTCAGCCGACGTCGAGACGGAGAAGGTCTTCTTCCGTCTCCCGCCGGACGATCACGCGTGCCGCGCCGTCCCGCACCGCGACGACCGGGGGCCGCAGTGCGTGGTTGTAGTTGCTCGCCATGGAGCGGCAGTAGGCGCCGGTCGCGGGGACCGCGAGCAGGTCGCCGGGCGCGAGGTCGGCGGGCAGGAAGGCGTCGCGTACGACGATGTCACCGGACTCGCAGTGCTTGCCGACGACACGCGTGAGCATCGGCTCGGCGGTGGAGGTGCGGGAGGCCAGCGCGACGGAGTACTCGGCGTCGTACAGCGCGGTACGGATGTTGTCGGACATACCGCCGTCGACGCTGACGTACGTCCGCAGGCCGGGGAGCTCCTTGACGGTGCCGACCTCGTAGAGCGTGAAGGCGGTCGGGCCGACGATCGCGCGGCCGGGCTCGACGGAGATCCGCGGCACGGCGAGTCCGGCGGCCGCGCACTCGCGGGTGACGATGTCGCGCAGGGAGGCGGCGATCTCGTGCGGCTCGCACGGGTCGTCCTCGGGGGTGTACGCGATGCCGAGGCCGCCGCCCAGGTCGATCTCGGGGAGCTCGATGCCGTGTTCGTCGCGGATCGCGGCGAGCAGCTGGACGACGCGGCGGGCGGAGACCTCGAATCCGGCCATGTCGAAGATCTGCGAACCGATGTGGGAGTGGATGCCGACGAGCTCCAGCCCGTCGAGCTTCAGCGCCCGCCGCACGGCCTCGGCGGCCTGTCCCCCGGCCAGCGCGAGGCCGAACTTCTGGTCCTCGTGGGCGGTGGCGATGAACTCGTGGGTGTGCGCCTCGACACCGACGGTCACCCGGATCTGCACGCGCTGGCGCTTGCCCAGCCGCTCGGCGATGTGCGCGACGCGCACGATCTCCTGGAAGGAGTCGAGGACGATCCGCCCGACGCCGGCCTCGACGGCGCGGGTGATCTCCTCGGTGGACTTGTTGTTGCCGTGCAGGGCGATGCGCTCGGCGGGCATGCCGGCGTCGAGGGCGGTGGCCAGCTCGCCCGCGGAGCAGACGTCGAGGTTGAGGTCCTCTTCATGGAGCCAGCGCACGACGGCCCGGGAGAGGAATGCCTTGCCCGCGTAGAAGACGTCGGCGTCGGGCCCGAAGGCGTCGCGCCAGGCGCGGCAGCGCGCGCGGAAGTCGGCCTCGTCGAGGAAGTAGCCGGGCGTCCCGAACTCCTCGGCGAGCTGCTTGACGCTGATCCCGCCGACGGTGACGACGCCGTCCGCGTCGCGGGTGACAGTACGGGCCCACACGTGCGCGTCGAGCGCGTTGAGATCGGCGGGCGGAGCGGTGTAGTGACCTTCCGGCAGCACGTCGGCGTGGCGGGGCCCGGCGGGGTGGGCGGAGCGGCTCATGGTGGCGATCCCCTTTTACAGATGTACGGGTGCGGTGATGCCGAGCTGGTTCAGGCCGTCGGCGAGCACCGTGCCCGTGGCCTCGGCGAGGGCCAGGCGGGCGCGGTGGACGACCGAGGGTTTCTCGTCCCCGCGGGGCAGCGTGGGACAGTCGGCCTGCCACCGCAGATACGCGTCGGCGGTCCGCTCGAGGTGCCGGGCGAGCCGGTCGGGGGCGCGCGTGGCGCTGATGCGGGCGTGGTCGGCGAGCGCGGCGAGGAGGGGGCCGGCGCTGTCGTCGGCCTGCTCACCGGCGGCGTCGGCCGTGAAGCCCAGGTCACGGGCGTTGCGGACGAGTGCGTGGGTCCGGGCGTGGGCGTAGCGGACACGGAAGAGGGGGTTGCTCTCGCGCTGGACGAGCAGCAGGTCCCTCTCGAGGCCGGGCGGGCAGAGCAGGCTCCAGCGCGCGGCGTCGGAACCGAGCCGCTCCACGAGCGCGGGGTCGGGCCGCAGGTCGTAGGGCTCGCCCCGCGGCGCGGCGCGCAGCACCTCGGCCACGATCCGGCCGCCGACGGCGCCCTCGACCGTGATGTTGAGGAAGCCGGGTTCGGCGATGTCGACGCGGGCGATGCCCGGCTCGACGGCCAGCCGGCGGCGCAGCACCTCGGCGATCTCCCGGGCGGGGCGTCCGCTCTCCTTGGCGAGCCGGAGCGCGATGTTGGTGGCGTAGTCCCCGCATCCCGGCCGGGGCGGTACCCGCACGCCGGCCCGCGCCGGCACGGTGGCGCGCAGCTCGTCGGCCTCGACGGCGCGGCGCACGGTGTGCAACACGGTTCGGGAGAGATCGGCGGGGGTCACAGGGCAAGCCTAGGGGAGAAGGGGGCCCGCTCCGCGAACAGGTTTCACCCAGCGGGACGGACGACCGGCCCCGCCTCCCCCGGCACCACCGCTTCCGGCACCCCTTCCTCCCCCTCTCCCCCGTGGCAGCGCATGAGCCGCCGGACGAGCCGGACCATCTCCGTGGGCTCGAAGGGCTTCGCCAGGAACGCGTCCACTCCGGCGGACCACCCGCTGTCCACTTCCGGCTGGGTGCAGGCGCTGATGATCGCGATCGGTATGCCCCGCGTCCGCGCGTCGGCCCGCAGCCGGGCTGCTGTGCGCAGTCCGTCGAGCCGGGGCATGACGACGTCGAGGGTCACCACGTCGGGTCGTACCCGGTGCACGATCTCCAGGCACTCGGCACCATCGGCCGCGGTCACGACCTCGAAGCCTTCGAGCTCGAGGTTGACCCTGATCAACTGCCGGATGACCTTGTTGTCGTCCACAACAAGGACCCGGCCGGACAAGCCAGGCACAACCCGAGAGTAGGCGCGCCCCCCTTCCCGCGTCCGGCTTTTCCCCACTTCCACCCCGCCCGGGCGACCTGCCCCGTCCCACCGCCGGTTTTCGATCACCGTTGCCTCGCACCCACCAGGAGCTGGTAATGTTCTTCCCGTCGCCGCGAACGAGCGGATGACACGCCCCCGTAGCTCAGGGGATAGAGCAACGGCCTCCGGAGCCGTGTGCGCAGGTTCGAATCCTGCCGGGGGCACTTCGTTCGAAGTGCCGGAAGACCCCGCCGCCAGCAGAGATGCTGAGGGCGGGGTCTTTTGCGTATGCGGATGCCGTGCACGGTTGTCGTGTGCGGATGTCGTGCGCGGATCTTACGAGGGCATGGTGGGGCCCCGGTCGCCGCTTGGGGGGCTCGGCGACCGGGGCCTCGGGTGGGCGGCTGTGGGGGGAGGTCAGCCGCCCCAGCTGCTGTCGAGGGTTCCCGTCGTGATCGGGCGGTGGGGCGCCTGGACGGGGGCGACGGCGTGCTGGGAGTGTGCGCTCGCCTGGGTGGTCCCGGGGGTCGCCGCCGCGTGGCCGGGGGTGACGGCCACGGCGAGGAGGGCCGCGGCGACGGGGGCGGTGACCAGGGCGGCGATGCGCTTCATGGGGTCCTCTTGTATCGCGGGGTGTGGAGGTGCGCCGGTCGCGGCCGGCAGGACCACTATGCGGGGATGTGCGGCCCGGCGGCCAGTGATCACGTATGTCACCAAACTGCCGTGCACGAAAGGGAATGGGGGACGAAACACCCCCAACTATGGCATCGGGTGCGTTTGGTCAAGCCGCGGCGGGGATTCCCGGGCCGGCTTCGCGGAAGAGCCGGTAGAGCTCCGGCTGATCGGCGAGGAAGATCCGGTCGTGCGGGGTGGAGTGGCGCAGGACGAGGGCCGGCCAGGGGGAGCGGGCGATCGGCACGGTGGCGTTGCGTACGCTCCTGTCGTCGTTCTCCGGGAAGAACTCGCCCGTCGTCAGGCCCTGCGCCAGCAGGTGCGGCTTCACCCGGCGGCGCACCTCGGTCAGTACCCGGTCCGGCACGGCCAGGGCGGTGTAGACCACGATGCGGCAGCTGAGCAGTGCCTCCGCCGGCTCGAGGCGGCCGGCCTCCTCGGCGAACCGGCGGGCGGCGCGCCTCAGATGCGTCGCCAGGTCGGCGGCGCAGATTCCGGGCAGGGGGCACTCGAGGAGTTCGACCCGCTCCTCACGCAGCGCCTTGGGCATGTACGGGCACAGCGTGCCGGGGCGGCCGAGGGCGGGTACGGGGCTGCCCAGCTTGTCACGCGCCCAGCGGGCGACGTCCGCCGCCCAGGCGGGGGCCGCCGGGTCGCGAAGGACCCGGGAGGCGTTCAGGGCGGGGGCGGTCACCGAGCGGCCTCGGTGAACGGACGGCACGGACCACAGAGCATGCGCTCCCTCTCTCGTTACGGGGGGGGTACGAGAGAGTTTTCTTCCCCTGCGAGCGCCCCTCAAGTCACGTGATGTCGGGACCCGTCCGCGGTGCCCAGGCGCCCATGCGTGGCATCGAGGCCAGCGGCGACGCCGCCGGCGCGGTGGGGTGGGGGCGGCCGAAGGAGGCGGCGAGCACGGCGAGCTGGGTGCGGTTGCGGATGCCCGTCTTGCCGCGGATACGACGCAGGTAGGTGTCGACGGTGTGGGCGCTGACGCCCATGCGGCGGGCGATCGCGGCGTAGGTGTGGCCGTCCGCGAGGTGGCCCAGCACCTCCAGTTCCCGCTCGGAGAGCACCGCCAGAGCCTGCGGTATCCCTTGACTCATCCTGTCTTCCTGCCTTCCTCGAGGGGCACGGGCGCCTTCGGTTGACCGCTATTACGGGCATTCGTCGTTAAGATCCGCACAGTGGTCCGGGTGCGGGGCGTCCCGTGGTGGGGGGCCTGGCCGGCAGGGGACAGCTTGCCGGATTCCCGGCCGTACCACCACGCATGGAACGGATCACCAAGCTGTCTGGCAGCAAGGCGAGCAGGGAATGAGTATGAACATATGCGACGATCGCGCCTCTGACACCTCATCGACAGCCCACGGACCGGCCCCTCTCGGCGAGAACGAGACCGCCGTCTACGGCTGGGTGCTCGACCACCACAGCGCCGACCCGCTGCGTGCCGCCGCCGACCTGGGGCTCAGCCCCGACGATACCCGGGCGGCGCTGGAGAAACTGACGGCTCTTCGGCTGGTGATCCCCGAGGCACCGCCCGGCCGGGCGGCCGGGTCGGCCGGGTCCGGGGCCGGGCAGCCGGCCCGGGCGCGCGCCGTCGACCCCGATGCCGTCGTCACCGCGCTGACCGCTCCGCTGCAGGAGTCGATCCACCAGGACCAGTTGCGTCTGCAGCGCGTCCGCGACGACTTCGAGCGGCTGCGCGAGCGGTTCCTGCGCGGCCGCGCCGAGGCGTCCCACGGCGCCCTGGAGGTCATCCCCAGCCTGGAGGAGGTCCGCGCGGCCCTCAACCGGGCCTCCGCCGAGTGCCGTACGGAGATGACGACCGTCCAGCCGGGCGGCACCCGCGACCCGGAGGCCATGACCGAGGCGCTCGCCCGGGACACCGCGCTGCTGGAGCGTGGCATCCGCATCCGCACGCTCTACCACCACACCGCCCGGTTCAACGGCCCCAGCCAGGCGTACGTCGCCGCGGCCTCGGCGCTCGGGGCGGAGTACCGCACCGCGCACGAGCTGTTCGGGCGGATCATCGTCTTCGACCGCGAGCTGGCGTTCATCCCCGACCGCCTCGGCACGTGGGGCGCCGTGGCCATCCGGGAGCCGTCCGTCGTGGCGTACCTCTGCGAGATCTTCGAGCAGACGTGGACCCACGCCACGCCGTTCTCGGAGGCCGGCCAGGACGGGCTCGAACGCGTCGCCAAGGAAGTCGACCTGACGATCGTGCGGCTGCTCGCGGCCGGTCTGAAGGACGAGTCGATCGCCCGCAGGCTGGGGATGTCGCTGCGGACGACGCGCCGCCACATCGCGGACATCATGGAGACCCTGGGCGCGGAGAGCCGCTTCCAGGCCGGCATCCTGGCCGCCCGCGCCGGCCTGACCGGGACGGATGAGGCGGAGCAGCGCAATCCGGAGGGGACGGGCGGGACGGACGGTGCGTGAAGTCCCCGTCACGGGACCGTGAATTCGTGACTGGCACGCCTCGCCCGGGCCGGGGAAGATGCCCCCCAGGTGCCGACCGGCCGGAGGGGGCCCATGCTCAACGCCGACGTCACGGGCGGGGACATCCGCACGTACGCCGGGGACATCGCGCTGGCCCTGTCGGTGCACCGGGGGCACAGCGCCGCCCTGGTGTGGCCGGAGAACGAGCCGGCCGGCCTCCTCGACGGCCTCGCCACCCTGGCCGCGGTCCGGATGGCCGCGACGCCGCCCGTACCGGACCGGGGCGAGCCCGGACCGGCCTGGGAAGAGCTGGTCCCCGCCGGTCCGGAGGCGGAGCCGCTGGCCGGCTTTCTGGGCGGTGCGCTCGAGCGCGCCGTGACCGCCTGCTACGCCTGCGCCCCGCCTGGGCCGCCGGGCCGGAGGATCGCGGCCGACGGCGATCTGCTGATCGTCCCGCTCGACCGCGGCTGCGACTGCGGCGTCCACCCACCGGGCCGCCCGGACCCCTTGCGCATGCGGCTGCACAAGGGCGAAGTCCTCTACGTACCCCAGGGCTTCGCCCTCACCGTGTCGGGCCGGCAGTGTGCCGCGCCGCTGCTGGCCCTCGTGCTTCCTCCTCTCGCCGAGGGGGCCGGGTCGCCGGGCGCCCGGCCCGCGGGGCTCAGATCTTCGGGAAGTCGAATCCGTACCCCTGCTCCTTGAGCCAGGTGATGCAGCGCGCCAGGGCCTCGACGCTCTGGCTGCGCTCCCCTCCCCCGTCATGCAGCAGGATGATGGGGCCGTTGCCGATCTCGCGCTTGACCGTTTCGACGATGCGCTCCACGCCGGGCCGCTGCCAGTCGTGGGTGTCGATGCTCCAGCCCAGCGGCCGCATGCCGTTGGCGGCGGCGACCTGCCGGCTGTACGGGGTGAACGCGCCGCCGGGCGCGCGGTAGTAGCGCACCTTCACACCGCCGCCCGCCACATCCTCGATCATCTTCTTGGCGTCCAGGATCTGTTGCTTCTGGTACTCCTCGGACCGCTTGTCCATGGCGGTGTTGTGGTCGACGGAGTGGTCGCAGAGGCGGTGGCCCTCGGCGACGACCTGTTTGACGAGGCCGGGATAGGTCTTGGCGGGCGGTCCGATCATGCAGAACGTGGCCTTGATCCCGTGCTGCTTGAGCACGGCCAGCGTCTGGGGCGTCCATTTCGGGTCGGGGCCGTCGTCGATGGTGAGGGCCACGCTCTTGCCGCCGCGCTCGGTCTCGTGCGCGAGCTCCGCCGACACGGGGCCGGACGGGCCGGGGTCGGGGTCCGGCCCCGGGCCCGACGGCGGCGTGCCGGTCCGCCCTTTGCCGTCGGGGCCCGGCAGCACCGGCCCCTGGGTGAACGGATCCTTGTCGCCGGAGTCCTCCGTGGCCACCGCCACGGTCCCCGATATCACTCCGGCCAGAGCCAGTACCCCTCCTGCTGCGATCGCGATGTGCCGCCTCTGGGCAGTCAGTCGAGCCATGGACTTCCCACACCCCCTCGCGCACCGGTGTTTCTCCCTGTCCGCGTAGACGGCCGCCTATCGCACGGCGTTCCGCAACGCGGCATTGCTCACAGAATTGAGACAGGACAGGCACCGGGTCCATGTAAAGTCCCCGATTAGCGCACTACTGTTACGCTTCCGGGACCGTTTCCCCGATCACCTCGGCGATCTCGGCCTTGCGGACGGCTTCCTCCTCGGCGAATCGACGGGCGTCCATCTCCTCGGCGATCTCCTCGTCCTGGGACATGAGTTGATCGAGATTCGCGTCCCCCATCTCGAAAACCCCCATGTCGGCGTAGGCCCGTTGGAGCCTTTCGCCCCACAGGCCGATGTCCTTCACGCACGGCACAATGCGGCTGAAGAGCAACTTCCGGAAAATCTGAAGGTAGGCGGACCGCTCGCTGAGCTGCCCGGCCTCGGCGGCGGGGATACCGAATCCGGCCAGCACCTCCTCGCCGCGCAGCCGGTCGCGCATCAGATAGCAGCCCTCGATCACGAACTCCTCGCGCTCGCGCAGTTCGGCGTCCGAAAGTTGCTTGTAGTAGTCCCGCAACGCCATCCGGCCGAAAGCGACATGGCGCGCCTCGTCCTGCATCACATAGGCGAGGATCTGTTTCGGAAGGGGTTTATGAGTCGAATCACGCAGCATTCCGAAGGCCGCCAGGGCGAGCCCCTCGATCAACACCTGCATGCCGAGGTACGGCATGTCCCAGCGGGCGTCGCGCAGGGTGTCGTCCAGCAGTGACTGGAGACTGGTGTTGACCGGATAGAGCATTCCGATCTTCTCGTGCAGGAACCGGCTGTAGATTTCCACGTGCCGGGCCTCGTCCATGGCCTGGGTGGCGGAGTAGAACTTGGCGTCCAGGTCGGGTACGGACTCCACGATGCGGCTCGCGCAGACCAGGGCGCCCTGCTCGCCGTGCAGGAACTGGCTGAACTGCCAGGAGGCGAAGTGCCGGCGCAGCTCGCGCTTGTCGGCGTCGCTCATCTTCGTCCAGTAGGGGGTGTCGTAGATGACGAGGTTCTCGTCGGGCACACCGAGCGGGTCGTAGGGGTCGACCTCCTGGTCCCAGTCGATGCGCTTGGCGGCGTCCCACTGCTTGTCCTTGCCCTTCTGGTAGAGGGCGAGGAGGCGTTCCCGGCCGTCGTCGTAGTCCCAGCCGAAGCGGGCGGCGCCGCCGGCGGGCACCTCCCAGACGGGGCCGCCGGGATCCGTCGTGTAGAGCTCACGGGTCGTCATGGACCTCTCCTGTCCCTTGCCGACGTGCATGCGCGGGTGATTGGCAGGCTCACACGGACGTTTACCGGGGGTCAATCACCCGTACGGGGCCGGATGTCGCAGCCCTTGACGGGCCTTGCTGACAAGCGGTCTCATAAGAACTTACCCCGGGTAACCCGAACATGAGGTGGAATCGGCCATGACGACCGCGCCTGATGGGCACCCGCTCCGGCTCCAGGACGCCCTCGGCCCGCTCAAGGACCGTGAGCGCGTCGCCGAGCGGCTGCTCGACTCCTCCGCGAAGCACTCCTTCGACCCCGACGCCGAACTCGACTGGGACGCGCCCCCCGAGCCCGGCAAGTGGTACTGGCCGCCGGAGCTCGTCTCCCTCTACGACACCCCGCTGTGGCGGCGGATGCCGCAGGAGCAGCGCATGGAACTCGCCCGGCACGAGGCGGCCGCGCTCGCCTCGCTGGGCATCTGGTTCGAGATCATCCTGATGCAGCTGCTGGTCCGGCACATCTACGACAAGCCCGTCACCAGCGCGCACGTCCGCTACGCGCTGACCGAGATAGCCGACGAGTGCCGGCACTCGAAGATGTTCGCCCGCATGATCCGGCACGGCGGCGCCCCCGCCTACCCCGTGGGCCGGCTGCACCACAACCTGGCCCGCGTCCTGAAGACCGTCTCCACCACGCCGGGCTCCTTCGCCTGCACCCTCCTGGGCGAGGAGATGCTCGACCACATGCAGCGCCTGACCTTCCCCGACGACCGCGTCCAGCCCCTGGTACGCGGCGTCACCCGCATCCACGTGGTGGAGGAGGCCCGCCATGTGCGCTACGCGCGCGAGGAGTTACGGCGCCAGATGGCCACCTGCCCGCGCTGGGAGCGGGAGCTCACGCGCGTCAGCGCGGGCGAGGCGGCCCGCGTCTTCTCGATCGCCTTCGTCAACCCCCAGGTCTACACCGCCGTCGGCCTCGACCGCCGCGAGGCCGTGGCCCAGGTCAGGGCCAGCGCCCACCGCCGCGAGGTGATGCAGACCGGCGCCCGCCGCCTGACGGACTTCCTGGACGAGATCGGCGTGCTGCGCGGCGTAGGCCGACGACTGTGGAGGAGCTCGGGCCTGCTGGCCTGAGCGGGGGGACGGTTACCCTGCCCTGCATGACCGGCAGCGGAACCGCCTCCTACCGCAGGCTCAGTGTCCCCGAGCGCCGTGCCCAGCTGATCACCACGGCGCTCGGGCTCTTCGCCCACCGGGCGCCCGGGGACGTCTCCCTCGACGACGTCGCGGCCGCCGCCCGGGTCTCCCGGCCCCTGGTCTACCGCTACTTCCCCGGCGGCAAGCCGCAGTTATACGAGGCCGCCCTGCGCAGCGCCGCCGACGACCTCGAACTGTGCTTCGCCGAGCCGCAGACCGGCCCCCTCACGGGCCGGCTCACCGCGGCGCTCGACCGCTACCTGGCCTTCGTCGACGGGCACGACGCGGGCTTCAGCGCGCTGCTGCGCGGCGGCAGCGTCGCGGAGACCCCCCGTACGGGCGCCATCGTCGACGAGGTGCGCAGGGCCGCCGCCGCGCAGATCCTCAAGCACCTCTCGGTGCCCGATCCGGGGGTGCGGTTGCGCATGATGGTGCGGACGTGGCTGGCGGCCGTGGAGGCGGCCTCGCTGATCTGGCTGGCCGAGGGGAAGCAGCCGCCGCTGGAGGAGCTGCGGGACTGGCTGGTCGACCACTTCGTGGCGCTGCTGACGGCCACGGCGGCCGGCGACCCGCAGACCGCCCGCGCGGCCCGCGCGGCGCTCGCCCTGGAGCCGGCCGACGGGCGGGTGGCCGACCTGGTCCGCCGCATGGCACCGGTCGTCGCGGACGCGGGCCACCTGCTCGCGCCACGGGCGGGCGGGGGACGCACCCACGGCACCTGATGCCGCGGGACGGGCGCCGCTGACGGACACTGGGCACCGTGAGAAGCGAAGAGACGCCCTTCGAGGGCGGGCCCCTGGACGGGCGCGTGCTGCCCGTGCTCGTGGGCCTGAACGGCCTGCCGCCCAAGGTGTACGAGGTCCCGGTGCCGCCCCTGGAGGACGGCGGGGCGCCGACCGTGCACGTCTACCGGCGGGTCCCGGCGGCCACGACGCGCCGGCTCGGGCTTCCCCGGGGCTGGAAGTACGCCTACGACCCGGAGGGCCGGTCCGGGGCCGGCCGGCTCCGGTGGCCCTGGTCACGACCGCCGCGCGGCCCTCAGGAGCACTAGCCGCCACACGGGTGACGGCCGGTCGACCGAAGAGTCCAGCACATTGGGCGGTTTCACCCACAGCGCCCCCGTTAGTCATACTGCGCGTGGCACGATCCTCCCCAAGGGCACGACCACGCCGCTACCGGAGGTGAACCTGTGTCAGGACGGTTCGTGCGCACGGTCTGCACGGCGGCGCTGCTGGCGGGCACCACCCTCGCCGTGCCCGCGCCGCCGGCGGGCGCCGCGCCCGCCGGCCCGCCCGACCGCTCGGTCAGCGCCCTGCTGGACCGGCTCCGGATGCTCTACCGGAAGGCCGAGGAGGCCACCGAGTCCTACAACGCCACCGAGGAGAAGCTCAAGAAGAAGCGCGCCGAGGTCGACCGGCTCAACGAGGACCTGGCCGAGGCCCGCCTCGCCCTCACCGGCAGCCGCGACGACGCCGGCCGCCTCGCCCGCGAGCAGTACCGCGGGGCCGGGGGCAGCCCCCTCTCCCCCTATGTGCAGTTCCTGCTCAGCGCCGATCCGCGCCGGGCGCTGGACCGCGGCCACGAGATCACCCGGGCCGCGGGGCGCCGGGCGAGCACCGTCGAGAGGCTCTCCGACGGCGAGCGACGGGCGGCCGCCCTCGCCGCCCGGGCCCGGGACGCGCTCAACACCCAGCAGACCCTCGCCGCGACCCGCAAGAAACAGCGCGACAGCGTCCGGCGGAAGCTGGCCGAGGTCGAGGGGGTGCTGGCCTCGCTGACCCCCGCCCAGCTCGCCGAGCTGCACCGGCTGGAACAGCGCGGCACCCGCGCCGCCCAGCGCAGACTGCTCGCCTCGGGCGCGCTCGGCGGCGCCCAGGCACCCTCCAGAGCCGGCGGCAAGGCGCTGGAGTACGCCTTCCGGCAGGTCGGCAAGCCCTATGTGTGGGGCGCGGAGGGACCGGACTCCTTCGACTGCTCAGGTCTCACCTCCCAGGCCTGGGCCCACGCGGGCGACGCGATCCCGCGCACCAGCCAGGAGCAGTGGAAGTCCCTGCCCAGGGTGGCGCTGAACGAGCTGCGCCCCGGCGACCTCGTCCTGTACTTCGAGGGGGCCACCCACGTGGCCCTCTACATCGGCGACGGCCTGGTGATACAGGCGCCCAGGCCCGGCGCCCGCGTCAAGGTCTCCCCCATCGCCGCCAACCCGCTCCTCGGCGCGGTGCGGCCGGACGCGGACCAGGCCCCGATGCGCTCGTACGTGCCCCCACAGCTGCCCGACGACGCGACCGCCGGGCCGGACGAGGGGTACGGGCCGGCGGACGCACCGCAGTGGTAGGCGCCGGCCGGCCCGCCCGCGGGCCTCAGCCGGCGGCCAGCGCGGCCTCCGCGACGTACGCCTCCGTCTTGGCCGCCTCGAAGAAGTAGTCCTCGAAGTCCGAGGGGTCGTCGAAGCCGTTGGCGAAGCGGTCGGCCACGTGCTGCAGGCCGCTCGCCGCGCCCAGCAGGCTGCGCACGTGCCCGGACTGCGGCGCCAGCATGGCGTTGGTCCACCGGGTGACGTGCCGGGCGGACGCCCAGTACCGCTCGAAGGCCGTCCGCATCCAGTCCTCGTCGAACGGCTCCTCGCCCCGCTCCAGGATGGAGGCGAGGTAGGAGGCGGCGCACTTGGCGGCCGAGTTGGACCCCTGGCCGGTCAGCGGGTCGTTGACGACGACGGCGTCCGCGACGCCGAGGACCAGCCCGCCCGAGGGCAGCCGGCCGACGGGGTCCCGGACGGTCGGCGCGTAACGCCCGGCCAGGGTGGCGTGGGCGTCGGTGAGTTCGACGGCGGTGGCCCGCCCGTACTCCCACGGCACGAACCGTTCCAGCAGCTCGAGCGTGCGGGCGAGGTGCTCGCCGGGACCGTCGAGGTCGTGGAAGACATCGAGGGGACCGCCGGGCACGCCCTCCCAGAAGAGGATGTCCGCGCGGCCGGACGTGGTGAGGGTGGGGATGACCCACAGCTCGCCGACGCCCGGCACGAGGTTGCAGCGGGCGGCCTCGTACTCCGGGTGCTCGGCGCGCGGGCCCAGGCCGTGGACGTAGGCCAGGGCGAGGGAGCGCTGCGGGGCGGCGTAGGGGGAACGGGCCGGGTCGCGGGCGAAGAGCGAGACCAGTTCGCCCTTGCCCGCCGCGACGAGCACCAGGTCGTAGCGGGGGGCGAGGAAGTCCAGGTCGGAGACGGCCGCGCCGTGCACGACGAGCCGGCCGCCGCGCTCGGCGAAGGTGTCCAGCCAGCCGGCCATCTTCACCCGCTGGTCGACGGACTGGGCGTAGCCGTCGAGCCGCCCGACCCAGTCCACCGGCCGCTGGACGCCGGCCACCCCGGCCACGGTGCCGGCCACCGAGATGCCGAGGCCCTCGACGCGGGGCGCGAGGCCCTCCCAGAAGTTCAGGCCCAGTTCGCGCTCGTAGCGCAGGGCCGTGCGGAACATGATCTGGGTGGACATGACCCGCCCGGAGCGGATCTCCTCGGCGGTCCGGTTGGACATGACCGTCACGTCGTAGCCCTTGGCCTGCAGGCCGAGGGCCAGCTGGAGTCCGGACTGGCCGGCTCCGACTATGAGAATCCGTCGCACGGGTGTGCTCGCCTCCGTTCGGTGTTCACGCGGGGTTGACCTCAAGAGCCCTGCCGACGAGGGTCAGCAACGTCTCGACGACCGTGATCCGCTGCCGGGCGTCCATGGTGACGACCGGCACGTCCGGAGCGAGGGCCAGCGCCTCGCGCACCGCCTCGGGGGTGTGGCGGGGCGTGCCCTCGAAGTGGTTGACGGCCACGACGTAGGGCAGGCCGCCGCTCTCGAAGTAGTCCAGGGCCGGGAAGCAGTCCGCCAGCCGCCGGGTGTCGACGAGCACGACCGCGCCGATGGCGCCGCGCACCACGTCGTCCCACATGAACCAGAACCGCTTCTGGCCGGGGGTGCCGAACAGGTACAGCACCAAGTCGGCTTCGAGGGTGATGCGCCCGAAGTCCATGGCGACCGTGGTCGTCGACTTCCCCGGGACGGCCGCGGGGTCGTCCACGTCCTCACCGGCGGTCGTCATGATCGCTTCGGTGCGCAGCGGGGTGATCTCGGAGACGGAGCCGACGAAGGTGGTCTTGCCGACGCCGAAACCCCCGGCGATGACGATCTTCGTGGCGGCGGGGGCCCGGGTCAGGTCGGTCTGCCAGCAGGCCGCCCGGTCCTCGGCGGCCTGGCGGGCCACCGTCGCGTCAGAGCCTGCGTAGTCCACTCAGCACCCTTTCGAGCAGCGCGCGGTCGGGCCGGCCGGTGGCGTGCCCGGTGCCGTAGACGCGGATCCTTCCCTGGTCGGCCAGGTCGCCGAGGAGGACCCGCACGACGCCCAGCGGCATCTTCAGCAGGGCGGCGACCTCGGCGACCGAACGCAGCCGGCGGCACAGTCCGACGATGGCGCGCACCTCGGGCAGGACCCGCGCGGCCAGCCCGCCGCCGGAGGGCGGCTCCGGCGGCGCGTCGCGTCCCGCGTCGGGCGGGGCCGCCACGAAGGTCTCCACGAGCAGGAGATGTCCCAGGCGAGTGCGCCCGCCGGTGAGCGAGTACGGGCGGACGCGCGCGGTCCTGAGCGCGGGCGCGGGGCCTACGGGCGGACACAGCCGGGGAGCTGCGGCGCTCATCTGACGGCCTCCACCGACTGACGGAGCTCGCGGCGGAGTTCGGGGGTCAGGACATGTCCGGCCCGGCCCACGAACAGTGCCATGTGGTAGGCGACGACGCCCATGTCGCAGTCGGGCGCGGTGTGGACGCCCAGCAGCGAGCCGTCGCTGATGGTCATGACGAACAGGCCGCCGCCGTCCATGGTGACCATCGTCTGCTTGACCGCGCCGCCGTCCATCAGCGTCGCCGCGCCCGTGGTCAGGCTGCCGAGCCCGGCGACGATCGTGGCGAGGTCGGCAGTGGAGCCGCGTGGCCCCTCCGAGCCCGGCCCGACGGCGCCGGGGGCGCCGGGGACGCCCGGGGGTCTCGCGTGCTCCGGCGACGACGAGAGCAGCAGCAGTCCGTCGGAGGAGACGACGGCGACGGACAGTACGCCCGGCACCTCCTCGACCAGATCGGTCAACAGCCAGTGCAGATTGCGGGCCTCGTCGCTCAACCCATAGGCAGTGACGCCAGTGGTGCGGGCGGGGGTCACAGGCGCCGCCCCCTGGGAAAATGCAGTCAACCGCGTGCCTCCTCGACAGAGCCGCCCTCGTCCGGCGCCCCCGCTCGATTCCGATCAGTACCTCGGTCCAGCCCCGTCAGCTCCGCCTCGACCTCGCGGCGTCCCTCCCGCGCCCCCTGCTGGAAGCCCGCGAGCTTGCGGCGCAGCGCCTCCGCGTCCACGCCCTGGCGCACGCTCAGCGGTACGGGCTTCTGCGCCACGACCCTGGGGGTCCGCTTGGGCAGGCCGTTGCCGGTGACGGTGCCCGGGCCCGGGGCGGGCTCCGGCCGCGTCTGGGGGCGCAGTGGCTCGGGGCGCACGGCCTCCGGGCGCGGCGGCTCGGGACGGGGGGCGCGGGGCGGGGCGGCCTGCCGGGCGTGGCGGCCGAGGTTCGGGGGCGGCTCGACCCGGTCCGGGGCGGGCCTGCGTACGGTGGTGAGCTGGATGGTCTGTTCGTCCTGGCCGACCCAGGGCGCGTGCCGTCGCTGGCCCGGTACGGGCGCCGGCGGCGTGGGGTGGGGGGCCCGGCCGGGCAGGTGGTGCGAGTTGGCCTCCGCGACCGCGCCGGGCAGGTCGCCGTGCGGGGCCGTGCGCGCCGATCCCGGGACGGGGGGCGCGGTGGCGGGGTCGGTGACGGCGGGGTGCTCGGCGGACAGCAGCGCTCCGGGCAGCACGACGACGGCGGTGATGCCGCCCGGCCGCTGCTCGCGCAGCTGCACCCGGACGCCGTGCCGGGCGGCGAGCCGGGCGACGACGTACAGGCCGAGGCCCATGACGGGCTCGCCCCGCTCGCCGCTCTCGGTGCGCAGCGGGTCGGGGTCGGCCTCCGCCAGCAGGGCGTTGAGCTCGTCGAGCCGCTCGGGGGCCATGCCGATGCCCTCGTCCTGGATGGAGAGCATGACCTCGCCGTTCTCCAGCAGCCAGCCGGAGACCTGGACCTGGACGTCGGGCGGGGAGAACGCCGTCGCGTTCTCCAGCAGCTCGGCCACCAGGTGGCTCACGCCGTCGGCGGCGAAGCCCACGAGCTGGGCGCGGGCGGGCAGGGAGTGGATGCGCACCCGCTCGTACCGGTCGATCTCGCTGACGGCTGCCCGCAGGACGTCCAGCAGCGGTACGGCGCCGGCGTGTCCGCTGCGGGGCTCGGAGCCGGCGAGGACCAGCAGGTTCTCGTTGTGGCGGCGCATGCGGGTGGCGAGGTGGTCGAGCTTGAAGAGCACTTCCAGGCGGTCGGGGTCCGCCTCGTGGGCCTCCATGGACTCGATGACGGTCAGCTGCTGCTCGACGAGGCCGAGCGTGCGCCGCGAGAGGCTGACGAACGTGGCGTGGACCCGGCCGGAGAGCCCGGCCATCCGCTCGGTGAGCTCCTGGAACTTGCCGCGCAGCACGTCCCGCTCGTCGGCGAGGTCCTGCCGGGCGACGTCCAGGCGGTTGCGCTCGCCCTCGAGGAGGGCGACGCGCTCCCGCAGCCGGACGACCGTGCCGTGCAGCACGTTGACGGACCGGGCGACCTCGGCGAACTCGTCGTCGCGGCCCTGGAAGGAGACCGGCTCCCGGGCCACCGGGTCGGCGCACACCCGGCGGACCCCGAGCCGGAGGGCGGCGAGCGGGCGGGTCACGGAGCGGGCCGACTGGATGCCGGTGCCGAGCACGAGGAGGAAGGCCAGCACGGCGAGGGCGCCGCGGACCTCCAGGGCGGTGACGTCGTGGGCGCGCAGCCCCGCCAGCCGGGCCATCTCCTCCGTGGCCAGCCCGGATTCCAGGCCGCGCAGCTGGTCGAGGCGGGCGGTCAGCTCCGCCCGTACGGGCCCGGGCCGCTCCACTTCCGCCGCCGTCGGCTGCGGCCGGACGGCCAGCCGGGCCAGCCGGGCCTCGGCGGCGGTGACCTGGGGGCCGCTGACCGTACGGGCGTACTCCGTGCGCAGCGCGGCGGGGGCGAGCTGGCGGAAGTCGGCGAGGGCGGCCTTCTCCCGCAGGCCGCTCTGCTGGGCCGTCAGGGCGAGCTGTGCCTGGGTGCCGCGGGCGGCGAGGGCGGCGAGGAGCAGGCCGCGGGTGGCGGAGGCTTCCTCGACGGCGCGCCCGAGCGCGGGCAGCGCCACGGCTTCACCCGACTGGGCGCGTCCGGGCAGCCGGTGGGTGAGGCCGGCGGCGAGCCCGTGCAGCGCCTGGATGGTGGCGGTGTACGCGGTGAAGGCGGCGAGGGCGTCGCCGGGCCCGGCCAGGGCTTGGCGGCGGACCTCGGGCAGGTGGTCCAGGCGCCGTTGCAGGGACGCGGGCGCGCCGGGGCGGAACTCCGCGATCTGCCGGTCCACCCGGGCGCGCTGGTCCTCCGGCACGCCGCCGGCGAAGGAGGGCGCGCCGCCGCGGCCGCCGGCCACGTACTCGGTCATGGCGTCGCGCTCGTCGGCCAGGGAGTGGGCGAGCGCGACGGCGCCGCTGCCGGTCTTGGCGAGGGCGGCCAGGCGCCGGGAGTCACCGAGGTCGCGTATGGCGTCGGCGATGCCGAAGGCGCTCGTGCCGAGGGCCGTGAGGGAGACGACGGCGACGGAGGCGATGAGCCGGTTGCGTACGCGGGCGGTGCGCTCCGGCACTCCTGTGGTCTGCTGTTCGCGCTGGCCGCCGCGAAGCCGCTTCTTCCGCACCGTGGCTCGCAATCTGCTGTCGTCCGTGCCCCACCCTGGTGGCCCCTTGCTGGTGGCACCCACCGCATTCCCCCGGCAAGTGCTCCATCAGGTAAACCGCCCGGCGCGCCGGAAGGATGCGCGTCAACCGACGCGGAAATTCGGGCATCCGGCACACTGGCCGCATGCGCATCGAACTCGCCGCTCAGCCCGGGGATCCGGGGCGCCCGAACGAGGACTTCGCGTCCGTCGCCCTGCCCGCCTCGGGTGAGGGGGGCGTCCTCGTCCTGCTGGACGGGGTGACCCCGCCGCCGGACGGCGCGACGGGCTGTTCGCACGGCGTCCCGTGGTTCACGGCGCGGCTCGGCGGGGCGCTGCTCGAACTGGCGACCGCACGGCGGGAGCTGACGCTGGCCCGGTGTCTTTCCGGTGCCGTCGCCCGGACGGCGGATGCCCACCGGGACACCTGCGACCTGACGCATCGGCGCACCCCGCAGGCGACCGTCGTGGTGGCGCGCTGGGACGGGGAGCGGGTGGAGCACTTGGTGCTCTCCGACTCGGCGCTGCTGATCGAGGGCGTGGACGGCGCGGTGTCGGCCGTGCTGGACGACCGGATCGCCCGTCTGGCGGCGCGGGGCAGGGTGACGGACGACCAGCGCAACGCCGAGGGGGGCTTCTTCACGGCCGCGGCCGATCCGGCCGTGGCCGCCCGCGCGGTCACGGGCAGTACGGCGCGCGCCGAGGTGCGTGCGCTGGCGGCGCTCAGCGACGGCGCGTCCCGCTGGGTCGAGGTGTTCGGCGGGGGCGGATGGCCGGAGTGCTTCGCGCTCCTGGCGAAGGAGGGCCCCCGGGCGCTGATCGACCGGGTGCGGGAGGCGGAGCGGGCGGACCCACAGGGGCTGGCGTTCCGGCGGGGCAAACCGCACGACGACGCGGCGGCCGTCTATGCCGAGCTGTAGACCCCGCCCCGCCGCGGGCCACGTTCCTGACGGGGCGCCGGGCCACGGCCGGCGCCCCGGGGGACGCCCGGGGCCCCGGTCAGGATTCCGCGCGCTCGTTCAGCTGGTGGAGCAGCCGGGCGAGCTCGGCGACCTCGTCGCGGTCCCAGCCGGCGAGCTTGCTCATGTACTGGGCGCGGCGGGCGTCGCGTACGCGGGTGAAGCGGGCGCGGCCCTCGTCGGTGATCTGCACCAGCGAGGCGCGGCCGTCGGCGGGGTCCGGGTCGCGGACGATGAGGCCGAGTTCGCACAGGGCGCGCAGCTGGCGGCTCATGGTGGCCTTGCCGACGCCGAAGTAGGCGGCGAGGTCGGTGGCCCGCTGCTGGCCGGCCTCCTCGAGGCGGACGAGCAACCCGTAGGCGGCGGGCTCCAGATCGGGGTGGACCTCACGGGCCAGCTCGCCGGAGGAGGCACGGGCGCGGCGCAGGAAGACGGCCAGCTCGCGCTCCAGGGCGAGGAAGGCGTGGTCCACACCACTGCCGTCGCCGGCGCTCGGACCGCCCTCCTCGGGAGGCGGGGTACCTCTCTCGTGCACGTCGGACCCTCTCCTGCTTTTTCAGCCGCTGAAAAATTCGTCCTGCGACGGCGGGTTGCCGCAGCTCCGTCAGTATTTCGCAGGATTAGACCAACGGCAGCACCCCGGGTCCCTATCGCGGGCCGCGTCTACGCCCGTAGCTTGATAAATGACATGGTCATACCAATGCGGTGACCATTGAACTCCCCGGCACACTCCCCCCACCATGGCCTCGGAGGCACTTCATGCCCGAGCACCACTCCGGCCCGGGCCGCCCGCAACCCCCCACAGCGGCGGCCATCCTCCTCTCCCTGCTGACCGCACTCACCCTGCTCGTCACTCTCCCCGGAACCGCCACCGCGGTGGCCGGAAACAACGGCCGCCCGACCCACCCCGAGCGGGACTGGATGGGCTCGACCGTCCGTGCCCACGAGGGCGACCGCGGCCTGGCCGCCAAGGGTTCCTCCCTGCCCGACCTCTCGCTGCCCAACCTCTCGCTGCCCGACCTCTCCCTGGCGGGCCCCTCGGTGAGCGCCTCCGTCGAGGGCGTGGACGTCAGCAGCCACAACGGCAACGTCTCCTGGTCCAAGCTCTGGAACAGCGGCGTCAGATTCGCCTACGCCAAGGCCACCGAGGGCACCAGCTACACCAACCCCTACTTCGCCCAGCAGTACAACGGCCCGTACAACGCGGGCATGATCCGGGGCGCGTACCACTTCGCGCTGCCGGGGAACTCCAGCGGAGCCGCGCAGGCCGACTACTTCGTCGACCACGGCGGCGGCTGGACGGACGACGGCTGGACGCTGCCCGGCGTCCTCGACATGGAGTACAACCCCTACGGCGACACCTGCTACGGGATGGGCACGGGCCGGATGATCGACTGGATCGAGGACTTCCTCGACGCCTACCGGGCCCACACCGGGCGCGACGCGGTGATCTACACCTCGACCGCGTGGTGGAAGAAGTGCACCGGGAACTACGGCGGATTCGGCAAGTACAACCCGCTGTGGGTGCCGCGCTACGGCTCCTCCTCCGGTGAGCTCCCCAACGGCTGGGGCTTCTACACCTTCTGGCAGTACACCGACACCGGCCCGACCGTGGGCGACCACGACCGCTTCAACGGCTCGTACAACCGGCTCAAGGCGCTCGCCTACGGCTGACCGGGCCACGGACCAACGACAGCGGGCCCCCGGCACATCGGCGCCGGGGGCCCGGTTCGTTCATCCGTCAGGGGCTAGCCGCAGCGGCCCGCGGGGCGGGTGCGGGTCACCAGGTCGGTGGAGCCGGTGGTGCCGTCGATCCACACCACCTGCCTGCCGCCGGCCGCCGCCGCGCCGATCTGCTCGCCGCGGTTGCAGGAGACGCGCGCCCGCGCCGGGGTGGCGTCGGCGGTGAACTGCCAGAGCTTGGCCATCGTCTCGTTGCGGTACCGGTCGTCCGGCACCTCCGCGGTGACGGTCACCGCGTCGTCGGAGGCCGTCAGGTCCAGGGCGTTCAGCGCGTCGGCGCCCTTCTCCTTGCTGATGTCGACCGTGCCCGTGCCGTCGAGGTTGGCGCGCCGCACCGCCACCTGGCCCTCGTCGACGACCTCGTCCGCGATCCACACGACGTGCTTGCCGGTGACGGCCGTCTGGCCGATGCCCTCGGGCGTGCCGAGCTGGTTCATGAGCTTCTTCTGACCGCTCTTGAGGTCCAGCACCTCGACACCCATCCGGTAGGTGTCGCCGTCGGGGTAGATCTTGGCGTAGGCCAGCCGCTCACCACTGAGGGAGGGCAGGGCCGAGCCCAGCTCCGCCCGGCGCTCGTCGACCCAGGTCGGCTGCTTGTCGCCGGTGCGCAGGTAGCCCACGTGCCGGCCGCCGTCGCCGTCCATCGTCTCGAACGTCACCACCGCTCCCTCGACCCGCAGGCCGCGGATGCCGTCGGTGGTGCTGTAGAGCTTCCTGACCGGGCCGCCGGCCAGCGGCCTGGACAGCACGTCCGTGCCCGCCGGCCCGTACGCCAGCCACACCACGCTCTTGCCGTCGGTGGCGGGCTCGACGTGGTAGCGGCCGTCGTTCGGGCTCATCAGCTTCGGGGTGCCCTTGCCGTCCGCACGGCCGGCGTAGAGCGAGTACGCCTCGGTGCCGTCGTCGTTGGACTTGGACGTGGCCCACCAGCCGCCGCCCGCGCCCACGCCGGTGCCGGCGGTGTTGAGCTTGCCCAGGAGCAGGTCGGTGTCGACGCCGAGGGCCTGCTCCCAGTTGGGCACGATGCCATGGGCGTTGAACGAGCGCTTGACGACGTTCAGGTCCTTGGCGGAGACCTTGAGGGCCTTCGCCGCGGCGATGACCGCGGCGCGGCCCTCGGTGAAGCCGTCGAGCGGCGTCATGTACTCCGTCAGCGCCTTGTAGGCGATCTTGTCGGCGACGGTACGGCCGAGGTCCTCGCGGATGTCCCACAGGGCGCCCGAGAAGATCGTCGAGTTGAGGTGCACGCCGCCGCTGTCGTTGCCGAAGGCGACGCCCAGGAAGTTCCTGGACGTCGTGGCGCCGTCGTTGAGGTCGCGCAGCGCGCACTCGCGCGGGGACTTCGTCCGGCACAGGTCGCCGCCGAGCAGGCCCGCCTCCGGGTGGTCCATGGACATGCCGGCCGCGTCCACGGCGATGGCGTTGCCGAAGTAGTCGGCGATCGCCTCGTTGAGGGCGCCCGACTGGCCGGCGTAGACGAGGTTCGCGGAGTTCTCGACGACGCCGTGCGTCATCTCGTGGCCGACGACGTCCAGGTCGGCGGAGAGCGTCTTGTGCTCCTCGTCGCCGGAGCCGTACACCATCTTGGTGCCGTCCCAGAAGGCGTTGACGAACGCCATGTCGAAGTAGGTCACGCCCACCAGGGAATTGACGGTCATGCCGCGGCCGTCGAGGCTGTCGCGGCCGTGCGCCTTCTTGTAGTAGTCGTAGACCTTGCCCGCGGCCCAGTGCGCGTCGACCGCGCCCGCCTCGGTGGCCTCCTTGTCGAACTGCGGCCCCTTGGAGCCGAATTCCTTGATGCCCTCGGGCCAGCGGCCGCTCGTCTCCGTGACGTCCTTGCCGCGCGCGTCCCAGGTGGACAGGACGTTCTTGCTGGTGTCCCACATCCGGGAGTGGTCGCGCATGAGGTATTCGCCGCGGGCGGTGTCGAAGTACAGCCCCAGCTCCACGGTGGTGCCGTCGTACTTCACTCCGGACCCGGCGACGCCCGGGTGGCGGTCCCCGGCCGCGGGGGCCTTGCCGTCCCCGGCCGGCTTGACGGCCGTGGCGGACGCGGCGGGCGGGGTGGCGGTGCCGAAGGTCTTGATGCCGCTGTACTGCAGGACCGGGAAGCCGGCCTTGGCGTCGATGTAGACCTCCTGCAGCACGGGCTGCCCCGTGGCCGGGTCCGCGCCGCGCACGGTGACGTGGTGCGCCAGCACCCCGGCGCCCTTGGGCAGCACGACCAGGCCGCGTGCCGTGCCGCTGAGCGAGGCGGCGGCCTTGGTGCGCCCGCCCTTGGCGGCGGCCACGTCGGCCTTGCCCAGCTTCTTGCCGCCGAGCCGCTCCAGCGTCGCCCCGACGGCCCGCCGCACCGCCAGCTCCTCGCCGACCTCCGCCTTCGTGTCGGCCTTCAGACCGGTGAAGTACTTTCCGGAGGTGCCGGTGACGACGCGCTTGCCGTCCTTCTTCTCCATCCGGACGACGTACTGGCCGCCCAGGACGTCGATCCCGCGGTGCTTCTGCTGGAGCCGCACCGTCTCGGCCGCCCCACTGGTGAGCGTCTGCACGGGCTTCAGGTCCCGTCCGGGGTCCGCGATGCGGTACCGGCCCTGCTTCTCCGCGAGGTGCCCACGCGCCGCGTCGGCCGGGCTCGCCCCGGCCTTCACGCCCTCCCGGATGCCGTCGACCAGGGAAGGGGTGGAGGTTCCCTTCCCCGGGATCACCTCGACGGGGTCCCCGCCGTGCTGCGCCGCGAACGCCTGTGCGGGCACCGCGGATACGACAAGGGCGGCAGCGCCCACCAGCGCTGCCGCCCCCGCTATCCCGCTCTTCGCGGCCGATCTTCCTGAACGTGCTCTGGGCTTACGCAAGGATTCCCCCTCCGTACGTGCCGGAACGCCGGAACATCTTTGGTCGGAGGACATGCAACAGCCGAGGCCCGAACCGATCAATGGGGTGTGCGTTCCGGGGGGCGCCTTTCGGCCGAAAGGCGATGGGCGGCCTTGCGAAGGAACCGGAAGGGCCCATTGCGCATCGGACAGCCGTCCCGGCGCGCGCACGGGCGTCAGCGAACGGGACCTGCGCTACTACGAGGAACAGGGCTTGTTACAGCCCCTGCGGCGGGGGGCCGGCGGCGAGGGGGACACGCCCGGGGCCCGGCCCCCCCCGTATGGGCGGGGGGGCCGGGCCCGTGTCCCGGTCGCGTCCGTCACGCCGCGACCGGGACCTCCTGGTCCGCGGCGGTCGTGGCCGGCGTCAGGGCCAGCTCCAGGACCTGGCGGACGTCCGAGACCGGGTGGACGTCGAGCGTGTCCAGGACCTCCGCCGGGACGTCGTCGAGGTCGGGTTCGTTGCGCTTGGGGATCACGACGGTGGTGATCCCGGCCCGGTGGGCGGCCAGCAGCTTCTGCTTGACGCCGCCGATGGGCAGGACGCGGCCCGTCAGGGAGACCTCGCCCGTCATCGCCACGTCCGGGCGGACCTGGCGGCCGGAGAGCAGCGAGGCCAGGGCCGTCGTCATGGTGATGCCCGCGCTCGGGCCGTCCTTGGGGACCGCGCCCGCCGGGACGTGCAGGTGGACGCCGCGCTCCTTGAAGTCGCCCACCGGCAGTTCCAGTTCGGCGCCGTGGGAGCGCAGGAAGGACAGGGCGATCTGGGCGGACTCCTTCATGACGTCGCCGAGCTGACCGGTGAGGGTCAGGCCCGCGCCGCCGGTCTCCGGGTCGGCCAGCGACGCCTCGACGAACAGGACGTCGCCGCCCGCGCCCGTGACCGCGAGCCCCGTGGCCACGCCCGGCACCGACGTGCGGCGCTCGGCCGGGTCCTGGGCCGACTCCGGGGTGTGGTGCGGCCGCCCGATCAGCGGGCGCAGCTGTTCCACGCCCACCGTGAAGGGCAGCTCCTGCTCGCCCAGTTCGTGCTTCGCGGCGATCTTGCGCAGCAGGCGGGCCACCGCGCGCTCCAGGGTGCGCACGCCCGCCTCGCGCGTGTACTCGCCGGCGAGCATGCGCAGGGCCTCGTCCTCCAGCACGACCTCGCCGCTTCCCAGGCCCGCGCGCTCCAGCTGCCGGGGCAGCAGGTGGTCGCGGGCGATGACGACCTTCTCGTCCTCGGTGTAGCCGTCGAGGCGGACGAGCTCCATGCGGTCCAGGAGGGGCTCCGGGATGGCCTCCAGGACGTTGGCCGTCGCCAGGAAGACGACGTCCGACAGGTCGAGCTCGACCTCCAGGTAGTGGTCGCGGAAGGTGTGGTTCTGGGCCGGGTCGAGGACCTCCAGCAGGGCCGCCGCCGGGTCGCCGCGGAAGTCCGAGCCGACCTTGTCGATCTCGTCGAGCAGGACGACCGGGTTCATCGAGCCGGCCTCCTTGACCGCCCGCACGATCCGGCCCGGCAGCGCGCCCACGTACGTGCGCCGGTGGCCGCGGATCTCCGCCTCGTCGCGGACGCCGCCGAGCGCCACACGGACGAACTTACGGCCCATCGCCCGGGCGACGGACTCGCCCAGCGACGTCTTTCCCACGCCGGGCGGGCCGACGAGCGCGAGCACCGCGCCCCCGCGCCGCCCGCCGACCACGCCCAGCCCCCGGTCGGCGCGCCGTTTGCGCACCGCCAGGTACTCGGTGATCCGTTCCTTGACGTCCTCCAGCCCCGCGTGGTCCGCGTCGAGCACGGCCTTGGCGCCGGGGATGTCGTACGCGTCCTCGGTGCGCTCGTTCCACGGCATCTCCAGGACCGTGTCGAGCCAGGTGCGGATCCAGCCGCTCTCCGGGCTCTGGTCGGAGGCGCGCTCGAGCTTGCCGACCTCCTTGAGCGCGGCCTCACGGACCTTCTCCGGCAGGTCGGCGGCCTCGACGCGGGCGCGGTAGTCGTCGGACTCGCTCTCCGGGTCGCCGGCCAGCTCGGCGAGCTCCTTGCGCACGGCCTCCAGCTGGCGGCGCAGGAGGAACTCGCGCTGCTGCTTGTCGACGCCCTCCTGGACGTCCTTGGCGATGGACTCGGCGACGTCCTGCTCGGCGAGGTGCTCGCCGAGCCACTTCACGGCGAGCTTGAGGCGGGCGACCGGGTCGGCGGTCTCCAGCAGTTCGACGCGCTGGGCGACCGTGAGGAAGGGGGAGTAGCCGGAGTTGTCGGCGAGCTGGCCGACGTCGTCGATCTGCTGGACGCGGTCGACGACCTGCCAGGCGCCGCGCTTGCGCAGCCAGCTGGTGGCCAGCGCCTTGTACTCCTTCATCAGCTCGGTCACCGCGCCGGGGAGCGGGGTGGGGGCGGCCTCCTCCATCGGGGTGCCCTCCACCCACAGCGCGGCCCCCGGGCCCGTCGTCCCGGCCCCGATCCGCACCCGGCGCACGCCGCGGATGAGCGCGCCGGGGTCGCCGTCGGACAGGCGCCCCACCTGCTCGACGGTGCCGAGCGTGCCCACCGCCGCGTACGTGCCGTCGACGCGGGGCACGAGCAGCACCTTCGGCTTGCCGCCGGAGGATGCCGCGGCCTGCGCGGCCTCCACCGCCGCCCTCACCTCGGAGTCCGAGAGGTCCAGCGGTACGACCATGCCGGGCAGGACCACCTCGTCATCGAGCGGCAGCACGGGCAGGGTGAGCGGTGTCGACATCGAAGCCATGATCTCCCCTTCGGCAGGCAAGTTGAGCTACATGGACTCAATGCCCGGGGTCGCCGGGATGTTCCCGGCCCTCCGTTCGCTCTGAGCGATCAGGCCGGCCGCTCCAGCGCGCCACCGCCGCCCGGGAACGCCCGCCGGTAGTCCGTCGGCGTCACCCCGAAGTGCAGTTGGAAGTGCCGGCGCAGGTTCGCCCCCGTACCCAGCCCGCTCAGCTCGCCGATCCGCTCCACGGACAGCGGCGTCGACTCCAGCAACGACTGGGCCCGCGCCAGGCGCTGGGTGAGCAGCCACTGCAGCGGCGTCGCACCGGTGGCCGCCTGCAGTCTCCGGAAGAACGTCCGCGGGCTCGTCCCGGCCCGCCGGGCCAGGTCGTCGACGGTCAGCGGCCGGTCCAGGTGCGCGACGGCCCACTCCAGTACGGGCGCCAGGCCCTCGTCGTCGGTGGCGGGCACGGACAGGTCGACGAACTGGGCCTGGCCTCCGGGCCGGTGCGCGGGCACGACGAGGCGGCGGGCCAGCTGGTTGGCGACGTGCGCGCCGAGGTCACGGCGGACCAGGTGCAGGCACAGATCGAGCCCCGCGGTGACCCCGGCGCTGGTGAGCACGTCGCCGTCGTCGACGTAGAGGACCGAGTCGTCGATGTCGACGCCGGGGTGGCGCCGCGCGAGCTGTTCGCAGTGCATCCAGTGGGCGGTGGCGCGGCGGCCGTCGAGGATGCCGGCGGCGGCGAGCGCGAAGGCGCCGGCGCACAGGGACACCATGCGGGCCCCGTCGTCGGCGGCCCGGCGCAGCGCGGTCAGGAGGTCCGGGGGCAGCTCGCGGTCGCCGTCGACGCATGCCTCGGGGACCGAGGGGACGATCACCGTGTCCGCGCCGGCCAGGCCCTCCAGCCCGTGCGGCGTGCGCAGCGCGAAGCCGCCCGATCCGGCCGGTGCCTGTGCACCGGTGCCCCGCGCCGAGCACAGCCGCAGGTCGTACCAGGGGTCGGCCAGGTCGTGGTGCGGGATGCCGAAGACCGTGCAGACGACCCCCAGCTCGTACAGGTCCCAGAAGGGGACGTCGTCATCGATCACGACCACGGCAACGGTTCCGGCGCTCATGGCCGCAGCCTATGGCAGGAATTTTTCGATGCCCGTCACTTCTGCCACTTTCGGCGGCCGGCGGGCGGTGCGAGCGTGGTCCTACTTGATCAACAAGGGGAGGAACCATGACCGCTGTCACCGTTCTCGGCCTGGGCCAGATGGGCTCCGCGCTCGCCGGCGCGTTCCTGGCCGCCGGCCACACCACCACCGTCTGGAACCGCTCGGCCGCCAAGGCCGACGCCCTCGTGGAGCGGGGCGCCGTCCGCGCGGAGTCGCCGCGCGCCGCCGTCGCCGCGAGCGAGCTCGTCGTGGTCTGCGTGACGACCTACGACGACGCCCGCGCCGTCCTCGGCCCCGTCGCCGACGCCCTGGCCGGGCGCACACTCGTCAACCTCACCTCCGGATCGCCGGAGCAGGCCCGCGAGAGCGCCGCCTGGGCGGCGGAGCACGGCGCCGACTACCTCGACGGCGCGATCATGACGACCCCGCCGGGCATCGGGAGCACGGAGTTCATGCTGCTGTGCAGCGGCTCGCCAACGGCGTTCGCCGCGCACCGCGAGGCGCTGGCGAGCCTGGCCGACCCGGTGGACCTCGGCACCGACCCGGCGCTGGCCTCGCTGTACGACACGGCGCTGCTCGGCCTGATGTGGTCGGCGCTCAGCGGCTGGCTGCACGGCGCCGCGCTGACCGGCTCCGAGAAGGTGAGCGCGGCGGCCTTCACGCCGGTGGCGATCCGCTGGCTGACGGCCGTCACCGGCTTCATGAACACCTACGCGCCCCAGATCGACGCGGGCCACTACCCGGGCGACGACGCCACCCTCGACATCCACCTGGCGACGATGGACCACCTCGTGCACGCCAGCGCGGCCCGCGGCCTGGACGTCGAGCTCCCGGAGCTGCTCAAGGCGTTCACCGCCCGGGCCGTCGCCGCGGGCCACGGCGGCGACAGCTACGCGCGTCTGATCGAGGTCGTCCGCGACGGGGGCCGCGCGTGAGCGCCCCGGCACCGACGCGGGGCACGGCGGACGCCCCGCTGAGCGCGGCCTCGTGGGCCGCGCTCGTGGTCGAGGCCGCCGAGGAGTGCACGGACGTCCTGGAGGCGGGGGCCGACGGGGACTGGTCGCGCCCGGCCGGGGACCTGGACTGGTCCTGTCACGCCACCCTCGACCACCTGGCGCTCGGCCTCGTCGGCTACGCGGGGCTGCTGACCGCCAGGCCCACCGACCGCTACGTCGCGCTGTTCGCCTCGCTGGACCCGGCGGCCCCGGTCTCAGCGCGCCTGGAGGGCATCCGCATCGCGGCGGCGCTCCTGGCCGCGACCGTCCGCGGCGCGGGGCCCGGGGACCGGGCCTGGCACCCGTGGGGCCACTCCGACGGGCCGGGCTTCGCCGCCATGGGCGTGGTGGAGACCGTCGTCCACACCTACGACATCGCCCGCGGCCTGGGCCTGGACTGGACCCCGCCGGACGGGCTCTGCGCGCCCGCCCTGCGCCGGCTCTTCCCCGACGCCCCGGCCGGCCACCCCGCCGGCCGCACCCTCCTGTGGTGCACCGGGCGGGACGTACTGCCCGGGCAGCCACGGCGGCAGGAATGGCAGTGGGACGGCAGCGTCCGCTGAGGCGTGCGCGCCGCCCGTGCCCTGCGCCCGGGCGGTCCGCCGGGCGCCCTCGCGCACGAGCGGCACACAGGCGAGACCGGTCAGGAGGGCTATGGGGTGGCCCCAGCTGGCGAGCGGGTCGACGAGTTCGACGAGGTCCTGGGCGCACATCGCGCCCGCTATGCCCAGCAGGGCCCACCTGCCGCGGGGCGGCAGCAGTCCGGACAGGGCGCCGACGCAGGCCATCAGCCCGAAGCTGATGCCGTAGTCGAGGCGGTGCAGCGCGCTCTCCGGCAGCCGCCCGGCCGCGACCGCGCCCGCCACGGGCAGCTCCGTGGCCAGCGTGGCCAGGACGTGTCCCAGGAGGAAGACCCCGGCCGTGCGGGCCCCGCCGACGCGGCGCTCCAGGGCGGTCAGGACGAGGACGAAGGCCACCCCGTACGCGGAGTACAGGCCGCCGGCGACCCACAGGGCGCTGGCTATGAGCACGAACAGGGGACGGTCGGCGAGGTGTGCCGCGTCGGTGCTGGAGTCGCGGAGCAGCTGATCGACGGTGGCCTCGTCGCCGACGTCGGCGTAGACGGCGGTGGCCAGCAGGATCAGGGTGTAGACGAACGTGAAGGGGGTGCCGGTGGGGGTGGGCAGGAGCCGGCGCAGGCCACGCGGCGCGCGTCTGCCACGGCTCGCGGGGGCGGCGTCCCGATCGGCGTCCGCATCGGCATCCGTATCGGCGTCCGCATCGGCTTTCGCATCGGCTTTCGCATCGGCGTCAACCGGAGTCACTCGGCCAAGCCCCTTTCCGCGCAGCCCGCCCGACGTGCGCACCAAGGCTTCGCCGGGCTCTTCGGGCAGTCCTCTCCGCCCGTCCGCTCTAGAACATTAAGGTGCACAGCCGACCGCCGAATCAACCTCTGGCCGTGACTCCGGTCACCCTTGTCAACCTCTTGACGCCCCGGCGCGTCGGCCGGGTGACCGACGACTTCAGGAGGCTCGCATGACTGTCCCGAATGTCCGGCACGCGGACGATCGCCACGGCGACGGCCGCCACGGGGAGGGCCACCGCGCCGGCGGCGGGGCGCCCGTCGTCCTCGAGCGGCGCGACGGCCCGTACGGCGAGGTCGTGCTGCGGCGGCGGGGAGCGCACCACGAGATCATCGCCAACGGCTGTTTCCTGATGGACACCGCCGACGGCCGCTCCGAGCGCCGGCTCGTGGACGCGGCGCTGGCGGCCCTGCCGCCCGGGCGCGAGCGCCCGGCCGTCCTGATCGGCGGGCTCGGGGTGGGTTTCTCCCTGGCGAGAGCGGCCGCCGAACCCCGGTGGGGCCGGATCACGGTCGTCGAACGCGAGGGCGCGGTCATCGACTGGCACCGCACCGGCCCGCTCGCCGCGATCTCCGGGGAGGCGCTCGCCGACCCGCGCACGGACATCGTCCACGCCGACCTCCTGGACCACCTGCACGGACCCGGCCCCCGCCACGACGCCCTCTGCCTGGACATCGACAACGGCCCCGACTGGACCGTCACCGACGGCAACGCCGGCCTCTACTCGCCCGCGGGCCTGGCCGCCTGCCGCGCCCGCCTGAACCCCGGCGGCGTGCTCGCCGTATGGTCCGCACAGCCCTCCCCGGCATTCGAACAAGCCCTCCGGAATGCCGGATTCGCCGGGGTAATTACTGAAGAGATCACCGTTGCCCGAGGCGTCCCGGACGTCGTCCACCTCGGCATCTGTGCCGCGTAGCCGAGGCCCGCCGCCTCCCCGTACCCTGCCTTCCACACCTGCAGGACTGGTAGCGAAAACGCTACGGGAAGACGCTAGGGGCGGGGCGCATGGAGCAGACACACATCGGCCCGAGCGGCGCCGCAGCCTCTGCCGGGGCACAGCGCCGGGTACTGATCGTCGAGGACGACAGGACGATCACCGACGCCATCGCGGCCCGGTTGCGGGCCGAGGGATTTCAAGTACGTACCGCCGCGGACGGGCCCGCGGCCGTGGACACCGCGGAGGCGTGGCAGCCGGACCTGCTGGTCCTGGACGTCATGCTGCCCGGCTTCGACGGCCTGGAGGTATGCCGCAGGGTGCAGGCGCAGCGGCCCGTGCCGGTCCTGATGCTCACCGCGCGCGACGACGAGACCGACATGCTGGTCGGCCTCGGCGTCGGGGCGGACGACTACATGACCAAGCCGTTCTCGATGCGCGAGCTGGCGGCCCGGGTGCACGTCCTGCTGCGCCGGGTGGAGCGGGCGACGCTGGCCGCGCACACGCCGCGCAGCGGCATCCTGCGCCTGGGGGAGCTCGAGATCGACCACGCGCAGCGCAGAGTGCGGGTGCGCGGCTCGGACGTGCACCTGACGCCGACCGAGTTCGACCTGCTGGTCTGCCTGGCCAACACCCCGCGCGCGGTCCTCTCCCGCGAGCAGCTGCTGGCCGAGGTGTGGGACTGGGCGGACGCCTCGGGCACCCGGACCGTGGACAGCCACATCAAGGCGCTGCGCCGCAAGATCGGGGCGGAGCGTATCCGTACGGTCCACGGGGTCGGCTACGCGCTGGAGACCCCGGCGGCATGAGCGCTTCCCTGCCCGGCGACAGGCAGCCGCCACCGGGCCTGTGGGGCCGCATATGGGAGGCGCTGCGGCCGCTGGACCCGTACCGGTCGGTGAAGGCGGCCCTGGGCGCGCTCGTCATCGGGTCGGTGGTGATCACGACCCTCCTGGTCTTCGTCGCGCTCCACTCGGCGACCGAGATCCGGGTGATCACCATCTTCTCGATCATCGCCTCGCTGCTGATCACCCAGTTCGTGGCGCACGGCCTGACCGCGCCGCTGGACGAGATGACCGAGGTCACCCGGTCGATGGCCCAGGGCGACTACACCCGGCGGGTGCGGGCCGCCCGCCGGGACGAGTTCGGCGACCTGGCCATCGCCTTCAACCGGATGGCGGCGGACCTGGAGGCGGTGGACACCCACCGCAAGGAGCTCGTCGCCAATGTGTCGCACGAGCTGCGCACCCCCATCGCGGGGCTGCGGGCCGTGCTGGAGAACGTGGTGGACGGGGTCTCCGCCGCCGATCCGGAGACCATGCGCACCGCGCTGCGCCAGACCGAACGGCTGGGCCGGCTGGTGGAGCAGCTGCTGGACCTCTCGCGGCTGGACAACGGCGTGGTGCCACTGCACGCCCGGCGCTTCGAGGTGTGGCCGTACCTGGCCGGGGTGCTGAAGGAGGCGAGCATGGCCTGCGGCAGCGGAGCGTCGCCGCGCGCCCGCAAGGACGTCCATCTGCACCTGGACGTCTCGCCGCCGGAGCTGACGGCACACGCGGACGCGGAGCGGCTGCACCAGGTGGTGGCCAACCTGGTGGACAACGCCGTCAAGCACAGCCCCCCGCACGGCCGGGTGACGGTGCGGGCCCGCCGGGGCGAGGGGGCCCAGTCGCTGGCCCTGGAGGTCCTCGACGAGGGGCCCGGCATCCCCGAGGCCGAGCGGCACCGGGTCTTCGAGCGCTTCAACCGGGGCCCGTACGGCAAGCAGGGGCCGGGCCACGACGGGGGTACGGGCCTGGGCCTGGCCATCGCGCGCTGGGCGGTCGACCTGCACGGCGGGAGCATAGGGGTGGCCGAATCCCCCCGGGGCTGCCGCATCCGGGTCACTCTTCCGGGCGGACCTCGGGAACAGACTTGACGTAGGGTCGGTAGTGGGAGCACACATCCAACCGGATGCGGGGCAGGCTTCGGCGCACCCGGGAAGCCCGGGGAGAATCGGAACCTCCGGGTTTTCCCGCCTGGTCATGCCCCGAAACCCGGGGCAGAGTGTGACTTAGGCGACGACTGGCCCGGGTGGCCTGCATCTAAGGTCCCGACAGGCGTAGCCTTTATTCCCGCTGTCCACCACCTTAGGAAGCGGAAGAGGGCGGTTGCCGCCGTGTCGCCACAGTCCCCCAACACCTCGAGCGTCTCGACCGACCAAGAGGGGCAGGGCAAGAGTCCTGCCGACGTGTTCGGTCCCAATGAGTGGCTCGTCGACGAGATCTACCAGCAGTACCTCCAGGACCCGAACTCGGTCGACCGAGCCTGGTGGGACTTCTTCGCCGACTACAAGCCGGGCACTGCGGGGGCCACGCCGCCGCAGCCGCTGACCGGGGGCGAGACCCCCGGCACTCCCGCTGCGCCCACCGCGCAGCCCGTCGCGGCGGCCCCGGCCGCCGCACAGCCGGGCGCGGCACCCGCCGCCCCGGCCCCGGCTCCGGCCGCCGCCCCGAAGGCGGCCCCGGCCGCCCCGCAGGCACCGGCGAAGCCCGTCGCCAAGACTCCCGCCGCCAAGCCGGTCCCCGCCGCGAAGCCGGCCGAGCCGGCCGCCGGCCCGGAGCTGGTGACGCTGCGCGGTCCGTCCGCCGCGGTCGCCAAGAACATGAACGCCTCCCTGGAGCTGCCGACGGCCACGTCCGTCCGTGCCGTCCCGGTGAAGCTGCTGTTCGACAACCGCATCGTCATCAACAACCACCTGCAGCGTGCCCGCGGTGGCAAGGTCTCCTTCACGCACCTCATCGGCTTCGCCATGGTGCAGGCGCTGAAGCTGATGCCGTCGATGAACCACTCCTTCATGGAGAAGGACGGCAAGCCGACCCTCGTCAAGCCCGAGCACGTCAACCTCGGCCTGGCGATCGACCTGGTCAAGCCGAACGGCGACCGTCAGCTCGTGGTCGCGGCCATCAAGAAGGCCGAGACGCTCAACTTCTTCGAGTTCTGGCAGGCGTACGAGGACATCGTCCGCCGCGCCCGGGTCGGCAAGCTGACGATGGACGACTTCACCGGGGTCACCGCGTCGCTGACCAACCCCGGCGGCATCGGCACCGTGCACTCCGTGCCGCGCCTGATGCCCGGCCAGGGCCTGATCATCGGCGTCGGCGCCATGGACTACCCGGCCGAGTTCCAGGGCACCTCGCAGGACGCCCTGAACAAGCTGGGCATCTCCAAGGTCATGACGCTGACCTCGACGTACGACCACCGGGTGATCCAGGGCGCCGCCTCCGGCGAGTTCCTGCGGATCATGCACCAGCTGCTGCTGGGCGAGAACGGCTTCTACGACGAGATCTTCGAAGCGCTGCGCATCCCCTACGAGCCGATCCGCTGGCTCAAGGACATCGACGCCTCGCACGACGACGACGTCACCAAGGCCGCCCGCGTCTTCGAGCTGATCCACTCCTACCGGGTCCGCGGCCACGTCATGGCCGACACCGACCCGCTGGAGTACCGCCAGCGCAAGCACCCCGACCTCGACATCACCGAGCACGGCCTCACCCTGTGGGACCTGGAGCGGGAGTTCGCGGTCGGCGGCTTCGCCGGCAAGTCGATGATGAAGCTGCGCGACATCCTGGGCGTGCTGCGCGACTCGTACTGCCGCACCACCGGCATCGAGTTCATGCACATCCAGGACCCCAAGCAGCGCAAGTGGATCCAGGACCGCGTCGAGCGCGGGCACTCCAAGCCCGAGCGCGAGGAGCAGCTGCGCATCCTGCGCCGGCTGAACGCGGCCGAGGCGTTCGAGACGTTCCTGCAGACGAAGTACGTCGGCCAGAAGCGCTTCTCGCTGGAGGGCGGCGAGTCCGTCATCCCGCTGCTGGACGCCGTGCTGGACGCGGCCGCCGAGGCCCGCCTGGACGAGGCCGTCATCGGCATGGCCCACCGCGGCCGCCTCAACGTCCTCGCCAACATCGTCGGCAAGTCCTACGCGCAGATCTTCCGCGAGTTCGAGGGCAACCTCGACCCGAAGTCGATGCACGGCTCCGGCGACGTGAAGTACCACCTGGGTGCCGAGGGCGTCTTCACCGGCCTGGACGGCGAGCAGATCAACGTCTCGCTGGCCGCCAACCCCTCCCACCTGGAGACGGTCGACCCGGTCGTCGAGGGCATCGCCCGCGCCAAGCAGGACATCATCGGCAAGGCCGGCACGGACTTCACCGTCCTGCCGATCCAGCTGCACGGCGACGCGGCCTTCGCGGGCCAGGGCGTCGTGGCCGAGACCCTGAACATGTCGCAGCTGCGTGGCTACCGCACCGGCGGCACCGTGCACATCGTCATCAACAACCAGGTCGGCTTCACCGCGCCGCCGGAGTCCTCGCGCTCGTCGATGTACTGCACCGACGTCGCCCGGATGATCGAGGCGCCGATCTTCCATGTGAACGGTGACGACCCGGAGGCCGTGGTCCGCGTCGCGCGGCTGGCCTTCGAGTTCCGCCAGGCGTTCAACAAGGACGTCGTCATCGACCTGATCTGCTACCGCCGCCGCGGCCACAACGAGTCCGACAACCCGGGCTTCACCCAGCCGCTGATGTACGACCTGATCGACAAGAAGCGCTCGGTGCGCAAGCTGTACACCGAGTCCCTCATCGGTCGCGGCGACATCACGCTGGAAGAGGCCGAGCAGGCGCTGCAGGACTACCAGGGCCAGCTGGAGAAGGTCTTCATGGAGGTCCGGGAGGCCGACACGGCCCCGGCCCCCACCGAGGTCCCGGCCCCGCAGCCCGAGTTCCCGGTGCACGTGGACACCGCGATCTCCCAGGAGGTCGTCAAGCGGATCGCCGAGTCGCAGGTCAACCTGCCCGAGTCGGTCACCGTGCACCCGCGTCTGCTGCCGCAGCTGCAGCGCCGCGCCTCCAGCGTCGAGGACGGCACCATCGACTGGGGCATGGGCGAGACCCTCGCCTTCGGCTCCCTGCTGATGGAGGGCACCCCGGTCCGGCTCGCCGGCCAGGACTCCCGCCGCGGCACCTTCGGCCAGCGCCACGCGGTGCTCGTCGACCGGGAGACCGGCGAGGACTTCACGCCGCTGCTGTACCTGTCCGAGGACCAGGCCCGCTACAACGTCTACGACTCGCTGCTGAGCGAGTACGCGGCGATGGGCTTCGAGTACGGCTACTCGCTGGCCCGCCCGGACGCGCTGGTGATGTGGGAGGCGCAGTTCGGTGACTTCGTCAACGGTGCCCAGAGCATCGTCGACGAGTTCATCTCCTCCTCCGAGCAGAAGTGGGGCCAGACCTCCGGCGTCACGCTGCTCCTGCCGCACGGCTACGAGGGCCAGGGCCCGGACCACTCCTCGGCCCGCGTCGAGCGCTTCCTGCAGCTGTGCGCGCAGAACAACATGACGGTCGCCATGCCGACGCTGCCGTCGAACTACTTCCACCTCCTGCGCTGGCAGGTCCACAACCCGCACCACAAGCCGCTCATCGTCTTCACCCCGAAGTCGATGCTGCGTCTGAAGGCCGCGGCGTCGAAGGCGGAGGAGTTCACCACCGGCGGCTTCCGCCCGGTGATCGGCGACGAGAACGTCGACGCGAACGCCGTCCGCAAGGTCGTCTTCTGCGCGGGCAAGGTCTACTACGACCTGGTCGCCGAGCGGGAGAAGCGCGGCGTGACCGACACCGCCCTCATCCGGCTCGAGCGCCTCTACCCGCTGCCGGGTGCGGAGCTCCAGGCCGAGATCGCCAAGTTCCCGAACGCCGAGAAGTACATCTGGGCGCAGGAGGAGCCGGCGAACCAGGGTGCGTGGCCGTTCATCGCGCTGAACCTGATCGACCACCTGGACCTGGCCGTGGGCGCCGACGTTCCGGCCCGCGAGCGACTGCGCCGGATCTCCCGGCCGCACTCCTCCTCCCCGGCGGTCGGCTCGGCCAAGCGCCACCAGGCGGAGCAGCAGGCTCTGGTCGCCGAGGTCTTCGACGCCTGACGTCGTCGACCGTCGACCGGCCGGTAGTACGGCACCGGGCCCCCACCGCTTCGGCGGTGGGGGCCCGGTGCCGTTCGCGCTCACCCCAGATACGGCTCGAAGTCCCAGTAGGGCCGGACCCGTTGCCGCGCCGACAGCGTGTGCGGGTGCTGGGCGCCCAGGGTCCGGGTCAGGCGTTGGAGGGCGTCCTCCTCGACCTTGCCGGCCTCCTCGTGTTCGCGCAGGCCGCGGAGGTCCATGGCCAGGGCGACCTCGCAGGAGAGGGTGAGGGGGTGGTCCGCGCCCAGGGAGTGGCGGGCTCGGCGGAGGGTGCTGCGGCTGAGTTCCTGGGCGCTGTCGAGGCGGCCGGTGAAGTTGCGGCCGCCGGCGGTGTTGAGGGCGCAGCCCAGGACCCAGGGGTGGTCGGGGCCGAGGGTGGCGGTCAGGCCGGCGAGAGCGGATTCGAACATGGTCAGGGCCTCGGCGCGGTCGCCGGCCGCCTGCAGGATGAGGCCGGTGTTGGAGAGCATGCCGGTGCTGATGGGGTGGGCGGGGCCGAGGAGTTCGCGGAAGCCGTGCTCGCCCTCGGCGTTGAGGTCCCTGGCCTGCTGGAGGTCGCCGTGTTCGCGGGCGTAGTTGCCGTAGTCGACGAGGAGGCCGAGGGTGGCGTAGTGACCGCGGCCGTGCACCTGCTCGGTCTGTTCGAGCAGGCTGGCCATGGCGCCGCCGACGTCCTGCGGGGAGCCGGCGCGGCGCTCGCACAGCACCAGGTTGTGCCGGGCGCGCAGGGTCTGCGGATGCTGGGGGCCCAGCGTCTGGATGTGCAGGCGCATGCCGAGCTCCTGGCGGGCCAGGGCGTCGCGGTAGCGGCCCATCAGCCGCAGGTCGCGGGCGCAGGCGATGCCGGAGACCAGGGTGGCGGCGTGCCGGGCGCGCAGCAGGGACTCGCGTTTGCGCAGCGTCTCCAGGTCGATGTCGTAGGCCTCGCTGTAGCGGCCGAGCAGCCGCAGACCGGCGCCGAGGTTGTGCTGGGCGAGGAGGGTCAGGTAGTCGTCGGGGCCGAAGAGTTCGAGGGCGGTCTCCAGGACCTCGCGCTGGGTCTGGAGGGCCTCGGTGTACTGGCCGAGGTAGCGCTGGTCGGCGGCGAGGCAGCTGGTGGCGGTCATCAGGCCGGCGCCGTCGTGGCCGGGGGTGGCGCGCAGCCGGTCCAGCATCTCGCGGTCGAGTTCGTAGGCGGCGCGGAAGGCGCCGTTGGCACGCAGGATGTTGCCCTGCTGGGTGCTGAGCTCGATCATGCGCGGGTGCTCCGGCGGGCAGAGCTCCGACCAGTGCTCGCGCACCTGCTCGGCCAGCTCGACGCCGGTGCGGAACTCGCCGCTGCGGTAGCAGTAGCGCAGCAGGTTCAGCACCGTCTCCTGGACGCGTTCGTTGCGGCTGCTCAGGGCGCCGGAGGGCTCGAGGTGGGGCAGCAGCTCGGCGTAGCGGGGCCACAGCCGGGAGTCCTGGGCGTTGCCGGGGTCGGCCGCGGCGAGGGTGCGGCACACGACCTTGCGGTACAGCCTGCGGTCCTCGGGCGAGGTGAGGCGGGCGACGATGTCGTGGACGATGCGGTGCATGTGCACCGACTCCTGCTCCGGGCCCGGTTCCTCGCCGGCGAGGGCGCTGCGGGTGTCCCGGGTGAGGACGGAGTAGTTGACGAGGGTGTCCAGGGCCCGGGTCCAGCCGGTGAGGTCGCTGGTGAGCCAGGCGAGGGACTCGGGCAGCTCGGCGGGCCGCAGGTGGCGGACGAGACCGATGGGGATGCGGCCGGGGGCGAAGGCGGCGCACAGCGAGAGCAGCTCGACCGCGTGCGGCTGGGAGTCCCGGAGCCGGTTGATCAGTATCGACCAGGAGGTGAGGGAGGAGCGCGGTACGCCGTCGAAGCCGCCCTGGTCGGCCAGTTCGGACAGCTCGCCGTCGCGGACCATGCGCAGGTAGTCGGGGACGTCCATGTCCGACTCGCCGAGCCAGGCGGCGGCCTGGACGAGGGCGAGCGGGATGTCGCCGAGCTCGGCGGCGACCTCGTCGGCCTGGGCGGCGGTGATGCGGGGCGCGCGGCGCATGAGGTAGCCGGTGGACTCGTGGCGTTCGAACCCGGGGATCTCGACCAGGTTCGTCCGGCTCTCGCTCCAGCTGCGGTTGCGGGAGGTGATCAGGACGTGGCCGGGGCCCTCGGGGAGCAGCTCCCCGGCGGTGTCGATGTCGTCCCAGCCGTCGAAGATCAGCAGCCAGCGGCCGTACGGGTCGCCGCGGCGCAGCGCCTCCTGGACGGCCCGGATGCGCTCGCCGGGTTCGGAGCCGGCGGCCAGGCCCAGTTCGGGGGCGAGTTCGCCCAGGCGTTCGCGCAGGGTGCCGCGGGTGTCGGAGTTGACCCACCACACGACGTCGTAGTCGGAGCTGAAGCGGTGGGCGTATTCGGCGGCCATCTGGGTCTTGCCGATGCCGGCCATGCCCACGAGGGTGACGACGGCTGTGCCCTGGTCGGCGTCCATCAGCCGCTGCTGGAGCCGGTTGAGGAGGTCGTCGCGGCCGGTGAAGCGGACGTTGCGGCGGGGCACCTCGCCCCATACGGCCGGGGGGTCGTTGGGGTAGCGGGAGCCGGGGCCGGCGGGCAGCGGGCGGCGGGCGGGGGCGGGCGGCAGGCCCAGCCGGCCCAGCAGGCGGCGCTCGGCCTCCTGGGCGCCCACGCTCCACAGGTCGACGGGCTCGAGGACGGCCGTGGCGGGCAGCAGCGCGCGGTTGGTGAGGTTGACGGCGGCGAACCGCTCGGAGTGGGCGTGGACCACGCCGCGCAGCGCCTCGTTCCACTCGGCCTCGGGGCGGGGGCCGAGCTGGAAGAACCAGTCGCTGAGGACCAGCAGTATGCGGCCGGAGGCCAGCAGCAGGTCGCCGAGGGCGCTCTCCAGGGGCACTTCGCGGGGCGGGTCCCAGCGGTGGAGGGTCACGCGGTGGCCGTGGCTCTCCAGCCGGTGGGCGATCCAGGTGGCCCAGGGCCGGTGGAACCCGGCGAAGACGACGACGAAGTGCTCGCCGACTCGCCCTTGCGCGCCGGTGCCGGCCGCTTGCCGCTGCGTGGCCATCCGCACGTCTCCCTTGTTCCTTCGCACTGTGCCGGCCCGGAGCCGACACGGACGCAAGATTACCGTACGTCACCAAATGGTGACATAGCGCCAAAAGCTGTGGCGCGCTTGCCGGCCGCCCGCGCGAGGGCCGCGAGGTGCCGGTCCATGCCGGTCGCGAACTGCCGCCCGGCCTCTGTCAGTTCAGCCGATTCAAGCAGGATGGGGAGGGCTTCCGCGACCTGCCGGAGGTAGGAATCGCGGCGCGCGTGCGCGCCACGCGGGGCGCCGGGCGCGAGGGGGTGGCGGAGCGCCGCGCGGGTCCAGAAGTCGGCCAGGGCCAAGTGCGCGTACGTGCCCTGGAGGACGCCGGCGAAGGGGCGCGGGTCGGCGCGCCACGCCACGCGGTAGACCTCGCGCGGGCCGGCCTCGTGCAGCGGCAGGAGGTCGTGGAGGACGGACAGTTTGCTGTGCTGCGTCTCGTGGACGAGGACCTCGGCGAGGTCGGCCGCGGAGTCGGGGAGGGTGGCGAACACGGCGCCGGGCGCCGCCCGGAACGTCGCGCTCACCTTCGGGCCGCCGCGCCCGTGGGAGGCCGGGCGGGCGAGCGGCACCACACAGCGCAGCAGCGCCGTGACCTCCGCGGCCCGGGCCCGGTCGACGGCCCGCAGCAGGGCGAGCGCCGCTCTCCAGCGCCGGACCCAGGGCTCGCCGGCGGTCCGGTCCGGGCCGGCGGCGAGCAGGGCGGCGCTGCCGACGCCTTCGGCCGGGGCCCGGTAGGGGTCGAGGTCGTCGAGGAACGCGCCGCTGCCGGGCAGCCGCGCGAGGCCCCGCCAGCCCGCGCCCGTACCGGCGGTCCGGCCCGGGAGCCGCAGCAGCACGGGCCCGCCGCGCCGGCCCCCGGGCGTCAGGTGGGCGGTACGGCCGTGGCAGGTCAGCCGCACGGTGGGGGCGCCGGCCTCCAGGAGCCCGGTGCCCGGCAGGGCGAGGCGGCCGCCGGGGGCCGGCAGCTCCAGGGTGAAGCGGTCGCCCGCCCGCAGGGCGGCGGCCGCGGCGACGGAGCCGAAGTGCTCGAGGCAGTCGGCGAGAACGTCCCCGTCGGGGGCGGTCAGCGTACGGGTCAGCCAGGTGCCCACCGAGGGGTAGCCGAGCGTGTCGCGCACCGCGCGCGGATAACGGGCCTCGGCGCGCTCCAGCAGCCGCCAGTGCGCCTCGAAGCGTTCGAGGACGGGGCCCGGCACGGCGCCGGGGCGCCGTTCGAGCCGCGTCAGCAGGGACTTGAGCAGCACCAGCCGCCGGCTGTGGGCCCCGTCGAGAAGCAGCCCGAGATCCCCGGACGCGGACCGCGTCCGGGCCAGCAGCGCGAGAGCGGCGGCACGCGGGCCCCGCGGCGGCACCGCTGTGCCCTCCGGCGGTACGGACGCTCCGTCGCCCCGGGCCCCGGCCGGAGCGCCCGGGGACGCTCGGCGGTTTCCGTCGTCGCCCGTCACGGGCGGGCATCCGCCCTGCGGCGGGACGGCGGCGCGCCCCGGCGGCGCGGGCTCTTCCCCGTTCCGGGCATCGCCCGCCGCGCCCCAGGCGGCTTGGCCGCTTCCCTCGCCGCCCGTCACAGCCCGGCATCCGCCCCGCCGCGCGGCGGCGGTGGTGCGGCGCGGCGGCGCGGGGGCCTTCCCGGGCCGGGGGCCGGCCGGTCGGTCGCTTCCGTTGTGGCGCGCCACAGGCCGGCTTCGGTGCTGTCGGAGTACCAGGTCTCGCCGAATTCGGCCGGGAACGACAGGGCGCGCTCCACCGCGGCCGACAGGTCGGGGGTTCTGTCCGTGCGCAGGGCCCGTAGGCCCACGCCCGTGAGGTCGGGCAGGGACGGCACCTCCGTGCAGCCGTTCCGTTGGGCCGTAGCGGCGTACTTGTGCTCAGGCACCTCTCGCTCCTCCCTGCCGCCATCCGCCGGGAGCGGCCCCCGCGGCTGCACGGTTCTTCCCAAGGCCCGTAGGGCGGAAACACGTTCGGATCGGGACCGGACATCCGGGTCAGGTGTCGGTGAGGCGTGCCACGCTCTCCCGGGTCGCCGCTACCTCCGCCCACGGCACGGGGGCCAGCCGGGCCGTCAGGTCGCGCCAGTGGCGCTGGGCGTCGCGGTAGGCGGCCAGCGCGGTCCGGCGCAGGCCCATGCGCTCCAGGGCGTCGGCGTAGCGGTGCAGGGCGCGGGCCGCGGTGACCGAGCCCGGGCCGTCGGGCGTGGGCAGGCGGGCGGCTTCCTTGGCCGCCGCGTCGAAGGCCGCGGCGGCGTCGGCCAGGGGTACGGTGCCCTGGCGCTCGCGCAGCGCCAGCCGGGCGATGCCCAGCTCCAGCCACGCCTCGGCGCGCACGGCGCCGTCCTCGGCGCGGCGGGCCGCCTGTTCCAGCAGGTGACAGCTTTCGTAGAGGTCGGGCGGGAACCCGTGCCGTGCGAACCGCAGGACCAGGGCGCGGCCGAGCAGGAGCTGGGTCCGCGGCCGCAGCGGCGACCTGCCGGGGCTCACCGCGAACGCCTCGCGCAGCACCGCCTCGGCGCGGGCGACCGGGTCGGGGGCGAGGCCGCCGGGGTCCGGTGGTCCGTCGTCCTCCTGGGCGCGGCTCAGCAGCGACTCGCCCCACTCCAGGAGCAGTTCGCCCCGCCGGACGCTGTCGCGGCCGGCGAGGGAGACCGCCGCGGTGTAGGCGTCGTCGGCCTCCGGCCGGCTTCCGGCCGCCGCGTGGGCGCGGGCCTGTTCGATGCGGCAGTACAGCTCCTGGACGTCGTCGGCGGCCGTCTCCCGGGCGCGGGCCAGGGCGGTGAGGGCCTCGGCGGCGGGCGCGCCGGAGTGCCGCAGCGCCCGGGCGAGGTCGAGGAGGGCGGCGCAGCGCTGGATGTCCGGTGCCTCGGCGGACTCCAGCAGCTCGCAGGCGACGCGCAGTTCGGCGGCGGCCTCGGTGGCCGGGGGCACGGGGTCGGGGCCGGAGCGGGCCAGCGCGAGCAGCACCCGGCCCAGGCGCAGGTGGCGCGCCGGGGTGCCGGGAGGTAGGGCGCGCAGGGTCCGTTCGGCGGCGAGCAGGTGTTCGCGGTCGCCGTCGGCGCGCCAGCGGTCGTGGTGGGCGGCCGCCAGTTCCAGGGCGGCCGCGGTGTGCCGGCCGGTGCCGGGCTCGGTGTGGTCGTGGGCCTCGGTGAGCAGGGCGACTGCCTCCGTCAGGATCGCGTGCCGCTGGGCGGGGTCGTGGCGTACGGACTCGGTGCCGGCCAGGGCGCGCAGTACTTCGCCGAGGACGAGGCGGGCCCGTATGCCCTCGGCGGCCCCGCCCGCCTCCGGCAAGGCGGCGGCGGCCGGGGCGGCGTGGGCGCGGGCCTCGTGGAGCAGGGTGGGGTCGGCCTGGACGTGCCACAGGCGCAGCAGCCGCTCCGCCTCGCCCACGGGGCCGCTCTCGACGGGTACGGGCTGGTACCAGCGGACCACGCGGGCGGGCACCTCGGCGAACAGCTCCGGCTCGGCCGGTGCGGCGAGCTCTGTACGGACGTCCGCGGCCGGCTCGGGGGCGGCGGGCCCGGCGCCGGCGTCCCGCGGGGGGCGGCCGGAGAGCTGGGCGGCGGCGAGGGCGGAGAAGTTGCGGGCGCTCTTGCCGAAGTGGCGTTCGACGTAGTCGGAGCAGTGCTTGAGCACGAGGGCGGCGGCGCTCTGGTCGAGCGACTGCAGCAGCATCTCCCGTACCCCGTCGGCGAATTCGTACCCCTGTCCGGCCCCGGGGTCGGGGCCCGTGCCGGGCAGCCGCCACAGCAGTCCGCTCAGCAGCACCTCGGCCAGTTCCATGGGCCCGGTGTCGGGCAGCATCGCCCGCTGGACGACCTGCATGACCGGCAGGGTCAGGGGTACGGCCGCCAGGTGCACGGCGAGGCGCAGCGCGCCCGGCGAGGCGGCCGCGCGGAAGGACCTGAGGAGGTCGTCGGCGCCGCGCGCGGCGCGTTCGCCGGGCGCGGGCACGGCACGGGCGGGGTGCCGGGGCAGCAGCCATCCGGCGGCGCCGTGCACGCCGGTGCGGCCGGGCCCGGACAGCAGCCGGGCCCAGGTGCCCAGCGCGTCGCGGGTGGGCAGCAGGACGGGTACGGGCAGGGCGCCGGGGCCGGGCGGTGGTCCGTAGCCCTCGGGGTCGAAGCGCAGCCGGCCGCCGGTGGCGGCGTCGCGGGTGAGCCACCCGGCGTCGGCGGGCAGGGCGGTGCGCGGCCACAGGCGCGGCGGCAGGGGCTGGACGACCGCCAGGGGTGAGGTCAGCGCCCAGTGGTGGAGGAGGCGTTGGGCCCGGCCTTCCTGCCAGAGGGCGCCCACGCAGTCGCTGATCACCAGGGTGAGGCGGCGCCCGGTGGGGTCGCGGAACTGGTCGGCGGGGCGCGGCCGCAGGTGGCGGGCCTCTCCGGGGGCGCCGGGCGAGGCGGTGGTGCCGACCAGTGGCGTGCCGTCGTCGCCCCGGTGCAGGTAGCGCACCTGGACGTCGCGGAAGACGCCCAGCTGGGCACAGGTCTGGCGGAGTTCCTCCAGCATGCGCTCCCAGACGGCCATGGAGGGGGCCGTGTCCATCAGCAGCTGCATGGAGACCGCCCGCCGGGTGTCCGGGCGGTGAACGGGGGCGAGGATGCCGGTGCGGGCGGCGGAGTCGGCGGTGGCGTCCTCGTCGAGGGGGCCCGGGGTGGGCGCGGCGGGCGAGCGGTAGCCGCGCAGGGGGCGCAGGGCGCGCTGGAGGCCGAGCAGGCCGGGCAGGGACGAGGCCATGGGGACGCGTATCGGGAAGGCGTCCACGGGCGCGGCGGGTCCGCCGCGCGGAACGTACACGGACACCGGTGCCGAGCGCTCCGCGCGCCGCACCGCCGTGGGCTCGCCGCCCGCCTCCTGGCGCCGGGCGTCGGCCGCGGGGGGCCGGCCGGGCCGCTCGCGGGGCCCGGGGGACGCGGGGCCGGTGCGGTCGGTGGTGCGGTCGGCGGGCCCGGGGCTCTCACCGGCGGCGGTGTCCTGGGCCCGGGGCGGATCCGCCGCCGTGCCGGGGCCGACCCACTGCGCCAGCCAGAGGGCGTCGGCCAGTTCTTCGGCCGACACCTCCCAGTCGGCGGCCCGCAGCCGGGCGACCAGTCGTCCCAGCCGCTGGTCCGGGGGCGCCGTCATCTCTCATCACCTCGGACGGTCCAGGGGTTGCATGAGCATGTCCGCGAGCCGGTCGCGTGTGACGCGCTCGGTGCGGGGCGCGTGCTGGGTGAGGAAGAGGGCGTTGAGCAACTGGTCCGCGGCGATCACCTCGCCGGGTTCCCGGTCGAGGAACCGTTGGATGAGCGCGTCCCCGTCGGTCACCGCGTCGTCCCCGAGGTGGGCTCTGACCATGGCCGTCAGCTGCTCCTCGCCGGGCGGTTCGAGGTCGAGCTGGATGCAGCGGCGCAGCAGGGCGGCGGGGAAGTCGCGCTCGCCGTTGGAGGTGAGCACGATCAGCGGGAAGGTGGTGCAGCGCACCCGGCCGCCGTGGATCGCGGCCCGCTCGCCGTCGTCGGTGAGCACGTCGACCTCCGGTTCGAGGTCGGCGATCCGCTCGAGCTCGGGGAGGCGGAACTCCCCTTCCTCCAGGACGTTGAGGAGGTCGTTGGGCAGATCGAGGTCGCCCTTGTCCAGCTCGTCGACCAGCAGGACCCGGGGCTGCGCGGCGGGCAGCAGGGCCGTGCCGAGCGGGCCGAGCCGTACGTAGGAGCCGATCGAGCGGCGCTGTCCGGCGGTGCCGCCCGCCCGTTCGAGCTGGACGTCCTGGAGGCGGGCGATGGCGTCGTAGTGGTAGAGCCCGTCGTGGAGGGTGGAGCGGCTGACGATGGGCCAGCGCAGCACCCGGCCCAGCCCCAGCTCGTAGGCGACGGCGTGGGCCAGAGTGGACTTGCCGGTTCCGGGGTTTCCGGTGACCAGGAGGGGGCGGCGCAGGTAGAGGGCGGCGTTGACCGCCTCCACCTCCTCGGGGCGGGGATGGTGGTTCTCCACCAGGCGGCGCAGCACTCCGAGCCTGCGCGCGGCGCTGGGGTCGGTGCCCGCCCCGGCGTCGGGGCCCGAGGAGGCGAAGTCCCGCCAGGGCGGGGGCGGCGGCAGCCGGCGTACTCCGTCGTGCGGCAGGCCGGCTCCCCGATAGATGCGCCAATCGTTCACACTGGGCTCCTTGTAGCTGGTGATGCCCCTGGGCCTGCCGTGCCGGTGCTGTACCTTCGACCGCGGCCCCCGCCCCCCGCTGCGGGTCCCCGGTCGAAGGTACCGGCCCAGCCGGTGGCCTGCCGACCCCTGCCGCACTGCCCTCGTCCGCGTCGGGCGGGCCGTCATGGCGGGCCGTCGGGGCGGGCTCCGGGGGCGTACAACGGCGCGTCGGGCAGCGGCGGATGGGCCGGTGAGTCGAAGAGCAGGGCAATCGAGCGCGCCCACAGCGCCTCGGGGTCGGGGGCGTCGGGGTCGGCACAGCGGATACGGAGGTTGCGTATGCGCCGGTGAAGTCCCTCTGCGGTCCTGGCCTCGCACACAAGTCGGGAAACTTCCCGATGGAATTCGGCGCAATCCGCATGGCCCGTGGCGCAACTGCGCCAGATCACGACGGCGTGCCCGGCGGCGAGCGCCGCGTCCATGGCCAGGGCACCGGCGCCCGCGGCCACCTCGCCGCAGTACACCGGCACGGCCGTATCGGGGGCGTCGGACAGCCGCCCGTACGCCGCGTGCCCGCTCTCGCGGCCCGCCCCGTCGTGCCCCTTCACCGGTGCCTCGCGCCGCAGCGGTACGGCGGTCAGCGGACCCCGGTTCGTACCGCTCCAGCGGCGGCGCCACTCCGGGATCGCCGGGCGGTCACGGCGCCGGCGGTCCCGTACGACCACCACGCGGCGCTGCCCCAGCGGCATCGTGTGCGGGTCGAAGCCCTCGGCGGCGGCGCCGGGCGGCGACAACTGCCAGCCGTCCAGCGGCTCGTCGAACAGCTCGCGCGGCAGCATCACGTGCACGGCGGCCAGGTATTCGCCCACGTCGCCCTGGAGCAGCGCCTCGGCGATCGGCTCGCGCAGGGTCTCGCGCAGCCGCGCCCGGGGCACGCCGTCCTCGTCGGCGCGCAGCGGGGTGACGACGCCGTCCTCCAGCAGCAGCTTCACGCGCCAGGGGTAACGGTCGCCGTAGAGCCGCTGGTCGATCTCGACCAGCACGTCCGCGCGGGCCCGGGTCTCGGCCGCGGCGGCCGCGCCGGGCGCCAGGTCCCGGCGCTCGGGCTTGCGCAGCTCGACGGTGCCCGGCGGGGCGCTCCCGCGCGGCCCCGCCGCCCGCGTGTCGTCCGCGCCGCCGTGCAGGATCTGGTGGATGTCCTCGCGTATGACGTCGGGCAGCGGTTCGGCCTGTCCCACGAGCCAGCTGCCGAGCTCGCGCAGCGGCGCCAGGTCGCGGCCCTCGCCGAGCCGGCTCACGGCCGCCGCGACCCGTGCCGCGTAGAGCAGCACGGCCTCCAGCTCCAGGTCCCGGTCCGGCCCCGTCTCCTTGGCCCGCCCCGCCCGGTCGCCGCCGTCGCGCAGGTCGTACAGCAGGCCCACGCCCTCGCGCCAGGTGCGCGGGTCGTGCTCGACGCCCGGCTGGTACGGGTCCTGGATCACCCGCCGCTTGGCCGCCTCGACCAGCAGCATCACCTCGCCGGGCGTCTCGGGCGGGGTCAACTCCGCCAGCCGGGCGAAGAGATGGGTGCGCAGGACGGGCGTGAAGCCGTCCGCCGGTGCCGGGCGCAGCGCCTGTTGCAGGCCCGTCCAGCTGCCGCCGGTGCCGACGGTGCGGTAGCGGCGCAGGTGGTGGCGGTCGTGGGCGCGGATGACCGCGTGCAGCCGGTCGCGGCCGGGGCGCTCGTTGGCGATGCGGCGCAGCGCGGTGATCGGTACGGCCAGGCCCGCGGTGTCCTTGCCGCGGCCCTTGCTGACGCCGATGACGGCGCCCCGTCCGGTGTCCACGACGGGCCCGCCCGAGCAGCCCTCCACCGGGATCTCGCCGCGCAGCAGCATCGCGGCGCCGTCCCTGCCGTCGCCGCCGTTGGCGGTGCCGAGGCCGAAGCGCAGGGCGAGCTCGCCGGTGTCCTGCGACCAGCCGTGCAGGCTGATGGGGGCGGGCACGATCGCCGAACGGTCGCTGAGCCACAGGCACTCGGCGTCGTCGGCCCCCGCCACCTCCACCAGCGCCAGGTCCGGCAGGCCCCAGGGCCGGGGCGGGAGGTCGGGGTCGGCCGGGAACGGCACGGCGAGCGCCACCCGGCCCTCGCTCGTGCGCTCCCGCGCGTCGGTGATGTCGACGGCCGTCGCTCCGCGCAGCACGTCACCACCTCCGTTCCCCACGACGTGGGCGCAGGTCAGGACCCATCCGGGGGCGATGAAGAAGCCACTGCCCCAGAACCGGGCGCCGGAGCGGTCATACCCGCCGCCGGGTGCGGAGATGCGTACGACCGCACGGCGCACGGTTCCGTCCAGGGCGCTCAAGAAGCGCCGCCCCCGTCCCCGCGCCCGTCGCCGCCCCCGCTCCCGCTTCCGCGTTCGTCGCCGCGTTCGGTCCAGGTGAGCGTCACCTTGATCGACGCCTTGCCGTCGCCGTCGGCGATGAGGCTGATGACGTGTCCGGCCCAGGCGGCCAGCTCGATGCCGAACTCCACGGTGACCTCGTGCGGCCGGGCCGCGGCGAGCCCCATGCGCAGCGATCCCACGACGCCGCGGGCGACATCGGCGAGCCCGCCCGCCATATCGGCCACGCGCCGGGCCGCGCCGGACGGGCTCGAGTCCTCGTATGCGCCCCCCGACGTCCCGCCCCGCAGCTCCTGCGCCTCCGTGACCCGCGCCCAGACGACCGTGCCGTCGTCGAGCCGGACCTGCGTGATCCCGTCAGCCACCCGCCACCCCCGTTACGCAGATGATGCAGCAGGCTAGTCCTCTGATCGCACCGGCGCGAGAGGTCCTGGCCAAGGCAGCCGGGCGTACGCCGCCTATCCTGGGCGGGACCGTCCGCCCACCCCTGACCATCACCGACGGAGAACACGTTGTACTTCACCGACCGCGGCATCGAGGAGCTGGAGAACCGGCGGGGCGAGGAGGAGGTCACCCTCGGCTGGGTGGCCGAACACCTGCGCACGTTCGTCGACCTCAACCCCGACTTCGAGGTCCCGGTCGAGCGCCTCGCGACGTGGCTGGCGCGGCTCGACGACGAGGACGACGAGTAGCCGCCCCGCAGGCCCGGCAGGGGCCCGGACCCTAGCGGCCCGGGCCGCCCCGGGCGCGCCAGGCGTCGTAGGCGATCGTCAGGGCGCCGTCCGCCACGAGGACCGCTCCCGCCACCGTCCAGCCGCGCCGGGACCCGTGCCCGCGCCGGGCGAAGACCAGCAGCGACAGGCCCGTCGCGAGCTCCGCGGCGCCCAGGGCGCGGGCCTTCGGGCCGCGTATCCACTCCCCCAGCCGGCCCTGTTCCGAGGCGTCGAGGCCGGTCCGTACCGCCTCGCGCCACCCGGGCCACTCCACCGGCTCCGCGTGCGGGGCCGCCCCCGCCGCCCGTCGCAGGTCCCGCGCGGACGAGCCCGGGGTGAGGCCCGTCGGCAGGTGCAGGCCCGCACGGGCCAGTACGGCGACGAGGCCGAGCACCCGGGCCGGGGCGTCCGCGTCGGAGTCCGGGTGGGTCAGCCGGTCGAACGCCGCCGCGTCCAGCACCGGGTCGAGCCCGAGCCGGGCCCGCAGGGCCGTCAGCGCGCTCTCCTCCCCCAGCGGGGAACCGTCCGCGAGCCAGGTGTAGCCGACCGTGCGGCGGAAGCCCGAGGCGACCACGAAGCCCGCGCCCTCCTCGTCCCACCACAGTCCGACGGCCGGCCAGGTCTCGGCGACCGTCAGGGCGTGCGCCCACTCGGCGGTGATCGCGGCGAGGTTCGTGTCCTCGTCCTGCCAGGACTCCTCCCCCGGCACCAGCACGCTCCACTCCTCGCCCGCCGGGGCGAGGAGCAGCGGCTCGCGCAGGAGCTGCGCGGATGGACGGACACGGTCGGGCTCGGCCCGGCAGAGCAGCAGTACCCCCGCCGCCCGGCTGTGATCAGTAGCGGACATGTGTCAACGCTAAGCCACGCCGACAGCCCTTGACTTCACCCGACCGCGATATATCGTGTCTATTCCAAGACGCGATATGTTGCGTCGGGGCCTGCTTCCCGAAGGAGGGCCGCACATGCCGGGCCAGTCCGAGTGGTCGATCGCCGATCCGCACAAGCTCACCTTCGAGGAGCCGGTCACGGCGCTGAAGGTGCGCGTCGCGGGCGGCACCGTCAACGTCGTCGGCACCGACAGCGGCCCCGCGCGGCTCGAGCTGTCCGACATCGAGGGGCCGCCGCTCGACGTCACCCTCGACGGCGGCACCCTCACCGTCGCCTACCGGGACCTGCCCTGGAAGAACTTCCTCACCTGGCTCGACCCCACGGCGTGGAAGCGCAGCGTCACCGTGACGCTGACCGTCCCGACGGCCACGCGCGTGGAAGTCGGCGTCATCGGCGCAGCCGCCGTCGTCTCCGGCATCTCCGGCGCCACGGACGTGCGCGGCGTCTGCGGCGACACCACGCTCGTCGGCGTGAGCGGCGCGGTCAGGGCGGAGACCGTCACCGGGGATCTGGAGGCCCAGTCCCTCGGCGGGGACCTGCGCTTCAACTCCGTCTCCGGCGACCTCACGCTCCTGGAGAGCGCCGGCGGCAGCGTCCGGGCGGAGTCCGTCAGCGGCGACATGCTCGTCGACGTCTCGGGCACCGTCACGCACCCCTCCCTCAGCCTCACCAGCGTCTCCGGCGAGGTGGCCGTCCGGCTGCCGCACCCCGCCGACGCCGAGGTCGGCGCCGAGGTGGACGCCAACACCACCAGCGGCCGGGTTTCCTGCGCCTTCGACGACCTGCGGATCAGCGGGCAGTGGGGCGCCAAGCGCATCACGGGCACGCTGGGCGCGGGCCGCGGGCGGCTGAAGGTCACCACCGTCTCCGGTGCCGTCGCCCTGCTGCGGCGGCCGCCGTCGCAGGGCGAGCCCGCCGACGCCCCCGCCCAGGGAAAGGTCCTCTGATGCCCCCCGTCTTCGCCCACGGCCGACTGCGCCTGTACCTCCTCAAGCTGCTCGCCGAGGCCCCGCGCCACGGCTACGAGGTCATCCGCCTGCTGGAGGAGCGCTTCCAGGGGCTGTACGCGCCCTCCGCCGGCACCGTCTACCCCCGGCTGGCCAAGCTGGAGGCCGAGGGCCTGGTCACGCACGCCACCGAGGGCGGCCGCAAGGTGTACTCCATCACCGACGCCGGGCGCGCCGAACTCGCCGACCGGCAGGGGGAGCTGGCCGAGCTGGAGCTGGAGATCCGCGAGTCCGTCGCCGCCCTCGCCGCGGACATCCGCGAGGACGTGCGGGGGGCGGCCGGCGACTTGCGCCGCGAGATGCGGGAGGCCGCGCGGCAGGCGCGCACGGGTGATTTCGCCGGGGCGAAGGAGGAGCTGCGGCGGGCCAGGGAGGAGTGGAAGGAGCAGGCCCGCCGGGCGAAGGAGGAGAGCCGCCGCGCCCGGCAGGAGGCGCGGCAGGCCCAGGAGCACGCGCGGGAAGAGGTGCTGCGCATCCAGGAGCGCGTGCGGGAGCAGGTCAAGGACTGGCCGTCGGGCATCGTGGAGGGCGTCAACGCCCTGGCGAAGGAACTGGGCGCCCTGGCCGGCCAGTCCCCCTCGAAGGAACCGTCCCGCGAACTCGACCGCCTCCTGGACCGCTTCCGCGACGAGATCCGCGACACGGCTCGGGACTACGGAGTGACGGAAGTTCAACTGGAAGAAATCCGCACCCACTTGAAGAAGACGGCAGCCCAAGTAACAACAATCCTCCGCTAGCCCCCCGTTGTGGGCAATCGTTCCGCAGGGCGGAACGGGTGGGCACAACGGAACGACGGACCCGCACCGCCCCCCGGTTTCTACGGTGACGTCACCGTCACGGTGACCGTCCCACCAAAGGGCAGCGCCCGTACCGTCACCGTGCCACCCCGCCCCGGCGGCACAGCCGGCACATCGGCCCACGCAGGCCCAGTCACCGACACCCGCCAGCCCCCCGGCAAGGCCGGCACCCACACCTCCGTCACCCCCCGGGAACCCGCCACGTACGACACCCGGTACCGCCCCTCCTCGTACGACTCCGACCGCACCACCCCCGCCACAGCCGCCGCATACGGCCGCACCGTGCGCTCCTTGTTCGGCTGGAAGCGCGTGCCGTCCCGCTCCAGCGCGCAGTAGCCGCCGCCGTAGCACCAGGCCCAGCCCGCCCAGCCGGAGGCGTACCGGCCGATGGAGGCGATGGCCTCCTCGTAGAAGCGGCCCATGTTGGGCAGCGAGCTGTCGCGCGGGCCCCATTCGCCGACCACGACCGGCACCCGCTGTTCGCGGGGATAGTGGACGATCTCGGCCTCGTAGCGCTCCAGCCAGCCGGAGGCGGGGTCGTAGTCCCGGCCCGCCTCCATCGCGGCGTTGTAGAAGTGCGGCGCGTAGACGACCTTGGGGTCGTCCACGCGGCCCAGGCCCGTGCGTTTGCCCTCGCCGGCGGCCGGGGTGGGTTCGATGAAGAGCCAGTGGCGCCGGTCGACGGCGCGGATCGCGTCCGCGACGCGGTTGTACATCGGGGTGATCTGTGTTGCCTCGATGCGGCGTGCGGCCTGGAACATGTCCTCGCCCGGCCGCATCCGGCCCATCGGCTCGTTGATCAGGTCGTAGCCGAACACGGCCGGGTGATGCGCGAGGCGCCCGGCCAGGACCTGCCACATGCGGGTCTGCGCGCGGCGCAGGTCCTCGTCCTCGTAGAGGTGCTCGAAGGCGGCCTGCACGGCGGGCTCGAAGTACTCGGCGAACCAGTCGTCCGGATGCGGGTTGTAGGGCAGTCCGTCGGTGCGCGTGGCCCAGGCCGGGATGCCCCGGTGGGTGCCGAACGCGGGGCCGTAGACGTCCTGGTGGGCGTCGATGACGACCCGGATCCGGTAGCGGTGGGCCCAGTCGAGGACCCGTTCGATCTTGCGTAGGTAGCGCTCGCTGTAGCGGCCGCGCTCCGGCTCCAGGTCGTCCCAGAAGACCGCCAGGCGGGCGAAGTTGAAGCCGTGCGCGGCGAGGTCGCGCAGGGAGCGTTCGGTGATGTCCTCCAGGGCGTGCTCGCCCCGGTTCTCCTTGTCCGCGAGGTTCCAGCCGCGCAGGGTCAGGACGCGGCCGGTCCCGTCGGTCAGGCGGGGTATGCCGGGGTCCGTACGGGCCTCGGCCGTGGGGGCGAGAAGTGCCAGGACAGCGGTTACGGCGAGGAACGCCGCCGTGCGCAAGCGTCTCTTCGGCATCCGTCGTTCATACCGTCAGGACCACCTTGCCGAACAGATCGCCGCTGGACATCTTTTCGAAGCCTTCGCGGGCCCGGTCGAGGGGCAGGACGGAGTCGATCAGTGGGCGTACGCCCGTGGTCGCGCAGAGGCTGAGGAGGTCCGCCAGCTCGTCCTTGCTGCCCATCGTCGAACCGACGACCTTCAGCTCCAGGAAGAAGATGCGGGTCAGCTCGGCGGCCGCCGGGCGGTCGCCGCTGGTCGCGCCGGAGATGACGAGCGTGCCGCCGGGCTTGAGGGACTTCACCGAGTGCGACCAGGTGGCCGCGCCCACGGTCTCGATGACGGCGTCCACGCGGTGCGGCAGCCGGGCGCCGGCTTCGAAGGCGGCTTGCGCGCCCAGCTCGACGGCGCGCTTGCGCTTGGCCTCGTCACGGCTGGTCGCGAAGATCCGCAGGCCCGCCGCCGCACCCAGGACGATGGCGGCCGTGGCCACCCCGCCGCCGGCGCCCTGCACCAGGACGCTCTGGCCGGGACGTACGTTCGCGTTGGTGAAGAGCATGCGGTAGGCGGTCAGCCAGGCGGTGGGCAGGCAGGCGGCCTCCTCGAAGGAGAGCTCCTTCGGCTTGGGCAGCACGTTCCAGGCGGGGACGGTGACGCGCTCGGCGAAGGTGCCCTGGTAGCGCTCGGTGAGGATGGAGCGGGGCTCGTCGGGGCCCACGCCGTGGCCCGTCTGGCCGATGACGGAGTGGACGACGACCTCGTTGCCGTGCTCGTCGGTCCCGGCGGCGTCGCAGCCGAGGATCATCGGCAGCGCCGCCTCGCCGAGGCCCACGCCGCGCAGCGACCACAGGTCGTGGTGGTTGAGCGAGGCGGCCTTGACGTTGACGGTCGTCCAGCCGGGCCGTGCCTCGGGCTCGGGGCGCTCCCCCAACTCGAGTCCGTTCAGCGGCTGGTCACGGTCGATGCGTGCGGCGTAGGCGGCGAACATGAACCGAAACCTAGCCCCGGGGGCACGGCGAGGGAACCTCATGCCGGTGTGACACGCGCCGCGTCCTGGGCTCGTCACCGGTCGGACGACTCCCCGTCGCGCGAAGGCGCGGGGCCGGACCGTATGTAGCCGGTCCGGCCCCGCGCGGCGTCCGGCGCGTCAGCGCCGCGCGACGCCCTCCGCGCGTGCGGCGGCGGCCACGGCCGCCGTCACGGCGGGGGCGACCCGCTCGTCGAAGGGGGACGGGATCACGCACTCCGCGCTGAGCTCGTCCGCCACCACCGCGGCCAGCGCCTCGGCGGCGGCGAGCTTCATGCCCTCCGTGATGCGCGAGGCGCGCACCTGCAGGGCGCCGGCGAAGATGCCGGGGAAGGCGAGCACGTTGTTGATCTGGTTCGGGTAGTCGCTGCGGCCGGTGGCGACGACGGCCGCGTACTTGTGGGCGACGTCCGGGTGGATCTCCGGGGTGGGGTTGGCCATGGCGAAGATCAGCGCGTTCTTCGCCATCCGCGCCACCGCCGCCTCGGGCACCGTGCCGCCCGAGACGCCGATGAAGACGTCCGCCCCGTCCAGCGCCGCCTCCAGGCTGCCGGACAGACCGGCCTTGTTGGTGAAGCCCGCCAGCTCGCGCTTGACCTCGGTGAGGTCCTCGCGCTCCCGCGACACGATGCCCTTGCGGTCGCAGACCGCCACGTCGCCGATGCCCGCCTCGACCAGGATCCGGGCGATGGCGACGCCGGCGGCGCCCGCACCCGAGATCACGGCGCGCAGGTCGCCGAGCGCCCGGTCGGTCAGCCGCGCGGCGTTGCGCAGCGCGGCGAGCGTGACGACGGCGGTGCCGTGCTGGTCGTCGTGGAAGACGGGGATGTCCACGCGCTCCTGGAGCTTGCGCTCCACCTCGAAGCAGCGGGGAGCGGAGATGTCCTCCAGGTTGATGCCGCCGAAGGACGGTGCCAGGCGGGCGACGGTCTCGACGATCTCGTCGACCTCCCGGCAGTCGAGCGCGATCGGCACGGCGTCCACGCCGCCGAACTGCTTGAAGAGGATCGCCTTGCCCTCCATCACGGGCAAGGACGCCTCGGGACCGATGTCCCCCAGGCCGAGTACGGCGCTGCCGTCCGTCACGACCGCGACGACCTGGGACTTCCAGGTGTAGTCGTGGACGAGCTCGGGCTGTTCCGCGATGGCGCTGCACACCTTGGCGACGCCCGGCGTGTAGGCGAGGGACAGGTCGTCCCTGTCCCGCACCGGGACGGTCGCCCGGATCGCCATCTTTCCGCCACGGTGCAGCGCAAAGGCCGGATCGAAGAACTCTCCGTGAGCTCCGTCGTCCGCGCCATTGTCGCTGCGAGGATTCACGATCTCCGCTGCCACTTCATTGACCCCTTTGTCGATTGCCGTCGAGGGTAGCCGCCCCTGGGATTGCGGAGCGCGTCGGGCACCGTGCCCGCGCCCCGGAGGGCGGATGGGCCGCCGCGGGGGGAGTACGGACACCGGGCGCGCCGCACACACGCGCCCTGAGCCCCGGGTGAGGGGTGTAACTGGTCTTTCTACCGGAAGAGCGCTACGGCCGACGAGTGAGTTCCGGCTCGGTGCGGCACGACTCCCGCCCCCGATCCCACCCGGAACGTGTCAACTGGTGACGGATACGCCGGGGTGTCCAGGGAGTGAGACGGCGCCCACGTGAGATGGGTCTCGCGATCAGAAGGCGCCCAGAGGAGACACAGAAGACGAAAGGGTATGAACCGTCCTGTACGGCTTGGCGATCACCCGTTATCCGATTTTGACATGGCTGGCCCCCCGAATGGGGCAGTCCGGATGGCAAGATGCGCAGACCGCACGAGGTCGCGGCCCACGAGGAAGTGTGCTGCGGCATCGGCCGTGTATTGCGTGATTGCAGCGTTACCAGTCGGATATCCCCTCACCCGCAGGAGGAACCAGCAATGACCGCAAGCACCACCCCCCGCCCGACCGCTGCCAGGAGTCGTTTGGCCGCGGCCGGCGCGATCGCGGTCGCCGGCACCCTGCTGCTGACCGGTTGTGGCGACCAGCGTGACAAGACGACCACCGGCAATGGCGCCGCGACCGCGAAGGGCTCCGACGCCCCCCTGTTCGGCAAGCTGCCGAAGAAGGTCCAGGACGCCGGCGTCCTCAAGGTGGGCTCCGACATCGCCTACCCGCCCGTGGAATTCAAGAAGGACGGCAAGGTCGTCGGCATCGACCCCGACATCGCCGCCGCCATGGGCAAGGAACTCGGCGTGAAGGTCGAGTTCCAGAACGGCACCTTCGACGCCCTGCTCACCGGCCTGCGTTCCAAGCGGTACGACATCGCCATGTCCGCGATGACCGACACCAAGGACCGCCAGGAAGGCATCGACCCCAAGACGAAGAAGAAGGTCGCCGAGGGCGTCGACTTCATCGACTACTTCAATGCCGGTGTCTCGCTCTACACCAAGAAGGGCGACACCAAGGACATCAAGGGCTGGGAAGACCTCTGCGGCAAGAAGATCGCCGTACAGCGGGGCACGGTCTCGCACGACCTGGGCAAGTCGCAGTCCGAGAAGTGCGAGAGCGACGACAAGGACTCGATCGGCATCGAGGCGTTCGACACCGACCTCGAGGCCCAGACCCGCCTGAAGGCCGGTGGCGTCGACGCCGTCTCCAGCGACTTCCCCGTCGCGGCCTACGCGGTGAAGACCTCCGGCGGCGGCAACGACTTCGAGTCGGTCGGCGAGCAGGTGGAGGCCGCCCCGTACGGCATCGCCGTCGCCAAGGACAACACCCAGCTGAGGGACGCGCTCAAGGAAGCCCTCGAAGCGATCATCAAGAACGGTGCGTACGAGAAGGTCATCAAGACCTGGGGCGTCGACGCCGGCGCCGTCAAGGAAGTCAAGATCAACGGCGGTTCCTGACCCGCTTGCCTCCCTGTCCCCCTCGTACGGCAACGCTGAAAGGCATCATCCGTGACTGCTTCCCCCGACAAGCCCGACAAGCCGGAGCCCGAGTCCACCCCGGAGCCCGAGGTCGAGGCGGCGTCCACGCCGGAGCCGGAGCCCGCCGACAAGGCCGGTTCCGAGCCCGAGCCCAAGTCCGACGCCGAGCCGGAGCCCGAGCCCGAGTCCGAGGCTGCGAAGAAGGCCGAGCCGGAGGCGAAGCCTGAGGCCGAGGCCAAGCCCGACGCCGAGGCCGAGCCGGAGCCCGCCGAGAAGGCGGACACCAAGAAGGCCGACGCCAAGAAGGCCGAGCCCGCCGACAAGGCCGAGCCCGCCAAGAAGGTCTCCACCGAGAAGGCCGATGCCAAGGCCGACGCCAAGGCGGATCCGGCCGACGATCCGGCCCCCGTCAAGACCGCCGTCGCGCCCGAGGCGGTCAAGGCGATCCCGGTGAGGCACTACGGGCGGTGGGTCTCCGCCGTCCTCGTCCTGGCCCTGCTGGGCCTGCTGGTGAACGCCTTCGCCACCGCGAACGTCCGCTACAGCGCCATCCCGGACTACCTCTTCGACTCCTCCGTCCTCTCCGGCCTCGGCAAGACGGTCCTGATCTCGATCCTCGCCATGGTGCTGGGCCTGCTGCTCGGCATCGTGCTGGCGGTGATGCGGCTGTCGAAGAACCCGGTGACCTCGTCGGTCGCCTGGGGCTACATCTGGTTCTTCCGGGGCACCCCGGTCTTCGTCCAGCTGCTGCTGTGGTTCAACCTCGCGCTGATCTTCCCGTACATCAATCTCGGCCCCATCTACCGGGACGAGATGAGCGACTTCATGACCCCCTTCATGGCCGCGCTGCTCGGCCTGGGGCTCAACGAGGCCGCGTATATGTCGGAGATCGTCCGCGCGGGCATCCAGTCGGTCGACGAAGGCCAGACCGAGGCCTCGCACGCGCTGGGCATGAACCAGAGCAAGACGCTGCGCCGGATCGTGCTGCCGCAGGCGATGCGCGTGATCGTGCCGCCGACCGGCAACGAGTTCATCAACATGCTCAAGACCTCGTCGCTGGCGGCGAGCGCGGCCCAGTACCTCGAGCTGCTGCGCTCGACGTCCGACATCGGGCAGACCACGGGCGCCACGGTCGAGATGCTCTTCCTGGCTGCCACCTGGTACCTGATCCTGACCAGCGTCTTCAGCGTCGGCCAGTTCTACCTCGAGCGGCACTACGCGCGCGGCTCGCTGCGCAGCCTGCCGCTCACCCCGTGGCAGAAGGTCAAGAAGAACCTGTCCACCTTCAGCCACCGTTCCCCCGGAGGTGTCAGCGCATGACCGCGATGGTGAAGGCCGAGGGCGTCCACAAGTCCTACGGCGCGGTCCAGGTCCTCAAGGGCATCGACCTCGAGGTCGCCCCCCGCGAGGTGTTCTGCCTCATCGGCCCCTCCGGTTCCGGCAAGTCCACCTTCCTGCGGTGCATCAACCACCTGGAGAAGGTCAACGCGGGCAAGCTGTACGTGGACGGCCAGCTGGTCGGCTACCGCCAGCAGGGCAACAAGCTGTACGAGCTCAAGGACAGCGAGGTGGCCCGTAACCGCCGGGACATCGGCATGGTGTTCCAGCGCTTCAACCTCTTCCCGCACATGACGGCGCTGGCCAACGTCATGGAGGCGCCGGTCCAGGTCAAGGGCGAGACGAAGGCGGTGGCCCGGGAGCGGGCCCTGAAGCTGCTCGACCGCGTCGGCCTCGCCGACAAGGCCGGCAACTACCCCTCCCAGCTCTCCGGCGGCCAGCAGCAGCGGGTGGCGATCGCGCGGGCGCTGGCGATGGAGCCGAAGCTGATGCTCTTCGACGAGCCGACCTCGGCGCTCGACCCCGAGCTGGTGGGCGACGTCCTGGACGTCATGCGCGGCCTCGCCGAGGACGGCATGACGATGATCGTGGTCACCCACGAGATGGGCTTCGCCCGCGAGGTCGGCGACTCGGTGGTCTTCATGGACCAGGGCGTCGTCGTCGAGTCGGGCAACCCGCGCGAGGTGCTGACCAACCCCCAGCACGAGCGGACGAAGTCCTTCCTGTCGAAGGTGCTCTGACCGGCGCCGGCGGTACACGGGACACCCACAGCGCGGGGGTACGGCCTTACGGGCCGTACCCCCGCGCTGTCGCGTCGTCCGGGGCCGCCGGCACCCCGTCCGCCGCGGACCGCCCCTGGTTTGTAATACCCTCGAAGGAGAAACGGGCATTACGGAACGGCCACGGACGACCGCTCTCCGCGACCGCAGCCCTCTGCATAAGGACCGACAGTGGAACTGGCCTCTTACTCGGACTTCGCCGTGCGGCTGGTCAACACCGAGCAGCCGGCCCGGGGCGTCGACACGCTCACCTCGCTGGAGGCGGCGCGCGAGCTCTTCGGGCCGGCGACCCAGTCGGCCCGTCGGCTGACCGACGGCGACCTGACCCGGCTGAGGTCGGCGCGGGGCCGGCTGCGCGCGGTGTTCGAGGCGGCGGCCGAGGGCGACGAGGTACGGGCCGTCGACCTGCTCAACGCGCTGTTGATGGAGTTCCCGGTCAGCCCGCAGATCTCCGGGCACGAGTACCGCGACGAGGACGGCCGCCCCAAGTGGCACATGCACATCGCCGACCACGCCGCCAACGCCGGAGCCACCTTCACCGCGACCGCGAGCATGGGCCTGGCCGTCCACCTCACCGAGTACGGCGTCGACCGGCTGGGCATCTGTCAGGCCACGCCCTGCCGCAACGCCTACCTGGACACCTCGACCAACCGCTCCCGGCGCTACTGCTCCGACCGCTGCGCCACCCGCGCCAACGTGGCCGCCTACCGCGCCCGCAAGCGCCTGGAGAGCGAGCGCCCGGGGGACCCCGGGGAAGCGACGGACCGTACGGACCGTACGGGCCGTACGGCCGAGGCCGCCCACGACAGCAGCGCCCCCGCCGACCGCTGACCCGCCCCCGGGGGCGGGCGCAGCCGCACCCAGGCCCGGGCCACCACGAACTCGTCCGGCACCGTCCCGAACTCCCGGCTGTCGTTCTCCACGAGCGGGTTGTCCCCGGTCACCCACCAGCCGCCGTCGCGCCGCTCGACCGCCCGCTTGACGATCAGCAGGTCCTGCCGGAACGGGTGCCGCAGGACCACCACGTCACCCGGACGCACCACCGCCCCGTAGCGCACGACGAGCTGGTCCCCGGGGTTCAGCGTCGGGACCATCGAGGGGTTGTAGACCTCGGCCAGCCCGATCCGCAGCAGTCCGCGGCGCTCGCGGTCCACCTCTTGCCCGCGTTCGTCCACTTGCTCCTGCACCACGGCACCTCCGCGTCCGTTCCTCCACCAGTCCCAGACTGACACTGGACTTTTGCCCTGGGCCCCCCGGGGCACTCGAGAAAAGCCTTCCCGCACCGAGTAATCTCGCACCTGAGAAGACGATCACGAGGAAGGACAGCTCATGCTTTCCCGCCTGTTCGCCCCCAAGGTGAAGGTCAGCGCCCACTGCGACCTGCCCTGCGGTGTGTACGACCCGGCCCAGGCCCGCATCGAAGCCGAGTCGGTCAAGGCCGTCCAGGAGAAGTACCTGGCCAACGAGGACCCCCACTTCCGCGCCCGCGCCACTGTCATCAAGGAGCAGCGCGCGGAGCTGGCCAAGCACCACGTGTCGGTGCTGTGGAGCGACTACTTCAAGCCTCCGCACTTCGAGAAGTACCCCCAGCTGCACCAGCTGGTCAATGACACCCTCAAGGCCCTGAGCACCGCGAAGGCGTCGACGGACCCGAAGACGGGCGAGAAGGCGCTGGAGCTCATCGCCGAGATCGACCGCATCTTCTGGGAGACGAAGAAGGCCTGATCCCGGTCTTCTGTCCGGCTCACGCCGAGGGCGCCCACCGATGTGTCGGTGGGCGCCTTCTCGTGTGCGGGGGCGCCCGGCGGGGGTCATGTCCCGCTTCCTGACAAAAGTCATGCCGAGCTGCTGACGGTTCGTACTGCCGCGCCGTGGGGGTGCCGGGCGAGTCTGTAGGGGTCCGGGTACGGCGCCCGGGCAGGCAGCGATGACGGAGGACCGAGCATGCAGACCGCCACAGCCACCGAGGCTCCCCCCACCACGGCCCCCGCGGCGCCCGGCGCCGGTTCCGGTGCCGGCGTCACGCGGCGCCGGGCGCTGACGGAGAGTCTGGCGCCGCTGGTGGTGGACGCGGTCATTCCGATGGTCGCGTACTACGTGCTCAGCGACGGCTTCGGGATGAGCACCCTGGCCGCCCTGGCCTGGAGCAGCGCGCTGCCGGCCGCGCGGACCGTGTGGGGTCTCGTCAGGGACCGCCGTCTCAACGGTCTGGCGGCACTCATTCTCGTCGTGAACGCCGTGGGGCTGCTGCTGAGCTCGGTCACCGGCGACGTGCGTCTGATGCTCGCCAAGGAGAGCGTCGGCAGTGCGGTCGTCGGCCTGGTCGTGCTGGTCTCCGTGGCCGTCGGCCGCCCCCTGATGACGGTCGCTCTGCGGCCCTGGGTCACCAAGGGGGAGCCCGCCAAGCACGCCGCCTGGGACCGGCTGGCCCGGATATCCGGCCGTTTCCGCCGGGCCGAGCGGACGTTCTCCGTCGTGTGGGGCACCGCCCTGCTGGCCGAGGCGGTCGCGCGGGTCGTGGGCGTCTACACCCTGCCGGTGGACACGATGGTGTGGCTGGGCAATGTGATCCTGGCCTTCGCCCTGCTGCTGGCCTTCCTGGTCGGCGGCGCCACGGCCGTCGACCCGATGGAGAAGATGGTCGCGGCGGAGGCCGGGGGCGACAAGGGCTGAGGCCGTCGCGCACGGCCGTGCGTGACGGGGCCCGGACAGGACTCCTCCTGGACGGGCCCCTCCCCCGAATGTCACGCGATGCGACGAGGAGCATGCTGGCACCGGGGGCCTGAAGGAACGCTGAGGTTGCCTGAAACGATCTTCAGGAATGGGCGGCCGCGGGCCATTCTGAGGACATGCGGATACTGGTGGTGGAGGACGACCGGCGCATGGCCGGCCTTCTGCGGCGCGGGCTGGCGGCCGAGGGCATCGTCGTGGAGGTGGCGCACGACGGGCGCGACGGGCTGCACATGGCCGTCGAGGGCGGCTACGACGTGGTGGTCCTGGACGTCATGCTGCCGGGCCTCAACGGCTACCGCGTGTGCGCCCGGATGCGCGAGTCGGGGGTGCGGACGCCGGTGCTGATGCTGACCGCGAAGGACGGCGAGTACGACGAGGCGGAGGGGCTGGACACCGGGGCCGACGACTATGTCACCAAGCCCTTCTCCTACGTCACCCTGATCGCCCGGCTGCGGGCGCTGGTCCGCCGGGGCGGGTCCGAACGGCCCCCGGCCATCAGGGTCGGGGACCTGTGGATCGATCCGGCCACGCGACGGTGCCGGCGGGGGACGGTCGAAGTGGAGCTGACGTCGAGGGAGTTCGCGGTGCTGGAGTACCTGGCGCGGCGCGGGGGCGAGGTCGTCGGCAAGCACGAGGTCATCGAGAACGTGTGGGACCAGGCGTTCCAGGGCGACGTCAACATCGTCGAGGTGTACGTCAGCGCCCTGCGCCGGAAGATCGACGCGCCGTTCGGGCGGCACACCATCCGCACGGTGCGCGGCGCCGGTTACCGCCTCGCCGGGGACGGCACCCCGCGGTGAGGCGCCGCCGGTGGCCGGCGCGGCGGCCCGCCACGATCCGCGGGCGGCTGACCCTGCTCGCGGTGCTGGTCGCGCTCGTCCCGCTGACGGCCGGTGCCGTCGCGGCGGCCGTGTCCGTACGCAACCACCTGGTGCGGGCGGCCGGCGAGGAGGTGGACAAGACGGTGCGGGCCTACGAGGCCGACGTGGCCGGCACGCGGCAGGACACCGACGAGAAGTGGCGCCGCACCCGGCTCGAACTCCTCCCCCGTGCGCCCCAGTTGAAGGTGTCGACGTATCCGCTGGAAGGGGAGCGGCTGTGGTACCGGGAGATCGACCACCCGGTGCCCGACGCGGCGCTGTCCCTGGTGCCGTGGACGGACCCCGCGTCGAGGGAGCCCCTGCACCGCACCGGCCCCCGGGTCGCCCCCGGCTACTACGCGCGGTACATCCTGGTGTCGAACCCGCTGCGGGCCGAACAGCGCCGGCTGAACACCGTGGTGTGGTCGCTGGCGGGCGGGGTGGTGGCGGTCACGGCGCTGGTCGCGGGCACGACGTGGGTGGTCGCGGGGCGGGTGCTGCGTCCGGTCGAGGCCATCCGTACGCAGTTCGCCGAGCTGACCGCGCACCACCTGGACCGCCGGGTGCCGGTGCCGCGCACGCGCGACGAGGTCTCCCGGCTCGCGCAGACCATGAACACGACCCTGGACCGGCTCCAGGAGGCCGTCGACCAGCAGCGCCGGTTCGTCGGTGACGCCTCGCACGAGCTGCGCAGCCCACTGGCCACCCTGCGCACGGAGCTGGAGATCGCCCTGGCCCATCCCGACCGGGCCGACTGGGCCGAGGTCGTGGCCGCGGCGCTGGGCGACGCCCGGCGGCTGCAGGAGCTGACGGCCGACCTCCTGCTGCTGGCGCGCCTGGACGCGGCCGGCGGGCCGGGCCTGCCCGGGGGCCGGCCGGTCGATCTCGCCGCGCTGGTCCGCGAGGAGACCGCCCGGCGCCGCCCGCCCGGCCGGCCGGCGCTGCGGGTGGAGACGGGGTCCGGGCCGGTGCCGGTGCACGGCCACCGCGCGCTGCTCGCCCGGCTGCTGGGCAACCTGCTCGACAACGCCGACCGGCACGCCGAACGGGAGGTCCGCGTCCGCCTCGTGCGCGACGAGCCGGGCGGCCTGGCCGTCGTGCACGTGCGGGACGACGGGCCGGGCATCGCGCCGGTGGACCGCCGCCGCGTCTTCGAGCGCTTCACCCGCCTCGACGACGCGCGGGCCCGCGACACGGGCGGCACGGGTCTCGGCCTCGCCATCGCCCGTCGCATCGCCGAGGCCCACCGGGGCACCGTGGAGATCGCGGACAGCCACCGCGGCGCCCACTTCACCGTCACCCTGCCCACCGTGCCCTGAGGGGGTGACACGGAGAACGGGGAAAAGGGTCCTACGGCCGGTCACCTGCCGGTAAGCAGCGCTTTCCCGCCCGGCCAGCGCCGGTCGTGAACATGCCATGCATGACCGGAACGATCAGAGCGCGCCGCGCGGCCACCGCGGCCGGCGTGGCCGTCGCCACCCTCGCCACCGTCTGCGCGACCACCGCCTCCGCCGAGGCGGCCGTCCCCCGTGAGCACAGCGCCACCGCCACGACCGGCGGCCCCGCCGGCCTCAAGGGCGTCGACTACGCCGTCTGGCAGCGCGACGTCAAGGCGGTCATCGACGAGGCGACGCCCTACATCGCCGAGCGCACCGCCTCCCCGCAGGGCCGCAAACAGGCCATCGTCCTCGACATCGACAACAGCTCGCTGGAGACGGACTTCCACTGGACGGCCTTTCCCACCCCCGCGATCAGGTCCGTCCTGGACCTGACCCGCTACGCCCACGCCCGGGGCGCGGCGGTCTTCTTCGTCACCGCCCGGCCCGGAATCCTCGACTCGGTCACCGAGTGGAACCTGCGGCAGGTCGGCTACCCCGTCAGCGGCCTGTACGTGCGCCACCTCCCCGACCTGTTCCAGGACGTGGGCACGTACAAGACCGCCAAGCGGGCGGAGATCGAGGCACGGGGCTACACGATCATCGCCAACATCGGTAACAACTCCACGGACCTGGCCGGTGGGCACGCGGAGAGGACCTTCAAGCTGCCGGACTACGGCGGCAAGCTGTCCTGACCACGGCGGGGACTCCTCTCAGTGCTGTCGTCGTGACCGGAAACGTTCGAGCGCGACGATGCCCAGGGCCGCCAGCCCGATCTGGATGATCCATACGATCCAGAACACGCCCTTGCGGTCGTACAGGCCCAGCGGATGGGCGAGCCACGCGCCCACGAACGCCGCCAGGAGGCCGACCAGGACCGTTGCCAGCACCCCGATGTTCTGGCGACCCGGAACGACCAGCCGGCCCAGGAGACCGATGATCGCTCCGATCACGATCGCACTGATAACTCCTGAGATTTCCATGCCCTCCCCTTTGTGACCGATTCCTGTCGATAGAGCTGCCCAGCGCACGGTGGGTGCATGTCACGCGGCCGGGCCGGTCGGCGGTGCCTAGACTGGGGCCTTCCCGGGCGTAGGGGCGCCCGACGGGGACGGGAGAGCGACAGTGACGGCAGGCGTCGGGAGCTTCGAGGGTTTCGAAGGGTCCTTCGACGACCCGGGCGACCCGTCGGCCGAGGTACTGGCCGAGGCGGCCGCCGCCTTCGGCCTGCTCGCGTCCTCCGCCCGGCTGCACCTGGTCTGGGCGCTGGCCCAGGGCGAGAGCGACGTGAGCGGGCTGGCCGAGCGGGTCGGCGGCGCGCTGCCCGCGATCAGCCAGCACCTGGCGAAGCTGAAGCTCGCGGGGCTGGTGCGCTCCCGGCGCGAGGGGCGCCGGGTGGTGTACCTGGTGGACGACCCCGACGTGGTGACGATCGTCCGGCTCATGGTCGGCCAGCTCGCCGACCGCAGGTCGGGCGCGGGCGCGAGCGCCGGCGCAGGCGCCGGACGCCTCCGTGGCCTGGGCGCCTGAGGCTCGCAGAGCCCCCGGCGAGGGCGGTGGCAGCACGCTGGAGGTGCTGCGCGCCCTGGCCGGCGGACCCCGCGGGCTCGTCGAAGCGGAAGCGGCGGCCCGCCTCGCACGCCACGGCGAGAACGTGTTCCCCGGGCGCCGGCCGGCCTCCTGGCCGCGCCGCCTCGTCCGCGCCCTGCGCGACCCCTTCACCGCCGTCCTGCTCGGTCTCGGCCTCGTCTCGGCGGGGACGGCCGCCTGGGGTACGGCCTGTGTGATCGCCGTCCTGGTCGCGGTCAGCTGTGCGCTGCGGGCCACGGGCGAGCACCGCGCCGACCGCTCGACGGCGGCGCTGCGCGACCTGGTCGCCGCGACGGCCACCGTGCGCCGCCGCGCGAGCGAGGACGCCCCGCCGGCCACCCGCGAGCTGCCGGTCGCCGAGCTCGTACCGGGCGACGTCGTCCTGCTGGCCCCCGGCGACCTGGTCCCGGCCGACGTGCGGCTGCTGCGCACGACGGGGCTGACGGTGCACGAGTCCGCGCTGACGGGCGAGTCGGCACCGGTCGCCAAGTCGGCCTCCGGCGACGACCAGGACGGCGACCGGGGCCGGCTCTGCTTCCAGGGCAGCAGCGTCGCCTCCGGCACCGCGAGCGCGGTGGTCGTCGCCACCGGACGCGACACGCTGCTCTCCGGCGCCCTCCCCACAGCGCGGGAGAGCGCGCGGGCCGGCGGGTGGCGCGGGCGGCGCAATCCCCGCCCCTTCGAACGTTCCGTCAATGGCATCGCCTGGATGCTCATCCGGTTCATGCTGCTCACCGCGCCGGTCGTGCTGATCGCCGACGCGCTGCTGCGGGGGCGCGGGCTGCAGACGCTGCCGTTCGCGGTGGCCCTCGCCGTCGGCCTGACGCCCGAGATGCTGCCGGTGATCGTGACGAGCGTGCTCGCGCGCGGCGCGGCGCTGCTCGCCCGCGACGGCGAGGTGATCGTCAGACGGCTGCCCGCCCTGTACGACCTCGGCGCGATGGACGTGCTGTGCGTGGACAAGACGGGCACGCTCACCGAGGACCGGCCGGTCCTCGCCCGTGCCGTCGACGGGGACGGCCACGAGGACCCCGCGGTGCTGCACTGGGCCTCCGTCAACGCCTGGTGGACGCTGCACCTCGCGGAACTGCCCGTACCGGACGCCCTCGACGAGGCGCTCCTGGACGCGGACGCGACGGCGGGCGAGGAGTACGAGGGCGTCGACGCGCTGCCCTGCGGGCCCGGCCGGCGGCTGTCCACCGCCGTCGTACGCCGCCCGGGAGACCCCCGGTTCGCCCTCGCCCGGACCCACACCCTCGTGGTCAAGGGCGCCCCCGAGGACGTACTGGACCGCTGCGCCCTGGACCCCGCCGACCGTGAGCGCCTCGCCCGGCGCGCCGCCGCGCTGGCGGGCGACGGGCTGCGCGTCCTCGCCGTCGCCCGCGCCGAACGGCCGGCGCGGGAGCGCCCGTACACCGAGGCGGACGAGCACGACCTGACCTTCACCGGCTTCGTCGGCCTGAGCGACGCGCCCGCGCCCACCGCCGCCCGGGCCCTGACCGCCCTCGCCCGGCGCGGGGTCGCGGTCAAGGTCCTCACCGGCGATCACCCCGGCACGGCCGCCCGGGTCTGCCGTGAGCTCGGCCTGCCGCCCGGCACGCCGGTCACCGCCGACCGCCTCGACGCGCTGGACGACGCCGCGCTGGCCCGCCTGGCCGCCGGCACCACCGTCTTCGCCCGCTGCACCCCCGCCCACAAGGCCCGTATCGTCCGGGCGCTGCGCGCCGGCGGGCACAGCACGGGCTTCCTGGGCGACGGGGTCAACGACCTGGCCGCCCTGCACGCCGCCGACGTCGGCGTCTGCCCCCGCGACGGGGTGGAGGTGGCGCGCGAGGCGGCGGACGTGGTCCTGGCCTCGAAGGACCTCACCACCCTGGACCGGGCGATCGTCACCGGCCGGCGCGGTACCGCCAACATCGGCACCTACCTGCGGATCACCCTCTCGTCGAACGTCGGCAACGTCGTCGCCATGCTGGTGGCCGGGCTGACGCTGCCGTTCCTGCCGATGTTCCCGGCGCAGGTGCTGGTGCAGAACCTCTTCTTCGACGCCGCCCAGCTCGCCCTGGCCTTCGACCGCCCCGGCCCCGACGCCGCGTCCCGCCCGGCGGTGCTGCGCCCACGCGCCCTGCTGCGCCGCGTGACGGGGTTCGGGCTGCTGAACGCGGCGGCCGACCTCGCGACGTTCGCGGTGCTGCTGGCGGCGGCCGGGGAGGCGGCGTTCCCCGCCGGGTGGTTCACCGAGAACCTGCTGACGCAGGCCATGGTGATGCTGTTGCTGCGGTCGGGGCGGGTGCCGTGGCCGGTGGGGGCGGCGGTGGCGGGGCTGGCCCTGGTGGGGCTGGCCCTGCCGCTGTCCCCGCTGGGGGCGGCGCTGTCGATGTCTCCTTTGCCGCCTCTGTATTACGGGCTGCTGGCGGTGGTGCTGGGGGTGTACGGCGCGGCTCTGGCGGTGGCACGGCGCCGAAATCCAGCCCGTCCGGCGATTGAGGACAAGAAACGGTGAAAGGGCGGGGAGGGGCGATTCACCACCCCCCACCCCCGAAGTCCCCGCCGCCGCCGAAGTCGCCGCCCCCACCGTCGCCCCAGCCCCCGCCCCCGAAGTCGTCGGAGTTGTAGTCGGACCCGGTGTAGTCGCCCCCGTCCGGACCGCCCGCCTCGGGCCCCGCGGCGTAGGCCGGGCCGCCGAGCATGCTGCCCAGCATCGTGCCCATGAGCAGCCCCGGCAGCAGGCCGCCGCCGAAGTAGCCTCCGGCCCACGGCCCGTAGGCGGGGCCGGCGTTCCAGTACGGCTGGGGGCCCTGGGCGGTCGCGACCTGGCGGGAGAGCGGCTCCTCGCCCTCGGCCAGCCGGGCGGCGTCCGCCGCGCAGGCCGGTACGGTGCGGACCGTGCCGCCGGGCGGGGCCCACTCCACGTCCTGGACCGAGGGGCCGTGGCGCGGGTCGAAGAAGCAGGCCGGCCGGCGCTCGGGCAGCGGGGCGCCGGAGCGGCGCGCGTCAAGGGTGGCCAGGGCGAACCGGCCGTCGTCCACCGCCGCGGTGACGCCCGTGACGTCCTGCGGCTTGGTGGCCGCGGCCATCTTGGACTTGGCCTCCTCGTACGCGTCCAGGGCGCGCTCGTAGTCCTGGCGCATCTCGTCGGTGGCGCCGGGCTCGGACGGGGAGAAGTCCAGCCGGTCCAGTTCCTCGCCGAAGGCGGTGATGTCCTCGTCCACCACCACGCGCAGCGTGTCCAGCTCGGCGCGCTCGCGCTCCTCGCGGCGGCGCTTGTTGCGCCGGTACAGGGCGTACGCGCCGGCACCGCCGGCCACGACGACCGCACCGCCGGTGATCAGTCCGGCGGTCCCGATGCCCTCGGGCTCCACGCCGCCCCAGGAGCCGGGCGCGTGGCCCTTGGCCACCTGGTCGGCCTGCTCGACGAAGCTGTCGAGCTGGGTCTTCGCGTCGCCGCCGGACCGCTGGACGGAGCCGACGAGGTTGGTGACCGCGTTGCGGGACATCACCGAGCGGTCGGCGGCCGCGTTGAAGGCGTCGCCGAGGTGGACGGCGTACACGCCGGCGATGCCGACCTTGGTGCGCAGGTCCCGCAGGACGGTGGCCATGGGGAAGTCGGGCGAGTTGGGGAGCACGGCCACGAAGATCGGCTTGTCCGCGTCCTTGATCTTCTTCGACAGGGCGTCGGCGTCGGCCGCGGGGAGCTGTGCGGAGACGGCGGGGTCGACGTAGACGGGGCCCTTGCGCAGCGCCTCGGCCGCGGCGTCGAGGCCGGCGACGGCGCGGGGGGCGGCGTCGGCGTGCGCCGTGGCGGGGGCGGGGAGCGCGGCGCCCGCCCCGGCGAGGAGCGCGACGATCAGTGCCAGCAGGGGCCGGGGAAGCGCCCGGTGAACGGCGGTGGCGGACATGGTGTTGCTCCTTGGGCTCCTGGGGAAGGGCCTGCTCTGTGCTCTCACTGCGCATCCACTGTTAACTGTGCACCTACCACGGAAACGGACCAAACAGGCATACGGGTTCCCTCCCGGAGCCCCCCTTCCTTGGCCCCTTCCCTGCCCCCTTCCTTGCCGGCCGACCGGCTGACCAGCGGGCCGGGACTCAGCCGTACGAGAGGTTGCCGCAGGGGTCGTCGTCCGCCGACCGGACGCCGCTCACCACGTCGGAGGACAGCGTTCCGGGCGGTGGCCCCGATGTGGACGGCGAGGGCGACGGCGCGGGGGCGGGCGCCGCGGCGTAGTCACGGCCGAGGGTGACCGAGATCCCGTCCGCCGCGGCGCCCCGTACGTACGCGCCGGGGAAGAGGCGGGCCAGCGTCCGCGCGTGCCCCGCCTCGCCGGGGCCGAACTCGATCACGGTGCTCGCCGTGCCCCGCGCGCGGACCGTCGCGGTGCCGGTGACCTCGTACCCGCGCTCCCTGAGCGAGGCGGCGGCGCGGGCGGCGAGGCCGGTGACGTCGGTGCCGTTGCGGACGGAGACCTTCACCCCGTCGCCGGAGACGGGCTCCGGGGAGGGCGAGGGGGTGGCCGGCCGACTGCCGGAGCCGCCCTTGCCCGCATCCTTGCCCGCGTCCTTGCCGTCGACGGTCCGGTCGGCCCTGAGCGAGGCCCACAGCGCGTCGGCGTCGGGCTGGACGATCGCGACGCGGTTGCCGTCGTAGCGCCAGGGCAGGGTCACGAACTTCATGTTGTGCAGGTCGATGCCCTTGAGCGACATCGCGAAGGAGAGCATCTTGTTCGCCGATCCCAGCCCCGGGTCCACCGTCATCGACTTCGTGGCCGCGTCGGCGAGCGGCAGCAGCGTGGTGGGGTTGAAGCCCTGCGACCGCACCTTCTTGATCATCGCGGAGAGGAACGCCTGCTGGCGCTGGATGCGCCCGATGTCCGAGCCGTCGCCGATCCCGTGCCGCACGCGCACATAGTCCAGCGCCTTCTGCCCCGAGATGCTCTGCTGCCCCTTGTGGAAGAGGAGTTCACCACGGGTGCCCAGGTTGGGGTTCAGGTCGCCCTGGTAGACGTCCTTCGGTACGCACACCTCGACGCCACCGACGGCGGAGGTCATCGCGGAGAAGCCCGCGAAGTCCACGACGACCGTGTGGTCCACGCGCAGGCCGGTGAGTCTCTCGACGGTGTTCTGCGTACAGGCCGGGTTCCCCTTGGCCGATCCCCCCAGCGAGAACGCCGAGTTGAACATCACGTGCTGCTTCTCGGCGGTCCAACTGCCGTCGGGCATCCGGCACGGAGGGATGTCCACCAGCGTGTCCCGGGGGATCGACACGGCGACGGCGTGCTCACGGTCGCCGTAGACATGCAGCAGGAAGGCGGTGTCGGAGCGGCCCACGTCGCCGTCCCCGCCGCCGAGGCCGCCGTTGTCGCCGGCGCGCGAATCGGAGCCGATGACCAGGACGTTCTGCCCGGCGGCGCCCGCTCCGGGGCGGTTCTTGGACAGACCGCCGGCGTCGAAGGTGTCGATGTTGCCGTTGAGCCTCAGATACAGCCATCCCGCACCGGCGGCCAGCAGCACCAGGACCGACACCGCGACGACGCCGGCGATCCGTATCCGGCGCCGCGTCAGCTTGCCGGGTTTGCCTCGCCTGCCTGTCATATCCGCGCCCTCATCCGCTCCCCCGGTCCGTGCCGTGTCGCCGGGTTAGACGGGCTCCCACGCACTTTGGTTGTCCAGTTGCGCAATCTAGCAAGTATGGTGAGGGCAGTCGTTACGGCATCGCATTCACGCGTCAGATGAGAGGTGGTGGGGCGGCCGTGCTGCGCAATGCCCTGGAACCCTGGCACATCCTCGTGGTCGTCCTCGTCGTGGTCGTCCTGTTCGGGTCGAAGAAACTGCCCGACACCGCCCGCGCCCTGGGCAGGTCCATGCGCATCCTGAAAAGCGAGGCGAAGGCCCTGAAGGACGACGGCTCCGGCACCCCGGCTCCGGCCGCCGGCAGCCCTGTCGACAGCGCCCGGTGATCCTTACGTCACCTGGACGTCGCCTGCGGTACACCCACCCCTGGTGAGCTTCCTCCGGCCGGGCACCCCGCCCCGGTCCAGCTAGGAGGAATCGACCATGGCTTCTCGTCCGTACCGTCGCCGTCTCGCCTGGGGCGCCGCCGCGCTGCTCGCCGCAGGCGTCGCCGTGCCCGCGGCGGCCGCCGCGTCCGAGGACGGCGGCAGGCCGGACGTCGCGGGCCACGGCCCCAAGAAGGCCAAGAACGTCATCCTGCTCATCGGCGACGGCATGGGCGACTCGGAGATAACCCTGGCCCGCGACTACACCGTGGGCGCGGCCGGCCGGCTCAACATGGACAAGTTCCCGATGACCGGCTCGTACACCACGTACGCGGTCGACAAGAACGGCAGGCCGGACTACGTGACCGACTCCGCCGCCAGCGCCACGGGCTGGGCGACCGGGCAGAAGACGGTCAACGGCCGGCTCTCCAAGACCCCCGGCACCGACAAGGCGGTTCCCACGATCCTGGAGCTGGCCCAGAAGAAGGGCCTGGCCACCGGCAGCGTCACCACCGCCGAGCTCACCGACGCCACCCCGGCCGCCCTCGCCTCGCACGCCACCGACCGCAGCTGCCAGGGCCCGGCCGACATGAAGGCATGCCCGAACGACACGATCGCCAAGGGCGGCCCCGGCTCGATCGCCGAGCAGAGCGTGAACCACAAGGTGGACGTGCTGCTGGGCGGCGGCAAGGCCCGCTTCGACCAGAAGATCACCGAGGGCCGCTACAAGGGCCTGACCGTCACCCAGCAGGCCGAGAAGCTCGGCTACCAGGTCGTGACCGACGCCAAGGGCCTCAAGGCGGCCAAGCCCGGCACGCCCCTCCTCGGCCTGTTCGCCGACGGCAACGTGCCCGTCGAGTGGACCGGCAAGAACGCGGCCGTCGGCGGCACCGCCGCCCAGCGCTGCGTGACGAGCAACCCCGAGCGCAAGGCCGGCACCCCCGCCCTGGAGGAGCAGACCCGCAGGGCGCTGGCGCTCCTGGACACCCCCAAGGCCAAGAAGAATGGTTTCTTCCTTCAGGTGGAGGGGGCCTCGATCGACAAGCGCGACCACGCCGCGGACCCGTGCGGCCAGATCGGCGAGACGGCCGCCTTCGACCGCGCCGTGAAGGTCGCCCGCGACTACGCCGCCAAGCACCCCGACACGCTCGTCGTCACCACCGCCGACCACGGCCACACCAGCCAGATCGTGCCGCTGGAGGCCAACCCGCCCGGCCTGTCCTCCACGCTGATCACCAACGAGGGTCAGCAGCTGAAGGTCAACTACTCCTCCAACACCCCGGGCAAGGCCCAGGAGCACACCGGCACCCAGGTCCGCATCGCCGCCCAGGGCCCCCAGGCCCACCGCGTCCTCGGCCTCACCGACCAGACCGAGCTCTTCACCACCCTGCGCACGGCGCTCTCCCTGCGCTGATCCACCGCCCGCGGGCACCCCGTGAGCACGGCCCGGCCGCTTCCTGCGGCCGGGCCACTGCCGTGCCGCTGCTGGGCCGCTGCTGATTGCGCCAGTTATCCCGCCGGAAGATTGGTGGATCACACACGTGGCCCGGGGCCCCGCGCCGTCAAGACTGAGAGGTCCTTGTCCCTCGCCCGCAGGAGGACCCCCGATGTCCGGGTCTCGCGTTCTGGCCCTCGGCCACTACCAGCCCGCCAGGGTGCTCACCAACGACGAGCTCGCCACCCTGGTCGACACCAGCGACGAGTGGATCCGCTCCCGCGTGGGCATCCGCACCCGCCGGATCGCCGAGCCCGGCGAGAGCGTGGCCTCCATGGCCACCGAGGCCGCCGCCAAGGCGCTGGCCAACAGCGGGCTCGCCCCCGACGACATCGACCTCGTCCTCGTGGCCACCTGCACGGCCGTCGACCGCAGCCCGAACACGGCCGCGCGCGTCGCCGCCGCGCTGGGCCTGCCCTCCCCCGCCGTCATGGACCTCAACGTCGTCTGTGCCGGCTTCACCCACGCCCTCGCCTCCGCCGACCACGCCATCCGCGCCGGATCGGCGAGGAACGCCCTGGTCATCGGCGTGGAGAAATTCACCGACGTCACCGACTGGACCGACCGCACCACCTGCGTCCTGGTCGGCGACGGCGCCGGCGCGGCCGTGATCACGGCGTCGGCGGAGCCGGAGATCGGCCCGGTCGTCTGGGGCTCGGTGCCCACGATGGGACACGCCGTGCGGATCGAGGGCACTCCCTCGCGCTTCGCCCAGGAAGGCCAGTCCGTCTACCGCTGGGCCACCACCCAGCTCCCGCCGATCGCCCGGCAGGTGTGCCTGCGGGCCGGCGTCGAGCCGGAGGATCTGGCGGCCGTCGTCCTGCACCAGGCCAACCTCCGCATCATCGAGCCGGTGGCGCGCAAGCTGGGCGCCGTCAACGCGATCGTCGCCAGCGATGTGACGGAGTCGGGCAACACCTCGGCGGCGAGCATCCCGCTCGCCCTGTCCAAGCTGGTGGCGACGGGCCGGGTGGCGCCGGGCGCGCCGGTGCTGCTGTTCGGCTTCGGCGGCAACCTGTCGTACGCGGGCCAGGTCATCCGCTGCCCGTAGCGGACCGGGCCTAACCCGCCGGGCGCGGCACCGCCTCAGAACACCAACCACCCGGTCAGCGTCGTACCGCATCTCCCGGGGGCAACCCCCGGACCCCCGGCCGACCCCCGGGCACCGCCTCAGAACACCGACCACCCGGTCAGCGTCGTGAAGTGGTCGAGCGCCGCCACGCCGGCCACGGAGTTGCCGCGTGAGTCCAGGCCCGGGCTCCATACGCACAGCGTGCACCGTCCCGGTATCACCGCGACGATGCCGCCGCCCACGCCGCTCTTGCCGGGCAGCCCCACCCGGTAGGCGAAGTCGCCGGCGGCGTCGTAGGTGCCGCACGTCAGCATGACCGCGTTGATCTGCTTGGCCTCGCGGCGCGGCAGCAGCCGCGTGCCGTCGGCGCGCAGGCCGTGGCGGGCCAGGAAGCCGCTCGCGAGCGCCAGGTCGCGGCAGCTCATCTCGATGGCGCACTGCCAGAAGTAGTGCTCCAGAACCGTCGGCACGGGGTTGTCGAGGTTGCCGTAGCTGGCCATGAAATGGGCGAGGGCGGCATTGCGGTCGCCGTGCTCGGACTCGGACTTGGCGACGGCCGGGTCGAAGGAGACCTCGGGATTGCCGCTCTCCGCGCGCAGGAACTCCAGCATCGTCGTGCTCGCGTCCCCGGTCAGCGTCTGCAGCCGGTCGGTCACCACCAGCGCGCCCGCGTTGATGAACGGATTGCGCGGGATGCCGTGCTCGTACTCGAGCTGCACCAGCGAGTTGAAGGGGTTGCCGGACGGCTCGGTGCCCACCCGGTCCCAGATGCGGTCGCCGCCCTCGGCCAGGACGAGGGCGAGGCTGAAGGCCTTGGAGATGGACTGCACGGAGAACGGCCGCTCCCAGTCCCCCACGCCGTACACGCCGCCGTCGATGTCGGCGACGGCCATCCCGAAGCGCGTGGTGTCCACCTCGGCCAGGGCCGGGATGTAGTCGGCCACCTGGCCGCGACCGATCAGTGGACGGGCGAACGCGGCGACCTCTTCGAGTACGGCCTGGTAGTCCACTGCTGCTCTGCGCTTTCCTAGCTTCGTTGCTGGCCGGGCAAGAGTACAAAATGGACGGTGTGACCAGCGACAATCCCCCCGGTGCGGCCCGCCTCGACGCCCTGCGGCCGCGGCTGCCCTCGCCCCTGGCGGAGCTGCGGGACGAGCGGTTCGCGCGGCATGGCCTGCGCCTGCTGCTCAAACGGGACGATCTGATACATCCGGACCTGCCGGGCAACAAGTGGCGCAAGCTGGCGCCGAACCTGGAGGCGGCCGCCGCGGCCGGCCGGCGCACGCTGCTCACCTTCGGCGGCGCGTACTCCAACCACCTGCGGGCCACGGCGGCGGCCGGCCGGCTGCTGGGCTTCGCCACCGTGGGCATCGTCCGCGGCGCCGAACTGGCCGACCGCCCGCTCAACCCGTCCCTGCGGCAGTGCGCGGCGGACGGCATGCGGCTGCGCTTCGTCGACCGGGCCACCTACCGGCGCAAGGCCGAGCCGGAGGTCCTGGCCTCCCTCATGGAGGAGGAGTGCTTCGTCATCCCCGAGGGCGGCAGCAACGCGGCCGCGGCACGCGGCTGCGCCGGGCTCGGGGAGGAGCTGCGCGGTGCCGCGGACGTGGTCGGTGTCGCCTGCGGTACGGGCGGCACGCTGGCCGGGCTGGCGGCGGGCCTGGCCGCCGGTCAGCGGGCGATCGGCTTCCCGGTGCTCAAGGGCGGCTTCCTGGGCGGTGAGGTGGAGCGCCTGCAGCAGGAGGCGTTCGGCGGCCGGCGTGGCGACTGGACGCTGGACGAGCGCTTCCACTGCGGCGGCTACGCCAGGAGCTCGCCGGAGCTCGAGGAGTTCGCGGCGGACTTCGAGGCCCGCCACGGGCTGGCGCTGGAGCGGCTGTACGTGGCGAAGATGCTGTACGGGCTGACGACGCTGGCGCGGGAGGGGGCGTTCGCGCCGGGCACGAGGGTGGCGGCCGTGATCACGGGCGCGCCCGACGCGCCCTCCTGACCGGGCCCTTCCGCTAGCCCGTCTCCTCCCGGTACGCCGCCGCCTCCTCGAGGTCCAGCCGGCGCAGCAGCGTCCGCAGGAGCTCGTCGTCGATGCGGCGGGCGTCCCGCAGGGCCACGAAGACCTCGCGTTCGGCGCCGATCACCTCGCGCGCGAGACGGCGGTAGGTGTCGTCCACCGACTCACCCGTCCTCTCGTCGACCGCGCCCAGCCGCTCCCAGACCGCGTTGCGGCGCCGTTCGAGCACGGCGCGCAGACGGTCGGCGAGCGGCGGGGGGAGGGCGTTGCGCTCGTCGGCCAGCAGCTCTTCGAGGCGGGCCTCGGCGGCCTCGGACGCCTCGCTCTGGGCCTGGGCCTCGGCGAGGGTGACCACGCCGGGGTCGCGGTCGGGCAGCCGCAGACGGCGGATGAGCGGGGGCAGGGTGAGGCCCTGGACGACGAGGGTGCCGATGACGGTGGTGAAGGTGAGGAAGAGGATCAGGTTGCGGGCGGGGAAGGGGGCGCCGTCGTTCGTGGTGACGGGGATGGAGAAGGCGATGGCGAGGGAGACGACGCCCCGCATGCCGGCCCAGCCGACCACGGCGGGCGCTTTCCACGTGGTGTCCGGCTCGCGCTCGCGGATGCGGGCGGAGAGCACGCGCGGCAGGAACGTGGCCGGGAAGACCCACAGGTAGCGGACGAGGACGACCACGACGAAGAGGACGACGGCGTACCAGGCTGCCTCGCCGAGCCCGTAGTCCCCGAGGTCGCGCAGCACCACGGGCAGCTGAAGGCCGATCAGGGCGAAGACGGCTGACTCCAGGATGAAGGCGACCATCCGCCACACGGCCGCCTCCTGGAGGCGGGTGGCGAAGTCGACCTGCCAGGCGCGGTGGCCCAGGTAGAGGGCGACGACCACGACGGCGAGCACCCCGGAGGCGTGGACCTTCTCGGCGGCGGCGTAGGCGACGAAGGGGATGAGGAGGGAGAGGGTGTTCTGCAGCAGCGGCTCGCGCAGGTGCTTGCGCAGCCAGTGGATCGGCACCATGAGGACCAGGCCGACGCCGATGCCGCCGAGGGCCGCGACGGCGAACGCGCCGATGCCCTGCGCCCAGGTCGCGCCCGCGCCGACGGCCGCGGCGAGGGCGACCCGGTAGGCGGTGATGGCGGTCGCGTCGTTCACCAGGGACTCGCCCTGGAGGATGGTGGTGATCCGCGAGGGCAGCCCGAGGCGGCGGGCGATGGCGGTGGCGGCGACCGCGTCCGGCGGGGCGACGACCGCTCCGAACACCAGGGCCGCGGCGGGCGGGAGCCCGGGCACCAGGCGGTGGGCGACGTATCCGACGGCGAGGGTCGCGAAGAGGACGTAGCCGACGGAGAGCAGCGCCACCGGCCGCAGGTTGGCGCGGAGGTCGAGGTAGGAGCTGTCGAGGGCGGCGGTGTGCAGCAGGGGCGGCAGCAGCAGCGGCAGGACGACGTGGGGGTCGAGGGCGTAGTCCGGTACGCCCGGCACGTAGGCGGCGAGCAGCCCGGCGGCCACCAGCAGCAGCGGCGCGGGCACGGGCGTGCGGCGGGCGGCGCCGGCGATGGCCGCGCCGCCCGCGACCAGGAGCAGCAGTGGCATGACGTCCATGGGTCCCCGCCTGTCTCCCGTCCTCGGGCATGCGCGCTCTAACCTGGCAATCATGATCGAGTGTTCTCATCTTCCGCTGCTGCCGCGCCCCGAACCGCGGCCGCTGAGCGCGACGTGCCCCGAGTGCGCGGCGGCGGGCAGCCACCCGGTGCAGCTGCGGCTGTGCCTGGAGTGCGGGCACGTGGGCTGCTGCGACTCCTCGCCGTACCGGCACGCGACGGGGCACTTCGAGGAGACGGGTCACGCGGTGATGCGCAGCTTCGAGCCGGGGCAGACCTGGCGCTGGTGCTACGTGGACAAGCACATCGTCTGAGCGCGGCCGGTCGCGGAGCCGGGGCGCTGTCACCGGCTGCCGCTAGCATGCACGCATGATCCGATCCGCGACGCCCGCCGACGTCCCCGTCCTGCACGCGATGATCCGCGAACTGGCGGACTACGAACGGGCGCTGGAGGAGGCCCGGGCCACCGAGGAGCAGCTGCGCGAGGCGCTCTTCGGGCCGCACCCCGCGATCTTCGCACTGATAGCGGAGAGTGACGACGACGCGGACGCGGCGGCGGCCGGGGGCCCGGAGGTCGTCGGCTTCGCGCTGTGGTTCCGCAACTTCTCGACGTGGACGGGCACGCACGGTATCTACCTCGAAGACCTCTACGTCCGGCCGGAGTCGCGCGGCGCGGGCCACGGCAAGGCGCTCCTGGCGGAGCTCGCCCGGATCTGCGTGGAGCGGGGCTACGAGCGTTTCGAGTGGTCAGTGCTGGACTGGAACGCGCCCGCGATCGCGTTCTACAAAGCGCTGGGCGCCGAGGCGATGGACGGCTGGACCGTGCGACGGATGTCGGGAGAACCGCTCCAGGCCCTTGCGGCGCTCGCGCAGAGTGACGAAAATCCCAACAGGCCGATTTCTCTTTCGATTTGAGACCGCACGGACCTAGCCACTGTCCGTACTCATGGGTTTACCATGAGTGACAGTCGTGGGCCTGCGGCGCGGAACCGCAGATCGCGATAGCGTCTCAGCCGGACCATGTGCCGCACCGGCCCGCTCACCCTTCCGTCGAAGGCCGCGGGACCGGCGCTCCCGACAGCTCAATGAGCTTGTGCCACCTTGGAGGTGAGGGTGTCCCCAATCGCAGGCGAGCCTGGGACGACCCAGGACTTCGTGGAAGTCCGGCTGCCCGCTGCGGGTGCCTACCTGTCGGTGCTGCGGACGGCGACTGCCGGCCTCGCGGCCCGCTTGGACTTCACCCTCGACGAGATCGAGGACTTGCGCATCGCCGTCGACGAGGCGTGCGCGATCCTGCTGCAACAGGCCGTCCCCGGCTCCGTGCTCAGCTGCGTCTTCCGCCTCGTGGGCGACGCGCTGCGGGTGACGGTCTCGGCACCCACCACGGACGGCCGCGCGCCCGAGCGCGACACCTTCGCCTGGACGGTGCTCTCCGCCCTGGCCGGTGAGGTCGACTCCACGGTCGCGGACGACCGTACGGTCAGCATCAGCCTGCACAAGAAGCGCGGCGCCGGCCCCGGGCAGCCGTGACGAAAGAGGGGGCTCCGTGAGTACTGCGTCATCGCGGGGAGTGCGCACCCCGGCCATCCCGCAGCAGCCTGCCCGGCCGCATCCGGAGGACCTCGATCCGGACCAGGCTCCGGACCCGTCCGGTCCGGAGCCGGACCAGGCGAGCGACCCATCAGAGCGGGCGGACCACATGGATCAGCACCAGCACCAGCGGCGGCACCAGCATGCCGATCCGCACGACCGCAGCGGCGCCCGGGCCCTGTTCATCGAGCTGCGGCAGCTGCCGGACGGTTCACCGGAACGTGCCGAGCTGCGCAATCACCTGGTGCGGATGCACCTGCCGCTGGTGGAGCATCTGGCGCGGCGGTTCCGCAACCGCGGCGAGCCGCTCGACGACCTGACCCAGGTCGCCACCATCGGCCTGATCAAGTCCGTGGACCGCTTCGACCCGGACCGCGGGGTGGAGTTCTCCACATACGCCACGCCCACGGTCGTCGGCGAGATCAAGCGGCACTTCCGCGACAAGGGCTGGGCGGTGCGGGTGCCGCGCCGGCTCCAGGAACTGCGGCTGGCCCTGACGACGGCCACGGCCGAGCTGTCCCAGCGGCACGGGCGCGCTCCCACGGTGCACGAGCTGGCCGAGCACCTGGGGATCTCCGAGGAGGAGGTGCTGGAGGGGCTGGAGTCCGCCAACGCGTACAGCACGCTCTCGCTGGACGTGCCGGACACCGACGACGAGTCCCCGGCGGTCGCGGACACCCTGGGCGCCGAGGACGAGGCGCTGGAGGGCGTGGAGTACCGCGAGTCCCTCAAGCCGTTGCTGGAGGACCTGCCGCCGCGCGAGAAGAAGATCCTGCTGCTGCGCTTCTTCGGCAACATGACCCAGTCGCAGATCGCCCAGGAGGTGGGCATCTCGCAGATGCACGTCTCCCGGCTGCTGGCCCGTACGCTCGCCCAGCTGCGGGACCGGCTGCTCATCGAGGAGTAGCCGCCGGCGCCGTCAGCTCTCGCGCGGTCCGATGCCGAGCGCCTCGGTCGCCGTGGGGTTCACCAGCAGTGCCAGGGTGGCCACGGCGACCAGCGCCAGCGCCACGGCCGCCGCGACGAGCGCGCCACCGCCGTTGTAGAGCGTCCAGGCCACCGGCAGCGCCATGATCTGCGTGATCATGGCGGGGCCGCGGCTCCAGCGGCGGCGCAGCCACAGCCCGCGCGCCGCGGTCAGCGGCAGCGCGGCCAGCGCGAGCACCGTCAGCCCGCCCATCTCCGCCTGCTGCGGGCTGTCCGGACGGCCCAGCAGGCCCATGATCAGCAGATAGACGCCCGAGGCCGCCAGCGCCAGCCCTTCCAGGGCGGTGAGCGCGGCGGCCGCCGTCAGCCGGGCCGGCCGGGGGCCGGTGGGCTCCGGGGCGGGCGCGGAGGCGGCGCGCTGGGGGGTGCTCTGCCGGGCACCCTTCCGGGCGGTGTTCGACGCGGACTGCTTGCTGCTCACTCCTGCAGGGTATCTGTACGAAAACGTCGGGTGGGGGCACCTCCCGCGCCGTTCGGGCCGTGGGGGCCGGGCCTGGGATGGGTCGTGTACCGACAGGTAGGTAGGCTGGCGCGCATGCGTGCGCTTCTCGTGGTCAATCCTTCGGCCACCACCACCAGTGCCCGTACTCGTGATGTCCTGGCGCACGCGCTGGCCAGCGACCTCAAGCTGGACGTCGCCACCACCGAGTACCGCGGGCACGCGCGGGACCTGGCGCGCCGTGCCGCCGAGAGCGGGAACATCGAGCTGGTGGTCGCCCTCGGCGGCGACGGCACGGTCAACGAGGTGGTCAACGGCCTGCTGCACGCCGGCCCCGATCCCGAGGGCCTGCCGCGGCTGGCCGTGGTGCCCGGCGGCTCCACCAATGTCTTCGCCCGCGCCCTGGGCCTGCCCAACGACGTCGTGGAGGCGACCGGGGCGCTGCTGGACGCCGTCCGGGACGGCTCCGAGCGCACGGTCGGCCTGGGGCTGGCGGCCGGGACCCCGGGCACGGAGGACGAGGGCGTGCCGGAGCGCTGGTTCACCTTCTGCGCGGGATTCGGCTTCGACGCGGGGGTCGTCGGCCGGGTGGAGCAGCAGCGGGAGAGCGGCAAGCGTTCGACACACTCCCTGTATGTGCGACAGGCGATGCGCCAGTTCTTCGGAGAAACGAACCGCCGACACGGCTCGATCACCCTCGAACGGCCGGGCGAGGAGCCACTCGGCAATCTCGTCATGTCGATAATCTGCAACACCGCGCCGTGGACCTATCTGGGCAACCGGCCGGTCTACGCGGCGCCCGAGGCGTCCTTCGACACCGCCCTTGACGTGCTGGGATTCACCAAGCTGTCGGCGCTGACGGCGGCCCGCCACGCCACTCAGCTGCTGACGTCGACGCCGGAGCGGGGTCCGCAGGGCAGACACGCTGTGTCACTGCATGACCAGACCTCCTTCACCTTGCATTCGCAGGCTCCCCTGCCGTTCCAGATGGACGGCGACCACCTCGGACTGCGGACGAGCGTGACGTTCACAGGCGTACGCCGTGCACTGCGTGTGATTGTGTGAGTGCTAGGGCCTAAAGTCCTTCTACTCGAACGTTTAGACTGGGTTCCACCCCCTGGAATGACGGCTGTGACCTAGCCGACACCGAGGAATCAAAAAAAACTTTCCGGAAGGGGTTGTATCCGTCGCCGAGGTTTGCGAGTCTCTTCATGGCGATCGGGACAGCCCGCCATCAAGGCTTCCCGGATAGCCCACGAACCCCCTCCTTCTTCTCTGGACCGCATCCAGCCCTGCCTGGGCGTCGGCCCTTCCCTTGCGGGGGGATTCGTGAAAGCGTTCACATTCACAAGCCACGTAGCCGTCACACGAGGAGATGGAGCAGCCATGGACTGGCGTCACAACGCCGTTTGCCGCGAGGAAGACCCCGAGCTGTTCTTCCCCATCGGCAACACCGGTCCTGCGCTGCTGCAGATCGAGGAAGCCAAGGCCGTCTGCCGCCGCTGCCCCGTCATGGAGCAGTGCCTGCAGTGGGCGCTCGAGTCCGGCCAGGACTCCGGCGTCTGGGGTGGCCTCAGCGAGGACGAGCGCCGCGCGATGAAGCGTCGCGCCGCCCGTAACCGGGCGCGCAACGCGACCGCCTGACGACGCCCCTCGGCCCCCGAGCCGCAGCGCGCAGTACCCCCCGATGCGCAAGCGATGCGCTGAGCATCGCGCCGTGAAGCTTTGAGCCCCGGACCTCCTCGATGAGGTCCGGGGCTCAGCGCTGTGCGGGGGCGGAGGCCGGTGTCACGGCTTCTCCGGCCCTACGGGAATGTCGAGCACCACGCGCGTTCCCTGCCCGGAAGCGGGCACCATGTCGAACGTTCCGCCCAACTCCCCCTCGACCAGGGTCCGTACGATCTGCAGTCCGAGGTTGCCGGCGCGCTGCGGGTCGAAGCCCTCGGGCAGCCCGCGGCCGTCGTCCTGCACGGAGATCAGCAGCCGGGCGTCCTTGCGGGTGCCGCCGCGCACCGCGGTGACCTCGACCGTGCCCTGCTCCCCCGGCCCGAAGCCGTGCTCGAGGGCGTTCTGCAGCAACTCGGTCAGCACCATCGACAGCGGCGTGGCGACCTCGGCGTCGAGTATCCCGAAGCGTCCCGTCCGGCGGGCGGCGACCCGGCCCGGGGAGATCTCGGCGACCATGGCGAGCACCCGGTCGGCGATCTCGTCGAATTCCACCCGTTCGTCGAGATTCTGCGACAGCGTCTCGTGGACGATCGCAATCGATCCGACCCGGCGGACCGCCTCCTCCAGCGCCTCGCGGCCCTCGGGCGAGCCGATGCGGCGGGCCTGCAGGCGCAGCAGGGCGGCGACGGTCTGGAGATTGTTCTTCACCCGGTGGTGGATCTCCCGGATGGTCGCGTCCTTGGTGATCAACTCGCGCTCGCGGCGTCGCAGTTCGGTCACATCGCGCAACAGTACGAGTGAACCGATGTGACTGCCCTTGGGTTTGAGCGGGATCGCCCTCAGATGAATGACCCCGTCGTTCGCCTCGACCTCGAACTCGCGCGGCGCCCAGCCGCTCGCGAGCTTGGCCAGTCCCTCGTCGACCGGGGTGCGGGAGGGTGCCAACTGAGCGGTGGTCTCGCCCAGATGATGCCCGACGAGGTCGGCGGCGAGGCCGAGCCGGTGATAGGCGGAGAGCGCGTTGGGGCTGGCGTACTGGACGACACCGTCGGCGTCGAGCCTGATCAGGCCGTCGCCGGCGCGCGGCGAGGCGTCCATGTCGACTTGTTGACCGGGGAACGGGAAGGCGCCTGCGGCGATCATCTGTGCCAGGTCGGAGGCGCTCTGCAGATAGGTGAGCTCCAGCCGGCTGGGCGTGCGGACCGTCAGCAGATTCGTGTTCCGGGCGATGACCCCCAGAACCCGTCCTTCCCGGCGGACCGGGATGGACTCCACCCGCACGGGCACCTCCTCGCGCCACTCCGGGTCGCCCTCACGCACGATCCGGCCCTCGTCGAGGGCGGCGTCGAGCATGGGGCGCCGGCCGCGCGGCACGAGGTGGCCGACCATGTCGTCCTGGTAGGAGGTGGGGCCGGTGTTGGGCCGCATCTGGGCGACGGACACATAGCGGGTGCCGTCGAGCGTGGGCACCCACAGCACCAGGTCGGCGAAGGAGAGGTCGGAGAGCAGCTGCCACTCCGAGACCAGCAGATGCAGCCACTCCAGGTCGGAGTCGTCGAGTGCGGTGTGCTGGCGTACGAGGTCGTTCATGGAGGGCACGGCTGTGAGCCTACCCGCGCGGCGGCCCCGGGGGATTTTTCCCCGGCGCCGGGGCATGGACAGCGGAGAATGGTCTAGTCCACAATGCTGAACAGGACCACCCACCCGGGACGGCCGTCCCGGGCCCCGCGTAGACGTCCGCCCTCCCCGCACAGGAGGGCGGAGCGAGGACCGCGACGCCTGCAAGCCCTGACGGCGGCGCGGCCCTCGGGATCGGCCGGAACCGTCACGGAGAACCGCACGCTCCGCGGCGCGGACCGGCCGATGGCAGCTCCGGGCTGCGGTGCCGGACAGGTTGAGGGTCCTGTCCCGGCGCCGCGGCCCGCGGGTCCCGCAGCAGCAGCACCGCCTCGATGCGGGTGCGCACCCCGAGCTTGGCCAAGGTGTGCGAGACATGGCTCTTGACCGTCCCCGGGGTGATGCTCAGGCGGGCGGCCACCTCGGCACTGGAGAGCCCCTGCCCCAGCAGCGTCAGGACGGTGCGCTCCCGGCCCGAGAGGGTGCCCAGCAGCTCCGTCCGGCGCCGGCCGCCCACGGCGGGGGCCGGCCGGGAGGCCGGAGCGGCCCGCAGGGCGAACAGCTCCGGCGAGATCACCACGTTTCCGGCGGCGACCGCCTGGACCGCGGCGGCCAGCCGCGGCCCCTCGGTCTCCTCCACCAGGCAGCCTCGCACCCCGCAGGCCAGGGCCGTCTCCAGCCTGCCGCGGGTCCAGCCGGAGCCGATGAGGAGGACCCGCACGCCCCGGTCGGTCAGGGCCGCGACCGCGCCGGTGAAGTCCTCGTGCCGGCCGACCGCCACCACCGCCACGTCCCTGACGGCCGCCGGGGAGCCCGGGCTCGTCACCATGTCCCTCCGTCTGTCGCCGCTCAGGCGCCGACCAGCTGGTCCGCACCCTGGAATGTCTTGATCAGGCGCTGCTTGAGCACATCGAGGTCCTCGCAGTCGCCGCCCACGCGCTCGGCGATGTGCACGCGGTACAGCTCGTGCAGCTGCGCGTCCTCGACGGTGACGCCGATCTGGTCCAGGAGGTGGCGCAGCACCGCGCGGCCGGAGTGACGGCCGACGAGGATGGAGCGCTCGCGGCCGAACCGGGCGGGCTCGACGTACTCGTACGTGGCGGGGTTGCGCAGCAGGCCCTGCTGGTGGATGCCGGCCGCCGTGCCGAAGGCGTAGGTGCCGAAGATCGCCTTGTTGCGGGGCTCCTCGAGGTGGATCACCTTGCGCAGGTGGGTGTAGGCGTCGTACATGGCGGCGAGGTCGATGTCGGTGTAGATGCCGAGCTTGTCGCGCTTGTAGGCGAGGAGGGCGGCCACCTCCTCCAGGGGCGTGTTGCCCGCGCGCTCGCCGATGCCGCCCAGGGTGGCCTGCACCTCGTCGGCCCCGGCCCGCAGGCCGGCCACGGCGTTGGCCAGGGACAGGCCGAAGTCCTGGTGGCAGTGGGTGGCGATGCGGATGGGGGCGGGGGCCCACTGGCGGAAGGTGCGGATGAGGTCGGCGTACTCCTCGGGGGTGAGGGCGCCGGAGGTGTCGGCGACGACGAAGCAGGTGGCCCCGGCCTCGATGGACTCCTCGGTCAGGGCCCGCAGCAACTCGTGCTCGCCGCGGCTGGCGTCCTCGATCCCGACGGAGACCTCCGCCACGCCCAGGGAGCGGGCGTAGGAGACGGCGTCGACGACCTCGGCGACGCCCTCGGCGCGGGTGATGCCGCGCTTGTACTTCAGGTGCATGTCGCTGCCGGTCGCCGCGACCTGCACCTGGTGGTTGGCCGTGCCGCCGGCCTCCACCGCCGTGGCGACGTCCTGGCGGACGGCGCGGGCGAAGGTGGTGAAGCGGGCCTTCGTCAGGTTCTTGGAGATGAGCTGAGCGGCCCTGAACTCGCTGGGCGAGGAGGCCGGGAAGCCGGCCTCGATGTAGTCGACACCGAGGGCTTCTATGCGCAGAGCGATGTCCAGCTTCTGCTGGGGGGTCATCGCGTTGCCGGGTGCCTGCTCGCCGTCGCGGAGCGTCGTGTCGAACACGGAAATCCGGCGGGCCTCAGCTGTGTTCTGCATTCTTCCTGCACTTCCTAGCCTCGAACCATGCGGCGCATGGTGACGGTCCGGTGCGTGAACTGCTCGTGGTGCGTGGTGCTGCTAGCCGAGCGAGGGCTGCAGCGCCGCGATCCCGGTGAGGGCGTGGCCCGCGATGGCGTCGGCGTCGCGGACGAAGTCGGTCCAGAAGCCCGGCCGGCTGCTGCCGCCCTGCATGAACCAGCGGGTGTGCTCGGTGGGGATCCCCAGGACGTACAGCCCGGTGTCGGGTTGTCCGTCGGGGCCCACCGGGTGGTAGGGGGGGCCGGTGACCGCGACACCGCCGGTGCGGAAGGCGCCGGGGCCCTCGCCGTTGACGTAGTCGGTCCACAGGCCCCGTTCGACGAGCCGGCGGGTCAGGGGTGCCGGGTCCCGCCGCAGGTCAGGGGAGGGGATCCGGGCGTCGATGACGGTGGTGACGCCGACCTCGGATCCGGCCACGTACGGGGAGGAGACGACGAAGCCGTCCCCGTCGTGGGTGAACTGGGTGTGCGGCCCGGCGATGCGCAGCAGTCTGCACTCGATCAGGGCGGCGACCTGGCGCAGCCTGACGCGGGGCGGTCCGGCCGCCAGGAACGAGCTGCGGGCCGCGTACCAGCCGATGAAGTCGTCGCGGTGCGAGGCCGGGTGCAGGCCCGCGAAGTCCACGAAGGACCGGATGAGGGCGCGGGTGTCGCGCAGGACGTCCAGGGCCGCCTTCAGCGGGGAGTCGGAGTTGCCCTGCTCGGCGTGGGCGAGGTCCTCGTCGATGGCCTGGAGGAGTTCCTTCTCGAACGCCTCGGGGTGGGGGTAGGAGCGGCCCTCGAAGGGCCGGGCGAGGGCGTCGAGGTCCAGGGGCGGCAGGTCGCCGGCGCCGTGGCGGGCGGCGATCGCGGCCACCGGCGGCAGGGCGCTCTCGGCGGCCCGTGCGGTCTCGGCGGTGAACGCCCGGGCCGCGGCGGCGCCACGCTGCCGGCGCAGGGCCGTGGCGTAGTAGACGAGGCGGGCCTCGGCCAGCAGCCAGGGCAGGATGTCGGCCTTGAAGTCGAGGGTGCCGTGGGGGCGTTCGCGGCGTACCCGCTCGGCGGTGATGAGCTGGGGCGTATAGGTGAAGTTGGCGTGCTTCTGGTTGCGGCCGCGGGCGGGCAGCGGCATGCCGCTGCGGGAGCCTGCCACCAGGAACGGCTCCCGTCCGCTGGGTGCGTAGACGAGAGCGCCCGCGCCGTCCTCCGCGAACGTGCCGCCCCGGCCGACGGTCAGGGCGGCCATCACGTCGTAGAAGGACAGGCCGAGGCCGAGGACGCCCACGGACGAGCCGGCGGGGATCTCCTCCAGCGCCATGTCGGCGGCGGAGTCCCCGCGGATGTAGCGCAGGCCGGGCCGGATCGCCGCGAAGTCGGCGAGTTCCTTCTGGCGGCCGCTCAGTTCGGGGCGGGCGTGGCCGGTGACGAGGACGACGCGGTCGGCGAGGAGGCGGGAGCCGTCGGCGAGGGCGAGGCGGTAGCCACCGTCGGCCGGTTCGACGTCCTCGACGGTGCCGTGGACCTCGTGCAGCCGGACGTGGGCGGGCAGCGCGGCCTTCACGGCGTCCAGGACGAAGAGCATGTAGCGGCCGTGCAGGGCACGCGGCGCGTAGCCGTTGTCGCCGGGGCAGTCGGGGTCGACCGTGCTCCACCACTGGGCGAGCGAGGGGCCGGCGCCGGGGCGGGCGGGGCCGTCGTCCGGCGGGCCGGAGAACGAGGAGACCTCGCCCGCCACGGTGTTCATGAGGAAGTGCGCGGGCTGGTCCGAGCGCCACACCCGGCCGCAGCCCACCTGCACGTCGTCGATCAGGTGGATGTCCACGGGCCGTCCGGGGTGTTCACCGGCCAGCCGGGCGGCGAGCCGTTCGAGCACCGACAGGCCGCGCGGTCCGCTGCCGACGACGGCGATCCGGTACGGGGCCGCTCCGGATCTCCCCCGGTCACCGGGGACGGAGAAATCTCCGGTAAAGCGGTCATCGGCAGGGTGCGTCAAAGCCATATCTCTCTCGGAATTCTCACCGCTGCCCCGGGATCCGTGCTCGCACGGCGGGGCGGTGGAGGTAGTCAGGACGGACTGGCCCAAGCGATTGCGTCTCCGACCCTAGAACGGCCCAAAAGCCCGTTCAACAGCTCGTTGTTCATGCTTGCCATGAATCCCGCTCATGAAAAGTCGGCAGGGTTTTCCGGGAGAATTCCGGTGGTACTGTGTGGCCCGTCCCGAGCCCCTCCACCGGTAATTGGAGAAAAGAGTGGAACGACGTCCGGCGCTGCTGGTGATGGATCTCATCAACGAGATCGTGCACCCCGACGGAAAGTACGCACAGGACGGCTACCTGGAGCAGGTGACGCGGCGCGGGGTCCTCGAGCGGGCGGCGGAGGCCATCGCCCTGGCCCGGGCGAAGGACATCCCGGTGATCTACGTCGTGGTCGGCTTCTCCCCCGACTTCGCGGAGTGGCCCGAGGAGTCGCCCGTCTTCCGCGAGGCCCGCGAGGAGCGCCGGATCGTGCTGGGCACGTGGGCCACGCAGGTGCACGACTCGCTGGCGCCGGCGGACGGCGAGCCCGTGGTGGCCAAGCACCGGCTCAGCCCGTTCCACGGCACCGAGCTGGACCGGCTGCTGCTGGAACGCGACGTCAACACCCTGCTGCTCACCGGCGTCACCACCGATCTGGTGGTGCTCTCGACCGCCCGTGACGGGCACGACCGCGACTACTACGTCGAGGTCCTGGAGGACGCCACCGCCACCGCGGACGACGAGCTGCACGAGGCGGCCCTGAAGGTCCTCGCCCGCACGGCCGACATCACCACCGTCCGACAGGCCCTGGCCGGCTGAGGCGGGCCCCTCCCCCGAGCACGCACAGGAAGGCAGCACCGTGCAGAACCGCCGCGTGGTGGCGACCCGGGTATCCGGAATTCAGAATTCAGCAACATTCGCCGTTTTCGAGACGGTGCGGGACCTGCGGGCACGCGGGGTGCGGGTCCTCGACCTCGGTGGCGGCGAACCCGACTTCGACACCGATCCGCACATTGTCGGGGAGGCCGCCACGGCATTGACGGACGGCGATACGCACTACACGCCCAGCCGTGGCATACCCGAGCTTCTGACGGCCATCGCGGAAAAGCTCGGAAAGGACAATGGAATCACCGCCGACCCGGCCGGCGACATCATTGTCACGCCCTCCGCGAAACATGCGCTGTTCATTTCCCTGATGTCGCTCCTCGACCCGGGCGACGAAATCATCATCCCCACGCCCAGCTGGGTCAGCTACGCCTCGATGGCCCGCCTCGTGGGCGCGGTCCCGGTCCTGGCCGAGCTGAGCGCGGCGGACGGCTTCCGGATCACCCGTCAGGTCCTCGAGGCGCAGGTGACGCCGCGGACGAAGGTCCTGCTGATCAACACGCCGAACAACCCGACGGGGCGGGCGCTTTCCGAGCGGGAGGCGGCGGACGTCGCGGCCTTCGCGGCCGCGCACGACCTGTTCGTCGTCGCCGACGAGATCTACGAGCGGATCCGCTACGACGGCACGCCCCACATCAGCCTCGCGAGCCTGCCCGGCTGCGCCGGCCGCACGCTGACCGTCAACGGCTTCTCCAAGGGCTATGCCATGACCGGCTGGCGGCTCGGCTGGGTCAGCGGCCCCTCCGATGTCATCGCCCATGTCCTCAAGGCCCAGCAGCACACGGTCGGTTGTGCCGGCTCGTTCGTCCAGCGCGGAGGCGTGGCCGCCCTCACCGGGCCGCAGGACGCCGTGCGGGAGATGGCGGCCGAGTACGCCGAGCGCAGGGCGCTGATCACCGACGGGCTCAACGCCCTGCCCGGCATCCGCTGCACCCCGCCGGACGGCGCCTTCTACGCGTTCGCCGACATCCGCGGCACGGGGTTCCCCGGCTCCGCCGCGTTCACCGAGTGGCTGCTGCGGGAGGCGGGCGTCGCGGTGACCCCGGGCACCGCCTTCGGGCCCGGCGGCGAGGGGCACGTCCGGCTCTCCTTCGCCACCTCCCGGGCGGTCATCGAGGAGGCCCTGGAGCGTACGGCCGGCGCCCTGGCCCGGCGCGGCTGAGCCCCGCGCACCACCACCGGCAAGCACCATCGAAACGAGGAGCGGCACTTCACATGGGTTCGACACTGGCGCAGAAGGTGTGGGACGCGCATGTCGTACGGCACGGCGGGACCGGGGAGGACCTGCTCTACGTCGATCTGCAACTGCTGCACGAGGTGAACACCCCCCAGGCGTTCGACGCCCTGCGCGCGGCGGGACGCACCGTGCGCAGGCCCGACCTCACCATGGGCACCGAGGACCACAACACCCCCACACTCGCCCTCGACCGGATCATCGCCGACCCCTCGGGCCGCCGGCAGGCCCAGCTGATGCGGGAGAACTGCGCGCGGTCCGGCATCCCGCTGCACCGCCTGGGCGACCCCGGCCAGGGCATCGTGCACGTCATCGGCCCCGAGCTCGGCCTGACCCGGCCCGGCATGACGATCGTGTGCTGCGACTCGCACACCACGACGCTGGGCGCGTTCGGCGCGCTGGCCTTCGGCATCGGCGCCAGCCAGGTGGAGCATGTGCTCGCCACCCAGACGCTGCGCATGCGGCGGATGAAGAGCATGCTCGTCGAGATCCCCGGCAGCCTCCCGGACGGCGTCACCGCCAAGGACCTCATCCTCGCCCTGATCGCGCGGATCGGCACCGCGGGCGGCCAGGGCCACATCATCGAGTACCGGGGCGAGGCCATCGACGCCCTGTCGATGGAGGCCCGGATGACCCTGTGCAACATGTCGGTCGAGGCGGGCTCGCGGGCCGGCATGATCGCGCCCGACGAGACGACCTTCGCCTACCTCGCGCAGCGGCCCGGGATGCCGCAGGGCGAGGCGTGGGACGCCGAGGTGGCGTACTGGCGGACCCTGCGCAGCGACGAGGACGCGGTCTTCGACACCACGGTGACCCTGGACGCGAGCACCCTGAGCCCGTACGTCTCCTGGGGCACCAACCCCGCCCAGGCCGTACCGCTGGACGGCCGGGTGCCGGCCCCCGGCGACTTCGCCGACGAGGCCGAGCGGGCCGCGGCCGAGCGCGCCCTGGCCTACATGGACCTGCGCCCGGGCACCCCGATGAAGGACGTGGGCGTCGACACCGTCTTCCTCGGCTCGTGCACCAACGGCCGGATCGAGGACCTGCGCGCCGCCGCGGGCGTGCTGCGCGGCCGGCGGGTCGCCGACGGCCTCCACATGATGATCGTGCCCGGCTCGGCGCAGGTGCGCCGACAGGCCGTCGAGGAGGGCCTGGACCGGATCTTCGCGGAAGCGGGCGCCGACTTCCGGGCGGGCGCGGGCTGTTCGATGTGCGCCGCGCTCAACGAGGACCGGCTGCGCCCCGGGCAGCGGGCGGCCTCCACCAACAACCGTAATTTCGAGGGCCGGCAGGGCAAGGGGTCGCGCACCCACATCGTGTCGCCGCCCGTCGCCGCCGCCACGGCCGTGGCCGGCCGGCTCGCCGCCCCCGCCGATCTGTGAGGTCGTGGAAAAGCCATGGAGAAGTTCACCGTCCACACCGGCACGGCCGTGCCGCTGCGCCGCAGCGATGTCGACACCGACCAGATCATCCCGGCCCGCTTCTGCGTCAGTTCGAGCCGGACCGGGCACGCCGGCTCCCTGTTCGCCGACTGGCGCGACGACCCCTCGTTCGTTCTCAACCGGCCCGAGCACCGCGGCGCGACCGTGCTGGTCGCCGGGAACGACTTCGGCACCGGGTCCTCCCGCGAGTACGCGGTCTGGGCGCTGCAGGACTATGGCTTCCGGGCCGTGATCGCCCCGCGCTACGGCGACATCTTCCGGGGCAACTCGCTGCTCAACGGCCTGCTGACGGTCGTCGTGCCCGCCGGCGTCGTCGAGCGGCTGTGGCAGGAGATCGAGACCGACCCGGCCGTCCCCGTGGTCGTGGACCTCGAGCGGCTCGAAGTGCGCTGCGCCGGCGTGGTGCAGCCGTTCGCCCTGGACGGGGACGTCCGGGCCCGGCTGCTGGCCGGGCACGACCTGATCGCCGCCACCCTGCAGTACGAGGACGAGATCGCGGCCTATGAGCGCGGGCGCCGCCCCGCGCTGCCCACCACCCGCTGAGCGCACGACCCACGGCGCGGGGCCCGGACACGGAAGGTGTCCGGGCCCCGCGCCGTTCACGCGTCCACGGCCAGCCCGAAGGTCTCCCGCAGCCCCTCGGCGCCGGACGCGGTCAGGTGCACCACGCGCGGGCTCGCGCCGTAGCGCAGCCAGCCGAGGTCGAAGAGCCTGGCGGTGATCGCCGCGCCCAGGGCGCCCGCGAGGTGGTGCTGGTGCTCGCTCCAGTCGACGCAGTAGCGGATGGCCGGGCGCCGCTTGGGCAGGCGGTCCACCTCGACGCCGAAGGCCGCCAGGTGGCCTCGGCCGCCGTCGGTCAGCCGGTAGGCGCTGTCGTGCCCGTAGGCGGAGGGCCGGTCCCGTACGGCCCGCTCGGCGCGGTGGATGCCGTCGTGCCCGGTGAGCACGTCGCGCTCGAGCAGGGCGCGCATCAGGGCCACGCCGAGCTGCCCGGCGAGGTGGTCGTAGCAGGTGCGGGAGCGGTGCAGGGCGTTGGCGACGCTGCTCTCGCGCAGCGAGGTCACCGGCAGCGGCGGGGCGATGAGGGCGAGCGCCTCCAGCGCGGAGCTGATGTCCGGGCCGGCCAGCCGGTAGTAGCGGTGCCGGCCCTCGCGGACTGCGGTGATCAGGCCGCCCTCCACGAGCTTGGCCAGATGGGCGCTGCCCGTCGGGGCGCTGACGCCCGCCTCGGTGGCCAGCGCGGCGGCGGGCAGGGCCCGGCCGTCGCACAGGGCCTTGAGGATCCGCGCGCGGGAGGGGTCGGCGATCAGAGCAGCGGCACGGGCGATGTCGGTCTGGCGGTTCAGCCGGCCGGCGGTCCGTCCCTCGTGCCGCGGGCCCTGCAGGGTGATCTCGGCGCTCATGCCCTCACCGTACGCCGACAACACTTCGCCGGGGAACGAAGTATCCGGAGCCGAGACTGTGCTCATGACCGTCACCGACCCCACGGCCGACCGGCGGCCCGTCGCCGAGCCCGACCCGGCGCCCGCTCGTCCGCCCCTCGCCCTCACCCCTCTGATCGCGCTGAGCCTCGGCTACTTCCTGGTGATGCTGGACGTCACGGTCGTCACCGTGGCGGTGCCCGACATCCGTTCCTCGCTGGGCGCCGGAGCGTCCGCGCTGCAGTGGATCGTCGACGGCTACAGCACCCTCTTCGCCGGCCTGCTGCTGCTCGGCGGCGGCCTGGGCGACCGGCTCGGCCACCGCCGGATGTTCCTCGCCGGGCTGGCCGTCTTCGCCCTCGCCTCCATCGGCTGCGGGCTCGCGGGCACCACGGCCGTGCTGGTGGCGGGCCGGCTGGCGCAGGGCGCCGGAGCAGCGTTCCTCGTGCCGGCGTCGCTGGCGCTGCTGCAGGCCACCTACCCCGACCGGGCGGTGCGCGCCCGGGCGATAGCCATCTGGGGTGCCGTCGCCTCCATCGCGTTCGGCGCCGGTCCCGTGGTGGGCGGCCTGCTGATCGCGGGCCTGGACTGGCGGGCCGTCTTCTGGCTGAACCTGCCGGTGGGCGCGCTCGCCATGGTGTTGACGGTGCGTCACCTCCCGGCGGCGACCCGCAAGCCCCCGGCCCACCGCATGGACCCCGCGGGCCAGGTGCTCGGCGTAGTGGGCCTGGTCGCCCTGGCGGGCGGCATCAACGAGGCCGGCACGGCGGGCTGGGGCTCCCCCCTCGTCCTGGGCTTCTTCGCCGTGGGCGTGGTGGCGCTGGGCCTGTTCGTCGTGGTCGAGCGCCACCTGGAGGCCTCGGTGAAGGTCCGGCCGGAGGGCCGGGCCCCGCTGCTGCGGCTCTCCCTCTTCCGTACCGGCGCCTTCTCGGCCACCGCCCTGATCGGCCTGCTGATCAGCCTGGGCTACTACGGCATGCTGTTCCTGTCGACCCTCTACTTCCAGCAGGAGCGCGGATACGACGCGCTGACCACGGGTCTGGCGCTGCTGCCCTCGGTCTGCATGGGCCTGATCGCGGCCCCCGTCTTCAGCCGGGTCGCCGCCCGCACCGGCCCGTACGTCCCGATGACAGCCGGGCTCTTCCTGGGCGCCGCCGGGTTCCTCGGCTGGCTGCTGGCCGGATCCGGCACCCCGTATCCGGTCCTGTTGTTCGCCCTGATCGCCACCGGTCTGGGCCAGACCATGACGGCCCTGGCCTCCATGGCCGCCATCATCGAGTCGGCCCCGGCGGACGGGGCGGGCGTGGCCTCGGCGGTCTTCAACGTCTCCCGCCAGGTGGGCAGCGCCGTCGGCGTCGCCCTGTTCGGCACCCTCGTCGCCACCTCCGACCACCTCACCGACGGCCTCCACCTCTCCGCGGCGCTCGCCGCGGCGTCCTTCCTGACCGGTGGCGTGCTCGCCATCGGCGCCCGGCGCAGGACCGCCGCCGCTGCCGCCGCGTCCGCCACCGCCTAGCGGACGTCCGTCCCCGTCGTCCGCTCCCAGCACCCACCCACCAGGAGAAGAAACCGCCATGACCGCCCCTGCTCCCGCTCCCGCTCCCGCGCACGACGACGCCCCCCGGCGGTCCCGGCCGGCCACCGTGCTGCGCGACCTGCTGAGCCCCGCCGGCCTCGACGCCCTCGAATGGTCGTCCTGGGTCGAGGCCGGCCGGGCCGGCGTCGAGTTCGTGCCGCTCTACACCACCGAGGGCCCCCGGCCCGCGACCGGCCTCATCTCCCGGATGAGCCCGGGGGCGCACGGAGACCTCCACGAACACCTCGGCTACGAGGCGATGTTCGTCCTCCAGGGAGAGCTGCTCGACGACAGCGGCGCCCGGTACACCGCCGGTGACCTCGTCGTCGTGGAGCCCGGCAGCGTCCACCAGGTCAGCACGGAGACCGGGTGCGTCGTCCTCGGCTTCCGCGACGCGCCGACCGCTCCGCTGCGCTGAGAGACCGGGCGGGGCACGTGCAGGCAACACCCCCGACCCACGTGTCCCGCCCTTTTCCCGTCTTTCCTCCATCTTTCCTCCATCGGACGATGCCGAGCCCCCACGGACCGGCCGAAACTGATCGCGACCACAAGTCGAACTGTTCTGGGGAAAGCGAACAATGGAACCCTTTTACGTACTGACAGACGCAGAGCGCGACGAGCTTCGTGCGGTCCTGGAAACTGTCGGAAAGAACCCGTACGAGGACTATCCGGCCTTCTCCCGCACCGTGGCGGACGTCGTGGACCGGGGCGAGGTCCCGGTCTTCTTCCGCGAGGTGTGCGCGCGCATTCGCGCGGAGCGTGAATGCGGGGCGTCCGACGCCCATGTGCTGCGCAACTGCCCCCTCGACACCGAGATTCCGGTCCTCGACCTGGACGACCCGATCGCCGACAAGCACCGCAAGAAGAAGACCTTCGTCGGCGAGGTCTTCCTGGAGCTGTTCGGACAGCTCGTGGGCACCCCGCTGCTCTCCTACGCCACCCGCTTCAACGGCGACTTCTTCACCGACGTCATCGCGATCAACCGTTACAGCGGAAAGCAGACGGGGTTCAGCGACAGCGAGCTGGTCTTCCACAACGACCGTACCGCCCACCCGGTGCGCGCCGACTTCATCTCGCTGCTCGGCATGCGCTGCCCGGAGGGCGACTACATCTACACAGGCTTCGTCGACGGCCGCAGCCTGCTCGCCCACCTCTCCGAGGAGGAGCAGGAGACCCTGCGGCAGCCGTACTTCATCACGCCCTTCGACGTCCTCTCCCGCGACAACAACGGTGACCTGACGGACTCCGGGGAGCACGCCATCCTGGAGAACCACCACAGCTTCCGCTACCTCGACACCAGCACCACGGTGGTGCCCGGCGGTCCGGAGAAGGCGAAGGACGCGCTGCTGGCGCTGAAGAACGCGCTGGTCAAGGCGGAGAAGAAGCGGCACCGCGTGCTGCGGGGCGACCTGTTCACCTTCGCCAACCAGGACGGCCTGCACAGCCGGGACAAGATGGAGATCAACGACCCCGAGCGGGCCCGCCAACGCTGGCTGCTGAAGACCTACGCCTTCCGCGACCAGGCGGCCGCGGACCGGCACGCCGACCGCTGGATCGACGGCATCCGGGGCCGGGTCGGCGACTGATCACGCCCCTCGCACCGATGACACCGCGGTCCGTACGCCCCGACTCCACGGGGCGTACGGACCGCGGTCGTTCACCGGGCGGCGGCGCCATCGCCCTCCGGGAGCGCGGTGCCGGCGGCGGTCCGCGCGCACCAGTCGCTGCCGCGCGCGAGGGCCTGGGCGGTCGTGACGAAGGCCATGACGGCCGACGACTGCTCGGGCGTCCCCCGCACCGCTATGCCGAGCTGCCGCCTGACGGCGGGCTCGAAGGGAACGGTCCGCAGGTCGGGCAGGGCGGCGGGCAGGGCCAGCGACGGCAGCACGGTGACGCCGATGCCCGCGGCGACCATGCTCAGCAGCACCTGCAGGTCCTGGATGCGGTGGGTGACCCTGAGCCTGCTGCCGGCCGCCTGGAACAGTTCCCGGAGTGTGGGTTCCACGCCGTCCGCGGGCAGCAGGATCTCCTCCTCGGCGAGCCGGCGGACGGTCAGGCTCGAGGACGGGGCCCACCGGTGCCGCTCGGGCAGGACCACCCGCATCTCGTCCTGCAACAGCGGATACGTCCTGAGATGGGTTTTCGGCAGCGTCACGATCCCGACGTCCACCCTCCGCTCCTGCACCATCTCCGCGATGCTGGTGTCGTTTCCCTCCCGCAATACGATCTCCAAATTCTGGAAACGTGAGCGGAATTCCGAGATGAGCCGGGGTAAGAGCTGGAGGGAAAAGCTCTGGCTCGTGCCGATGACGATCCTGTGGTCGGTCACCCTGGGCGTGGACTGTGCGTCCAGGCGTATCTGTTCCACATTGCGCAGCGCGGACCGCGCATGGTCGATGATGCGCTGCCCGGCCCGGGTGAGGTCCACTCCCCCGCGATCACGCGTCATGATTCCCACCCGGAGTTCCGCTTCGAGGCTCGCCATGGCATGGCTGACCGCTGATTGGGTCACCCCCAGCTTTTCTGCCGCCTTCGTAAAACTTCCGGTGTCAGCGATGGCCACGAACGCTGCCAACTGTGAAAGCTTCATTGTTTTTCCGTTCCATCGACCGGCACGCCTCAGCCGGTCAGTGACTGACGGCCCCGACCGGGCGCCGACATCTGCTGCATCAACAGCACGGCCTCGAGCCGGCTGCGTGCGCCGAGCTTGGTGAGCACGTGCGAGATATGACTCTTGACCGTGCTGGGGGACACGTTGAGGGAGGACGCGGCCTCGGCAGTGGAGAGTCCTGCGGCCAGCAGGGCGAAGACCTCGTGCTCCCGGGCGGTGAGGGTGGGGGGAAGGTCCTGCGGGCGGTGCGCGGCGCGCGGTCCGGCCCGGGGGGCGGGGACGGCGGGCGTCTCGGCCGCGGGGAGCCCGGGCAGCCCGCGGTCCAGCAGTTGGGGGGAGAGCAGCCGGTGCCCGGAGGCCACCGCGAGGGCGGCCGCCGCCAGGCCGCGGGCAGCCTCACCCCGGACGAGGCAGCCCGCGGCGCCCGCGGCGAAGGCGGCCTCCAGGGGACGCCGGGTCCAGCCCGTCCCCACGAGCAGGACGGGGATGCCGGCGGCGGCCAGGGTCCGTACGGCGGCGGCGGGAACCCGCCCCGCGTCGAGGGCGAGGACGGCCACGTCCACCCGGTCCAGCGGCCATTGCGACAGCGGCAGCCGGCTGTCCACCGTGCGGACGGCCGACAGCCGGTTCCCCTCACGCAAAGCACTGCCGAGGAAACTCAGGGAGCCCGGGTCGTGAGCGGCGAGCAAAACGACGGTGTCCGTGTGGGCGGCGTCGACGGCTCTGCTTTTTCCGGCGCGTACGGGATTCCCGCGTAAAGCTTCCATGACGCCTTTCTCCTGCGACTCTCACTCAGGGAGGGGGAAAGAAAAGGCAGCTGGGCAGCGCGCGCTGTGGTCGGACAACCCCCCGTGTCGACTTGGCGCAGAAGCTGATGCGTAACTTACATTCAGACAACTCTCGTCAGCAAGGCGGGAAGAACTGCCGACGCCTTTACCTGAAGTATTCAATCCGCTTGGTCACACCGCCGTAGTAATGCGCGTTACCCCGGTGCGGCGGGCGCCGGCTAGGGCCGACCGGGCCAGGACCGCATCGCCGCCGCGGCCACCGCCTCCAGTTCCGTGCGGCTCGCCCCGTCGCGCGCCTGCTGGGACATGCCCTGGAAGACGGCCTGGACGAAGCGGGCCAGCGTCGGCGCCTGACCGGCGGGCAGCTCGCCGGCCTCCGCGCCCTGGCGGATTCTCGCCTCCAGGCCCTCGGTGACCTCACGCCGCCGTGCGCGCAGCGCCCGCTCCGCCTCGACCGAGGCGGTGGTGCCGTGGTCCCCCGCGGAGATGACCAGGCAGCCGCGCGGCCGGCCCTCCGTCGTCAGCTCGGCCGCCGCCTCGCGCAGCAGCCGCTCCATGGCCGCGCGCGCGGTCGGCTCCTCGCCGACGGCACGCTCCACCCAGGCCCCGTAGCGGTGGCGGTAGAGGGCGAGGGCCTCGCGGAAGAGTGCCGCCTTGTCGCCGAAGGCAGCGTAGAGACTGGGGGCGCCGATGCCCATGACCCGCGTGAGGTCGGCGATGGACGTGGATTCGTAGCCATGGGCCCAGAAGGCCAGCAGGGCCTGTTCGAGCGCCCATTCCCGGTCGAAGGAGCGCGGCCGCCCGCGCTGCTTGGTCGCCATGCCCGAATTTTATAGCGATCACTAGATAACGTGCCAGGGATTACCGTGGCGCTATCGCGTCTCCGTGACCTTGGCCAAGGCCCTCGGGGCGTCCGGGTCCTGTCCCCGCGCGATGGTGATCTCGTAGGCCAGCATCTGCAGCGGAAGGATCTCCAGCACCGGCTGCACCTCCTCGGCCACTCCGCCGGTCGGCAGGGCGAAGCCCGCGGACGCCTTCGTCACCTCGGCCGCGCCGCCGACGACGAAGAGGTCGGCACCCCGGCCGCGCAGCCGCTCCAGCACCGGCTGGAGGGCCTCGCCGCCCTTGCCCTCGGTCACGATGGCGATGACCGGCGATATGTTGTCGACCATGGCCAGCGGCCCGTGCAGCAGGTCGGCGCCGGAGTAGGAGAGAGCGGGGATGTAGCTCGTCTCCATCAGCTTCAGCGCCGCCTCCTTGGCCGTGGGGTAGCCGTAGCCGCGCGAGGTGAGGACCATGCGCTCGGCGAAGCGGTAGCGGCTCGCGAGCTGCTTGACCTCCTCGCCGCGGGCCAGGACCCGCTGGGCCAGCTCCGGCAGGGGCTGCGCGGCGGCGCCGTCGCCGCCGCGCAGCCCCTCGACGAAGAGGTAGAGGGTCATCAGCGAGGCGGTGTACGTCTTGGTCGCCGGCAGCGCCCGCTCGGGGCCGGCCAGGATGTCGAGGTGGTACTCGGAGACCGCGGCCAGCGGGGAGTCGCGGTTGTTGGTGACCGCCAGCGTGACCGCGCCGGCCTCGCGGGCCGCCCGGGTGGAGGCCACCAGGTCCGGGGAGCCGCCGGACTGGCTGACGGTGATCACCAGGACATCGGTCAGATCGGGCCGCGCGTCGTACGCCGTCGTCGTCGACATGGAGGTCAGCCCGCAGGGCAGGCCCAGCCGCACCTCCAGCAGGTACTTGGCGTACAGGGCCGCGTTGTCGGAGGTGCCGCGCCCGGTGAGCAGCACGAAGCGGGGCCTGCGGGCGGCGATCAGCCGGGCGGTCTCACGGATGCGGGGCGCGCCCTCGTCGAGGATGCGGCTCAGCACCACGGGCTGCTCGCTCATCTCGCCGGACATCATCATGCCCGGCCGCTCGCTCGACATGCTGGGTACCTCCCGGTGCCGCCTGCACGACCGACTGCCAGTCGACCACGACGGGTGCTGAGCCCGCCAGCCGGAACCAGCCGGAACGGCCCTCGGGCCGCCGGTTGAGCTCTGCTAGATTGGTCTATACCACCGAGTATCAGTCTTTTAGATCGGCAGGCCCAGTCGTGGAAATTGTCATCGTTCCGGACGCCAAGGCAGGCGGCGAACTGATTGCGGACGCCATTGCCGCCCTGCTGAACCGCAAGCCCGACGCCCTGCTCGGCGTGGCCACCGGCTCCACGCCGCTGCCCGTCTACCAGGCGCTGACGGCCAAGGTCCGCGCCGGTGCCGTGGACGCCTCGCGCGCCCGCGTCTGCCAGCTCGACGAGTACGTCGGCCTGCCCGCCGACCACCCGGAGTCCTACCGCTCGGTGGTCCTGCGCGAGGTCGTCGAGCCGCTGGGCCTGACCGAGTCCTCCTTCATGGGCCCCGACGGCACCGCCGAGGACGTCCAGGCCGCCTGCGAGGCGTACGACCGCGCGCTGCCCGCGGCCGGCGGGGTGGACCTCCAGCTGCTCGGCATCGGCACCGACGGGCACATCGGCTTCAACGAGCCCTGCTCCTCGCTCGCCTCCCGCACCCGCATCAAGACGCTGACCGAGCAGACCCGCGTCGACAACGCGCGCTTCTTCGGCGGCGACATCGACCAGGTGCCGCACCACGTCATCACCCAGGGCATCGGCACGATCCTGGAGGCCCGCCACCTGGTGCTGCTGGCCACGGGCGAGGGCAAGGCCGAGGCGGTGGCGGCGAGCGTGGAGGGCCCGGTCTCGGCGTTCGTGCCCGCCTCCGCGCTGCAGCTGCACCCGCACGCGACGGTCGTCGTCGACGAGGCCGCGGCCTCGAAGCTGAAGCTGGCGGACTACTTCCGCGCCACGTACGCGGCGAAGCCGGCCTGGCAGGGGCTGTAGTCGTTTCCGGGGCTCCGCCCCGGACCCCGCTACAAGCCCACGATCACCTCGGCCGCGGCGACCCCACAAACCCGCGCCGCACCGTGCGTGGCGATGTGCAACACCCCCGTCGGCGGGGCCTCGTCGAGGCCCATCTCGACCACGACCGTGTCCGGACGGGCCGCGACCAGGTCCCCCAGGGCACGGGCCATCCACGGATGCCGGTGCACGTCACGGACGACGGCCACGATCCGTCGGTCGCCGGCGGCCCGCAGTACGTCCTCGGTGCCGGCCGTGTCGCGGCCGTAGGTACCGGTCCGGGTGCCCGGCACCAGCCGGGCCAGCTCCGCGCCGACGCCCCACGGCGTCTCGTCCCCCACCGCGATGTTCGCCAGCGGCGTGAACGCGGCCACGTACACGGGCCCCGCCACCGGCACGTGCTCCGCCGCGGCGGTCACCCGCAGGGCCCGGCGCGCCGCGGTCAGGCCCACCTCGGGCGCGGGCGCGGTCCCCTCCCGCGCCGCGCCCGCGCCCGAAGTCCAGCGCGCCAGGGCGCGCACGCGCGCGGCGGCGTCGGCGAGCCGTTCCCCGGACAGTTCGCCGGCCCGTACCGACGCCACGAGCGCGTCGCGCAGGCGCAGCACGGTCTCCTCGTCGGCCAGGCCGCCGCCCACGCAGATGGCGTCGGCGCCGGCGGCGATGGCCATGACGCTGCCGCGTTCGATGCCGTACGTCGCCGAGATCGCCCGCATCTCCATGCCGTCGGTGACGACGAGGCCGTCGAAGCCGAGGCCGCCGGCGGTGACGGGGGCGCGCAGCAGGCCGTGCAGGGCGGCCGGGCTGAGGGTGGCGGGCAGGGCGGGGTCGAGCGCGGGCAGCAGGATGTGGGCGCTCATCACGGCCTTGGTGCCGGCGGCCACGGCCGCGCGGAAGGGCACGAGTTCGCGTGCGTACAGCGTGGTGAGGTCCGCGTCGATGCGCGGCAGGTCGTGGTGGGAGTCGACGGCGGTGTCGCCGTGGCCGGGGAAGTGCTTGGTGCAGGCGGCGACCCCGGCGGCCTGCAGGCCCTCAACGTAGGCGGCGGTGTGCCGGGCGACGAGGTGCGGGTCGGCGCCGAAGGACCGTACGCCGATGACCGGGTTGTCCGGGTCGGAGTTGACGTCGGCGGACGGCGCCCAGTTGAGGTTGACGCCGCACGCGGCGAGGCGGCGGCCGAGCTCGCGGGCGACGGCGCGGGTCAGCGCGGTGTCGTCGACGGTGCCGAGGGCGAGGTTGCCGGGGAAGGAGGAGCCCGTACGGACCTCCAGGCGGGTGACGTCGCCGCCCTCCTCGTCGATGGCGACGAGCACGTCGTCGCATTCGGCGCGCAGCCGCGCGGTCAGGGCCGCGAGCTGCTCGGGCGAGGCGATGTTGCGGCCGAAGAGACCGACGGAGTGCAGTCCCTCGCCGAGCCGGCGCAGCAGCCAGTCCGGGGCCGTGGTGCCCGTGAAGCCGGGCTGCAGGACCGTCAGGGCGTCTCGGGTGAGCGTGTCCATGGAAGTAGTGCTAGCCCTTCACTGCGCCGGACGTGAGGCCGCCGACCGCCTTGCGCTGGAGGATGACGAAGAGGATGAGGATCGGCACGGCGAAGAGCGAGGAGGCGGCCATGGTGGCGCCCCAGTCGTCGCCGAAGGTGGTGCGGAAGCCGGTGAGCCACACCGGGAGGGTCTGGGCGGCCGGGTCCTTGCTGAGGATCAGGACCATCGGGAACTCGTTCCAGACGGTGATGAAGCCGAAGAGCGAGGTGGCCATCAGGCCGGGGGCCAGCAGCGGGAAGATCACCCGGATGAAGGCCTGGGTGCGGGTGCACCCGTCGACCATCGCGGACTCCTCCAGCTCCTTGGGCACGGCGGCGACGTAGCCGCGCAGCGTCAGGACGGTGAAGGGCAGCACCATGACGGTGTAGATGGCGGCGAGCGGCACCAGGCTGTTGAGCATGTCCGCGTCGCGCACGATCATGTAGTACGCGATGACCATGACCTCCCAGGGGGCCATCTGGGCCATCATCATGACGAGGATGAAGCTCTTGCGGCCCTTGAAGCGCATGCGCGCGACGGCGAAGGAGGCGAGCAGCGCGATGACCAGCGACAGCCCCACCGCTATGAGGGTGACGGTGAGGGAGTTGCCCACGAGGGTCCAGAAGCCGTCCGCCTCGACCGCCTTGGTGAAGTGCTCGAAGGTGGGGCTGGTGGGGAACCAGACGGGGGTGTCGCTGATGATGTCCTTGTTGGCCTTGAAGGCCGTGGCGAACATCCAGTAGACGGGGAACGCGAAGACGGTGAAGAGGACGACCGCCGTCACCCCCGGCCAGGCGCGGCCGATGCCGCCGGGCAGTGAGCGCTTCACAGCTCGTCCTCCTCTTGCTTGAGAACCAGGCGCAGGTAGTACGCGGTCAGGGCCAGCAGGATCACGATGGTGAGGATGGAGATCGCGGCGCCCATCCCGAAGTGCTGGCCGCCCATGCCCTCCTGGAAGGCGTAGACGGGCAGGGTCTCGGTGAGCCGGTCGGGGCCGCCCTCGTTGATCGCGAAGACCTGGGTGAAGGCCTTGAAGACCCAGATGACCTCGAGGAACGTCGTGGCGAGGAAGAACGGCTTCAGGAAGGGGAAGGTCACCGAGGTGAACCGCTTCCAGGCGCCGGCGCCGTCCAGGGAGGCCGCCTCGTACAGCTCCTTGGGGATGGTGGTCGTGGCCGCGTAGAGGTTGATCGCCACGAAGGGGACCGACTGCCAGACGAGCAGCACGGTGATCACGAAGAAGGTGGACAGCTGGCTGCCGGTCCAGTTGTAGCCGTCCATCGCGTGCCAGCCGAGCCCGTCCAGGACGTGGTTGACGACGCCGAAGCGCTGGTCGAAGAGCCACTGGAAGACGGTGGTCGCGGCGACGACGGGCATGGCCCAGGCGAGGACGAGGCCGAGCGAGAGCAGCAGTCGCAGCTTGGTGCCCAGCCGGGCGAGCAGCAGTCCGACGAGACAGCCGACCGCCATGATCAGGACGACGTTGGCGGCGGTGAAGACGACCGAGCGGCCGGTCACGGCCCAGAAGTCGGAGCTGCCGAGCGTCTCGGTGTAGTTGTCGAAGCCGGTCCACTCGGTGACGTGCCGGATGAGCTGGCGCTTGTTCAGGTTCTGGAACGACAGCAGGCCGTTCTTGACCATCGTCCAGCCGAGCAGCAGCACGGTGAGGACGACGGTGGGGAGGATCAGCAGGTACGGGACGCTCCACGCGGCCCGGTCCGTGCGGGTGCGGGGCGGCGGGCCACCGCCTTTGCCGATCCGGGGGGCGGTGTCCGCCGCCGCCTCTTCGATCTGCGCTGACATCGTCGTCCGCCTTCTCCCCTGTCAAGCATGTCGAACGGTGGTACTGCCGCTCCCGGTCGCGTGTGCGTACGGGCTGTACGCACACGCGACCGGTGAGGTCACTGCTTCTGGCTGAGGCGCTTATTGATGTCGGCCTCGACCTGCTTGGCGGCTTCCTCGGGGGACTTGCCGCCCAGGACGGCCGTCATATAGGCCTTGATCGGGTTGGGCGCGTTCTCCACGGCGGCCCACTCGGGGATGAGCGGGGTGGTGCCGCCGCCCTTGGCGGCGGGGGCGGCGGCCTCGGCGGCCGGGTTGCCCTTCACGCCGGCGAGCAGCGATTCCTTGTTGGGGATCGAGCCGACCTCCTTGGCCAGGGCGGCCTCGTGCTTGTCGGACAGCGCGATCTTCAGGAATTCCTTGGCGAGTTCCTTCTTCTTGCTGCCCTCGGAGACGGCGAGGTTGGAGCCGCCGAGGAACACGCCCTCGGGCTTGTCGGCGCTCTCCCCGGGAATGGTGAAGTAGCCGATCTCCTTCTCGATCGCCGGGTTCGCCTTGACGGCGGTGGCGGCCTCCCAGCCCATGCCGATGAAGGCGCCGGTCTTGCCCTTGGCGAAGACGTCGGCCTGCTGCGGGTTGGCCTCGTCCTTGTCCTTGGGCGCCTTGCTGAACGCCTGGTACTGCTTGTAGATCTCCATGGCCTTGGCGACCTTGGGGTCGGCGAGGTTGGAGACGTACTTCTTGCCGTCCTTCTTCACCAGGTCGGCGCCGGTGCCGATGGTCAGGCCGTCGAAGAAGTACCAGTTCTGACCGGGCAGGTAGAGCGGCTCGGCGTCGCCCTTCTTCTGGATGGCCTCGAGGTCCTTGAAGAATTCGTCCCGGGTCTTCGGGGTGTCCTTGATGCCCGCGTCGGCCCAGATCTTCTTGTTGTAGATGACCACACGGCTGGCGGCGTACCAGGGGGCCGCGTACTGCTTGCCCTCGAAGACGGACGGCTTGTTGAGGGACTCGGTCCAGTCCCCGCCGATCTCCTTCTTCAGGTCGTCGAGCTCGGCGAGGCCACCGGTCTGGGCGTAGGAGGGGGTCTGGGTGTTGCCGATCTCGACGACGTCCGGCGGGCTGGACTCGGAGAGGGCCGTGGTGAGCTTCTGCTGGATGCCGTCCCACTTCTGGACCTGGATGTCGAGCTTCGCGCCGGTCTTCTGTTCGAACTCGGCCTGAACGGCCTTCGTCCAGGCCGGCGGGTTCGAGCCATCCATGAACCAGACGGTCAGTGACTTCCCCTGGGAACCGTCGGCACCGGTCTCCTTGTCACTGTCGCTGGACCCACAGGCAGCAACACTCACCAACATGGCCGCGACGCCCGTCGCCGCTATGAGCCCACGCTTCACAGCACTCTCCTCAAGGACCGAATGTGGTCTTTAATGGTTTAGACCAGTGCCCGCAGCTTGGCCTAGACCTTTTGGGGTGTCAAGGGTGTATAAGAGTCGCTGTCGGCTCCGTTACCGGACCGACACCTCGAGGTCCACCTGGGCTTCTCGGCCCCCTCGGGCTCTGCCCGTGCCACCATGTGACCGCGATAGACGGAGGAACCGGTGACGGCAGCAGGAACGGAGTCGGGAAGGCGCGCCATGGCGACCGAGGGCGGCACGACGGAGGGTGGCGGCACCACGGGTGGCGGCGCGCGGACCGCGCGCGTTCCCAAGTATTACCGGCTCAAACGGCACTTGCTGGACATGACCGAAACCATGCCTCCCGGCACCCCCGTCCCGCCGGAGCGCACCCTCGCCGCGGAGTTCGACACCTCGCGCACGACCGTGCGGCAGGCCCTCCAGGAGCTGGTCGTCGAGGGCCGGCTGGAGCGCATCCAGGGCAAGGGGACCTTCGTCGCCAAGCCCAAGGTCTCCCAGGCGCTGCAACTGACCTCCTACACGGAGGACATGCGGGCCCAGGGGCTGGAGCCCACCTCCCAGCTCCTGGACATCGGCTACGTCACGGCCGACGACCGCCTCGCCCAGCTCCTCGACATCGCGGCGGGCGGCCGCGTCCTGCGCATCGAGCGGCTGCGGCTGGCCAGCGGCGAGCCCATGGCCATCGAGACGACCCACCTGTCGGCGAAGAGGTTCCCGGCGCTGCGCCGCAGCCTGGCGAAGTACACCTCTCTCTACACGGCCCTGGCCGAGGTCTACGACGTGCACCTCGCGGAGGCGGAGGAGACGATCGAGACGTCCCTGGCCACCCCCCGCGAGGCGAGCCTGCTCGGTACGGACGTGGGCCTGCCGATGCTCATGTTGTCGCGGCACTCGGTGGACGCCCGGGGACTGCCGGTGGAATGGGTCAGGTCGGTCTACCGCGGGGACCGCTACAAGTTCGTGGCGAGGCTGCGGCGGCCTTCGGAGTGACGGTGCTCCGGGAACGGCCGGGGGTCCGGGGGTTGCCCCCGGGACGACACAGCGCCGGACGGGCTCTCCAGCCCGTCCGGCGCTGTGTCGTGTGGTCCGTCAGCCCGCGCGGGAGAAGCGGCGGGCCGCCAGGGTCAGTGCCGTCGCCGCCAGGAGGGCCACGAAGCCCATCTCCAGCGCGACCGGCGGCGTCCAGCCCGCGATCTGGACGGACTCCGCATAACCGCCCAGGTCCACATCGCCCGGAAGCGTCCGGCGGATGCCGTCGATCGCGTACGTCAGCGGGTTGAGCGCCACCGCGATGCCCAGCCAGCCGGGCAGCCCTCCGGGCGGGAACATCGCGCCGGACAGGAACATGAGCGGCATCAGGGCCAGGCTAACCACGACCTGGAACGTCTGGATGCTCTTGATGGTGACCGCCGCGAGCATGCCGATCGTGGTGAAGGCCAGGGCCACCACGAAGACTTCGGCGAGGACCACCAGCAGCATCGGGTGGTACGGCACCCCGGCGAGCGGGCCGATGATCAGCACCATGAGGCCGTAGACGGCCCCCGTCGTGGCGCCGCCCACGCACAGGCCGAACAGCAGGCTGCTGCGCCGCACCGGTGCCACGAGGGCCTGGCGCAGGAAGCCCACCTGGCGGTCCCAGACCACCGAGACCCCCACCGAGATCGCCGGTGCCTGGGTGGTCATCACGAGGATGCCGGGGAACAGGAAGCTCCGGTACTCGTCGTAGCCCTCGCCCACGACCCCCGAGGTGTCCAGGCCGGTGCCCAGGACGAGCAGGAACATCAGCGGCGTCACCAGCCCCATGACCAGCTGGATTTTGTTGCGGCTCAGCCGGATCATCTCGCGGTGCCACAGCATTCTGACGGCCCGTAGATTCCGGCGGGAGGACGCGCGCGGGCCCGTCCGGGACGGCCGGGCCGGGGTGGACGTGGTGAGGCGGGCGCGGGCCCGCACCGTGCCGGTGTCGGTCACCCCTGCCTCCTGACGAGGTCCTCGAGCGTCATGGGTCCCGCCTCGTCGTCGCGGATGCTGTGGCCGGTGTAGTGGAGGAAGACGTCGTCGAGCGAGGGTGGCGTGACGCTGACCGAGTGCACGCGCACCCCGGCGTCCCCGCAGAACTTCGGGACGAACGCCGCGCCGTCGTCCACCCTCAGCCGTACTCCGTCCGGCCCCGCCTCGGCCTCGACCCCGTACCGCTCGCGCACCACCCGCGCGGTCTCCTGGTCGTCGTCCGTGCGCAGGACGACCAGGTCGGCTCCGACGACGGCCTTGAGCTCGGCCGGGGTGCCCTCGGCGACGACGAAGCCGTCGTCCATGATGGCGATCCGGTCGCAGTTCTCGGCCTCCTCCAGGTGATGGGTGGTCATGAAGAGCGTGACGTTGCGTTCGCGCCGCAGGCGGTGCAGGTGCTCCCAGATCGCCACGCGGGTCTGCGGGTCGAGGCCGGTGGTGGGCTCGTCCAGGAACAGCACCGCCGGGGTGTTCAGCAGCCCCCGGGCGATCTCCAGACGGCGGCGCATGCCACCGGAGAAGTCGCGGACGGGGGTGTCGCGGCGGTCGGTGAGCCCCACGAGCCCGAGCACGGCGGCGACCTCCGACGCGCCCTGCCGGCGGGTGATCCCGAAGAGCTCGGCGTAGAAGCGCAGGTTCTCCTCGGCCGTCAGGTCCTGGTCGAGGGTGGACTCCTGGAAGACCAGCCCGATGTGGTCCCGGACCTCGTCCGGCTGTGCGACCACGTCGAATCCGGCGACCTCGGCCCGCCCCGCCGTGGGTGCGAGCAGGGTGCACAGCATGCTGATCGTGGTGGTCTTGCCCGCGCCGTTGGGGCCGAGGAACGCGAAGGCGGTGCCGGCGGGCACGGTCAGGTCGAGGCCGGCCACGGCCACGGTGTCGCCGTAGACCTTGCCGAGGTCCTCGGCGCGGACCGCGACGTCCGCGTCCGGGGCGCTCATGACGCCTCCTCCTGCCGCAGCCGTACGGCCATCACGGTGCGGAACCGGGACAGGTCCCCCGGCTCCCCCACGGGTACGCCGTCCACCTCGACCCAGGCGTGGGCGCCGAAGGGGTCGGTACGGAAGCCCGTGCACCAGTCGGGCCAGCGGCCGTGCATCCGGCACAGCAGGGCCGCGGCGACCGACCGTTGCAGGCAGCCGAGCCCCGCGCAGCGGGTGCTCACCATCACCGCCGCCTGCCGGGCGTACAGGGCCTGGTCGTGGGTGGCCGGGCGGCTGCCGCGGCTGAGCAGGCGCAGCACCTGGCGCAGCCGGCGCGGCGAGAGCCTTTTGGTCAGCAGCAGCGCCACGCCGGTGGCGAGCCGCGCGCCGATCTGTCCCCGCAAGGTCAGGCCGGCGCCGCGGCGTTCTCCGGTCACGGGAATCGTCATGCCGTCACCACCAGCTTGGCCTTGCCGAGGGCGGCCACGAGCCGGCGTACGTCGGCGAGGGCCTGGGGGGCGGCGTCGGGCGCGTTCCGGGTCAGCTCGGCCGCGGCCTCCTCGGGGGAACGGCCGTCCAGGAGCAGCCGCAGCGTGACGGCGCCCGAGCCGTTGAGGTGCCAGTAGCGCCCGCTGTGCTCGTCCAGCAGTACCAGGCCCGCCTCGGTGTCGGTAGCGATCACGGTCCGGGCGAGTGCAAGGGTCATCGTGGGTCTCCCACGGGGTGCGGGGCGGCGCTGGGCGAGCGCAGCCAGGCCTCGCACGCCACCGTGTTCTCGAACTGGGACAGGTGATGGCTCTCGGGGGACGGGGCGAGGAACGCGGTGCGCAGGGCCTCGGCGTTCACCAGGCCGCGTTCGGCGAGCCGGAGATCGGCGCACAGGCCGAGGAAGCGGTCCCGGTTGCGGCGGACGCCCTCGTAGAGCTCGGCGCTGAACTCGCCCTTGGAGCGGCGGTCGAGGATGTCGGCGGGCACGGTGCCGCGCATGGCCGAGGTCAGCAGGGGCTTGAACCGTCCGCGGACCATCCGGTCGGGCAGCCGTACCGACATCGCCGCCTCGACGACGCGGTCGTCGAGCATGGGCGCGTCCCACTCCACGCCCGAGGCGGCCATGGCGCGCCGGGTCTGCCGGATGAGCCTGCCGTCGTATCCGGTGAATTCCAGCAGCTGGTGGCGGAGCCGGTCGGGATCGAGCGGTGCCGTCCTCGCCTCGGCCGCCTCGCGGTACAGGTCGCGTACGAGCGCCACGGCGGCCGGCGTGGCCCAGGGCGGCATGCGGGATCCGCCCGTCCAGCCCAGGTCGAGGTAGGGCGGCCGCGGCGGTGGGGCGGTCAGCCGGCGTGCGCTCGCCATGAGGGCGTGCGGGAAGTCGTCGCGGTCGGCGAGCGCGCGGACGGTGGCGGCGAGCGGCCAGCGGTTGAGCAACCGGTGGCGCTGGATGACCGGCAGGGACCGGAGCGGGTGCCGGCGGGCGAGGGACCACAGGTAGGAGGGGGTGGAGCCGAAGAGTTCGTCGCCGCCCAGGCCCATCATGTGCAGCGACGAGCCGTCCTCGGCGGCGGCCCGGGACAGGTCCGTCAGGTGGGCCGCCCCCGAGGCCCACAGGGCCGGTCCCTCGCCTGTGTCCAGGGCCCGGCCCTGGTCGGTCTCGACGTCGAACCAGTTCGCCTCGCGGGACTTGGGGATCCAGTGGTGGCGGGCGCGCGGCAGCCGGTCGGCGGCGCGGCGGGCCCACAGGGTGTCCTCGTTGGCCTCGTCCAGGGGTGCGACGTGGTAGGTGGAGAGCTCGCCGGTCTGCGCTTCCGCGATGAAGCACAGGCAGGTGGAGTCGAGTCCGCCGGAGAGGTCGGCGCTCACCCTGCCGGGGCGGCCGGTCCGCAGGGCCACGGCCTCGGTGAGGGCGGCCCGTACGGCGGCCGCGGCGTCCGCGAGCGGGAGGTCGTCCGGTGGCGGCTGCCACCAGCGGATCTGGCGGCCGCTGCCGTCGGTGCGCAGGTGCAGCCAGTGCCCCGGGGTCAGGGCCTCCACCCCGGTCCATACGGAGCGCTGGGTGAGCGGCCAGGGCGGCAGGGGGTCGAGCAGGTGGAGGGCGAGCGCGCCCTCGTCGACACCGGCGCCGGTCAGCGCCGCCAGCAGGGCGGGGCTGCTGGCGGCCACCGTCACCCCGCGGGTGCGGGCGGTGAAGAGGTGGCGTGCGGTGGAGAGGGCGCCCTGGGCCCGTACGACGCCGTCGAGGCTGGCGACGAGGTGGACGCTGCCGGGCACGCCGCGTGCCACGGTGTCCAGGTCGTACGGGGAGGTGGCGCGCTCCAGCGCCCGGGCGAGCGCCGGGGTGTCCTTGGGGAAGAGCCCGAACACCGCGATCCGGTTCGGCCCTTCGGTCACCAGCGAGAGGTCCCGGTCGGCCCACCGGCCGACCAGCCAGGGCCGTCCGGAGTGATGCGCTATCGAACGGGCCCCGGCGAACGCGGAATTCTCCCTGATGAGGTTTTCTGCTTCCGGGTGGTCCGGAAGGACGGTGAAGTCCATTTCCCCCTGCCATTGTTCCGGCCGCTGTGCGCGGGGCACACGGAAATCGACGGTGGCGGTAGGACGGTCGATGCCGTTCACCGCCACCGTCGGGTCATTCCGGCCTCAGGTGTCAGCCGATGCAGATGAACGCGCGGCCGCAGCCGGCGAAGTCGCGGCAGCTGCCCCACGGGCTGCAGAGGGTGAGCTCCTCGAAGTCGCCGATCTCGACGAGGGTCGGGGGCTCGTAGACGGTGTTCTCCATGGTGTCCTCCAGGATTCGGATAGGGATCGAATGCGAGCACCTGTTTCGTACTCGCTTTCGACCGAACACCGGGAATCTAACGTGGAATTGGTCCCGCGCCGGAGGGACTCCGGGCCCTCGCGGGTCCCTATTGCGGGTCCCTGATCACGGTCCCGCGATAGGGACCGGGACGGGCTTACGGACCGCTCAGGCGTCGCGGCGGCGGAGCATGAGGAGCCCGCCGGCGAGGGCCGCGGCCGTCCAGAGAGCCAGGACCAGCAGGCCCACCCACGGCCCGAGCACGGAATCCGCCTGCTCGCCGACCGTCATGACCTGCGAGCCGGCCCGGTCGGGCAGATAGCGCGCGACCTCCCGGAGCCCGGGGACGGCATTGGCCACCGGAGAGAGGACGAAGACCACGGAGAACAGCAGCGACAGCGACAGTGCCGTGCCGCGCAGCATCGTGGCGACTCCCAGGGAGAACAGGCACATCAGCGTGAGGTAGAGCGGGGCGCCGAGCACGGCGCGCAGGGCCTCCCCCTCACCGAGCGCGACGCCGTGCGGCCCCAGCGCCTGCTGCGAGGCCAGGAAGCAGGCGAAGGACATGACCAGGGACAGGGGCAAGGCCACGACGGTGGCCGAGGCGATCTTGCCGGCGTAGAAGAGGCCGCGCGAGGGGACGGCCGCCAACGACACCCGGATCATGCCGCTGCCGTATTCGCCGCTGATCAGCAGCACACCAAACGCGAGCAGCGCGAGCTGGGCGAACTGGACGCCGACGAACCCGGAGTTGACCGGGTCGAAGTCGTCCACGACCATGTCGCTTCCGGTGTCGATGGCATGCCGGACGGAGATGTTGTTGATCAGCGCGATGCCGATGCTCACGACGAGCGCCAGCGCCAGCGCGCCGAGCGTCGACCAGAGCGTACGGATCTTGGTCAGCTCGGCCCTGACGACGGCCGTGGGCGCGTTGCCGGTCATGACGCCCGCTCCCCCGCCACGGTCGCCGCCGCCCGGTACTCCGCCGCGTGCGACGTGAGCCGGAGGAACGCCTCTTCCAGCGAGGACTGCCGGGCGCTGAGCTCGTCCAGGGTGATGCCGTTGTCGGCCGCGATCCTGCCGATGACGGAGGTGTCGGCCCCCTCGACGGTCATGGTGCCGTCCACTTCGCGGACCGCGTGCAGGCCGGCCTCTTCCAGCGCCGCCCGCAGCAGCCCGGGCTGGGGGGTGCGGATGCGTACGGAGGGACGGCAGTGGTCGGCGATGAAGCCGGCCATGCTGGTGTCGGCGAGCAGACGCCCCCGGCCGATGACGATCAAATGGTCGGCGGTGATGGCCATCTCGCTCATCAGATGGCTGGAGACGAAGACCGTCCGCCCCTCGGCGGCCAGCTTCTTGAGCATGGTCCTGATCCAGCGCACCCCCTCCGGATCGAGGCCGTTGGCAGGCTCGTCGAGAATCAGGATCCCGGGGTCGCCGAGCAACGCCGCGGCCAGACCCAGGCGTTGGCTCATGCCCAGCGAGAAGCCGCCCGCGCGCCTGGCGGCCGCCGACTCGAGGCCGACCAGCTCCAGCACCTCGCGCACCCGCCCACGTCCGATGCGGTTGGTCTGGGCCAGCCACAGCAGGTGGTGGTAGGCGGTGCGGCTGCGCTGCGCCGCCTTGGCCTCCAGCAAGGCTCCCACGTGCCGGATCGGTTCGCGCAACTGCCCGTAGCGCTTTCCGTCGAGCAGCACCCGGCCCCGGAGCGGGTGGTCGAGGCCCATCGTGATCCGCATGGTCGTCGACTTGCCGGCGCCGTTGGGGCCGAGGAAGCCGGTGACGGTGCCGGATTTCACGGAGAACGACAGGTCGTCGACGGCGACCGTGCTTCCGTATCGTTTCGTCAGCTCCTGGATTTCGATCACCCCTCGACGATCCCGCACCGGGGGCGCGCTGCCATCGGCCCGCCAACCGATCGCCCGCCTCCGCCCGGGGGCCGAGAAGGACGGCGCGGGCACACGAACTCCCCCCGCGGTAGGTCATTCCCGGGGCGGAGGTACGGCGGCGGGTCGCGCAGTAAGGTCACCCGGGTGGTTGACGACCGTACCGAGCGGGCCGGGCCCCGCCTGCCCGACGAGGGCGCCCGGGCCGTGCTCCGGCGGCTGCGCCCGCGCGAACTCCTGGCCCTGGACTGCGTGGCCGCGGTCGTGCTCACGGCGGCGTTCCTCGCGATGTCGGGCGCGCCCGCCACGGGCTCCGCGGCCCCGCCGGCGGCCCGGGTGACGCTGGCGGTACTGATGGGCCTGCCGGTGGCCGTGCGCAGGCTCTGGCCCCTGCCCGTGTGCGCGGTGACCGCCCTCGCCTCGCTGGTGGCGGCGCTGTCCGGCGTCGTGTCGGAACCGTTTCTCTCGGTGGCGCTCGCGCTGTACTGGGTGGCGGCCACCGCCCCGCGCGCACGGTGGGTGCCCACCGCGACCATCGGCCTGGTCAGCGTCGTCTTCCTGCTCGCCGTCATGCTGGCGGGCACGTCCACATGGGAGCCGCGGACCCTGCCGACGCAGGTCGTGGGGGTGGCCCTGGCCGGAGCGGCGTGGACGATCGGCCGTGCGGTGCGGGAACGGCGGGCCTACGCCGCACGGTCGGCGCGGCAGCTCGCCGACCGTGCCGTCGCGGAGGAGCGGCTGCGGATCGCCCGCGAGCTGCACGATGTCGTCGCGCATCACATCGGGGTGATCGCGGTGAAGGCGGGCGTCGCCCATCACGTCCTGGCCAAGCACCCGGAGGCGGCCGGCGAGGCGTTGGGCGTCATCGGAACGGCGAGCCGCGCCGCGCTCGCCGAGATGCGCCACATGCTCGGCGTCCTGCGCTCCGACGGCACGACGGACGAGGAGGTCGCCGACCTGCGGCCCTCGCTCGGCCTGTCGGAGCTGTCCGGGCTGATCGAGCACGCCTCGGCGGCGGGTGTGCGGGTCGAGGTGCGGGCCCGGGACCTGACGGGGCTGCCCGGGACGGTGGACCTCTCGGCGTACCGGATCGTCCAGGAGGCCCTGACCAATGTCATGAAGCACGCCGGACCCACCCGCTGCCAAGTCGAGCTGGACACCGACGAGTACGGGCTGCGGATTCAGGTGACCGACGACGGCCCCCGCAGGCGGCCGCACCCCCGCCCGGGCGACGCGCCCGGCCACGGCCTGCTGGGCATGCGGGAGCGGGTGGCCCTCCACGGCGGCGATTTCCACGCGGGCCCCCGGCCCGAAGGGGGCTTCGCGGTGAGCGTGCGACTACCCTTCACGCGGCAGGCGGGCTGAGGGGAGGCGGCGGTGGGCGAACCGATACGGACGGACGGGACCGCGGGACACGTCGGGGAGCGGGTGCCGGCGGAACCCGTACGGGTACTGATCGCGGACGATCAGGCCCTGCTCCGGGGCAGCTTCCGCGTGCTGGTGGAGGCCGAGCCCGGCCTCACCGTGGTGGGCGAGGCCGGGACGGGCGCCGCCGCCGTGGAGCTGGCCCTGCGCGCCAGGCCGGACGTCGTCCTCATGGACGTGCGCATGCCCGAGATGGACGGCATCGAGGCCACCCGGCTCATCCGCAACACCCCGGAGACGTCCGGCGTCCGGGTCCTGATCCTCACCATGTTCGATCACGACACGTATGTGTTCAGCGCCCTGCGCGCCGGCGCGAGCGGCTTCCTCCTCAAGGACGTCTCCCCCGTCGAGCTTCTCCAGGCGATCCGCGTGGTGGCCTCGGGAGAGAGCCTGCTGGCCCCCAGCGTGACGCGGCGCCTGGTCGCCGAGTTCTGCCGGCGGCCGGAGCCCGTGCCCCGGGTCCCCACCGAACTGGGCGGGCTGACGGCCCGCGAGCACGAGGTGCTCACCCTGGTCACCCGCGGCCTGGCGAACGGCGAGATCGCCCGGCGGCTGCACGTCAGCCCCGCCACGGTGAAGACCCACATCGGCCATCTCTTCGACAAGCTCGGCGTCCGGGACCGCGTCCAGCTGGTGATCATCGGCTACGAGACGGGAATCATTCAGCCGGGCAACCGCTGAGGAGGCCCGCCTCGGCGTCCCGCGCCCGCATCGCCGCCGACATACGGTCCTTGACCTCCAGCTTCCGGAACAGCCGGGTGACATGATTCTTGATCGTCTTCTCGGAGAGCACGAGCGAGCGGGCGATACGCCTGTTGTCCCAGCCCCGGGCGATGTACTCGAGAATTTGCAGCTCGCGATCGGTGAGCGAGGGAAAGGCCGCTCGACCGGGCATACCGTCGGGCGGGGAGAAATACGTCCCCAGCCGCGCGGCGACGGACGGGCCGAATACGGCCCCGCCGTCGGCCACGACCTGAACGGCCCGGAAAAGCTCCTCGCCCGAGATGCCTCTGGAGATATATCCCTGTGCCCCCGCACGTACGGCGGCGACGACCGCCGCCTCCTCCGCCCCCGACGACGACACCATCAGAACGCGTGGTGCCCGTCCTCCCGGCGCCGCGTTCCCGGTAATGGTCCGGACCAAATCGATGCAGGCGCCCGAATGCGGTACCCCGACCAGAACGACATCGATGCCGCCGGAGTTCCGCACGCACTCCAGCACGTCATCCCCGAAGGCCGGCCCTTCGCCTACCACCACCACGTTCTCAGCCTGTTCCGCGGCAGCACGGACGCCCATCCGGTACATGGCGTCCTCGTCGATGAGAAAGAGCTTTACGGTCACGCATTACCCCCTGTTGACCAGGAGCAGAACCACTGAGCTCCCGGGCCCCGCAGCTTTCCCGTATGTGCATCGGGAGGAGGCGAACGCACTCCGTCGACAAATCGGCTGATTGCCGCTGTCGTCCGTGTCACCGTGGCTCCCCCCGTCGGTCAACACGCGGAGCCAGCTTAGGGGATTGTTTCTGGAGCGTGAACCCTGATTTTGACCGGATTCCTTCCCTCCGTGCCCGGTCCGCGATCCGCATCTCCCCCGCTTCACGCGCCAACAGCACGGCTCACCTGTGCACTCGGCTCACCGCGCATTCCGCGGCCGCATTCCGCCTGCCGGTGCGCGGCGGCACTCGATCCGGCCCACGGGCCGTCGCGACCCAGGGGTGAACAAGGCGAAGATCACCGCGTACGGTATCGGAATGAGCCAAGCCGTCGATGCGGTCGATGCAGCCGCGATCGCCCTGAACGAGCGTTCCTGGACCCCTTCGGACTACGAACTGGCCCTGGGCCGGGAGTTCTTCTCCCGCCGCGACGGGCTGCCGCAACGCCTGCTGCCGGGCATGCCCGCGTGCCCCACCCCCCAGGGCTGGGGCACTCAGCACGTGCTGTGGCTGGAAGACGTCTCCTACCTCGCCGACGAGATGCTGACGGCCTGGCAGTCATGGCTGCCCGCCAGCCACATGATGGGCCTCCTGGGCGCCTACGGCGCGCTGGCCGGGTCGGTCCGGCCGCTGTCGGCGCAGCTGGGGCAGGCGTGGGAGGCCGAGTGGTCGGGCCCGATAACCCCGCAGGAGACCTCGTGGTGGGAGGACTGGCACCTCCCGCCGGAGCAGCGGCAGCAGATAGACGCGCTGACGGACCGGCTGGTGCTCGTCGGCTCGGTGATGGTCATGGCCGTGAACCGGGGTCCGGCGGCCGGCTGAGCCGTACGGAAGACCGAGGCCGCCGGCCCCCGCACGGGGGCCGGCGGCCTCGCTGATCAGGCTGCGGTCACCACTTCCTGGTGCCGCACCCGCACCGCCTCCACGCCCTCGGCGTTGTGCCGTGCCGCCCAGACCTCCAGTGCCGTGCGGCACGCGTGGTCGAGGTGGCGCAGGTCGGAGAGGTCGAGCTCGATGGGGCGGTCCTGGGGCAGGGCCTCCAGGGTGTCCAGGAGGCGGGGCAGGCGCAGGAAGGTGGCGTTGCCGGTGAGGGCGACCACCATGCGGCCGTCCGTCAGCTCGCGGACGTCGGCGCTGACCTGGGAGGTCTCCCACGCCGACTTCACCACGGCGAGCAGCAGGCCCAGCACCACACCCTCGAACATGCTGGTCGTCACGATCGCGACGGCCGTGATCGCGAGGATGATGGCCTCGCCGCGGTGCTCGCGCCACAGCGGGGCGAGGTCCTTGAACGGTACGAGCTTGCAGCCGGCGTGGACCAGGACGCCCGCGAGGGCGGCCAGGGGGATGACGCCGATCGCCGCCGGGAGCATGACGGCGAACAGCAGCAGCCACGCGCCGTGCAGGATCCGGGACAGGGACGTCTTCGCACCGGCCTGGACGTTGGCGGAGCTGCGCACGATGACCGCGGTCATGGGCAGGGCGCCGAGGACACCGCAGATGGTGTTGCCGACACCCTGGGCCAGCAGCTCCTTGTCGTAGTCCGTGGGCGGGCCGTCGTGCATCCGGTCGACGGCGGCGGCGCTGAACAGCGACTCCGCCGAGGCGATGAGGGTGAAGGCGAGCACCGTGCCGAGGACGGCGACGCCGGCCAGGGAGGTGAGGTCGTTCAGGCCGGGCGGCTGGATGGCCTCGATCAGACCCTGGACCTTCACATGGGCGACGTTCAGGCCGCCCAGCGCGGTCACGCCCGTGGCCAGGGCGACGGCCACCAGCGGTGCGGGCACCAGCTGGGCCTTCGCCGGGAGCTTCTTCCACAGGACGAGCACCGCGATGGTGCCGGCGCCCACGGCGAAGGAGACCAGCGCGTCACGGTCGCTGACGACGTCCCCGATGAGGCCCGGGACACCCGCGATCTTGTCGATGCCGGAGCGGGGCTGCTTGACCCCGGCCATGGTGTAGAGCTGGCCGAAGAGCAGGACGAGTCCGATACCGGCGAGCATGCCCTGGACGACGGCCACCGAGATCGCCCGGAACCAGCGCCCGAACTTCAGCGCCCCCAGGGCCAGTTGGAGCAGGCCGGTGACGAGGACGATGGCGCCGAGAGCACCCAGGCCGAACTCCCGGACGGCTTCGAAGACGAGCACGGTCAGTCCGGCCGCCGGGCCGCTGACCTGCATGGTGCTGCCGGGCATGGCCCCGACGACGAGGCCGCCGACTATTCCGGTGATCAGTCCGAGCTCGGCGGGCACGCCGGAGGCGACGGCCACGCCGACGCACAGCGGCAGGGCCACCAGGAAGACGACAAGTGACGCGAGGACGTCGCGCCGGAGAGCGGGTGGGTCTTTGAGGCTGGAGAGCATGGGTGAGGGTTCCTTGATTCAAGGGTGGTGCACGGCGGAGTGCTTCGGACGGAGTGGCTGCGCGCTACAGCGGGCCGAATGCGCGGTCGCCGCCGGGCCGGTGCGCCCTGATCGCACCGGTATGCACTTCGTAGTACCAGGCGTGGAGGGACAGCAGCCCCTCCTCGATGCGTTCGCGTACGCACGGGTAGGCGCGCAGCTTCTCGAGCTGGTCCACCGCGTGGTGTTGCACCGCGTCCGCCACGTCGGCGGGAACGGTGGAGGGGTCCTTCGCCCGCGAGGCCCGCACGGCTCGCGGTACCGCCCGCTCCAGCCAGCCCCGCACGGCGGGGGCCGACGAGAGGTCGTCGTCGCGCACGATGGCGCTCACGGCGCCGCAGTGCGAGTGCCCGCAGACGATGATGTCGCGGACGTTGAGCACGCGCACCGCGTACTCGATCGTCGCCATCTCGCCGGCGGGGTGGTCGTTGTGGTACTCGGGCACGATGTTGCCCGCCGTGCGCAGCTCGAAGAGCTCGCCGGGGCGTGCGCCCGTGATGAGGGACGGTACGACGCGCGAGTCGGAACACGTGATGAACAGGACCTCGGGGGACTGTCCGGCCTCCAGGGGACGGAAGGTCTCCGCGTTCTCGGCCACGTGGCTCGCGAACGATCGGGCGTTGTCAATGAGCGACTTCATGTTGGCCTGCCTCCTGCACCCCTTGTTCAGCGGGGGCGGTGTGGTCGGGTCGGGTCATGTCAGGTCGGATCGGCATTGCCGGTGTCTCGGGCGCCACTGCAGCGGGGCGCCAACGGCAGCCGTGATCGTTGTCCGATTATGCACGGCTGCCGCTACGGATACTTTACCCACACATTACCTGTTGATGACAGACTTTATTTTCCCCAAACAGAGGGCATAGACGGGCACTTGACGTGTCAGTGACGACCCAACCCCCAAGCTGCGGCGATGACATGGCCCACAGTGACCGCTTCCGGGGCCGGTCAGAGCGGGGGTCCGGGCCCGCTGTACAGCCGTCATGAAGTAAAGAGCTGGCGGAAGGTGACATTCAGCCACGGGGCGATCACCCGGCCCGGCCGAGCGGGCCACCCGCGGCGCCCACGGCGCCCACGGCCGTACCGCCACCTTGACCGTCCAGAGCAGCCGGCAGGTGAACAGAAGCTGAAGTTCCCGCTCCGGCGCGCCGACGACACCCACCGTCCAACTCACCTGTCCCACCAGGCCATTTGGGCTGCTCAGCGCCACACCCCGCCCTTGACACCCCTATTGGTACAGTCCAATATCCCGACTGTCCGGGCAACAGGGCACGGACGTGCGCGTACCGGACGGCATCGTGCCGTATCAGCCGGAGGGGGACTTCCCATGCACCTCACGCACCTGACCCACGCGGTGCTGCAGCCGGGATTCGAGGGCACGACCGCCCCCGACTGGGTCCGCCGCCGGATCGCCGAGGAGGGCCTCGCCTCCGTCGTCCTGTTCGGGCGCAACATCTCCACGCCCGAACAGGTCGCCGCGCTCACCGCCGCGCTCCGCGCCGAGAATCCGGACCTGATCATCGCCATAGACGAGGAGGCCGGCGACGTCACCCGCCTGGAGGCCTGGACCGGAGCCTCGCGCCCGGGGAACCTCGCCCTCGGCGCGGTCGACGACACCGCCCTCACCGAGGAGGTCGCCCGGGACATCGGCCGTGAGCTGCACGCGGCCGGCGTCACCCTCGACTACGCGCCCAGCGCCGACGTCAACTCCAACCCCCGCAATCCGGTCATCGGGGTGCGGTCCTTCGGCTCCCGCACCGCCCTCGTGGCCCGGCACACGGCGGCCTGGGTGCGCGGGCTGCAGTCGGCGGGGGTCGCCGCCTGCGCCAAGCACTTCCCCGGCCACGGCGACACGGCCGTCGACTCCCACCACGACCTGCCCACCGTCACCGCCTCCGCCGCCGCGATCGAGGGGACCGCCCTGCCGCCCTTCGTCGCCGCGATCGAGGCGGGAGTCCGCGTGGTGATGACCGGTCACCTCCTGGTCCCCGCGCTCGACCCCGACCTCCCGGCCACGCTCAGCCGGCGCGTCCTGGTCGACCTGCTGCGCACCCGGCTGGGCTTCGACGGACTGGTCGTCACCGACGGCATCGAGATGCGCGCCGTGACCTCCCGCTACGGCATCGACGGCGCGACCGTACGGGCCGTTGCGGGCGGCGCGGACGCGGTGTGCGTCGGCGGCGAGAGCGCGACCGAGGCGACGACCGAGCGGCTGACGGCCGCACTGGTCGCGGCCGTTCACGACGGCACCCTGCCGGAGCGGCGGCTGGCCGAGGCGGCGGGCCGGGTCGCGGAGTTCGCCGCCTGGTCCGGGGAGCGGTTCCGGGCCGCCCGCGCGGCCGGCGACGGCGCCCGCTCCGACGTCGGGCTGCGCGCCGCCCGGCGCGCCCTGCGCGTCACCGGCGCGGCGGGCGCCGCGCTGCCCCTGGGCGCCGACCCGCACGTCGTCGAGCTCGCCCCCACCTCCACCCTCGCCATCGACCGGCAGACCCCCTGGGGGCTGGCCGCGCCCCTGCGCGAGCTGCGACCCGCCACCACGTCCGTGCGGCTGACCCAGCCCGAACTGACCGGTGACGAAGCCGCTTTGGAGCGCGCCGCGCTCGTCCCCGCCGTCGGCCGCCCGCTGGTCGTCGTGGTCCGCGACGCGGCCCGGCACTCCTGGATGGCCGCCGCCCTCGGCCGCCTCCTGCGCCGGCGGCCCGACGCGGTCGTCGTCGAGATGGGCGTGCCCGGCGCCGGCGCCCCGGGCGCCCCGCACCTGGCGACCCACGGGGCCACCCGCGTATCGGGCCTGGCGGCGGCCGAGTTCCTCACCGGCACAAGCGGAACGTACGCCTTCTGACGTTGTCGTTCCGATATGCGGATAGGGGGTGACGTCCGGAGGCGCCCTCCCCTAGATTTCCTGCGCATTACGCAAGTGATCGCTCAGGGGACGGAGTCACGTATGTCGGAACCACCCGCGCAACCACCCGGGAGCGGCCGCGAACCGGTCGTCACCATGCCACTGGTCATCGCCGGCGTATGCCTGGCCCTGCCTTTCGCGGCGATGCTCTGGGTCGACTCCTACTCCCGGCTCACCCCGTCCTTCATCGGGATTCCCTTCTTCTACTGGTACCAGATGCTGTGGGTCGTCCTCTCGACGCTGCTCACCGTCGTCGCCTACGTCATCGTCCGCCGTCACGAGCGGCGGGCGCGGGCGCGCGCGGGAGGTGAGCCGCGATGAAGGACGGCGTGAACGGTGTCGCGCTCACCGTCTTCATCATCTTCTTCCTCGCCGTCACGGTGATGGGCTTTCTGGCCTCGAAGTGGCGGCGCGCGGAGAACGCGAACAATCTCGACGAGTGGGGGCTGGGCGGCCGCTCCTTCGGCACCTGGGTCACCTGGTTCCTGCTCGGCGGCGACCTCTATACCGCGTATACGTTCGTGGCCGTCCCGGCCGCCATTTACGCGGGCGGCGCGGCGGGCTTCTTCGCGGTGCCGTACACCATTCTCTGTTACCCCCTGGTGTTCACCTTCCTGCCCCGCCTCTGGTCGGTCGCGCACAAGCACGGCTATGTGACCTCCTCGGACTTCGTCCGGGGCCGGTTCGGCTCCAAGGGCCTCTCGCTGGCCCTGGCGCTGACCGGGATCCTCGCCACCATGCCGTACATCGCGCTGCAATTGGTGGGTATCCAGGCGGTTCTGGACGTCATGGGCGTCGGCGGCGGAGAGGACACCAACTGGTTCGTGAAGGACCTGCCACTGCTGATCGCCTTCGGTGTGCTCGCGGCCTACACCTATTCCTCGGGACTGCGCGCGCCCGCGCTGATCGCCTTCGTCAAGGACACCCTGATCTACATCGTGATCATCGTGGCGATCATCTACATCCCGTTGCGGCTCGGCGGCTTCGGGGACATCTTCGCCAAGGCCGGCGAGGCGTTCGCGGCCGAAAACCCGGCCACCGGCAAGCCGCGCGGTTCACTGGTCACCGGAGCGCAGGCGCAGTGGGCGTACGCGACGCTCGCGCTGGGCTCGGCGATGGCGCTGTTCCTGTATCCCCACTCGGTGACCGCGGTGCTTTCCAGCAAGGGCCGCAATGTCATCCGCCGCAACACCACCATCCTTCCCCTTTACTCCCTGATGCTGGGCCTGCTCGCCATGCTCGGCTTCATGGCCATCGCCGCCGGGGTGAAGGTGAAGAACGGACAGCTGGCGATCCCGCAGCTTTTCGAGGACATGTTCCCCGACTGGTTCACGGGTGTGGCCTTCGCGGCCATCGGCATCGGCGCGCTCGTTCCGGCGGCCATCATGTCGATCGCGGCGGCAAATCTGTTCACCCGCAACATCTACAAGGACTTCATCAAGCCGGACGCTTCGCCCGAACACGAGGCAAAGGTCTCCAAGCTGGCCTCCCTGCTGGTGAAGGTCGGCGCCCTCGTCTTCGTCCTGACCATGGACAAAACGGTCGCCATCAACTTCCAGCTGCTGGGCGGCATCTGGATCCTGCAGACCGTCCCGGCCCTGGTCGGCGGACTCTTCACCCGCTGGTGCCACCGCTGGGCGCTGCTCGCGGGGTGGGCGGCCGGCATGCTCTACGGGACCTGGCGGGCGTACGAGACGCCGAGCGCCACCCAGGACCACTTCGGGAACACCAACCTGATCCCGCTCATCGGCGAGAAGGGCTACATCGGCCTCACCGCCTTCGTCATCAATGTGATCGTCGTCATCGTGGCGACATTCGCCCTCAGGGCGCTGAAGGCGCCCGACGGCGTCGACCAGACCCGGCCGTCGGACTACACCGCCGACGCCGGCGACCCGGGCGTCCGTACGGACCTCCCCCCGGCCACCGTGGGAGCCCCCGGCGGGCACTGACCCGGGCCCACCCCCAGAGGGCCGTCACACCCCCGCCCAGGGGGCGTGACGGCCCTCCTCGCTTGCCCTGCCAGGACCGCCCGTTAGCACATTCCGCAACCGCTTCATGACGGGACGACACAACATGTGGGGGCGCGTACGAGGCCCGGCACTAGATGTATGCTCGTCCTCGCTGTCGTCGCAGGGGAATCCGGTGGAAATCCGGAACTGTCCCGCAACGGTGTATGTGTGCGCATATACCCAGCGCACCCGAAGTCCGAGGACCTGCCGACAGCGCGTCCACCACCGAGCCTGCCCTGGGCTCGGCTATGGGCGTTGAATTCGTCCGGGCCCCGCGGGTTGGGCCGACGGACGCCTACGAGGCATGCCCTGGTGCAAGCGGCATGCCCGTACGCGACCGTCGCGCGCTCCCGCCCGGCCCACCCAGCCGAGCGAGGGAGAGCCACACGTGACCATCGCGCCCGCAGATCCGGTCTCAGCGAACGCGGAAGCCGGCGGCCCCGGGACCGCGCTGCTGCGCACCCTGACCGATCTCACCGCCGATCTGCCCGCCACCGACCCGGGCAAGGTCGCCGCCGCCGCGCTGCGCGGCCGGCACCCCGGTTCGGACGAGGCCGAGCTGCGCTCCCTCGCCACCGAGGCCGCCGCCGGTCTCATCGCCGAGGAGCCCGAGTACTCCAAGCTCGCCGCCCGGCTGCTCACCCGTGCCATCGCCGACGAGGCGGCCGGCCAGGGTGCGACGTCCTTCTCCGCCTCGGTCGCCGTGGGCCACCGCGAGGGCCTGATCGCGGACGAGACCGCCGCCTTCGTGGCCACCCACGCCGAGCGCCTGGACGCGCTGGTGGACCAGGCGCTGGCCGACGGCGCCGACGACCGCTTCGGCTACTTCGGCCTGCGCACCCTGCACAGCCGCTACCTGCTGCGCCACCCGATCACCCGCGACGTGATCGAGACCCCGCAGCACTTCCTGCTGCGCGTGGCCTGCGGCCTGGCCGAGGACCACTCCGTGCGGGCCCTGGAGGACGTGGCCGAGCTCTACTCGCTCACCAGCACGCTCTCCTACCTGCCGTCCTCCCCCACGCTCTTCAACTCCGGCACCCGCCACCCGCAGATGTCGTCCTGCTACCTGCTGGACTCGCCGCTGGACGAGCTGGACTCGATCTACGACCGCTACCACCAGGTGGCGCGCCTGTCGAAGCACGCGGGCGGCATCGGCCTGTCCTACTCGCGCATCCGCTCGCGCGGCTCGCTGATCCGCGGCACCAACGGCCACTCCAACGGCATCGTGCCGTTCCTGCGCACCCTCGACGCCTCCGTCGCGGCGGTCAACCAGGGCGGCCGGCGCAAGGGCGCGGCCTGCGTCTACCTGGAGACCTGGCACGCGGACATCGAGGAGTTCCTGGAGCTGCGCGACAACACCGGTGAGGAGGCCCGCCGGACGCACAACCTCAACATCGCGCACTGGATCCCGGACGAGTTCATGCGCCGCGTCGAGGCGGACGCCGACTGGTCGCTGTTCTCCCCGGCCGACACGCCCGACCTGGTCGACCTCTACGGCGACGAGTTCGACGCCGCGTACCGCCGGTACGAGGCCGAGGGCAAGGCCGTCAAGCAGATCCCGGCCCGCGTGCTCTACGCCCGCATGATGCGCACCCTCGCGCAGACCGGCAACGGCTGGATGACGTTCAAGGACGCCGCCAACCGCACCGCCAACCAGACGGCCGAAAAGGGCAAGGTCGTCCACTCCTCGAACCTCTGCACCGAGATCCTCGAGGTCACCGACGACAGCGAGACCGCGGTCTGCAACCTGGGCTCGGTCAACCTCGCGCAGCACCTGGGTGCCGACGGCGAGATGGACTGGGAGAAGCTCGACCGTACGGTCCGTACGGCCGTCACCTTCCTCGACCGCGTCGTGGACATCAACTTCTACCCGACCGAGCAGGCCGGGAAGTCCAACAACCGCTGGCGCCCGGTGGGCCTGGGCCTGATGGGCCTGCAGGACGTCTTCTTCCGGCTGCGGCTGCCCTTCGACTCCCCCGAGGCGAAGGAGCTGTCCACCCGCATCTCCGAGCGCATCATGCTCGCGGCGTACGAGGCGTCCGCCGACCTCGCCGAGCGGCACGGCCCGCACGCGGCCTGGTCCGCGACCCGCACCGCCCGTGGCGTGCTGCACCCGGACCACTACCCCAACGCCGTCCCGGCCTGGGCGGACCGGTGGGACGCGCTGCGCGCGCGCATCGCCGAGGTCGGCATGCGCAACTCCCTGCTGCTGGCGATCGCCCCCACGGCGACCATCGCCTCGATCGCGGGCGTGTACGAGTGCATCGAGCCGCAGGTCTCCAACCTCTTCAAGCGCGAGACGCTCTCCGGCGAGTTCCTGCAGGTCAACACCTACCTGGTGGAGGACCTCAAGAAGCTCGGCGTGTGGGACCGCACGACCCGCGACGCCATGACGGACGCCAACGGCTCCATCCAGGACCTGAAGTGGATCCCGCAGGAGGTGCGCGACCTGTACCGCACCGCCTGGGAGATCCCGCAGCGCTACCTGATCGACATGGCCGCGGCCCGTACGCCGTACCTGGACCAGAGCCAGTCGCTGAACCTCTTCATGGCCTCGCCCACCATCGGCAAGCTCAGCTCGATGTACGCGTACGCCTGGAAGCAGGGCATCAAGACGACGTACTACCTGCGCTCGCGTCCGGCGACCCGGATCGCCCGGTCGGCCGGCGCCGCCGCCACCATTCCCGTGCAGCAGGCCGCGCCCGACGCGGACGCCATCGCCTGCTCCCTTGAGAACCCCGAGTCCTGCGAGGCATGCCAGTAATGACCGCCCCCACCGAGAAGAACCTGCTCGACCCGGGCTTCGAACTGACCCTGCGTCCCATGCGGTACCCGGACTTCTACGACCGCTACCGCGACGCGATCAAGAACACCTGGACCGTGGAGGAGGTCGACCTCCACTCGGACGTGGCCGACCTCGCCAAGCTGTCCCCGGGTGAGCAGCACATGATCGGCCGCCTGGTCGCGTTCTTCGCGACCGGCGACTCGATCGTGGCCAACAACCTGGTCCTGACGCTGTACAAGCACATCAACTCCCCCGAGGCGCGGCTGTACCTGTCGCGGCAGCTCTTCGAGGAGGCCGTGCACGTCCAGTTCTATCTGACCCTGCTGGACACCTACCTGCCCGACCCGGATGACCGCGCCGCCGCCTTCGACGCGGTCGAGAACATCCCCTCGATCCGTGAGAAGGCCCAGTTCTGCTTCAAGTGGATCAACGAGGTCGAGAAGCTGGAGCGGCTGGAGACGAAGGCCGACCGCCGTCGCTTCCTGCTCAACCTGATCTGCTTCGCCGCCTGCATCGAGGGCCTGTTCTTCTACGGCGCCTTCGCCTACGTGTACTGGTTCCGCAGCCGCGGCCTGCTGCACGGCCTGGCGACCGGCACCAACTGGGTCTTCCGCGACGAGACCATGCACATGAACTTCGCGTTCGAGGTCGTGGACACCGTCCGCCAGGAGGAGCCCGACCTCTTCGACGACGAGCTCCAGCGGCAGGTCACCGACATGCTGAAGGAGGCCGTCGAGGCGGAGCTGCAGTTCGGCCGTGACCTGTGCGGCGAGGGCCTGCCGGGCATGAACACCGAGTCCATGCGCGAGTACCTGCAGTGCGTGGCCGACCAGCGCCTCCAGCGGCTGGGCTTCGCGCCGGTCTACGGCTCGGAGAACCCTTTCTCCTTCATGGAGCTGCAGAACGTCCAGGAGCTGACCAACTTCTTCGAGCGCCGCGCGTCCGCGTACCAGGTGGCGGTCGAGGGCTCGGTCTCCTTCGACGACGAGTTCTAAAGAGGATCCGGGTCCGGCCACCGGATCCGGAAAAAATTCGGCGCGACACGTCGATTCCGGCGTCTCCCGTTCGACGTACAGGTGAAGGGTTGGGAACAGCCCAGCTCACCTACCGATCGAACGGGAGATGTCGTTATGCCGCGCTTTATGATGATCGTCAAGGCGACCGAGGACTCCGAGGCCGGCGCGATGCCGACCAAAGAGATGATCGCCGAGATGGGGCAGTACAACGAGCGGCTGGCCAAGGCCGGTGTGATGCTCGCGGGCGACGGCCTGCACCCCTCGTCCAGGGGCGCCCGCGTCTCGTACTCCGGCAGCCGGCGCACCGTGACCGACGGGCCCTTCGCCGAGACGAAGGAGCTCATCGCCGGCTTCTGGATCATCCAGGTCAAGGACCGGGACGAGGCCCTGGAGTGGGCCCGGCGCATCCCCTTCGAGGACGGGGAGGTCGAGATCCGGCAGATCTTCGAGACCTCCGACTTCCCCGCCGACATCCTGCCCCCCGAGGAGGCGGCGCGCGAGGAGGCCCTGCGGGACGAGCTGCGGCGGAAGGCGCAGCAGTAGTCCCTACGATGGGCGCGTGACGGCTTCCGACACCCACCGCGCGATCGAGGCGGTGTGGCGAATCGAGTCCGCGCGCCTCGTCGCCGGTCTCACCCGCATCGTGCGCGACGTCGGCATCGCCGAGGAGCTCGCGCAGGACGCGCTGGTCGCGGCACTCGAGCAGTGGCCGGAGTCGGGCGTCCCGGACAAGCCGGGCGCCTGGCTCATGGCCACCGCCCGGCACCGCGCCATCGACCTGATCCGCCGCGAGGAGACCTACGCGCGCAAGCTCGCCCTCCTCGGGCACGAGCTCACGACGGAGCAGCAGGCTCCGCAGGACGCGGTCCTCGCCGAGAGCGATATCGAGGACGATCTGCTGCGCCTCGTCTTCACCGCCTGCCACCCCGTGCTGTCCACGGAGGCGCGGGTGGCGCTGACCCTGCGCCTGCTCGGCGGGCTGAGGACGGATGAGATCGCCCGCGCCTTCCTCGTCCCGGAGCCCACCGTGGCCCAGCGCATCGTCCGGGCGAAACGGTCCCTCGCGCACGCGGGCGTCCCCTTCGAGGTGCCGCGGGCGGACGAACTGGGCGAGCGGCTGTCCTCCGTCCTGGAGGTCGTCTACCTCATCTTCAACGAGGGCTACGCCGCCACCGCCGGCGACGACTGGATGCGCCCGGCGCTCTGCGAGGAGGCCCTGCGCCTGGGCCGGGTCCTGGCCGGGCTGATGCCCCGGGAGCCGGAGGTCCACGGCCTCGTCGCCCTGATGGAGATCCAGGCTTCCCGCTCGGCCGCCCGCACCGGGCCCTCCGGCGAGCCGGTCCTGCTGCTCGACCAGGATCGCTCCCGCTGGGACCAGTTGCTGATCCGGCGCGGGCTGGCCGCGCTGGAGCGGGCGGAAGGGCTGGGCGGCGCGCTCGGCCCGTACGCCCTGCAGGCCGCCATCGCCGCCTGTCACGCGCGGGCGCGTACGGCGGAGGAGACCGACTGGGCCCGGATCGCCGGGCTGTACGCGACGCTCGCCGAGCGCATGCCGTCGCCGGTGGTCGAGCTCAACCGGGCGGTGGCCGTCGGGATGGCCTACGGACCACAGGCGGGCCTGGAGCTGGTGGACGCCCTGGCTGCGGAGCCGGCGCTCAGGGAGTACCACCTGCTGCCGAGCGTGCGCGGCGACCTGCTGGTGAAGCTGGGCCGCTCCGAGGAGGCCCGCGAGGAGTTCGTGAGGGCGGCGGGCCTCACCCGCAACGAGCGCGAGCGCGCGCTGCTGCTGGAACGGGCGGCCGCCTGCGTCTCTCTGCCCTGAATTGCCGGACTGGCTGATTTTCAGCCGGTCCGGCAATCATCCGGCCCGCTCAGTCGTTCGCGACGACCGGGTAGCGCGGCGTCCCCTCGGCCATCTGCCGCAGCGCGTCCTTGCGGTCGCGCTTGGAGAGCCGGTCGATGTACAGGTAGCCGTACAGGTGGTCGGTCTCGTGCTGCAGGCAGCGCGCGAAGTAGCCGGTGCCCTCGACGGCGATCGGGTTGCCGTGCATGTCCTGGCCCCGCACCACGGCGTAGTCCGGGCGCGCGAGGGAGGCGTAGGCGGTCGGCACCGACAGGCAGCCCTCGTTGGAGTCGTCGAGGACGCGGCGGCCGGCCGGCAGCTCGTCCAGGACGGGGTTGACGACATGGCCGACGTGACGGACGCCCTCGTCGTCGGGGCAGTCGTAGACGAAGACCTTGAGGTCGACGCCGATCTGGTTGGCGGCCAGGCCGACGCCCTCGGCGGTGCGCTGGCTGGCGAACATGTCGTCGATGAGCTGTGCCAGCTCGTCGCCGAACTCGGTCACGTCCTTGCACTCCTTGTGCAGGACGGGGTTGCCGACGACGGTGATCGGGCGCGAGGTGCCGCGCTCCCGGTGCGCGAGCTCGCGCGCCTCACAGTCCTCGGTGTCCACGATGAACTCGCCGGTCGCGGCCGGCTCGGCGGACTCGTTCGACTTGTCGTTCACCGGCTGGTCGGTGTCTTGCTGCGCCATGTCCGCCGTATGCCTTTCTCACAACCCGTAAGCAATATCCTGCCCAGAATCCACAGGGCCCCATACAGGGTACGGGGACCCCGGCGGCGCCTCAGCAGACCTCTTCGAGATCCCGCCATTCACGGGTGTCGGGGCTGTCGGCTACCCAGCCGTCGAGCAGGCCGCGGACGAGCCCGGCGGGGGCCGCGATGCCGCACTCCCGCTCGGGCACCCACAGGGAGCCCGAGCCGGTGCCCGCCGTGCGGTGGCCCAGCGGGCCGGGATGGCCGGGCTCGCTGTGGTCGTGCGGATCGAGGTGCTCGCCGTCACCCTCGTCACTGGGCATCCGGCTCTCCGAGCACGTACGGCACAGCAGACGCACGGAGGAGGACCAGTCCTCGGCGGCGAAGCCCGCGTCGGCCGCGAGCCGCTCCAGCGCGTCCCGGTCGGCCTCGGTGGCGGCCTCCAGGAGGACGACCCAGGTCGGGACGGGCGAGGGGGCCCACAGCTCGATCTCGTCGAAGACCGGGTAGGACGGCCCGGCGGCCGTGACGCGCTCGCCGTGCGGAACGCCGTCGTGCAGCACGACCTCGCCCCAGCGCCGGCCGGAGGAGGGCAGCGGAATGGAGAGCACCTCCATGCGGGCCGGGTCCAGCCGGCGGCCCCAGACCACCTCGGCCTCGCCCTCGGGGGAGAGCCGTACGGCCGCGCTGCCGAGCTCCATGCCGGCCGGCTCGGCGGCCGGGCCGCCCTCGCCGGGCACCCGCAGCCCGTACGCCTGCCAGGCGCGACGGGCCAGCGGCCAGTCCTGCAGGGCGGTGGCGGCGATGCCCACGTTCCACCAGTCCGGGGCGCCCGCCTCCCGGTCCAGCAGCGCCACGGCCCGCAGGCCGGCGGCGCGGGCCTGCTCCCAGTCGTGCCGGAACTTGTGCAACAGGGCCAGGTTGAACCAGGACTCGGACAGCCACGGCTCCATGTCGGCCGCGCGCGTCAGCAGCGCGCCCGCGTCCTCGTACCGGCCGTCGCCGATGAGAGTGAAGGCACGGTCGGTGGCCTGCCGCCACGAGGCGGAAGGCCGGTGCCGTACCCTGCCGAAGATCCTCACGATTCCCGCCTGCCGGTTTCTGCGTGCGACCACGCCGGATGGACCGGGTGACGGCCACCGTCCTCACGGACGGCGCCCTGCCACTCCTCGACTGCTCCGGGGAGCGGTGCCCACCACACCTCCTTGCCGACGACAGCGCGCACGACACCCCCCGATTTCCGCATTCTCGCCATTCTCTTCGTCTCTTCGCATCCAACCATGCCCCTTCGGACGCCCGCTCATTACCCGTGGGTTCGGCTGGCTAGTCCCGGTTCGCCCGAGTCTCACAGGCCCGGTGGTGCGGGGCCGCCGCGCGCGAGCACCCTCGCGAGCGCCTCCACCACCCGGGGCTCGTGGTCGTGCGCGGTGGCCAGACGCAGCAGCTCCAGCGCGCGCAGGGGGCCGCACGCCGGGTCGGCGGCGAGATCGTCATAGGCGTTGACGGTGCGGACGATGCGGGCGGTGAGCGGCTGGTCGCGGTACGGGTCCGCCTGCCGCTCGACCACCAGGGCGACCTCGGGGGCGACGCCGGTCTGGCGCACCACGGCGCCGCCCAGCAGGGCGATGCGGCGGCGCTGCTCGGGGGGCAGCCGCTCGGTCGCGCCGGCGGGCACGGGGTCCAGGAGGGAGAGCTGGCCGATGTCGTGCATGAGGGCCGCGTCCTCCACCACGGTGAGGTCCGCGCCGGACAGGCCGAGCTCTCTGCCGACCGCCCGGCCGAGGGTGGCCACGCGGCGGGCGTGCCCGGCGGGGGTGTAGCCGGCGATCTCGGTGGTGCGGGCGAGGGAGGCGATGGTCTGGCGGCGGGTGGCGCGCACCGCCTCGTAGCGGTGGATGGACAGCTGGGTGACCAGCAGCGGCAGGCAGAACACGGGCAGCGCCCAGAGCCCGGCCACGGCCACGGCCAGTGCCAGTACGACCCCGGTGGCGCCGATCGCCGCGCCGACGCCGGGCAGGGCGCGCAGCTCCTCGCGCAGGGCGGGCCCGTACGGGCCGCCGGTGCGGGCGCGGGCGAGCGCGGCGGCGAGGACCGCGTCGCACAGGGCGGTGAGGGCGAGGGGGAGCAGCAGGAACAGGGCGTAGTAGGGGCTGTGGGCCGGCCAGCGGCCGAGGGCGCCGAAGGCGTGCAGCGGCTGGAAGCAGAGGGCGGCGAAGCCGGCGTCGAGGACCCGGCGGGTGAGCCGGTCGAGGGCGGGGGGCCGGCCCACGGCCCCGGCGAGGGTGGCGCCGAGGACGACCGCGACGACCTGCGCGGCGCCATGTGAGGTGGGTTCTCCGCCGACCTCGCCGAGCAGGGCGTAGGCGAGCGTTCCGGCGGATCCCAGCGGTGCGGTCTCCCGGGTGCCGGCCGAGGGTCCCGGCCGCCGCCGGGCGGCTTCCCCGAGCGCGATGAGCACCCCGTAGGCCAGGGCCACGTGCGGCTGCTCGACGCCGCGCCAGGCGGTCCATACCAGGGCGGCCACGGCCGCGGCGCCGGCGAAGGCGTGCACGCCCCGCACGAGCGGCCTCCTATTCATCCGCGGCCACCCGACAGTGATCAACAGGGACGTTTCGGCTGGGCCCGGCGGCAGACGCCGCCCCCCGGGGCGCCGGGGGGCCGGTGGCGGAGCCCCCGGTCACGGGCAGGGGTGGGACCGGGGCGAGCTCCGCCGGGGCGGCCCCGGCGGGGCGCCAGCCGTGGCGGTCCAGCGCGCGGGAGAGCGCGGCCACCATGCGGGGATCGAACTGGGACCCCGCACAGCGGTGCAGCTCGGCCAGGGCGACCGGAACCGGGCGGGCGCGGCTGTAGCTGCGGGTGGAGGTCATGGCGTCGAAGGCGTCGGCCACCGCCACCACCCGGGCGAACTCCGGGATCTGATGTCCCGTCAGTCCATGGGGGTAGCCGCTGCCGTCCAGGCGCTCGTGGTGGTGGAGGATCGCGGCGCGGGCCTCCTCGAGGAAGCCGATGCCGCGGACCATCTCGTGGCCGTACTCGGGGTGGAGCTCGATGACGCGGCGCTCCTCCGGGGTGAGGGGGCCGTCCTTGCGCAGCAGGCGGGTGGGGATGCCGAGCTTGCCGACGTCGTGCAGGGTGCCGGCGAAGCGGATCGCCTCGAGGCGGTCGCCGCTGATGCCCAGCTCCCGGGCGATCAGCACGGAGGCGCGGCCGACGCGCTCGCTGTGGCCGCGGGTGTAGTGGTCCTTGAGGTCGACGGCCTGCACGAGCGCGCGGACCGCGGCCTGGTGCGCGGCGCGCTCGCGCCGGCAGCGGCCCTGGACCCAGGCGGAGAGGGCCAGGGGGAGCAGCGCGAGCAGCGCCGCCGGGGGGCCGTAGGAGCTGTGCCACAGGGCGGCCGCCGTCAGGCCGGTGGGGCCGTGGACGAGCGGCGGCAGGAGGGCGCCGGGCAGGGCGCCGCGCCAGGCGGTGCGCGGGGAGTGCCCCTCGGCGGTGACGAGCACGCCGCCGTCGAGCACGGCGACGACGAGGGCGAGGACCAGGCCGGCGGCGAGCGCCGGGAGCAGGGCGTGGGAGAACGCGGGCGCCGGGACGACGCGGGGGGCGCCCAGGCCGTAGACGCAGGAGGCCGCGGTGGTGGCGAGGGAGAACTGCGCCGTGTGCCACAGCCGCCGCACCCCCACCGGGCGCCGGCCGGCGCGCCCGAGGAGCGCGCCCGGCACCGCGACCAGGCCGGCGGCGCCCGGGGGCAGCAGGAACGCCGCGGCCAGGAGCACCGGGGGCGTCAGGGGGCGGCGGGGCAGTCGTTCGCAGGCCGCGCAGACGGCCGCCAGCAGCACGACCGTGCCCCAGGGCACGGTGGACGCCTCCCGCACGGCGGGTACGGCGCACACCGCGGCGGCAAGCACGGCGCACGCGATATACACGCGCGCCGCCGCCGGAAGTGCCCACATGGCGCGTCCTCCCCGACCCTTGGACATGGCGTCTGGATGGGGAGAATAGGCTCAGCGGCGACCGGAAAACGGCCCTCCGGGTATTGCACCGTCCGTTCGGGTGACGTTCCCCGGTACGGCGGTTTGGATCAGTGGATCAGTCCTGCTGCGCGGCGGCCTCCGCCGCCTTCGCCTCGGCCACCACGTCCTGCTCGGGCACGGACTGCCCGGAGCGGATCAGCTCGATGCGGCCCATGACCTTCGAGCGGAGGTCGGCCGGTACGTCGTCGTGGCCGCAGCAGCGCTTGACGAGCTTCTTCACGGCCTGCTCCAGGCCGTACTTCTCCAGGCACGGCGAGCACTCGTCGATGTGCACCTCGAACTTGGCGCAGTCGCCGTCGGGCATCTCGTGATCGAGAAACTCGTAGAGGTGGTCGAGGACTTCAGAGCAGTCCGTCTCGTGCGGGTCTCCGCAGCTCATGAGTCCGAGCCTTTCCGATTGTGCGACTCGTCGGAACCGTTCGGCGCGGGGGCGGTGACCCCGGCCGGGACCAGACCGCGCTCGCGGGCGTAGTCCTCCAGCAGTCCGCGCAGCTGGCGACGGCCCCGGTGCAGCCGGGACATCACCGTGCCGATGGGGGTACCCATGATGTCCGCGATCTCCTTGTACGCAAAGCCCTCGACGTCCGCGAGGTAGACCGCTATGCGGAACTCCTCGGGAATGGCCTGCAGGGCCTCCTTGACATCGGAGTCGGGAAGGTGGTCGAGCGCCTGGGACTCGGCGGAGCGCAGCCCGGTCGACATGTGCGACTCGGCGCGCGCCAGCTGCCAGTCCTCGATCTCCTCGGACGCGCTGCGCAGCGGCTCGCGCTGCTTCTTGCGGTACGAGTTGATGAAGGTGTTGGTCAGGATGCGGTACAGCCACGCCTTGAGGTTCGTGCCGTCACGGAACTGGTGGAAGGACGCGTAGGCCTTCGCGTACGTCTCCTGCACCAGGTCCTCGGCGTCGGCCGGATTGCGCGTCATACGCAGCGCGGCCGAGTACATCTGGTCGAGGAAGGTCAGGGCGTCGCGCTCGAAGCGCGCGTTGCGCTCCGCCACGCTCTCGCCACCCTCCGCGCCCGGTACGCCGCCGACGGGTCCTCGCTTCTGGCTGTCATCGGCCCCCGTGTCGGTCCCAGTGACCGGACCCACCTCCTCCAACGCCATGGCGGCACCCGAAACGGACCCGCTCGAATCGGAGAATAGACGACGATCCGGTCCGCCCGCCGCTCCAGCCACGGCCGGCTGGGCCACGCCCATGACCGTCCATCCGAGGTCGGCCGTCTGCGGGCGGGACGGGCAAGCGATCGAACCCATGCGGGGAGCTCCCATTCCTTCGTCTGTGCCGGTACGTGACTACAGACCGGACAACAGTGGCGCCGCTTGGATCATTCCCGGCCGAACGGAAGTCGCCCTAGATCGACTTCAGCCAGGTCCTGACCGCGTACGTGATCACGGCCAGCGCCTCCTCCTGGGTGACGTCCGCCGACTTGGGCACCGCGAAGCCATGGTCCCCGTGCGGCACCGCGACGGGTTCGGTACCGGGCGGGAACTCCTCGGGGCGGCCGAACGGGTCGCGGGCGCCCTGCACCACGAGGGTGGGCAGGCCCGCCCCGGTCAGCTCCCCGGCGCGGGACTTCTCCGGCTTGCCCGGCGGGTGCAGCGGGAAGCTCAGGGCCAGCACGCCCACCGCCCCGAGCTCCGCCCCGGTCCGGCACGCCACCCGGGCGCCGGCGCTGCGGCCGCCGGCGACGACGGGCAGCCCGGGCGCGGCGAGCGCGGGCCACAGGGCGCGCCACGCCTCGTCCAGCGCCTTCGGCGCCGGTGCGACCCGCTTGCCGGCGACCCGCCACGGCTGTTCGACGAGCGCCACCGTCACCCCGGTCAGGGGCAGGTCGGCGGCCAGCGCCCGCAGGTCGCGCGCCTCCACTCCCCCGCCCGCGCCGTGCCCGAGGGCCAGTACGAGGCGGGCGTCGGGCGCCAGGTGCCAGTGGACGCGGGCGTCCCCGGCGGGGGTGGGCACGTCCTGAACGGTCGAAGCGATCCTTGTACTCACCCGTCCATCCTGCCGCGCCCGCCGGTCAGAACAGTGTCGACTCCTCCGGCGCCGCCAGCTCGGTCAGCAGCTCGGGCCCGTTGTTGCGGACGTCGCTGACCGCCGTGGTCACCGGGTACGCCCGCACCGTTCCCGCGGGCGGCGGCGCCAGCAGCGGGCGCAGCCCGGCGGGGTCGGTGCGGGCCGGGTCCAGCCACGCGCCCCACCGCTCCGGGGGCAGCACCAGCGGCATCCTCGGGTGGATCTCCGCCAGGGAGCGCGGGCCCTCCTTCCCGTCCCCCTCGTTCCCCTCATCCCCTTCGCCGGCGAACGGCTCCTTCTCCGCCTCGGTCGTTATCACCGAGCACGTCACCCACCAGGCCCGCGGGTGGTCCGGCGGCAGCGTGGGATCGCGCCAGAACTCGAAGACCCCCGCCAGCGCCATCACCGAGCCGTCGGCGGGCGTCACGAAATAGGGCTGCTTACGGGTCCGCTTGCGGCGGCCCTTCTCCTCCAGTTCCCGCTCCTGCGCCCCGGTGACCCACTCGTAGTAGCCGTCCGCCGGGAGCAGGCAGCGCCGTGTCTCGAAGGCCCGGCGGAAGGACGGCTTCTCGTGGACCGTCTCCGCCCGCGCATTGATCATCTTCGCCGCGCCGTCCGGGGACTTCGCCCACGACGGCACCAGTCCCCACCGCAGAACCCGCAGCTGACGAACCGGACGCCGGTCCGCTGCGTCTTTCACAGGACGCTCGAGCACCGCGTGCACGCTCTTCGTCGGCGCCACGTTCCAGTCCGGAGCAAGCGTCTCCTCCGGTTCCCACTTCTCCACCCCGAAGAGCCCGGCCAGATCCTCCGGCCGCCGGCTCGCCGCATATCGCCCGCACATGAGTGCCACACTGCCACGAAGACGCAAGGAGCGGCTCACAGATGGACAACAGCACCACCGCCACCGAGCTATGGAATCGCGTCTTCGGCACCCAGCCCCACCCGCCGACCTGGCTCGTGGTCGCCACCGCCGTCATAGCCCTCGGCGCCATCACCCCCCACGGCATCTGGCGGCTCACGCGTAACGCCATCACCATCGCCCACGAGGGCGGCCACGCACTCGTGGCCCTGCTCAGCGGGCGGCGCCTGGACGGCATCCGGCTGCACTCCGACACCTCCGGGCTGACCGTCTCACGGGGCCGGCCGACCGGCCTGGGCATGATCCTCACCGCGGCCGCCGGCTACACCGCCCCCTCCCTGCTGGGCCTCGCCGGGGCCGCGCTGCTGGCCGCCGGGCACATCACCGCCCTGCTGTGGGGGGCCGCGGCCCTGCTCGCCGCCATGCTGGTGATGATCCGCAACGCCTACGGGGCGCTGACCGTGGTGCTCACCGGAGCCGCCTTCGTCCTGGTCTCCTGGCTGACGGGTCCGGCGGTGCAGGCGGCGTTCGCCTACGGGGTGGTGTGGTTCCTGCTCCTGGGCGGCGTACGGCCCGCCTTCGAGCTGCAGCGCAAGCGCCGGCACGGGGGCGCCCCGGACTCCGACGCCGACCAGCTGGCACGCCTGACGAACGTCCCCCCGGTGGTCTGGCTGGGACTGTTCCACGTCGTGTCGCTGTGCTCCCTGACCGGCGGCGGCCGCTGGCTGCTCGGACGGTGACCGGGCGCGCGGCCGCCCTCGCGGACCGAACCATGGGGAGAACCTCAGTAAGGTAAAGGCATGACCGAGAGCCCCGCGCACACCGACCTCTGGCCCGCCCCCCTCGCGACCGGGGCCGTCGACGCGACGGTCACCGTGCCCGGATCGAAGTCGGTCACCAACCGTGCGCTGGTCCTGGCCGCTCTCGCCGCCGAGCCGGGCTGGGTGCGCCGCCCGCTGCGCTCGCGCGACACCGTGCTGATGGCCGACGCGCTGCGCGCCCTGGGCGTCGGCATCGAGGAGGGCGTGGGCCCCGACGGCACGGGCGAGGCCTGGCGGGTCATCCCGGCCCGGCTGCACGGCCCGGCCACCGTCGCCGTCGGCAACGCCGGCACCGTGATGCGCTTCCTGCCGCCCGTCGCCGCGCTCGCCGACGGCGCCATCCGCTTCGACGGCGACCCCCGCAGCTACGAGCGCCCCCTGCACGGCGTGATCGACGCGCTGCGCGCCCTGGGCGCCCGCATCGACGACAACGACCGCGGCGCGCTCCCCCTGACCGTGCACGGCGCCGGGGCGCTGGACGGCGGCCCGGTGGAGATCGACGCCTCCTCGTCCTCCCAGTTCGTCAGCGCGCTGCTGCTGTCCGGCCCGCGCTTCAACCAGGGCGTCGAGGTCCGCCACGTGGGCGCCGTCCTGCCGTCGATGCCGCACATCCGCATGACCGTGGACATGCTGCGGGCCGCCGGCGCGCAGGTCGACACCCCCGAGTCCGGCGGCGAGCCGAACGTCTGGCGGGTCTCCCCCAGCGCCCTCCTGGGCCGCGACCTGGTCGTCGAGCCCGACCTGTCCAACGCCGCCCCCTTCCTCGCGGCGGCCCTGGTCACCGGCGGCAAGGTCACCATCCCCGACTGGCCCGAGCGCACCACCCAGCCCGGTGACGCGCTCCGCGAGATCTTCACCGCCATGGGCGGCAGCTGCGAGCTCACCGACGCGGGCCTGACCTTCACCGGCACCGGGCGCATCACCGGCATCGACGCCGACCTGCATGAGGTCGGCGAGCTCACCCCGGTGATCGCGGCCGTCGCGGCGCTGGCCGAGACCGAGTCCGTCCTGCGCGGCATCGCCCACCTGCGGCTGCACGAGACCGACCGGCTGGCCGCCCTGGCCAAGGAGATCAACGAGCTCGGCGGCGACGTCACCGAGACCGAGGACGGCCTGCGCATCCGCCCGCGCCCCCTGCACGGCGGCGTCTTCCACACCTACGAGGACCACCGGCTCGCCACCGCCGCCGCCGTCATCGGCCTGGCCGTCGACGGCGTCGAGGTGGAGAACGTGGCCACCACGGCCAAGACCCTGCCCGACTTCCCGGAGCTGTGGACCGGGATGCTCGGCTCCGTCGCGGGGGCGACGACGGCGCCGAGAAGCTGAGAGAGCCTGGAAGCACCATGCGCCGCTACGGCAAGCACACCGACGAGGACGACGTCCGCGTCCGCCCCAACCGCAAGGGCAACCGCCCGCGCACGACCATCAGGCCCAAGCACGAGGACGCCTCCGAGGGCTTCGTGCTGACCGTGGACCGCGGCCGGCTGCACGTCCTCATCGACGGCCGCACCGTCGTGGCGATGAAGGCCCGCGAGCTGGGCCGCAAGAGTGCCGTGGTCGGCGACCGGGTCGCGGTCGTCGGCGACCTCAGCGGCGCCAAGGACACCCTCGCCCGCATCGTCCGGGTCGAGGAGCGCAGCTCCGTGCTGCGCCGCACCGCCGACGACGACGATCCGTACGAGCGGGTCGTCGTCGCCAACGCCGACCAGCTGGCGATCGTCACCGCGCTCGCCGACCCCGAGCCGCGCCCGCGCCTGATCGACCGCTGCCTGGTCGCGGCGTACGACGCGGGGCTGGAGCCGCTGCTGGTGCTCACCAAGTCGGACCTGGCCTCCGCGGAGACGCTGATGGAGTCCTACGGCTCCCTGGGCATCCGCTATGTGGTCACCAGCCGCGAGGAGCTGGCCGAGGGCGAGGCCGCCCGCCGGGTCCGCGAGAAGCTGGAAGGCCGGATCACCGCGTTCGTCGGGCACTCCGGCGTCGGCAAGACGACGCTGGTCAACGCGCTCGTGGAGCGGCAGCGGGCCACCGGCCACGTCAACGCGGTCACCGGGCGCGGCCGGCACACCACCACCTCCGCGCTGGCCCTGCCGCTGCCGGACGGCACGGGCTGGGTCATCGACACCCCGGGCGTGCGGTCCTTCGGGCTGCACCACGTGGACCCCTCGCGGGTCATCCACGCCTTCCCGGACCTGGAGCCGGGCACCGAGGGCTGCCCCCGCGCGTGCAGTCACGACGAGCCGGACTGCGCGCTGGACCAGTGGGTCGCGGACGGGCACGCCGACCCGCAGCGGCTGTACTCGCTGCGCCGGCTTCTTGCGACAAGGGAGCGGCGCGAAGGCGACTGATCGCCTACGTTTGCGAATGACCGTCACCGGCAAGGGCATGAAGGACACCGGGCAGACGGGCGGTCCGCGGAACGGGAGGCAATCTGATGGCGTGGCTGCTGGTCGTCGTCGCCGGGCTTCTGGAAACCGGCTTCGCCGTCTGCCTCAAGCTCTCGCACGGCTTCACCCGGCTGTGGCCCACGATCGCCTTCGCGTGCTTCGCGCTGGGCAGCTTCGGGCTTTTGACGCTCGCTCTGAAGAAGCTCGACGTCGGTCCGGCGTACGCCGTGTGGACCGGCATCGGCGCCGCCGGGACCGCGATCTACGGCATGGTCTTCCTGGGCGACCTCGTCTCGACGCTCAAGCTCGTCTCGATCTCGTTCGTGATCGTCGGGGTCATCGGGCTCCAGCTGGCGGGCTCGGCGCACTGACGTGTGCTCACCGGGCCGGCCGCAGCAGGGCGCGGACGAGGCGGGCCACGTCGTCCGCCGCCGCCTCGTCCGTGGCGGCCGGGGCCAGGACGTAGGACAGCGCCAGCCGGACCCCCGCCTCGCAGGCCCGCCGTGTGCCCTCGGCGTCGTGGGGGCCCTGCCGCGGTACGGCCCCGCCGGCGGAGTGTGCGGCGAGGGCCGCGCTGTCGCGTATCCGCTCGGTCAGCGTCGTCGGCGTGGGGCCGCCCCGCAGGGGGCGCGCGTCGCGCGGCGTGCGCGGCGGCGGGAGCGGGGGCGCCGCCGCGGGCGGGAGCCGGTCGCCGCGGCAGCCGGTGAGCGCGGCCCGCACGAAGGGATTGGCCCGTGCCGTGCGCAGGGTCCACAGGGCGGCGGCCGCGCAGCAGTCCCCCGCGTCGGCCCCCTCCCGTGCGGCGGCCTCGGCCAGGGAGCGTTCCACCCCGGCGAGGAAGGCGTCCGCCTCGCGGCGCACCAGGGCGCGGGCGAGCCCGTCCTTGCTGCCGAATTCGTTGTAGAGGGTCTGCCTGGAGACCCCGGCCGCCGCTGCGACGTCGACCATCCGGACTCCGTGCCAGGGCCGGGCGCCGAGCGCGGCGAAGGCCGCGTCCAGTAAGAGTTCTCTTGCCGCGGGCATCGTCGCCTCCCCGGCCGTACGGCCGCACGACGGTTGTGGCCAGGCCACAGAATTGACGCGCCGCCAGACGCTGTCAAGGGCCCCGGCAGGTCGCGCCGCACGTGACCTGGCGTTGGCCGCGGGTAGTGTGCGTGGCATGTCCGACTACCACGATGATCTGCGGCTGGCCCACGTCCTGGCGGATGCCGCCGACGCGGCCACCATGGACCGCTTCAAGGCCCTCGACCTGAAGGTCGAGACCAAACCGGACATGACTCCGGTGAGCGAGGCGGACAAGGCCGCCGAAGAGCTGATCCGTGGTCATCTCCAGCGCGCCCGGCCGCGCGACGCCGTGCTCGGCGAGGAGTTCGGCAGCGAGGGCATGGGCCCGCGCCGCTGGGTGATCGACCCGATCGACGGCACGAAGAACTATGTGCGTGGCGTGCCGGTGTGGGCGACGCTGATCTCGCTGATGGTGCAGGGCGAGGGCGGCTTCCGGCCCGTGGTCGGGGTGGTCTCGGCGCCCGCGCTGGGCCGGCGGTGGTGGGCGGCGAAGGACTCGGGCGCCTACACCGGGCGGAGCCTGACGTCGGCGTCGCGACTGCAGGTCTCGCGGGTGGGCCGGATCGAGGACGCGTCGTTCGCGTACTCCTCGCTGACGGGCTGGGAGGAGCGCGGCATGCTGCCGGGCTTCCTGGACCTGACGCGCGACTGCTGGCGGACGCGGGGCTACGGCGACTTCTGGCCGTACATGATGGTGGCCGAGGGGTCGGTGGACATCTGTGCGGAGCCGGAGCTGTCGCTGTGGGACATGGCGGCGAACGTCGTCATCGTCGAGGAGGCCGGCGGCCGCTTCACGGGCCTGGACGGACGCCCGGGACCGCACAGCGGGAACGCCGCCGCCTCCAACGGGCTGCTGCACGATGAGCTGTTGAGCTATCTACGGCCGTAACGGTCTTAAACCCCCCAGGGGGTCGTAAAAATTTGGCAAAATCCAGTGCCGCGCAAGCCTTGTTCGGCCCTGCGCGGCATGCGACGCTGACAGCCCCGACGCTTGTGAACTTGTGAACCCCTTCGTGCCGCGTGCGGCCGGAGTTCACAGTTCCGGGACTGATCCGCAGCCCTCCAAGGAGGTGGCTTACGGCCATGCTCGTCCGCGACGCCATGAGCACGGTGGTCCTGACCATCGGCCCCGAACACACCCTCCGGCAGGCAGCACGACTGATGTACGCGCGCAGGATCGGCGCGGCAGTCGTCCTCGACCCGGACACCAGCGGCCTCGGCATCCTCACCGAGCGCGACATACTCAACGCGGTCGGGGCGGGCCACGACCCCGACCGCGAGACCGCCCACGGCCACACCACCACGGACGTGGTCTTCGCGGCCCCCGAGTGGACCCTGGAGGAGGCGGCCGCCGCCATGACACGCGGCGAGTTCCGCCATCTGATCGTCCTGGACGACCGCGAGGCGGTGGGCGTGGTGTCGGTGCGCGACATCATCCGCTGCTGGCTGCCGGCCCGCGAGCGCGCGCGGGCGGTCCCGGCCTAGGACGGCCGAAGAGGCCGGAGCCCTTTGGCGTCCGGCCTCTTCGGTTTGTACGGCAAGCGTCCAGTGGCTGTCAGCCGCGCAGGGCCTGGACGGCGGCGTCCAGCCGCTTGCCGTAGTCGGGGTCCGCCTGGCGGAAGTTGCCGACCGCCCGCTCGACGATGTCGTCGCGCGAGACCTTGGCTATGAAGCCGGCGAGGTTGGCGATCAGGCGCTCCTTCTCCTCCTCCGACATCAGCCGGTAGAGGTTGCCCGCCTGGACGAAGTCGTTGTCCTCGGCGTGCGAGGGAGCCGCCTCGTTGCCCGTGTAGCCGCTCACGGCCGTCGGCTGCCACAGCGCCCGGCCGGTCTGCGCCGGGCCGCCGAAGCTGTTGGGCTCATAGTTCTTGGCGCCCTTGTGCCGGCCGTCGTACAGGAAGCCGTCACGGGAGTGGGTGCGCGCCTCGGTGGCGTGCGGGCGGTTGACCGGCAGGTGGTCGGCGTTGATGCCGACGCGGTAGCGGTGGGCGTCACCGTAGGCGAAGAGCCGGCCCTGGAGCATCTTGTCGGGCGAGGGGCCGATGCCCGGCACGAAGTGTGCCGGCGAGAAGATCGACTGCTCGACCTCGGCGAAGATGTTCTCGGGGTTGCGGTTGAGCTCCAGCTTGCCGATCTCGATCGGCGGGTAGTCCTCGTGCGGCCACACCTTGGTGAGGTCGAACGGGTTGAAGCGGTAGGTCGCCGCCTCGTCCGCCGGCATGATCTGCACCTGCACGGTCCAGCTCGGGAACTCGCCGCGCTCGATGGCCTCGCGCAGGTCGCGCTGGTGGCTGTCGGGGTCCAGGCCCGAGGTCTCGGCGGCCTCGGCCGTGGTGAGGTTCTTGATGCCCTGGTCGGTCTTGAAGTGGTACTTGACCCAGAAGACCTCGCCGGCCGCGTTGTTCCACTGGTAGGTGTGGGATCCGTAGCCGTTCATGTGGCGATACGAGGCCGGGATGCCGCGGTCGCCGAAGAGCCAGGTCACCTGGTGGGTGGACTCGGGCGACAGCCCCCAGAAGTCCCAGACGTTGTCCGCCTCCTGCGAGCCGGTGTACGGGTCGCGCTTCTGGGTGTGGATGAAGTCGGGGAACTTGATGGCGTCCTTGATGAAGAACACCGGGGTGTTGTTGCCTACGAGGTCGTAGTTGCCCTCTTCGGTGTAGAACTTCAGCGCGAAGCCGCGCGGGTCGCGCACCGCGTCGGCCGAGCCCAGGTTGCCGGCGACGGTGGAGAAGCGCAGGAACGTCTCCGTCTGCTTGCCGACCTGGGAGAGGAACGCCGCCCGGGTGTAGCGCGAGACGTCCGCCGTCACGGTGAAGGTGCCGTAGGCACCCGCGCCGCGGGCGTGCACGACCCGCTCCGGGATCCGCTCGCGGTTGAAGTGGGCGAGCTTCTCGAGCAGGAGCTGGTCCTGGACGAGGACGGGGCCGCCGAGGCCCGCGGTCTCGCTGTTCTGGTTGTCCGCAACCGGAGCACCGGACTCCGTGGTCAGCGGGCCCACCGCCGTCGCCGCCTCGCCGTTCACCGTCACGTACGCCTCCGTCGTCGAATCGTCTGCAGTGGCCTGAGCCGAGTCCGATCCTACATTGGACATTGTCTAAGTCAAGATGGATCTCACAAGAATATGGATTCCATGGATGGACGAGGGCCGCTGCTACGCTGGTCCTATCTGACTGATAGGTGAATGGCATGAGTGACCTGCTGGAACGGCTCCGGGGACGCGGCTGGCGGCTGACCGCGCAGCGGCGCGTCGTCGCCGAAGTGCTCGACGGGGACCATGTGCACTACACCGCCGACGAGGTGCACGCCAAGGCAGCCGACCTGCTGCCGGAGATCTCGCGCGCGACGGTGTACAACACCCTCGGAGAGCTCGTCTCGCTGGGCGAGGTCCTCGAGGTGAGCACGGACGGCCGCGCCAAGCGCTACGACCCGAACGCCCACCACGCGCACCAGCACCTGGTGTGCTCGCGGTGCGGCACGATCCGCGACGTCCACCCCGCGGGCGACCTGCTGGACGGCCTGCCGGCCGAGGAGCGCTTCGGCTTCCAGGTCTCGGCGGTCGAGGTCACCTACCGCGGGATCTGCCCCAACTGCGTCACGGCATGACGAAAGGCCCGGATCCGAAGATCCGGGCCTTTCGTGTCAGTAGCGGGGACAGGATTTGAACCTGCGACCTCTGGGTTATGAGCCCAGCGAGCTACCGAGCTGCTCCACCCCGCGTCGTTGACCCCACCCTAACCCGTCCGTGACCGCGCGTGCAAATTTCTTTACCGGTCCGCTTACATCCCCTCAGGCGGTGAGCTCCTGCTGGAGCGCCTCCTGCAGCCGGGCGGCGCGCTCGGCGACCTCCGGAGGGCCCAGCTCGACCGCCCGCGCGCACCACATCTGCCCCTCGGCCAGCCCGCCCCGGCGCGCGGCCAGCAGGGCGAGCCGCAGCGCGGCGCGGCCGTGCCCGGCCTCGGCGGCCCGGGCCCACCACATCGCCGCCTCCGGCTCGCTGCCCTCGCGGGCCAGCAGCAGGCCGAGGTTGAAGGCGCCGTTGCGGCTGCCGGCCTCGGCGGCCTCGCGGTACCAGTGCGCGGCTCCCACCACGTCGCCCCGCTCGGCGACCAGCATGCCCAGCCGCACCTGGGCCCGGCGGTGGCCCTGCCGGGCGGCCCGCTCGTACCACTCCTCGCACTCGAAGCGGGTCTCGTCCTCACGGTCGAGCAGCGCGCCCAGCCGGAAGGCGGCCTCGGCGCTGCCGCCGCGCACGGCCACCCGCAGGTGGCGCTCGGCGGCCTCGGTGTTCTCGGCCCCGCCGTCGCGCAGCAGGACCATCGCCACCTGCAGGGCCGCGTCCGTGTGCCCGGCGACGGCGGCGCGCTCGTACCACTGGAAGGCCATGCGCTCCTCGTCGCGCCCGGCGTAGAGGATGCCGAGGTTGAACGCGGCGTCGACGCTGCCGGCCTCGGCGGCCTTGGAGAACCAGGGCTCGGCGCCCGCGGAGTCGCCGCCCTGGAGCAGCAGCACCGCCAGCGCGTTGGCGGCCTCCTTGTGACCGGCGTAGGCGGCCCGGCGGTACCACTGCTCGGCCTGGGCCGTGCGGCCCTGCTCGGCGCAGAGCAGGGCGAGGTTGTAGGCGCCGTTGACGTCTCCCGCGTCCAGGGCGGCGCGGTACCAGCGCTCGGCCTGCTGGGGCTCGCCACGGTCCGCGTGGAGGGCGCCCAGGGCGTTGGCGGCGTTGCCGTCGCCCTCCTGGGCGGCGCGGCGCCACCAGATGGCGGCGCTGTCGCAGTCGCCGGCGTCGCGCAGCAGGAAGCCCAGGGCGCAGGCGGCCCGGGGCTCGCCGTCCTTGGCGGAGGTCAGGTACCAGCGCGCGGCCTCCTGCGTCTCGCCCCGCCCCTCCAGCAGGGTGCCCAGGTGCAGGGCGGCGCGCCGGTGGCCGCGGGCGGCGGCCTGGCGGTACCACTGCTCGGCCTCGCCGGCCGGGCCGTCCTGGCGGCGGCCGCCGGCCGCGGCGGCGCGCAGGTCGCGTACGGAGGTGTCGCCACCGCCCGCGGACACGTGCCGTGCGCCGGTGGCGGGGCCCAGGCCCGCGGCGAGCCCGCCGGACAGGGCCGCGGCCGACGGCGCCCGGCCGTCGAGTATCCGCGCCAGGCGATAGGCGGCCTCGCGGTGCCCCCGCTCGGCGGCGGAGCGGAACCAGCGCTCGGCGCCCACGTCGCTGCGGTGCTCCAGCAGATCGGCCAGGGCGTATGCGCCCAGCGCGTGGCCGGACTCCGCGGACTGGCGCAGCCAGTACTCGGCCGCGGGCTCGTCGCCGCGCTCGCGGTGGTAGCGGCCCAGGGCGTGCGCCGCGGGGGCGGAGCCGGCGACGGCGGCCACCCGCCACCAGGTGGCGGCTTCGTCGGCGTAGCCGCGCTGGTGCAGCAGGACGCCCAGATTGTTGGCGGCGGAGCGGTCGCCTTCGGCGGTGGCGGCGCGCAAGTGCCGCTCGGCGCCGTCGAGATCGCCCCGGCGCAGCAGCAACGCGCCGAGCATGCTCAGGGATGCGGGGTCCCCGGACTCCGCGGCGCGGCGGCGTGCGGTCTCCAGCTCCAGGTCCACCACTTCCGCGGTACAGCCAGTGTCGGAGGAACTCTCCTCCGAGCCGTACGACGACGGGTCCTGGTCGTCCTGATCGCTCCCGTCCCCGGGAGCTCCTACAAGCCGACGTGTTTCCAACAGCCTCGCCTTGTCCCCCATAAGTCCCATCGTCGCACTCCCGCAACCTGCGTACACCTGGAATACCGCAGCCAGTGAGGTCACTTCAGCGTTTTGTCGACTTCCCGACTTCCCGACACGGCGGTGCTCCAAACTCTAATCAAAACCCCCGCACATAACCCGCACAGACCACGCGTGCCGGGCGATCGGTGGTCGTCCCACGCCCGGCAGGCGGCTGCCGGGCAGGTCCGGGCACACGACAAGGCCCGGAGTCCTGGGACTCCGGGCCTTGTCTTTGAGTAGCGGGGACAGGATTTGAACCTGCGACCTCTGGGTTATGAGCCCAGCGAGCTACCGAGCTGCTCCACCCCGCGCCGTTGTGGAACAACCGTACCACGGCGCGGGGCGGGTCCTTGCTAGCTGCCCGGCTTGGGGGCGTTCCCGGCGGCCTTGGCCTCGGCCTTGGCCGCCCGGTCGAGCGCGTCCTTCAGGTCCTGCTGGGCCTTGCCGTAGGCCGTCCAGTCCTTGTTGTCGAGCGCCTTCTGGCCGGCGTCGAACGCGTCCTGGGCGTCCTTGAGGGCCTGCTTGACCGTCGGGTCCTGCGCGGGCGGCGGCTTCGTCGTCCCCTCGGCCGGCGGCTTGGTGCCGGGCTCGGGGCTCTTCACCCCGAAGACCACGTCGAGTGCCTGGGTGAGGTTGTCCTCGAAGGCGGTCTTGTCGCCATAGGTGACCAGCACCTTCTTCAGCAGCGGGTAGTTGGTGCCCGCGCCACGGACATAGACGGGTTCGACGTAGAGCAGCCCGTTGTCGAGCGGCACGGTCAGCAGATTGCCGTACTCGATCTCCGAGTCGCCGCGCTTCAGGATATTGATCTTATTGGCGATTTCGGGATCGCCGTTGAACTTGCTCTGCACCTGCTGCGGGCCGGAAGTCGGGCTCTCGGCGGGCAGTTTCAGAACTCTGATCTTGCCGTAGTCCGGGCTCTTCGCGTCGGCGTCCACGGCCATGAAGGCGCCGAGATTCTCGCGGCTCTTCGGAGTGAACGTGGTCGTCAGCGAGAAGGACTGGGCCTTCTGGTCCGGCATCCGCATGCTCAGGTAATACGGCGGAACCGCGTTGCCCGACTTGTTGGTCGGGTCGTCCGGAACCTGCCAGCGCTCGCTACCGGTGTAGAACGTCCCCGGATTGGTGACGTGGTACCGGGTGAGCAGTTCACGCTGGACCTTGAAGAGGTCCTGCGGGTAGCGGAGATGGTCCATCAGGCCGGGACCGATCTCGCTCTTCGCCTTCACCGTCCCGGGGAAGGCCTTCATCCAGGTCTTGAGCACCGGGTCCTTGGTGTCCCACTGGTACAGCTTGACCGTGCCGTCATAGGCGTCGACGGTCGCCTTGACCGAGTTGCGGATGTAGTTGACCTGGTTCTGCTGGGCCACCACGGCGCGCTGGCCGGTGGTCAGCGAGTCGGCGGTGGTGTCGCCGAGGGTGGTGCGGGAGGCGTACGGATAGCCGTTGGTCGTGGTGTAGGCGTCCACGATCCACTGGATGCGCCCGTCGACCACGGCCGGATAGGCGTCACCGTCGATGGTCAGCCACGGGGCGACCGATTCGACGCGCTCCTTCGGCGTGCGGTTGTACAGAATCCGCGAGCCCTCGCCGATGGCGCCCGAGTACAGGATCTGGGGCTCGCCGAATGCCACCGCGTAGGCGGCGCGGTTGACGGGGTTCGAGAGGTCGACGCCGCTCTTGCCCTTGTAGCTGTAGCTCTTCTCGCCCTGGTCGCCGGAGTAGTCCAGCTCCTTCTGCGGGCCGCCCACGATGGAGTACTGCGTGGTCTTCTCGCCGTAGTACACCCGCTGCTCGTACTTCCCGAGCTTGCCCTCGGTCGGCAGGTTCTTCTCCGTGAAGTCCGGGGAACCGCCGTCGCCGGTCGAGGTGCCCTTCGCGGTGATGGCGCCGTAGCCGTGGGTGTACTTGAAGTGGTCGTTGATCCAGTTGCGCTCGGGAATGCCGTTGATGTTGAGCTCGCGCAGACCGATGACCGTGTCCTGCTCCTTGCCGTCGACCTTGTAGCGGTCGACGTCCAGGGTGGACGGGAACTGGTAGTACCCGCGCACCTGCTGGAGCTGCTGGAAGGTGGGCGAGACGATGTTGGGGTCGAGGAGACGCAGGCTGGCCGTGGAATTCGCCTCGGCCCGCAGCTTCTCCTTGTCCTTGCCCTTGAGGTCGCTGGTGCCCTGGTACTCCTTCACCTGGGCGCCGTCGATGCCGTACGCCTCACGCGTGGCCGTGATGTTCTTCTTGATGTACGGCGCTTCCTTGGCCTGCTCGTTCGGCTGGACCTGGAATTTCTGCACGATCGCCGGGTAGAGCCCGCCGATCAGCACCGCGGAGAGCACCATCAGACCGAAGCCGATCACCGGCAGCTGCCAGGTGCGCCGCCACAGCGTCGCGAAGAACAGCACCGCGCAGATCAGCGCGATGATGAAGAGGATCGTCTTGGCCGGCAGATAGGCGTTGGCGTCCACATAGCGCAGACCCGTCCAGCCCTCGGTCGACTTCAGCCCGCTGGACTTCACCGCCAGCCCGTACCGGTCCAGCCAGTACGCGACGGCCTTGAGCGTCACGAAGATGCCGAGCAGCACGGACAGGTGGCCCGTGGCGGCGGCCGTGGCCCGTCCGCCGGGGCTGGTGAGCCGCAGACCGCCGTAGAGGTAGTGCACCAGCGCGGCCGCGATCAGCGACAGGACCGCCGCCGCGAAGCCGAAGCTCAGCAGGAAGCGGTACCACGGCAGGTCGAAGGTGTAGAAGGAGATGTCCTTCTGGAACTGCGGGTCCTTCTGGCCGAACGGCACGCCGTTGACCCACTGCAGCCACGTGCGCCACTGCCCGGCGGCGGAGGCGCCCGCCACCAGGCCGACCAGCGCGGTGACCGCCAGCAGCACCCACTTCTTGTACGGGGCGATGCTCATGCGGTAGCGGTCGAGGCTCTGCTGCTCGACCGACATCGCGCTCAGTGGCGGGCGCAGGCGGTGCGCCAGCCAGATATTGGTCCCCACGGCCAGGGCCATCAGCAGACCGAAGACGGCGAAGAGGCCGATCTTGGTGCCGAGGGTGGTGGTGAAGACCGAGGAATATTCCACCGAGCGGTACCAGAGCCAGTCGGTCCAGAACCCCGCGAACATGACGAAGAGCATGGCCAGCACGGCCAGCACGCCCAAGGTCATCAGCAGGGTCCGGACACGCCGGGACGGTCGGCCGACTCTGATCCGTGGCCCTGTCGGGCCTCCGCCGCGGTCCGGCATCTGGAAAGCCAAGGTGCGCACCTCGAAGTTCGCTGTCGATGGAGCTGTCGATCAGGCCCAGGTGATAGTAGGACCCACTGTGGCAACTTACCGAGGCTTTACTCGGTTCCCGATTTCGGGCTCTCTCAGGGCACGATATTGACCATGTCCAGCAATACCGGTTCGAACCTTCCCGGCTCGCACGAGCCCGGCACCCCGATGGCCGCCAGTCCGCTCACCCGCGCCGTGCTCGAGATCGACGAGTACGCGTCCGGGCTCGGCTGGGACCAGCCCGCACGGCTGTTCGCCCTGGTCGACACGGCCAAGCTCCGCACCCAGGAGCCCGGCCTCGCCGCCCAGCTCGGCCTTGACGACGCCCCGTCCACGACCACCTCCTACACCCCCATCGAGCAGGAGGAGCTGCCCAAGGGCACCGCCCTCGACAAATTCCTCGGCACCATCGCCTGGCCCGACGCGGTCGCGGGCTGCGCCCTGACCGTGGAGCGGCTGATGCTGCCGCCGTCGGCCGAGGGGTCCGTGCCCCACGGACTGAACGACAAGCAGCTCGCCGCGTGGGTCGCCAAGCACCCGGACCGCCAGGAGGTCCGGATGACGGTGGCGGTCCTGCGCGACGGCGCCCGCGAGTCGGCCCTGCGGCTGCGCGAGAAGGACTCGCCGACCGAGGTCCTCACCGGCGCCGACCTGGTGCCGGGCCTCGCCGAGGCCCTCGCCGCCACGTTCGCGGACTGAGCGCCCCGCCCGGGGACGGGAGCCGGTCAGCCTGCCGCGCACCGCGGCAGGCCGACCGTGTCCCCCTTGCGGAGCTTCTCCAGGGACTGCATCGCGTCCTTCATCGTCTCGACCTTGATCAGGGTCAGGCCCGCGGGGGTGTCCTTCGCCGCGGCCGCGCAGTTGTCCTTCGGGGTCAGGAAGTAGCGCGCGCCCTTGGCGCGGGCCCCCACCGTCTTCATCTCCACGCCGCCGATCGGCCCGACCTTGCCGGCCTCGTCGATCGTCCCCGTACCGGCGATGAACTTCCCGCCGGTCAGGTCCTCGGGGGTGAGTTTGTCGACTATGCCGAGGGCGAACATCAGCCCGGCGCTCGGCCCGCCCACGTCCGCCAGCTTGATGTTGATGGAGAACGGGAAGGTGTGGTCCGTCCCCGCCTGGATGCCGACGATGGCCCGGCTGTCGTCGGGGGCCTTGTTCGTGGTGAGGGTGACGGTGTCCTCCACCTTCGGCTGCCGCTTCTCCTTCTCCGCGGCGGCCGCCTCCTTGGCCGGAACGACCAGGAACGTCACCTTCTCGCCCGGCTTGTGCCGGGTGACCAGCCGGGCCACGTCCCCGGGCTCCTTGATCTCGGTGCCGTCCACGGCCTTGATCACATCGCCGGCGTGCAGCGCCCCCTCGGCGGGGCTGCCCTTGACCACGGAGGACACCACCACGCGCGTGCCGACCGCGATGCCCAGCTGCTTCAGGGCCGCCACCTTGGCGCTCTCCTGGGACTGGCTGAATTCCTCCGCCGTCTCCTGGTTGAGCTCGTCCGGCGACTTGTCGTCGGGGTAGAGGGTGCTGTGCGGGACGACCAGATTGTCGTGCGCCAGCCAGCCGTAGACCGCCTCGACCAGGTTCATCCGGTACTGCGAGCCGGTCACCCGGACCGTCGTCATGTTGAGGTGGCCGGTGGTCGGGTACGTCTTGTGCCCGGAGATCTGCAGCACCGGCTCGCCGCCGTGCTCACCCAGCGTGTTGACCGTGGGGCCCGGAGACATCTCCGAGTAGGGCACGGGGATCAGCACGCCTGCGCACAGGAGCGCGATCAGCATCAGGAGGGAGGCGAGCATCGTCGCTGTGCGGCGGGGCATGGAACGACAGTACGGGACGGGTCCGACAGTCCACTTCCGGGGCGGTCCGTACGGGGCAGATACCGGCCGCTCCGCTCAGGCGGCGGTCAGGAACCGGACTCGGTCCGCTCCATCGCCTGCCGGAACTTCTCATAACCCGCCAGTTCCGCGACGTCCCCGGCCTTGCGGTTCCGGGCCGCCCAGCTCCCCCACAGGGCGGCGACCACCGCCGCACCCACCGGAATCAGCAACCAAGCAAGCGCCGCCATGCCGGCCTCCGACCCCATACGCGATCACAACTGAACTGATGAGCAGATTAGTCGTCTTCGGTCTCAACGCTTACGTCAGGGTGCCGGTTACGCAACCAGGGACGGTCCGTAAGTGGGCGACTTTGACGCTCCGCGACGGAGCTAGATCCCCACCCACTCCTCGGCCCCGTCGGCGAACCTCTGGTGCTTCCATATCGGCACCTCGCTCTTGAGGTCGTCGATGAGTCTTCGGCACGCCTCGAACGCCTCCGCCCGGTGCGGGCAGGAGACGGCCACCACCACCGCCAGGTCCCCGACGGCCAGCTCCCCCACGCGGTGCACCGCGGCCATCGCCCGTACGGGAAAGTCCGCCGCGACCTTCTCCGCGACGCGGCGCAGCTCGGCCTCCGCGGTGGGGTGCGCCGAGTAGCCGAGCGCCGAGACGTCCGCGCCGCCGTCGTGGTCACGCACGGTGCCCACGAAGAGCGCGGTGCCGCCCGCGGCGTCGTCGCCGACCGCCGTGAAGACCTCGTCCAGGGACAGCGGGGCGTCCCGGACCGCGAGAAGCCGGATGGGGTCCGCGGCCGCGAGTTCGCCGGGGTGGTCGTGGGTGCGCGCCATACGGTCCATCGTGCCGTACCGGAGCGGCTGCGGGGAACGGTGGTTCGACCGGTTTTCCGGCGCACCACCGCGCGCGGTCCTACGGGCCCTGCCGGGCCCTACAGCCTGCGGCGGGCCTTGCGGGCCCGGCGCACCAGCGCGGCGGTGCCCAGCAGCGCGACAGTGGCGCCGGCGGCGCCCGCGGCGGTGGCGTCCTTGCGGCCCAGCCGGCGGCCGGCGACCGTGTGCCGGCCCGCGACCTCGTCGAGCAGCTCCGCGAGGACCTCCTCGTTGGTCCACCGGGGCCGCCAGCCGGCGTCGTGGAGCCGGTGGCCGCTGACCACCCAGGGGTGCATCGTGTATTCCAGGTCGCCGGCCGGCGACGGGGTGAGGCCCAGGCGGTGCAGGCGCGAGGCCGCGCCGAGGGCGACGGCCGAGGGCAGCTCCATGCGCCGGATGCCGGTGAGCTCCTCGACCTCTTCCTGCTCGAGCCAGCCGTCGCAGCCGACGGCGAGCTCGCCCTCGGCCTTCTCCAGGGCGGCGAACTCCAGCGCGCTCACCAGATCCTCCACGTGGCAGAACTGCCAGGTGGGCCGGGATCCGGCCACCACCAGGAGGCGGGGTGACTCGAAGTAGCGGGTCAGTGCGGTGTCGGTGCCGCCGACCAGGACGGCGGGGCGCAGCACCGTGACGTTCAGGCCGGGGTGCGCCCGGGGCGCGCGCCTGGCCAGCCGCTCTATCTCCAGCAGGTCGCCCACGCCCGTCGCCTCCGCGGTCGCCCGCAGCTCGGCGTCCTCGGCGAGGGGTACGTCGTTGTCGGGGCGGGCGCCGTAGACCATGGCGGAGGTGCACAGCACCACCCGGTGCACGCCGGCGGCCGCCGCGGCCGTCAGCACGGTCTGCGTACCGCGCACGTTGTAGGCGGTGCGGGCGGCGGCGTCGGTCTCCAGGTCCAGGTCGAGCGCGAGGTGGACGACCACGTCGACGCCCCGCAGCTTCTCGGCGATCACGGGGTCGCGGACGTCGAGCACGTGCCATTGCGCCTCGCTCACGTCCCCGCGGCGCTCGTCGATGGCCACGACGTGCTTGATCTCCTCGGACGCGGCGAGCCGCCGCGTGAGGAGCGCGCCGACGCCGCGGGCGGCACCGGTGACCGCGACGACGGGCCGTCGGCCGTGCGGGGTCGTACTGTCCAGCGCGGAACCGTTTCGCGCTGCGCGAACTTCTCGGTCGGGGGAACTCACCGGGCGTCTCCAGCGGTTGTCTTCAGTACGTATGTGCCATCACGTTTGTCATGACGCGTACGTACCAGGTGACGTCCATCCTGCCGCAGGCCCCGGGCGAGCGGAGCACCAAGCCCGGATAGCGGCGAGGTGTCTACGCTTGGTGGTGTTGTCGGGCATTTCGCCGCCGGTCCACAGCCGGCGGCCCTACGAGCCGAGGAAACCCGTGAGTGACACCCCATTCGGATTCGGTCTTCCGCCGGAGGAGCCGGAGAACGGCGACGACGGCAAGAAGAAGGGCGGCGGCCAGGGCGGCCAGGGACCCGCGAATCCGTTCGGGTTCGGCGGGCCCGCAGGCGGTGGGGACAACCCCTTCGCCGCGATGTTCGGGTCCATGAACCCGGGCGATCTTGGCGCCGCCTTCCAGCAGCTCGGGCAGATGCTCTCCTACGAGGGCGGCCCGGTGAACTGGGACATGGCCAAGGACATCGCGCGCCAGACCGTGGCCCAGGGCACGGCGGACGGCAGCAAGGACGCCAGCGTCACGGCCGGCGAGCGGGCCGCGGTCGAGGAGGCCGTGCGCCTGGCCGACCTGTGGCTGGACGGCGTGACGTCGCTGCCGTCGGGTTCGGGCACGGCCGTCGCCTGGAGCCGCGCGGAGTGGGTCGAGGCGACCCTGCCCGTGTGGAAGGACCTGGTGGACCCGGTCGCCGAGCGCGTCGGGGCGGCCATGGGCGGTGTGCTGCCCGAGGAGATGCAGGCCATGGCGGGCCCGCTGCTGGGCATGATGCGCAGCATGGGCGGCGCGATGTTCGGCACCCAGATCGGCCAGGCCGTGGGCGTGCTGGCGGGCGAGGTGGTCGGTTCGACCGACATCGGCCTGCCGCTGGGCCCCGCGGGCAAGGCCGCGCTGCTGCCGGTGAACATCGAGGCCTTCGGCTCCGGCCTGGGCGTCCCGCAGGACGAGGTGCGGCTGTACCTGGCCCTGCGCGAGGCCGCCCACCAGCGGCTCTTCGCCCACGTGCCGTGGCTGCGCTCGCATCTGTTCGGTGCCGTCGAGGGCTACGCCCGCGGCATCAAGGTCGACACCTCCAAGCTGGAGGACGTCGTCGGCCAGCTCGACCCCTCGCACCCGGAGCAGCTGCAGGAAGCTCTCCAGCAGGGCATGTTCCAGCCGGAGGACACTCCGGAGCAGAAGGCCGCGCTGGCCCGCCTGGAGACCGCGCTCGCGCTGGTCGAGGGCTGGGTGGACGCGGTCGTGCACGCGGCGGCCGCGCCGCATCTGCCGTCCGCCGGTGCCCTGCGCGAGACGCTGCGCAGGCGGCGTGCCTCCGGCGGCCCGGCGGAGCAGACCTTCGCCACGCTGATCGGCCTGGAGCTGCGTCCGCGCCGGCTGCGGGACGCCTCGCGGCTGTGGGCCTCGCTCACGGACGCGCGGGGCCTGGAGGGCCGTGACGGCCTCTGGGAGCACCCGGACATGCTGCCGACGGCCGCGGACCTGGACGACCCGGACGGGTTCGTCCACCGCGAGCACCTGGACTTCTCCGAGCTGGACAAGATGCTGGGCGAGGCCGCGAAGGGCTCCGGGGAGAAGAAGTCCGACGAGGGCGACAAGGGCGCAAAGGGCGAAGGCGACGACACGAAGTGAGCCTTCACGAGAACGCGGTCCTCGTTCTGAAGGAGTACGGGGACCAGGACGAGCTGCGCGGCCTGTACCTGGACCACCTGGGCACGCATCCCGACGGGATGTGGAAGCCCTGTCAGGCCGGGCACGTCACGGCGAGCGCCCTGGTGATCGACCCCGAGCGCGGCAGGGTGCTGCTGACGCTGCACCGCAAGCTGCGGATGTGGCTCCAGATGGGCGGCCACTGCGAGCCCGGTGACGCCACGCTCGAGCAGGCCGCGCTGCGCGAGGCCACCGAGGAGTCGGGGATCGCGGGCCTGACGCTGCTGCCGGGCGGCCCCGTGCGGCTGGACCGGCACCCGATCCCCGCGCCCTGCAACTGGCACCTGGACGTGCAGTACGCGGCCCTGGTGCCGGAGGGAGCCGTGGAGGCCATCAGCGACGAGTCACTGGACCTGCGCTGGTTCCCGTACGCGGAGGTGGCCGGTGTCGCGGACGACTCCGTCGTCCAGCTGCTGCGGCGGACGCTCGCGCGTCTGTGACGAGCTGATCGGTAAGGGGCGGTCGCCACGGCGACCGCCCCTTACTCATGCCCTGACCGCGCGGCGACGCGCAGGGGCTCAGTTGGACCAGATGTTGCCCTGGTTCTGGCCGTGCGCCCCGTTCTGGCCGAAACCGTACTGCGCGGCGAGGCCCTGGCCGATCTGCGCGCCCTGCGGAGGCAGCAGCTCGCTGGGCTGGACCAGGACGTAGCCCTGGCCCTGGAAGCTGAGCTCCCAGCCCTCGCCGGTGTTGCCGCGCCGGCGCCACACGCTCGACGAGGACGTCTGCGCCTGCATGTTGACGCGCAGCGAGGACGACCAGGCGACGACGGCGTCCGCGTCGGCGTAGACGTAGTTGTGTCCCGTGGAGTGGAGCATCAGCGGCTGGCCCGAGGTCATCAGCGCGACCTTGCCCTGGCCGGTGATGTTGAGGTTGTACGCGCCGGTGCCGGAGATGCCCTGCTGGCTGTCCACCGCGATCGTTTCCCAGTGCAGGGTGGAGTCCAGCGCGAGGACGTACGCGCCGTCCACGGTCAGCCCGTCGCGGTCCACGTCGACGACGTGGACGTGCTGGGCGAGGTTGGCGAGGAAGACCGTGCCCTGGCCGGAGCAGCGCATCAGGTCCAGGCCCTCACCGGTGTGCGCCTGGGCGCGCTGCTGGGTGCGCGTGCGGTACTCGCCGTCGAACTCGATGAGGCCCTGGTAGGCGACCATCGAGCCCTTGCGTGCGAGGACGTCGTCGTGTCCGGTGAGCGCCACGCGCAGCATCTGCGGGTTCTGCAGGGCGTAGCGGTCCTGCGTCTGGGCCTCGGTGTGGCCGAAGAGCGGGCTCTGCATGTCTGTCGTCGTCCCCTCAGCCCCGGGCCCGGAGCCGGTCGGTGCTGTCCTCGCTGGGCTGTACCACTACGAATCCCTGGCCGGAGAAGCCCAGTTGATACGCCTCGCCACTGCCGCGGCCGATCATCGAGGAAGCCTTGAAGCTGCGCTTCCCCTTCATCCGCAGGTTGGTGGACCAGGCGACGAGGGCGTCAGGGTCCACGTACGTCTCGTCCTCGCCGCGGCCGCAGTCGACGACGATGGGCGTGCCGCGCGAGGTCAGCGCGACCCAGCCGGTGCCACTGACGACGACGTTGAACAGGCCCTGTCCGGCGAACTTGGCCATCCCCTTGACGCGTTCGACGCCCCACTGCAGGTGTGCGTCGAAGGCCAGCAGGTTGGTGCCGTTGACGGAGACCGATTCGCCGTTGAGGTTGATGCAGACGACGTCCGCGCCGTAGTCGGCGAGGTAGAGGATGCCGTCGCCGGTGCACTTCATGAGGGGAGCGCCCTCGCCGGTGATCCACTGGGAGGCCATCTGGCGGACGGCGGGGGCGTTCGCCTCGTACTGGATGTAGCCCTCGTAGGCGACCATCGAGCCGGTGCGGGCGAACAGGTCGTGGCCGCTCTGCATGGCGACCTTGAGCATGCTGCTGCCGTGGTTCTCCATGCGGGCGGCGGGCGGGGTCGGGGCGTGGCCCGAGATCAGCGACTGGTCCATGACGGGCTCCCTCAGACCTCGTAGGGCTGGACGACGATGAAGTTTCCGGGCGCGCCGCGGAATTGGAGATTGACGGTCTCCCCGCTGTGGCCCGGGTAGGAGTTGCGGCGCAGCCGCACCTGGCTGGACATGACGACCTGGGCGGCCGCCGACCAGGCGACGATGGCGTTGCTGTCGGCGTAGGTGGTCGGGGTGACCGGCAGCACCACCGGGGTGCCGTGCGTCTTGACGACGACGGTTCCGGTGCCGTGGAACTGCATGGTGAACAGGGCGCCGCCGGGGATGCCGTGGCCTTCGATCCGGCGGACCTCGTGGTGCAGCGACTCGTCGAAGGCGAGCACGGCGTCGGCGGAGACGCAGATCGCGTCGTTCTCCAGCTGGATGGGGTGGACGTGCGCGGAGTTCTCGGCGAGGAAGACCTGTCCGCGGCCGGTGCAGCGCATCAGCTGCATCTCCTGGCCGGTCGCGTTCCCGACGATGCGGCCCATGAAACCGGCGCCCTTGTAGCTGAAGTCGACCTTGCCCTGGTAGAGGACCATGCTGCCCTGCCGGGCGAGCACGGGCTGCGGGTCGGCGCCCAGGTCGACGCGGATGAGGCTGTGGTTCTGCAGGGTCCAGCGCTGCCCGTTGGGTGCCTCGCGGTACTTGTCGAAGGCCCCCTGGACGCCGGGTACGACGGGACCCGCGCCGGTGCCCTGCGGCGCCGCGGCGGGCGCGGGGGCTCCGTACGGGGCGGGCTGGCCCGGATAAGAGTGAGCGGGCTGGGCCGGCATGACCGGCTGGCCGTAGGACTGCTGGGCGGGGTAGCCCTGGGCGGGCGCGGCCGGCTGGCCGTACGGGGCGGGCTGGCCGGGCACTCCGGGCGGGCCGGGGGGCGGCGGGACGGCACCGCCGGGCGGGGTCTGGCCGCCGGAGAAGTACCCGGGAGGCGCGAGGGGCGCGGCCATGGTCGCGGCCATGTGCGCCTGCGGGGCCGCGGGCGGCGCCGGCGGCGTGCTGCCGGGCGGAGGCGGCGTGCTGCCCGGCGGGGGCGCGAAGCCCTGCGCGGGTACGGGCGCGGGGGCCGGGGCCGGTGCCGGGGCCGGTGCCGCGGGGGCCGGTTGGGCGGCGGCGGGCGGTGCGAAGGCGGGGGGCGCGCTCGCCTGCGCGGGAGGCGCGAAGGCGGGGGCGGGCGCGGCAGGCACAGGCGCGGGCTCCTCCTCTTCCAGCACCTCGCCGCCGAAGTTCCTCAGCAGCGCTTCCAGGCCACCGTCGAAGCCCTGCCCGACGGCGGCGAACCGCCAGACGTCCTTCAGATAGAAGTCGCCCAGCATCACCGCGCGCTCGGTGCTGAACTCGGCACCGGTGAAGGAGTAGCGGGCCACCTCCACGCCGCCCGCGACGACGCGGAGGTAGCCGGGGCCGACCTGCGACATCTGGCCGGCGCCGTCCACCGTCGCGGTGAAGGAGAGCTTGTGGATGTGCGCGGGGACGCGGTCGAGGGTGACGCGGAAGGACTCCGTGTCCCCGGCCTGCGCCCCGAGCTGCTGGATCGCCTCCTCGGGCGACTTCGGCTGGTTGAAGAAGATGAAGTACCGGTCGTCGGAGAGCCGCTCGGCGGCGTCGAGGCCGAAGCAGCTGATGTCGAAGGACAGACCGGGGCCGCCGATCTGCACTCCCACGTACAGATCGGTCCCCGCCGTCAGGTCACTGATCTTGGCCTTGTGGCCGCGCTGGAATTCCCTGGACATGCGTGACGACCGTCCCCCATCCGAACCTGTGGTGAATGCGTTGCGCCAGGCTAACGGCTGACACCGACAGGGCGTGATTCCGGGGAGGGGCTCGTCACTCGCCGCGGGCGGCGGGAAGGTGGGGCAGCCGGTCGGCGGCGACCACGCCCTCGAGGTATCCGCGGGCACGCTCGGTGCGCGGGTAGGACGTGAGGAGCCGCCAGAACTCGGGCCCGTGCCCCGGGACGAGCAGGTGGCCGAGCTCGTGCAGGAGGACGTAGTCGACGACGTACTCGGGCATGCCCTGGAGGCGGTGCGACAGGCGGATGCTGCCTTCGGCGGGGGTGCACGAGCCCCAGCGGGTGTTCTGGTTGGTCACCCAGCGGACGCTGTCGGGGCGCGCCCGGCCGTCCAGATACTGCTCGGAGAGGCGGCGGGCCCGGTCGGCGAGCTCGGCGTCGCCGAGCATCCGCTTGCTCTCCTGCGCCGCGAGCTTGTCGAGCATCACGGTGACCCAGCGCTGTTCCTCGGCGTCCGACATGCGGGCGGGGATGAGAACGATCGTGCGGTCGCCCTCGCGGTAGGCGGAGACCGTCCTGCGTCGGCGCGCGCTTCGTCGGACCTCGACCGCACGGGCCTCCGAGGCCGTCTGGAGCGGGCTCGGGGCGCTGCGCGGTGGTCTTGCGGCGCTGTGCAGAGGATCGACGGGCACGAGCCCGACGTTACCCGCTGGCGGTGCGGGAAGTCCCGCCCCTCCGTCGGTTGTCGGGGGAAACACCCGCAGTTCGCAGGGCTTGTACGACAATCACTCCGCGCCTGTGGATAACTTCGCACGGTGACCGGCCGGGGCGGGCAAGCTGAAGTCCGACCGAGGGGGGAACCATGCAGACCACGTCCTTGAGCTCCACGCCATCCGTGCCCACCACGCCATCCCTGCCCGCCGCGACGGCCGCGGGCTCCGGTGATCGCGGCGTGCCCGCTGCCGTCCGCGTGCCCGCGGCGGCCGCCGCGGGCTTCGCGCATCCGGTGATCAAGCCCGCGCTGCGGCGTGCCTGGCGGAACCGCGACATGGTGCAGTTCGGGGCCGCGCCCGCGCACGCGGTGGTCGTGGGGCCGGTGGACACGGCCACCGGCTGCTTCCTCGGCCTGCTCGACGGGACGCGCGGTATGCCCCTTCTGCGCGAGGAGGCGCGCGGAATGGGTCTGCCGGAGGGCCGTGCGGACGCGCTGGTGGAGCGGCTCGGCGGGGCCGGGCTGCTCGACGACGCGCGGGGCGGCGGCGAGGGGGCCGCGGCGTTACGCAGCCGTGGCGGTGCCCTGGAGCGGCTGCGGCCGGACCTGGCGTCGCTGTCGGTGCTGCACTCCGGGCCCGGGGCGGCGATGCGGCTGATGGCGGCGCGGCAGGCGATGCGGGTGCAGGTGAGGGGTGCCGGACGGGTGGGCGCGGCCGTGGCGGCTCTGCTGTCGGCCTCGGGGGTGGGCCGGGTCGACGTGCTGGACGGCGGTCGCGTCGAGCCGTGGGACGTCTCACCGGCGGGGGTGGGGCCCGAGCGTACCGGGGAGCGGCGGGAAGCCGCCGCGCGGCAGGTGGTCCGGCAGGTCGCGCCCGTGCCCCGGTCCCGGGGCCGGGCCGGCGGGGCGGGGGCGGACCGCGAGCGGGCGGAGGCCGAGCCGCCGCTGGCCCTGGTGGTCCTCGCGCCCCGCGACGGCCTGGCCGCCTACGCACCGGATCCCCTGGCGGCGCATGAGCTGGTCTCCTCGGGGACGCCCCATATGTACGCGGGGGTGCTGGAGGCCACGGGTGTGCTGGGGCCGCTGGTGCTGCCGCGGGCGTCGGCGTGCGCGGGCTGTATCGAGCTGGGGCGGGCCGACCGGGACAGCGCGTGGCCCCGGATGCTCGCCCAGTGGAAGTCCGGCCGCGCCTCGGGGGTACCGTCGTGCGACATGGCACTGGCCACGGTCGTGGCGGGGCTGACCGTGGCGCGGGCGCTCGCCTTCCTCGACGGTGGGTCCACGTCGGGAGCGGGGGTCCGGCTGGAGCTGGCACTGCCGGGTCCGGCCTGGTCTCCCCGGCCCGTCGAGCCGCATCCGCGGTGTCCATGCGGCGCGGCGGATTCCGGGCATCCGGATAGGCCGTGATCACAGGGGCACCGCACGGGACAATGACCCGGTAACCGCCGTCCGCGGCGTGGCTGTTCAGCTAGTTGGAGGGGCGCATGTCTGATCTACCCCGCAAGGCGGTCACCCGTACCGCCAAGTTGGCCGCGCTGCCGTTGGGGTTCGCCGGGCGAACGGCGCTCGGGCTGGGAAAACGCATCGGCGGACGGCCGGCGGAGAAGATCGCCGCAGAGCTGCAGCAGCGCACCGCGGAGCAGCTCTTCGCGACGCTCGGACAGCTCAAGGGGGGTGCCATGAAGCTTGGTCAGGCGCTGTCCGTCTTCGAATCGGCGCTTCCGGAGCAGATCGCCGGCCCCTACCGGACGGCGCTGACCAAGCTTCAGGAGGCCGCGCCGCCGATGCCGACGAAGTCGGTGCACGCGGCGCTGGCGGAGCGGCTCGGGGAGGACTGGCGGGATCTGTTCCTGGAGTTCGACGACAAGCCGTCGGCGGCGGCCTCGATCGGCCAGGTGCACCGGGCGGTCTGGCACGACGGACGCGAGGTCGCGGTCAAGGTGCAGTATCCGGGAGCGGGCGAGGCACTGCTGTCCGATCTGACCCAACTGGGCCGGTTCGCCAAGCTGCTGGGGCCGCTGGTACCCGGCATGGACATCAAGCCGCTCATCACCGAGCTGCGTGACCGGGTGTCCGAGGAGCTGGACTATGAGCTGGAGGCACGGGCCCAGAGCGCGCACGCACGGGAGTTCGCCGGCGATGCCGATGTGACGGTGCCGGACGTGGTCCACCAGAGCGACCAGGTGCTGGTGACGGAGTGGCTGGAGGGGGTGCCGCTGTCCGAGGTGATAGCGCACGGCACCCAGGAGCAGCGGGACCGGGCCGGTCAGCTGCTGGCCCGCTTCCTCTTCTCGGGAGCGGCTCGCACGGGGCTGCTCCACGCCGACCCGCACCCGGGCAACTTCCGGCTCCTGACCGGGGACGCCCCGGACGGGCCGCCGGAGAAGTGGCGGCTGGGGGTGCTGGACTTCGGCACGGTCGACCGGCTGCCGCAGGGGCTGCCCGTCGAGATCGGTAACGCGCTGCGCATGACGCTGGCCGGCCAGGCGGACGCGGTCCACGAGCTGCTGCGCGAGGAGGGGTTCGTCAAGCCGGAGATCGAGCTGGACCCGGGGGCGGTGCTCGACTATCTGCTGCCGATCATCGAGCCGGCGCAGGTGACGGAGTTCACGTTCACCCGTGACTGGATGCGGGCCCAGGCGACGCGGATCGCCGATCCCCGCTCCCCCGCGTACCAGCTGGCCCGGCAGCTCAATCTGCCCCCGGCGTATCTGCTGATCCACCGGGTGACGATGAGCACCATAGGGGTGCTGTGCCAGCTGGGTGCCACGGTGCGGCTGCGCGAGGAGATGGAGGCGTGGGTGCCCGGGTTCGCGGCGGAGCCCCGGACTCAGGACACGCCCGCCTGATGGCGGGGCTCTCCCCGCCGTCAGGCGTGGGTGGGCTCACCACCAGGACGAGTCGAGCCGGCCTTCGATCGATCTGATGTTGGCGCGGGCGCAGTCGTCGCAGAAATAGCGACGGCTGCCGTTCTCGACGGAGCAGGTCCAGGTCGGCGGTGCGCCGTCGGGGGCTGCCTTGCCACAGCGAGCGCAGGTGACGGTCTCGGTGGCCTCAGGGTCCAACTGCACTGGTTCATGCGACTTCCGGTCCACTCCCAGACGATATCCCCGCGGGCGGGCCGGGAGCGGGTGGCGCACCCAACGCGGCGCGGGGCCGGTCCGAACGGACCGGCCCCGCGAGGGCTCACTGCATGACGGCCATGGCCAGAGCACGACGCGCGCGCAGCGAGGCGCGCTCGGCGCGGCGCTGCATGCGGCGGGCGGCGGCCAGCCGTACGGCCGGGCGTTGGGACTCCGCCTCCCGCAAGCGGTCGTGCATATGCGCACGAGCCAGGGCTTCTGGGATGAGTTGCATTTCGAGGTTCCTGTTCTGGCGCGAGGCGGTCGCGCCGAAGGCATCACGGGTGGGGGTGCTGGAGCCGAATGGCTCAGGGGACGGGCGCTGCATCGTCGGGTCCTGCTTCTTGGGGTCGTGCGTCGTGGGGCGGTCGATGGTGCCGGTGGTGATCATGCGTTGACCGGGTTCTTGCGCGGGCGGCCACGGGGCCGCTTGCGGGCGACGACCACACCCTGGACGAACAGTTCGCCGCCCCAGACGCCCCACGGCTCGCGGCGGTCCTTGGCGCCGGCGAGGCAGGCCGCACGCAGCGGGCAGGTCTGGCAGAGCGACTTGGCGTACTCCACGTCAGCCGGGGACTCGGCGAAGAAGACCTCCGGGTCATAGCTGCGGCAGGGGACCGGGACGCCGAGGTTCTCGATGGCGTCGTCGAGGTCGGTCAGGGCGGTGAGCGGGGTCAAGGTGTCCTCCGTGGGGACAGGCGGGGGGATCAAGTCGGTCGCTACTGACGGGGTGTGTGCCTTGAGTTGCACGGTGTGTCATTCCTCGTCTGTTGTTCCGGCTGGTGGCCGGGCTGGTTTCCCCAGGCTGGGGGCAAACAAAAGGGCCGCGGATCCCGGTGTGGGTTCCGCGGCCCTGGAAGGTGCCGACCTGATCGCGCCGATCAGGCTGGATCTCTCCAGGGTTCGAGCCCACGGAAGGCCCACGTCTTGGGAAGGTGGTGCTGTGCGTTCAGGGATCCGGCGCCATTGGCGGCCGCCGTCGGGGCATAGGCCTGGGCCTGTGCCGCTGCTGCTGCCTTTACCTGGGACGCGTTGGCCGGTCGCCGTTCGGGACGGACCGACGCCTCACCGGACAGACCGGTGCCCTGGAACGGGCCGAAGGTGAAGGCGAGCATGCTGGCGGAGCCGACCTGGCGATCGGTCATTTTGTTGCTGGCGATAAAGCTGATCATTGTCTCCGCCTCCCTTCGGCGTCTTCGGGGACCGGGTGAAACCGGTCCAGGTCTTCGGTTCAGTACAGCATGGATCCAACGAATCCCGGTAGTACCGCAGAGCCGTCGTTTCCCTGCTCGGAAGGCTATGGGTAGGCCCTCCGCGTGCGCAAACTATTTTTCCGGAGATTCTTCGGAGGTGTCCTGGGACACGTGTTCCGAGGTCGGCTCCTCGCCCGCGCACAGGGCCAGGACGTCGGCTCCGAACCTGCCGAGCTTCCGTGCCCCGACACCAGAGATGCCCGCCAGCTCCGATTCGGTTCCCGGAACGGCCTCGGCAATCGCGAGGAGCGTCTTGTCGGTGAAGACGCAGTAGGCGGGCTGGCCCAGCTGCCGGGCCTGCTCGGCCCGCCAGTCGCGCAGCCGTTCGTAGAGGGCCTCGTCGAGGTCGCAGGGGCAGTCCTCGCAGCGCATCAGTTTGATCTCGCCCGCGTCGGTCAGCGTCCGCCCGCAGACCCGGCAGCGCGCGGGCCCGCGCCGCTTGCGGACGGCCCCCCGCTCGATGCCGCCCTGCCCGCCCGCGCCCGGGGAGCCGGGGCGCGGGGCCGCGGAGCCCGGCCGCAGCCCGTTCAGGAAGCGGGTGGGCCGCCGGGAGGGGCGGCCGCCGGGGGTACGGGAGAGCGCCCAGGAGAGGGAGAGGTGGCAGCGGGCGCGGGTGACGCCGACGTAGAGCAGCCGGCGCTCCTCCTCCACCTGCTCGTCGGTCTTGGCGTAGGTGATCGGCAGCATGCCCTCGGTGAGCCCGACGAGGAAGACGGCGTCCCACTCCAGGCCCTTGGCGGCGTGGAGTGAGGCGAGTGTCACACCCTCCACCGTCGGGGCGTGCTGGGCACTGGCCCGCTCGTCGAGCTCGGCCACGAGATCGGCGAGGGTGGCGCCGGGCCTGGCCCGGACGAAGTCCTCGGCGAGCCGCACCAGGGCCGCCAGGGACTCCCAGCGGTCGCGCACCGCGCCCGAGCCGGCGGGGGGCTCGCTCGTCCAGCCCCGGGTGCTGAGCACCGCGCGGACCTGCGAGGGCACGTCCTCGGCGGCCGCCAGCTGCGGGTCGGAGTGGCCGCCGGCCCGGGCGGCGCCGCGCAGCAGCAGTCCGGCCTCCCGCACCTCGGGGCGCTCGAAGAACCGCTCGGCCCCCCGCAGCTGATAGGGCACGCCGGCATCGGCCAGAGCCTGCTCGTAGACCTCGGACTGGGCGTTGATGCGGTAGAGGATCGCGATCTCGCTCGCGGGTACCCCGGCGTCGATGAGGTCCCGCACGCGCCGGGCCGTGCCCTCGGCCTCGGCGGGCTCGTCGGCGTACTCGCCGTAGACCGGCTCGGGGCCCGCGTCGCGCTGGGAGATCAGCTCCAGCCGGTGCTCGGCGGCGCGGCCGCGGGCCTGGGAGAGCAGGCCGTTGGCCAGGTGCACGACCTGGGGCGTGGAGCGGTAGTCGCGGACGAGCTTGACGACCGTGGCGCGCGGATGGCGGGTGCGGAAGTTGAGCAGGTGGTCGGGGGTGGCGCCGGTGAAGGAGTAGATCGTCTGGCTGGCGTCGCCGACGACGCACAGATTGTCCCGGTCCCCCAGCCACAGCTCCAGCAGCCGCTGCTGGAGCGGGCTGACGTCCTGGTACTCGTCGACCACGAAGTGCTGGTACTGGCGGCGCACGGTCTCGGCGATGTCGTGCCGGTCCTGGAGCACCCCGACCGTCAGCAGCAGGACGTCCTCGAAGTCGATCAAGCCGCGGTCGCGCTTGAGCTGCTCGTACGTGCCGTAGACGCGGGCGATCTCGGCGGGGTCGCGGGGGACCTCGCGGCCGGACTTGGCGGCGGCGGCCGGATAGTCCTCGGGAACGGTCTGGGTGACCTTCGCCCACTCGATCTCGGCCGTCACGTCACGCAGCTCGTTGCGGTCCAGCCGCACCCCGCAGCGCGCGGCCCCCTCCGCGACGATCTGGACCTTGCGCTCCACCAGCCGGGGCAGCTCCCCGCCCACGGCCTTGGGCCAGAAGTACTGGAGCTGGCGCAGAGCGGCCGAGTGGAACGTGCGCGCCTGGACGCCGCCCGCGCCGAGCTGGCGCAGCCGGCCGCGCATCTCGCCCGCGGCACGGTTGGTGAAGGTGACGGCGAGCACACTGGAGGGCTGGAGCACGCCGGAGCGGACGCCGTACGCGATGCGGTGGGTGATCGCGCGCGTCTTGCCCGTACCGGCTCCGGCCAGCACGCACACCGGTCCGCTGAGGGCCGTGGCCACCTCGCGCTGCTCGGGGTCGAGCCCGTCGAGCACCGCGTCGGCGGAGTCCGGCGCCTGCGGGAAGAGAGTGGAGTGCGTTGCTGCTGTCACCCCGCCATGCTGCCAGGTCGGCGGAGGCGACCGGGAATGTTGTCCACAGGCGGGGCAGGGTGGTCGTACTAATACGACCGGTGGGAATGGCTGGGTACAGGTGCGCGTTAGACCTCCGGAACAGCACCGAGGAATTCGAGGAAAAGGAGCGCGGGTCGCATGTCGAGCAGCGTGACGATGTACAGCACCACCTGGTGCGGCTACTGCCGCCGGCTGAAGAGCCAGATGGAGCGCGAGGGCATCGCGTACAACGAGATCAACATCGAGCTCGACGCCGACTCGGCGGCGTTCGTGGAGAAGGCGAACGGCGGGAACCAGACGGTCCCCACCGTTCTCTTCCCGGACGGCTCCACGCTCACCAACCCCTCGCTGGCCCAGGTGAAGGCCAAGATCGGCGCCTGAACGCGGTGCCGGGCCCGTTAGGGCAGCGGCTCGCCGTACCAGAGCTCGATCAGTCGGGCCGCGATCGAGATCCCGGTCGGAGGCAGGACCTCCCCGGACGCGAACGCGGCCCGCAGCTCTTCCCTGGAGAACCAGCGCGCCTCGTGGATCTCCTCGCCGTCCACCTGGATGTCCGAGGACGTGGCCCGCGCCATGAAGCCGAGCATGAGGCTGGAGGGGAAGGGCCAGGGCTGGCTCGCGATGTACTCCACCTCGCCGACGGTCACGCCCGCCTCCTCGGCGACCTCCCGGCGCACGGCCTGCTCGATGGACTCGCCAGGCTCGACGAAGCCCGCGAGCGTCGAGAAGCGGCCCTCCGGCCAGTGCATCTGGCGGCCCAGCAGCGCGCGGTCCTTCTCGTCCGTCACCAGCATGATCACGGCCGGGTCGGTGCGCGGGTAGTGCTCGGCGCCGCAGGCCGGGCAGCGGCGGATGTGGCCGGCGGCCGCGATGACCGTGCGCTCGCCGCAGCGCGAGCAGAAGCGGTGCAGCCGCTGCCAGTTCTCCAGGGCGACCGCGTGGACGAGCAGGCCGGCGTCGCGCGGCGAGAGCAGCAGGCCCGCCTCGCGCAGCCCGGCCGGGCGCGCGGACTGGTCCATGCGGCCCGGCAGCGCGTCCTTCTGCAGCGCGAAGTAGGCCACTCCGTCCTCGTCCTGGCCGAGGAAGTAGCGGTGCGTCTCGGTGACGGGCGCCTCGAAGGCCGGCGTCATCACCAGCTCCGTGCGGCCGTCGGGGGTGTCGTCGACCAGCGCCTGACCGCCGGAGACCACGAAGACCCGCGTCGAGGGGTGACTCCACGCCGCGGAGATCCACGCCTCGTCCAGTCGGTGGTGCGCGGCACGGTCGATGCCGCTGGCACCGCTGAGCGTGATGGGCCGGGTGGCTGCGAATTCGGTCCAGGTGGTCACGGCTGCTTCCAACTCCCCCTACGGATGGTGGTGGTGCGTGTGCGGGTACGTCGCGGGCTGGGCCTGTGGCTTACGGTCCTGTGGCTTACGGTGCGACCCGCGCCTTGCGGTCGGTGTCGGCGCTGTCGGTGTCGGCGAGGTCGCCCCACAGGTAGGCGGCGGTCTCGACGCCCTTCATGAGGAGGTCCAGCTCGACCTTCTCGTTGGGCGCGTGCCAGCCGTCCGACGGCACCGAGATGCCCAGGAACAGCACCGGCGCGCCGAGCGCGTCCTGCAGGTCGGCCGCGGGGCCCGAGCCGCCCTCGCGCGTGAAACGGATCTTCTGCCCGAAGGCGCGGCCCATGGCCCGTACGACGGACCGCAGGGCCGGGTGGTCCAGCGGGGTCAGGCAGGGGCGGGTCGCGCCCCAGAACGTGACCTCGTGCCGGATCCCCTCCGGCAGCGCGGCCGCCACCCACGCGCGTACGGACTCCTGGACGCGGTCCGCGTCCTGGCCCGCGACCAGGCGGAACGAAAGCTTCAGCTGGGCGGTCGACGGCACGATCGTCTTGCCGCCGGGGCCCTGGTAGCCGCCGCCTATGCCGTTCACCTCGGCGGTGGGGCGGGCCCAGATACGCTCCAGCGTGCTGTAGCCGGCCTCGCCGGACGTGCCGTGCGAGTGGGCCGCGCGCAGCCAGCGCTGCTCGTCGAACGGCAGCTCCGCGAAGAGCTCGCGCTCGGCGGGCGTCAGCTCGACTATGCCGTCGTAGAAGCCCGGGACCGTCACCCGGTGGTTCTCGTCGTGCAGGGCGGCGGCCAGGCGCGCCGCCTCCATGGCGGGGTTCGGGACCGCGCCGCCGAACGAGCCGGAGTGGATGTCCTGGTCCGGGCCGTACAGGTCGATCTGGCAGTCGGTGAGGCCGCGCATGCCCGTGCACACGGTCGGGGTGTCCTCCGACCACATGCCGGTGTCGGAGACGATCACCGCGTCGCAGGCGAGGCGGTCGGCGCGGGCGTGGACGAGGGCCGGGAAGTTCGGCGAGCCGGACTCCTCCTCGCCCTCGATCAGCAGCTTGAGGTTGACGGCGGGGGCCGTGCGGCCGGTCGCCGCCAGGTGGGCGCGGACGCCCAGGGTGTGGAAGAACACCTGGCCCTTGTCGTCGGCGGCGCCGCGCGCGTACAGCCTGCCGTCCACGGTCGTCGGCTCGAACGGGTCCGTGTGCCAGCCGTCCTCGCGGGCGGCGGGCTGGACGTCGTGGTGGCCGTAGACCAGGACCGTGGGGGCGTTCTCCTCGCCGGAGGGCCACTCCGCGAAGACGGCGGGGGCGCCGGGGGCACCGTCGGTCCCCGTCTCCCAGACCTCCACCACCGGGAAGCCGGTCTCCTGGAGCTTCGCCGCCAGCCACTGCGCGCTGCGCCGTACATCGGCCGCGCGGGCCGGGTCGGCCGAGACCGACGGGATGCGCAGCCACTCGGCGAGGTCGTCGAGGAACGCGGCGCGGTGGGCGTCGATGTACGCGCGGACGGCGGTGTCCGGGGTGTTGCTCATGCCATCGAGCCTATCCGGCGACGCGGTGTGACCATGACCGGGTTTCTCATCCTTCCTCCCCCAGGAGGATCTTCTCGAGCCCCGCGCGGTCCGGCAGGGCGTCCGGGCGGACCGTCTCGCCGTCGCGTACGTACACGAAAGCGGCCCCGACGGACGACAGGGGGACGCCGCGCTGTTCCGCCCAGGCCAGGCGGTAGATCGCCAGCTGGAGGGGGTCGGCGTCGTGGGTCCGGGCGGTCTTCCAGTCGACGATCTCGTAGCGCTCGCGGTCGCCCGCGCCTTCGGCCTCGACGCGGTAGACCGCGTCTATCCGGCCTCGGATCAGCCGTCCCGCGAGGGTGAGCTGGAACGGCGCCTCCACGCGGTACGGGGTGCGGTGGGCGTACGGGGTGCGCTCGAAGGCCGCCTTGAGCTCGGCCAGGTCGCGCTCGTCGACGATCTCCGGGGCGTCCTCCGGGGCGCCTGCGTCCCAGAGCTCGTCGGGGCCCGGGAAGGGGAGTGGGACCTCCTCGAAGCGGGACTCGACCCAGGCGTGGAACCGGGTGCCTCTGCGGGCGGCGGGCTGGGGCTTGCGCGGCATGGGGCGGGCCAGGTCGCGGGCGAAGGCGTCCGGGTCGTCGGCCAGGGCGACTAGCTGCGTGGCCGTGAGGGACGCGGGCACGACGACGTCGCGCACCGTGGCCCGGGCGCGCTTGAGCTCTGTGGCCAGTGCGGTCAGGTCGCGGTCCCAGGAGGCCAGCGTGCGGGTCTCCTCGGGGAGCAGAGCGTGTTCTGTGGTGCGGGTCCGGGACGGGACGGGCCCTTCTGGGGCTGCATGATTTACGGCCGCTTCTGTCTCCTCGGCAGCGAACCCCGACCGCGGCCGCAAATCACGCTTTACGCCCCTGCCAGGGCCCATCCCGTCCCGGCCCCTCCCCGCCGTTCGCGGCTGCGGGACGGTGGGTGCCTCCTTCGGCTGCGGGCGCGTTGTGGGGAGCGTGTCCCAGTCCGGTAGGTCCTCCTCCTCGTGCTCCTCTTCCTGCGGAGGCCAGTCCGGGTCGTGGGGCCTCTCTGGTTGCGGAGTCGACTCCAGGCGTTCCAAGTGGGCCAGCACCGTCTCCGCCGCCTCGCGGCGGCGGCGCAGGGACGTGGGGTCCAGCGGCAGGGGCCAGGAGTGGTCCATGGCCTCCTCTTGGAGGGCCGGGTTCTTGGCGCCCTCCTCGGGGCGGTCCGCCCAGACCTCGATCTCGCCGTGGCCCGCCTCGCAGTGTTCGCGCAGGGCCTCCAGGAAGGCCGAGGGGCCGCGGGGCTTCACCTGGTTGGGGCCCCACCAGTGGGCGGAGCCCAGGAGGAGGGAGCGGGGGCGGGTGAAGGTGACGTAGCCGAGGCGGAGTTCCTCGGTGTGCTGGTGGGCCTTCATGGCGGCCTTGAAGGCCGTGAGGCCCTTGCTGTCCCAGGAGCGGACGTCGGGCAGGGTGTCGGCGTCGCCCCGCAGGGCGTGCGGGAGGACCTTGGGCTGGGAGGTCCAGAAGTCGCGGGACTGCTCGCTCGGGAAGGACTTCGCCACCAGGCCCGGCACCGCCACCACGTCCCACTCCAGGCCCTTGGACTTGTGCGCGGTGAGGATCTTGACGGTGTTCTCGCCGCCGGGGAGCGAGCTGTCCAGGCCCTTCTCGTACTGGGCCGCCGTGCGCAGGAAGCCCAGGAATGCCTGCAGCGTCGCCTCGCCGTCCACGGCCGCGAAGCCCGCGGCAATGTCGAGGAACTGGGTGAGGGTCTCGCGGCGGCGGGCGGCCAGGGCGTGGGGGGAGGCGGAGAGCTCCACTTCCAGGCCCGTGGTGGCCAGCACCCGGTGGAGGATGTCCATCAGCGGGTCGGCCAGGCTGCGGCGCAGGTCGCGCAGTTCGGCCGCCAGGCGGGCGAAGCGGACGCGGGCCTCCGGGGAGAACGGAAGGCCGTCGTCCGGGGCATCGGGGGTGAGGAAGGTGTCGAGGGCGTCCGCGAGGGAGATGACCTCGGCCGGGTCGACGCCCTCGACCGCTTCGGCCAGGCGTCGGTCGGGGTCCGAGCCCGTGCTGCCGTAGGGCACGAGCGTGCGGGCGCGGCGGCCCAGCAGGGCCAGGTCGCGGTGGCCGATGCGCCAGCGGGGGCCGATCAGCAGGCGGACGAGCGCGGCATTGGCCGTGGGGTCCTGGAGGACCTCGCAGACCGCGGTGAGGTCGGCGATCTCCGGCAGGTGCAGGAGGCCGGACAGGCCGACCACCTCCACGGGGATGTCGCGCTCCACCAGCGCGCCCTGGATCTGGGCGAAGTCGGTGGCGGTGCGGCACAGGACCGCGATGTCACCGGGGCTGGTGCCCGTGCGGACGAGGTGGGCCAGAGAGTCGGCGAGCCAGTCGAGCTCTTCGGCGTGCGTGGGCAGCAGGGCGCAGCGCACCACGCCGTCCCGCTCGGCGCCGGGGGCGGGGCGCAGCGCCTCGACTCCTTCGTGGCGCGCGCGCAGGTCGGTGGCGAGCTCGTTGGCCAGGTGCAGGAGGCGGCCGCCGCTGCGGCGGTTCTCGCTGAGGGAGTAGCGGTCGGCGGGGCGGCCGTCGGCGTGGGGGAAGTGGTGGGGGAAGTCGTCCAGGTTGGCCACCGACGCGCCGCGCCAGCCGTAGATGGCCTGGCAGGGGTCGCCGACGGCGGTCACCGCGTGGCCGGTGCCGCCGCCGAACAGGCCGGCCAGCAGGAGGCGCTGGGCGACCGAGGTGTCCTGGTACTCGTCGAGGAGGACGACCGCGAACTGCTCGCGGAGGATGCGGCCCACTTCGGGGCGGCCGCCGGCCAGTTCGGCGGAGAGGGCGATCTGGTCGCCGAAGTCGAGGAGGTCGCGGCCGCGCTTCTCGCGGCGGTATGCCTCGACCAGGTCCAGCAGCTCGAGGCGGGCGCGGGCGGTGTCGGGCACCTTGCGCAGGTCCGCGTTGGTGAGCCGGGCGCCTTCCAGGGTGGTCAGCAGTTCCTGGTCGTAGGCGCGCAGGCGTGCGGGCGAGACGAGGTGCTCGGCGAGCTCGCCGTCCAGGGCGAGCAGGTCGGAGACGAGGTCGGCGAAGGAGCGGGTGAGCGCGGGGTGCGGGCCCGGGGAGGAGCGCAGGACGCGGGCGGCGAGCTGGAAGCGGGTGGCGTCGGCGAGGAGCCTGGTGGTGGGTTCCAGGCCGATGCGCAGGCCGTGCTCCTTCAGGAGGCGGCCGGCGAAGGCGTGGTAGGTGGAGATCTGCGGGTCGCCGCCCGTGCCGCTCTCGTCGTACGGCTCCTCGGGAGCGATGCCGGCCTCGGTGAGGGCCTTGCGTACGCGCTCGGACAGCTCGCCGGCCGCCTTGTTGGTGAAGGTGAGGCCGAGGACCTGTTCGGGGGCGACCTGGCCGGTGCCCACGAGCCAGACGACTCTCGCGGCCATGACGGTCGTCTTGCCCGAGCCGGCTCCGGCCACGATGACCTGCGGGGCGGGCGGCGCGGTGATGCAGGCCAGCTGCTCCGGGGTGAACGGAATGCCGAGGAGCTCCTTGAGCTGCTCGGGGTCGGTCAGGCGCGGGGTCACGCCGGAAACGCTAACGGGAGGCACTGACACTCACTCCACGATCTGCCGGCCCTCGGGCCGGGCCGTGCAGGAGGCCCGGAACGAGCAGTGCGCGCAGTGCTGGCCGGGGCGCGGGGCGAAGCGCTCCTCGAGCACCCGGCCGGCGGCCTCGGCGAGGAGGTCGCCGATCCACTGCCCCTCCCCCAGCGGGCCCTGGGCCTGGACCTTGGGGAGGGTGTCGCCGCCGTCCTTCTTGGCGGCGCCCTGGCGCAGCTGGACGAGTTCGGCGCCGCCGGCGGCGGGGCGGCCGTCGGGGAAGAGGTCGTCGACGGCGCCCTCCTCGACGGCGAGCTGGTAGACGGCGAGCTGGGGGTGGCGTTCGACGTCGTTCGCGGAGACGGTGCCCTTGCCGGTCTTGAAGTCGACGACGTAGGCGCGGCCGTCGGCGTCCCGTTCCACGCGGTCCATGGAGCCGCGGATGCGCACGAGGTGGTCGGCCGCCTTCAGGGTGAGGTCGAAGCCGTGCTCGGTGGCCACGGCGGTGCGGCCGCCGCGTTCCATCACGTGCCAGCGCAGGAAGCGTTCGAGGGCGGCGCGGGCGTTCTCCTTCTCCTGCTGCGACTTCCAGGGGGCGTCGAAGGCGAGCGAGTCCCAGACCGATTCCAGGCGCTCCATCAGGACGGCGAGGTCGGCCGGGGTGCGGCCGGAGGCGACCTCGTCGGCGAGGACGTGCACGACGTTGCCGAAGCCCTGGGCGGCGGTGGAGGGCGCGTCGGCCTTCACCTCGCGGCCCAGGAACCACTGCAGCGAGCAGGTGCCGGACGTACCGGCCAGCTGGCCGACGGCCGAGCCGGACAGCGCGAGCGGACGGTCGGGGTCGCGCAGCGGCACGGCGCTGCGTGTCGGCTCGTCCAGTCCCCACCAGCGGTAGGGGTGCGCGGAGGGGACGAGCGGCTGGCCCTCGTCGTCGCGCAGGGCGGCGAGGGTGGCGAGCCGCTCGGCCGCGGCGGCCCGCAGGGCGTCGGAGGCGGCGGGGTCGACGGTGGTGGCGCGCAGTTCGGCGACGAGCGCGGAGACGGCCAGGGGGCGGCGGGGGCGCTGGGTTATGTCGACGGGCTCGGTGCCGAGTTCGGTCAGGAACCGGGAGGGCTGGTCGCCGTCCTCTGCCGCCGCCTTGACGGCGGTCACGATCAGGCGCTCGCGGGCACGCGTGGCGGCCACGTAGAACAGACGGCGCTCCTCGGCGAGGAGCGCGCCGGGGCTCAGGGGCTCGGCGAGGCCGTCGCGTCCGATGCGGTCGGCCTCCAGGAGCGAGCCGCGGCGGCGCAGGTCGGGCCAGAGGCCCTCCTGGACGCCGGCGACGACGACGAGCCGCCACTGGAGGCCCTTGGAGCGGTGGGCGGTCATCAGCCGGACGGCGTCGGGGCGCACCGCCCGGTGGGTGAGGGTGTCGGCGGCGATGTCCTGGGCGTCGAGCTCGTCCAGGAAGTTCAGGGCACCGCGGCCGCCGGTGCGCTCCTCGGCGCGGGCGGCGGTCTCGAACAGGGCGCACACGGCGTCGAGGTCGCGGTCGGCGTTGCGGCCGGCGGCTCCGCCGCGGTGTGCCGCCCGCTGGAGGCGGGAGGGCCAGGGCGTGCCGTCCCACAGGGTCCACAGGGCCTCTTCGGCGGTGCCGCCGTGTGCGAGGAGCTCGCGGGCGGTGCGCAGGAGTGCGCCCAGGCGCTGGGCACCGCGTGCGTACGCCGGGTCGTGCGCGACGAGGCGCTCGGGCTCGGCGAGGGCTTCGGCGATGAGGGTGTCCGAGGAGCGCGGGAGGGCCTGGCCCGCGGCGCGTTCCTCGTCGCGCAGGGCGCGGCCGAGCCTGCGCAGGTCGGCCGCGTCCATGCCGCCCAGGGGGGAGGTCAGGAGGCCGAGCGCGGTCTCGGTGTCGAGCCGGTGGCCCCGCGTGTCCGTGGTCTCGCCGTCGGGTTCCGCGGGCCGGATCGCCGACTCCGCCACCACCCGCAGGGCGGTCAGCAGGGGCGCCACCGCCGGTTCGTGGCGCAGCGGGAGGTCGTCGCCGTCGACCTCGACCGGGACGCCCGCCGAGGTCAGGGCGCGCCGCAGGCCCGGTATCGAGCGGGAGCCGGCGCGGACCAGGACGGCCATCTCGTGCCAGGGGACGCCGTCCTCGAGGTGGGCGCGGCGCAGGATGTCGGCGATGTTGTCGACCTCGCCGCCGGCGGTCGGGTAGGTGTACGCCTCCACCCGGCCGCCGTCCCGTACGGCGCCGAGCTCGCGGTGGGCCCGTACGGCGGCGGCCGGCAGGCGGGTGAGCGGCATCCGCCGGGTGAGCAGCCGGGTCGCGGCCAGCAGGGCGGCGCCCGAGCGGCGGGAGACGGTCAGGACCTCGACCGGCGCGGCGGAGCCGTCCCGGCGGGGGAAGGCGGAGGGAAAGTCCAGAATGCCGTTGATGTCGGCACCACGGAAGGCGTAGATGGATTGATCCGGGTCACCGAAGGCGACGAGTGTCCTGCCGCCTCCCGCCAGTGCCCGCAGCAGCCGCACCTGGGCGGCGTCGGTGTCCTGGTACTCGTCGACGAACACCGCGTCGTACCGCCGCCCGAGCTCCGCCGCGACCTCCGGGCGCTCGGCGAGCAGCACGGCGCGGTGCACGAGCTCGGCGTAGTCGAGGACGCCGCGCATGTCGAGCACGTCCAGGTACTGGGCCAGGAAGGACGAGGCGGCGAGCCAGTCCGGGCGGCCGCCGCGCCGGGCGAAGTCGCCCAGGTCGCGCGCGCCCAGCCCCAGCTCGCGGCTGCGCGCGAGCACCGCCCGCACCTCGTCGGCGAAGCCGCGCGTGGTCAGGCAGGCCCGCAGCTCGTCGGGCCAGCGCACGCTGCTGCGACCCTCGCGCTCCAGCTCGACCTCGCCCGCGAGGAGCTCGCGGACCATCACGTCCTGCTCGGGTCCGGACATCAGCCGCAGCGGGTCGGTGAAGAGGTCGACGTCCTGATGGGCGCGCACCAGTGCGTAGCAGTAGGAGTGGAACGTGGTCGCCTGCGGCCCGTACGCGCCGCCGAGCCGGGCCGCCATCCGGTCACGCAGCTCGACGGCCGCCTTGCGGCTGAAGGTCAGCACGAGGATGCGCTCGGGGTCGGTGCCCCGCCGCACCCGCTCGGTCACCGCTTCCACGAGCGTCGTCGTCTTGCCCGTTCCCGGCCCGGCGAGCACCAGCAGCGGCCCCCGCGCGTGGTCAACCACGGCACGCTGGCGCGCGTCCAGCTCAGGAGGGGCCACGGGGCCCGGCCGGGTGCGCACCAGACGGTACGCGCCCGGGGCGGGCCGGTGCGCCGAGCGGGAAGCGGGGGAGGAACTCACGTGGGTTGCCGGTCCTGGTGGGAGTGCGGGGTGTCGTGCGGCCGTCCATGAGGGGACAGGGTCCTGAGCGAAGGGCGGCCCCCGACGCTACGCCAGAAGGCCGGTGGGGCGCAGGGCGTCACGGCGGTCGCCGTCGGCCTTCGGCGACCTCATCCGTTCGGGTTACGCCTTGGGGCCACGGGCCGGGGTGCGGCTCGCCGGGCTCCGGGCGGCGGAGGCCCTCAGGTGTGCGGAGTCACACCCGGACCGTCCGCTTCCGCGCCGTCCCAGCGTGCCCGGGCCATCGCGAGCCGGGGCACGTGTCCTTCGGCCGTGGGGCCGGCGTGGCGCAGCGGGGTGCCCTCCTGGCGGTAGTGGGCCAGCGCCCGCAGCTCGTGCCCGGGCAGCAGCACGCCGTCGGCGCGGACCACGCGCCACCACGGCACCGCGCCGCCGTAGAGCGCCATGACCCGTCCGACCTGCCGGGGTCCGCCCTCGCCGAGCCACTCGGCGACGTCCCCGTAGGTCATCACCCGTCCCGGGGGAATCAGCTCGGCGACGGCCAGCACCCGCTCCGCGTACTCGGGAAGCTCGTTCACCGGTCCATACTGCCGCATCCCCCGTCACACCCCGCCGGAACGGAATCCCACACTCCGCGCCGCTCCCCGGAGTCGCGTATTCCACAAGATCACTCAGAGTGCGCCATCGCACTACAGGGCGTACGATCCGGAGTCCGCGCCCCCGAAATGCACCCTGATACCCCCTTGCCCGGCCGGGCCATGCCACCATCTTCCGGGCGGTGACCGGTGATACGAGACAAAGAAGAGACCGACAAGCAGCAGGGCGCGCAGCCTCCGGAAGAGGCGCGCGCCCCCGAAGTGCTGCCCTGCCACGGCGACCCCGAGGGCCGTGGCACGCCCGGTGACCCCGAGGAGTCCGGCGCGTACAAGTGCGAAGGCGGCGAGGATCACATCGACAAGGTCTCCGGCGACGAGCCCCTGCTGCCCGCCCGCGTCCACCGCCCCGCCGACCTCGTCCGGCTCTTCCTCGGCATCGTCGGCATCGCCCTCGTGCTCGCCCTCGCGGCCTTCGCCCACGGCACCACCACGGGCCTGGAGAAGGACATCAGCGAGAGCACCGGCCGGGCGCCCCAGCTGCTGGCGAACTTCGCCGGGCTCACGGCCAACATCGCCGTCTTCATCGTCCCCGTCGCGTTCGCCATCGAACGGCTCATCAAACGCGACGGCCTGCGCATCGCCGACGGCGTCCTGGCGGCCGTCCTCGCCCACGGCGTGTCCCTGGCCACCGACCTCTGGGTCGCCGAGGCGGCACCCGGATCGATCCGCGACGCGCTGACCCAGCCCGCCCCCACCGGCGGCTTCACCGACCCGGTCCACGGCTACCTGGCACCCGTCATCGCCTACATGACGGCCGTCGGCATGTCCCGCCGCCCGCGCTGGCGGGTCGCGATGTGGGCCGTCCTGCTCCTGGACGCCTTCGCCGTCCTGGTCAACGGCTACACCACCCCCTTCTCGATCGTCGCCACCGTCCTGATCGGCTGGACCGTCGCCTACGGCACCCTCTACGCCGTCGGCTCCCCGAACGTGCGCCCCACCGGCCAGCACCTCCTGGCCGGCCTCCGGCGCGTGGGCTTCAAGCCCGTCAGCGCGCTGCGCACCGAGGACGACGCCGCCGACGCCGAGCCGTCCGCGCACCCCGACCGGGGCCGCCGCTACATCGTCACCCTCGAGGACGGCCCGCCCCTCGACGTCACCGTCGTCGACCGCGAACAGCAGGCCCAGGGCTTCTTCTACCGCGTCTGGCAGCGCCTGGCCCTGCGCGGCATCACCCAGCGCCGCAGCCTGCAGTCACTGCGCCAGGCCCTCGAACAGGAGGCGCTGCTCGCCTACGCGGCCATCGCCGCCGGCGCCAACGCGCCCAAGCTCATCGCCACCTCCGAGCTCGGCCCGGACGCCGTCATGCTCGTCTACGAGCACATCGGCGGCCGCACCCTCGACGCCCTCCCCGACGAGGAGATCACCGACGAGCTGATGGCCGGCGCCTGGCGCCAGGTCCAGGCCCTGCAGTCGCGCCGCATCGCCCACCGCAGGCTCGACGGCGACGCCCTCCTGGTGGATCGTTCCGGCAATGTCGTCCTGACCGACCTGCGAGGCGGCGAGATCGCCGCGGGCGACGTGGTGCTGCGCATGGACGTCGCCCAGCTGCTCACCACGCTCGGCCTGCGGGTGGGCGCCGAACGCGCGGTGGCCGCCGCCGTCGACGTCATCGGCCCCGAGGCCGTGGCCGACAGCCTGCCCCTCCTCCAGCCCATCGCCCTCACCCGCTCCAGCCGCGCGACCCTGCGCCAGATCGCCCGCGAACGCTCCCACCGCGAGCGCGAGGCGGCCCTGGAGGCCTCCCGCATCGCCCGGGAGGAGAAGGCCCGCGAGCGCGCCGAAGCGGGCGCCGAGGAGGACAGGGGCGACCTCAAGAAGACCCTCAAGGCCGAGCGCAAGGCCGAGAAGCAGGCCCTCGACGAGGCCGCCGAGGAGGCCCGCGAGGAGGACCTGCTCGCGCAGATCCGCCGCCAGGTGCTCCTCATCCGCCCCCAGGCCCCCATAGAGCCCGTACGCCTGGAGCGCATCAGGCCCCGCACGCTGATCAGCTCCATCGCCGGCGCCATCGCCGCCTACGTGCTGCTCTCCCAGCTCGCCCACGTCAAGCTGGGCGAGCTCGTCGACCAGGCCAACTGGTACTGGGTCGCGGCCGCCGCCGGCTTCTCCGCCCTGAGCTACCTCGCGGCGGCCATGAGCCTGCTGGGCTTCGTCCCCGAGAAGGTCCCCTTCGGCCGCACCGTGCTCGCCCAGGTCGCCGGCTCCTTCGTGAAGCTGGTCGCCCCGGCCGCGGTCGGCGGCGTGGCCCTCAACACCCGCTTCCTGCAGCGCGCCGGCCTGCGCCCGGGGCTCGCGGTGGCCAGCGTGGGAGCCTCCCAGCTCTTCGGTCTGGCCTGCCACATCGTCCTGCTGCTGACCTTCGGCTACATCACCGGCACCGAACGCACCTCCTCGGCCCTCCCGCCGTCCCGCACGGTCATCGGCGGCCTGCTGACGGCTGCGGTCCTGGTGCTCGTCGTCACGGCGGTCCCCTTCCTGCGCAAGTTCGTCTCCACCCGCGTGCGGTCACTGTTCGCGGGCGTCGTGCCGCGCATGCTGGACCTCCTGCAGCGCCCCCGGAAGGTCGTCAACGGCATCGGCGGCTGGCTGCTGCTGTCGGCCGCCTTCGTCATGTGCCTCGACACCTCCATCCGCGCCTTCGGCGGCGAGCTGAGTTACGCGAGCGTGGCCGTGGTCTTCCTCGCCGGCAACGCCCTGGGCTCCGCGGCGCCGACGCCGGGTGGCGTAGGCGCGGTGGAGGGCGTCCTGATCGGTGCCCTCACCCTGGCGGGCCTGCCGGCGGAGACGGCGGCGCCGGCGGTACTGCTGTACCGGCTGATGACGTTCTGGTTGCCGGTGCTGCCGGGATGGCTGTGCTTCAACCAGTTGACGCGGAAGGGCGCGATTTAGAAGAAGGCGCATACGCCAGGCACCGCACCCACCCCACCTTGCGTTTGCGAGCCGCATGCCCATACCGTGCCGCGTATGCGGTCGTACACCATCGGGCGGGCTGCCCGTCTGCTGGGGGTCAGTCCCGATACGGTCCGGCGTTGGGCGGACGCGGGGCGGATGCCCACCGAGCGGGACGACGCCGGGAAGCGGCTGATCAAGGGGGCCGACCTGGCGGCGTTCTCGGTGGCCCTCGCCGCTGAGGCGCACGAGGGCGAGGAAGCCGCGTACACCACGGCCCGGAACGCCTTCGCCGGGATCATCACCGCCGTCAAGCTCGGCGATGTCGCCGCCCAGGTCGAGATCCAGGCGGGCCCGCACCGGCTCGTCTCCCTCCTCACCCGCGAGGCCGTGGAGGAGCTCGGCCTCGCGGTCGGGATGGAAGCCGTGGCCCGGGTGAAGGCCACCAACGTCCACATCGACCGCGCCTGAGCCCAGGAGAAAGCATGCACCGCGCACGCCGCACCGCCGCCCTCGTGGCAACAGCCCTGCTGATGCCCCTCACAGCCTGCGGCGGCAACGACTCCGGCAAGGCCGACGCCAAAGAGAGGACCACACTGACGGTCCTGGCCGCGGCCTCCCTCACCGACGTCTTCAAGAGCGCGGGCGCGGCGTACGAGAAGGCGCACCCCGGCACCACGGTGAAGTTCTCCTTCGCCGGTTCGCAGGAACTGGCCGCACAGGTACGCCAGGGCGCCCCCGCCGACGCACTCGTGACGGCCGACACGAAAACGATGGATGGCCTCAAGCAGGAGACCGCGGCCCCCACCGTCATCGCGAAGAACCGCCTGACGATCGCCACGGCCCCCGGCAACCCGAAGAGGATCGAGGGTCTCTCCGACCTCTCCAAGAACGACCTGAAGGTCGTCCTCGCCGCCCCCGAGGTACCCGTGGGCCGCTACAGCAAGAAGGTCCTCGACGACCAGCACGTCTCCGTCAAGCCGGTCTCCCAGGAACCCAACGTCCGTGCCGTGCTGAGCAAGGTCTCGCTCGGCGAGGCGGACGCGGGCATCGTCTACGTCACCGATGCCGCCGCGGCCAAGGACAAGGTCGCCACGGTGACCGTCCCCGATGCCCAGAACGCGGTGGCCTCCTACCCGGCCGCGGCGCTCAAGTCCTCCCGGCACGGCGCCGAGGCCGCCGCCTTCGTCACGTGGCTGACCTCGCCCGAGGCCCAGAACCTCCTGCGGTCCGCCGGATTCCAGCAGCCGTGAGAGTCCGCGCACCCCTGACCCTCGCGCTGCCGGCCGCCCTGGCCGTGGCGTTCCTCCTCCTGCCGCTGGCCGGCATCCTCGCCCGTACGCCCTGGACCACGCTTCCCGGCCGCCTCACCTCGCACGGGGTCACCCAGGCGCTGACCCTCAGCCTCGCGGTCTCGGCCTGGTCCCTCCTGCTCTCCCTAACTCTGGGCGTCCCGCTCGCCTGGCTGCTGGCCCGCGGGGATTTCCGCGGCAAAGCGCTCGTACGCTGCCTGGTGATGCTCCCGATGGTGCTGCCGCCCACAGTGGCAGGTGTAGCCCTGCTCCAGGGCTACGGCCGACGGGGCATCATCGGCACCTACCTGGACGCATGGTTCGGCATCACCCTCCCGTTCTCCACCACGGGAGCGGTACTGGCCTCCACGTTCGTGGCGATGCCGTTCCTGGTGATCAGCCTCGAAGGAGCACTCGCCGCCCTCCATCCCCGCTACGAGGAGGTAGCAACAACCCTGGGCGCCACCCCCCTCCACACCTTCCGCACGATCACGCTCCCCATGGTGGCCCCGGGCCTCTTCGCGGGTGCGGCGCTGTGCTGGGCCCGCGCGCTGGGGGAGTTCGGGGCGACGATCACGTTCGCGGGCAACCTCCCCGGCACGACGCAGACCCTGCCCCTCCAGGTCTACCTGCTCCTCCAGGACGACCCGGAGGGCGCGACAGCGGTATCGCTCCTGCTCCTGGTGATAGCGACGGCGGTACTGCTCTCCCTCAGGGGCCGCTGGCTGCAGCCGCCGACGGCGGGGAGGGGCCGAGGCGGGATGGGCCCTGGCAGGGGCGTAAAGCGTGATTTGCGGCCGCGGTCGGGGTTCGCTGCCGAGGAGACAGAAGCGGCCGTAAATCATGCAGCCCCAGAAGGGCCCGTCCCGCCCCGGCCCCGCACCACAGAACACCCGCTGCACACCACGGTCAGCGGTGCTGTAGAAGCAACGCTTCAGGCCCAAGCCGGCACGACGATCGCGGTAGTAGGCCCGAACGGCGCCGGCAAGACAACCCTCCTACGCGCCCTCCTGGGCCTGACCACCCGAGCCAAGCCGCAAACACTGCACCTGGGCGGCACCACCCCGGACGCCGCCACCCAACCGCCCCACCACCGCCGCATCGCCTGGGTCCCCCAGGACGGCGCCCTCTTCCCCCACCTCACCGCCCTGGCCAACACCGCCTACGGCCTCCGCACCCAGGGCGTCCCCAAAAAGGAAGCCCACCACGAGGCCCAGCACTGGCTGGACCGCCTGGGCGTGGGCCACTTGTCCCACCGCCGGCCCGCCCACCTCAGCGGCGGCCAGGCCCAGCGCGTGGCGCTGGCCCGCGCCCTGGCCGCCCGCCCCCGCCTGCTCCTCCTGGACGAGCCCCTGGCCGCGCTGGACCAGTCCACCCGGGCCCACGTCCGCCAGACCCTCCGCACGCACCTCGCCGACTTCCCGGGCGTCTGCCTGATCGTCACCCATGACCCTGTGGAGGCCGTGTCGTTGGCCGACCGCGTCCTGGTCCTGGAGGACGGCCGCACGCTGCAATACGCCACGCCCGCCGAGCTGACCCGTCACCCCCGCTCCCCCTGGGTGGCGCGGATGCTCGGTCACAACGCCTGGCAGGGCAAGGCGACCCCGGAGGGAACGATCCTCCTGGACAACGGCGCAAGCCTGACGACAGCAGCGGGCGAGAGAGTCGCCGCCGCACCCACCACCGGCCTGGCGGTGATCCCACCCGAGGCCGTATCCCTCCACACCAGCCGCCCCACCGGCAGCCCCCGCAACGTCTGGCCCGGCACGGTCCGCGAGCTCACCGCCCAGGGCGGCAGAATGCGCGTCCTTGTGGACGGCGAGCCGGACGTGGTCGCCGAGATCACCCCCTCGGCCGCGGCGGACCTCGCCCTGGCCGAGGGCACCGCGGTGTGGGTGAGCGTCAAGGCGACCGAGGTCAGGTTCGTGCCCGCGTAACCCGTACGCCCCGCACGGCGCGCGCCCCCCGCCTCCGCGCCCGGAGGATGGGACCCGTGTCCAGATCCGTACGGGCCGGAGCCCTGCTCTCCGCCGTGATGCTGCTCCTCGCCACCGTCACCAGCTGCGACAGCAGCATCGGCGCGGGCGACAGCGGCGACGCTCCGGGCACCGCGGCCGGCACCGCAGCCGGCGGCCAGAAGCTGGACTGGAAGACGTGCCCGGCGCCGAGCGCCGGAGAGGACAGCGACGGGGGCAGACCTCCGGGCGGCGACTGGGAATGCGCGACCCTGAGGGCGCCCCTCGACTACGCCCACCCCGACGGCGACACCATCGGCATCGCCATGATCCGCGCGAAGGCCACCGACCAGGCCCACCGCATCGGCTCGCTGATCTTCAACTTCGGCGGCCCGGGCGGCTCCGGCATCACCACGCTCCCGGCGTTCGCCGACGACTACCGCACCCTGCGCACCCGCTACGACCTGGTCAGCTTCGACCCGCGTGGCGTCGGCCGCAGCAGTGGCGTGACCTGCCTGAGCGACAGGGAACTCGACGCCTACTACGCGGCCGACGCCACGCCCACCACGAAGGAGGAGGAAAGGGCCCTGGTCGGAAGGGTCGAGCGGTACGCGGCGGGCTGCGCCAAGAACTCCGGCAAGATCCTTCCGCATGTGGGCACGACGAACGCCGCCCGCGACATGGACCTGATGCGCCAGGTGCTGGGCGACGCCAAGCTGCACTACTTCGGCGTCTCGTACGGGACGGAACTGGGCGGCGTCTACGCCCACTTGTTCCCCAAGAACGTCGGACGCGCGCTCCTGGACGCGGTGGTGGACCCGTCCAGCGACCCGGTGCAGAGCGCGCTCGCGCAGGCGAGCGGCTTCCAGCTGGCGCTCGGCAACTACATGGCGGCCTGCGTGAAGACGGCCGACAACTGCCCTACCGAGCAACAGATCAGCGATCTGCTCAACCGCCTGCAGAAGAACCCCGTGCCGGGCGGCGCCGGCCGCGACCTCACCCAGTCGCTCGCCACGAGCGGCATCGCGCAGTCCCTTTACTCACGGGACTTCTGGGACTACCTCACCGAGGGCGTCGAGGACGCGGAGAACGGTGACGGAAAGATCCTGCTCGCGCTCGGCGACTCCATGAACGGGCGCGGCCAGGACGGCAGGTACAGCTCGCTCCAGGCGTCGTTGAACGCCATCACGTGCGCGGACTTCGCCCAGCGCTATACGGCGGCCGAGATCGAGGGGAAGGTGCCGGAGTTCCGCAGGGCGTCGTCCGTCTTCGGGGAGTTCATGGCGTGGAGCCTGCTGCAGTGCACCGGTTGGCCCGTAAAGGGCGAATGGCAGACACCCGATGTGAGCGCGAAGGGTTCCGCGCCCGTCCTCGTCGTCGGCAACACCGGTGACCCGGCGACTCCTTACGAGGGAGCGCACAAGATGGCCCAGGAGCTGGGTCCGGGGGTGGGGGTGGAGATGACGTACCGGGGCGAAGGCCATGGGGCGTACGACAGCGGCAATGCGTGCGTGAAGAGCGCGGTTGACGCATACCTGCTGGAAGGTACTGTTCCGGACGCCCATAAGATCTGCTCATAAGGTGTACTGATAGCACCCATAGCACATCACACCGGTAATACGAACTCCGCCGGCTCGAATGTCAGTGGCCCGCACTACCATCGCCCGCACAGAAGTTCCGCGGAGCGGCGCAGCGGCACCGCGGAACGGAAGCGGGCGAAGTCCCGCGTATGACGGACGAGTTGCAGCCGACCGACGGGGGCGAGAGGGGGCCATGCGATGGCGCACGGACCGCGCAGCCGCACCGACCGGCGGGCCCGGACGCTCACCGGCGCCCTGGCCATCGCGGCACTGCTGGCGGCCCTGATGGCCCTGTGGCAGACGCAGTTCAGACCGCTGACCAAGCCGGAGTACTGCTGGGGCACCTGGCGCGCGGACGGCGGGCCGTTCCGCGAGGACGCCCGGCACCGGTCCGCCCGCGAGACCGCCCCCACAGCCGGCCGGCCCCGCGGCCGGTGCAGCCTCAGCTGGAGCGGCGGCCACGGCCCGGACGCGCCCCGCCGACAGCTGGAGGTCCGCTACGAGACGGGTCCGCGGGCGCAGGAGGAGCGCCGGGCGTGGGTGGCGGGCCTGTTCGCCGGGGGCGACACGGCCCTTCCGGACGACCTCCCGGGTTTCGTCACCGCGGACACCGGCACGCTGGTCCTGCCGGAGTCGTGCGATGTGGACGGCAGACCCTCGGTGGTCACGGTCTCGGGGTCCTTCGACTCCAGCCCCGCCAGGACGGGCCGGCTTCTGGTGGAGGCGGCCAACCGCGCCACGAGGGCGACCGGTTGTGCCGGTGAGGTGGAGCCCCCACCGACCCGCTCCACACCACCCACACCAGCCACCCCCACATCACCCACTCCCTCCCCACCCACAACCGCCTCCCCACCCCCCTCCGCCTGCCCGGCCCCGATAGCCGGCCGCGCGGCGGCCCGGCCCACGGCCGGCAGCGCGCACGACGGCTTCCAGACCTGTGCGGTGGCCGGCGACGGCCAGTGGGCGGCGCGCTTCACGATGGCCGCCCGGCCCCGGATCGTGGCCCTGTTCGACGGCCTCACCGGCGACGGCCCGCCCCGGCCCGGCTGGCGGGCCCAGGGCCGGATCGAGGCGTCGGGAGCGCTCATACGCACCGACTGCGCCGGCCGCCCCACGGTCTTCGCCATGCGCACGGGCCCCGGCCGCACCGGGACCCGCCTCGACGACCCGCGCGAGACCTTCCCCGACTTCGTGGACGCGGTGGCGAGCCGCATCGGCTGCGCGCCCCTGCACTCCGTCTGACGGCGACCGTACGCCGGGGGGCGGATCCCTTCTCCCGGGCGATTTATCCGTAGAGTCGGTGGAATGAGTCCCACACGGCCACGGGCCGCCGCCCTCGCCTCCGCGTCCCTCGTCATCGCCCTCACCGCCACCGCCACCGCCTGTGGCGAGGACAGAGGCAGCGGTGGCGCCGACGGCAAGGGCCGGCCCCAGGGCGTCGCGATCGACTGGAAGCGGTGCGAGGCCCCCACCGCGGCGCAGGGCGCGGGCAAGGCGCCCGGCAAGGCGTGGCAGTGCGCCAAGCTGCCCGTACCGCTGGACTACGGCAAGCCGGACGGCGAGAAGATCGAACTGGCGCTGATCCGCAGCACGGCGCGTAAGAAGCAGGGCCGCATCGGCTCGCTCGTCTTCAACTTCGGCGGGCCCGGCGGCTCCGGGGTGGCGGGGCTGCCGTCCCTGGCGGACGAGTACGACAAGCTGCACGACCGGTACGACCTGGTGAGCTTCGATCCGCGCGGTGTGGGCGAGAGCGCGGGCGTGCGGTGCCAGAGCGACAAGGAGCTCGACGCGGCCGCCCAGATCGACGGCACGCCCGACGACGACGCCGAGCTACGGGTGAGCCTCGCGTCCAACAAGGCGTACATCGACGCGTGCGCCAAGAACTCCGCGAAGGTCCTCCCCCACGTGGACACGGCCAGCGCCGCCCGCGACCTCGACCGTATCCGGGCCGCGCTCGGCGAGGAGAAGCTGCACTACTTCGGCATCTCGTACGGCACGGAACTGGGCGCCGTCTACGCCCACTTGTTCCCCAAGAAGGTCGGCCGGACCGTCCTCGACGCGGTCGTGGACCCGACCCAGGACCCGGTGAAGGGCAGCCTCGGGCAGAGCAAGGGCTTCCAGCTCGCCCTCGGCAACTACCTCAAGAGCTGCGGCACTTCGGCCGGCGCGGCGGCCGGCTGCCCGAAGCTGGGTGAGATCACCGCTCTGCTGAAGAGGCTCGACGCCAGTCCGCTGCCCACCGACCAGGGGCGCAAGCTCACCCAGGACGAGGCGGTCAACGGCATCGCGGCCGCGCTGTATTCGAAGGACACCTGGAAGTACCTGACCGCCGGCCTCCAGGAGGCCATGCGCAAGGGCACCGGCAATACGCTCCTGCTGCTCTTCGACACCATTTCCGGCCGTGGCCCCGACGGCCGCTACAACAACCTCCAGGCCGCCAACAGGGCGATTTCCTGTGCCGACGCGGAGCAGCGCTACACCGTGGCCGATGTGAAGCAGCGCCTGCCGGAGTTCCGCGCGGCCTCGCCGGTCTTCGGCGAATCCGCCGCCTGGTCGCTGCTGGCCTGCACGGACTGGCCGGTGAAGGGCAAGTGGAAGACCCCGGACGTGCGCGCGGAGGGCTCGGGGCCGATCGTGGTGATCGGTAACGCGGGCGACCCCGCGACGCCGGTGGCCGGCGCGGAGCGGATGGCCGAGGGGCTCGGCAGGAGCGTCGGCGTCCTCCTCACGGTCGAGGGCGAGGGCCACGGCACCTACGGGGTCAACGCGTGCGCGACGAAGGCCGTGAACGCCTACCTGCTGGAGGGCAAACCCCCGGCGAACCGCACGACGTGCGCATAGGGCACGGGACGCGGCCGTAGCCACGACGAGGAGGGGCGGTCCGCCGCGACGGACCGCCCCTCACCCATGGCATAGCGCCGAAGCCGTCAGTACACCGGCTTCTGCGGCTCGATCTGGTGGACCCAGCCGATCACGCCGCCGCCGACGTGGACCGCGTCGGAGAAGCCGGCCGACTTCAGCACGGCCAGGACCTCCGCCGACCGGACACCCGTCTTGCAGTGCAGGACGATCTTCTTGTCCTGCGGCAGGTCCTGGAGGGCGCTGCCCATCAGGAACTCGTTCTTGGGGATCAGCCGGGCGCCGGGGATGGAGACGATCTCGTACTCGTTCGGCTCGCGGACGTCGATGATGTCGATGTTCTCGCCGCCGTCGATCCACTCCTTGAGCTGCGCGGGAGTGATCGTCGAGCCGGCCGCCGCCTGCTGGGCCTCCTCGGAGACGACGCCGCAGAAGGCCTCGTAGTCGATGAGCTCGGTGACGGTCGGGTTCTTGCCGCAGACCGCGCAGTCGGGGTCCTTGCGGACCTTGACCTGCCGGTAGGTCATCTCGAGGGCGTCGTAGATCATCAACCGGCCGACGAGCGGGTCGCCGATGCCGGCCAGCAGCTTGATGGCCTCGTTGACCTGGATGGAGCCGATCGACGCGCAGAGCACGCCCAGGACGCCGCCCTCGGCGCAGGAGGGCACCATGCCGGGCGGCGGGGGCTCGGGGTACAGGCAGCGGTAGCAGGGGCCGTGCTCGCTCCAGAAGACGGACGCCTGTCCGTCGAAGCGGTAGATCGAACCCCATACGTACGGCTTGTTCAGCAGGACGCAGGCGTCGTTGACCAGATAGCGCGTGGCGAAGTTGTCCGTGCCGTCGACGATCAGGTCGTACTGGGAGAAGATCTCCATCACGTTGTCCGCCTCGAGGCGGCCTTCGTGCAGGACGACGTTCACGTAAGGGTTGATGCCGAGCACCGTGTCCCGGGCGGAAGCGGCCTTGGACCGGCCGATGTCCGCCTGGCTGTGGATGATCTGGCGCTGCAGGTTCGACTCGTCGACCTCGTCGAACTCCACGATGCCGAGCGTGCCCACGCCCGCGGCGGCCAGGTACATCAGGGCGGGGGAACCGAGGCCGCCGGCGCCCACGCAGAGCACCTTCGCGTTCTTCAGGCGCTTCTGCCCGTCCATCCCGACATCCGGGATGATCAGGTGACGGGAGTACCGACGGACCTCGTCGACGGTGAGCTCGGCAGCCGGCTCGACCAGGGGTGGCAGCGACACGGGGTCTCCAGGGTCATCCCCACGGATGCGGGGAACATAGAGGCAGCGTTCTGTTCTTCCCCTGTAACCCTGCCACGCCCCGTCTCATTCCGAGACACCAGGTCCGATGCGCGAGACGATCTCGTCCCAGTAGCCGGGCAGGGACTCCCAGGGGTCCACATCGTCGTGGTCGGTGCGGTCCGTGAAGTAGATGGTGCCCGCGCCCTGCCAGCGGGCGATGCGCAGCGCCTCGTCGAGGCGGTCGCGCGGCACGCCGTGCACGAGGTGGCAGAAGCGCTCGGGCGGATGCTCGGCCGTCCACTCGGGGGCCTGGGACCAGCGGTAGCCGGACCACGGTCCGGCATAGGTCACCAACTGGTCGGCGAGCGCGGCGTATCCGGAACAGGGGTGCCGGCCGTGCACCAGGACGATGTGGGCCCCGTCGAGCAGGGTGCGCAGCGCACCGGCCACGCGCCGGATCTCCCCCAGCCCCGCGGCGTCGCAGGGGCAGCGGCCCAGCGCGAAGCCGTCCACCCGGTACCAGTTGAGGAAGCGCTGCGCGTCCGAGAGCAGTTCACCGAAAGAGCGCTCGCCAAACCCCACGTCCAGGTGGCCCAGCACGCGGACGCCGGACGTCCGCAGCGGGACGGCGGCGGACAGCCAGTACGGGTCCTGGCGGAAGCCGGGGCCGCCGGCCCGGCCCCCGGACTCCCGCAGGGAGCTGCTCCCCAGCACCACCCAGTCCAGCGGCAGTCCTGGCCGCTGGAGACCGCCCCATTCGGCGGGGGCGACCAGGGGGTGCGCGAACCCCGGCACGGCGAGCCGGAGGGGGGCCTTGCGCGCGCCGAGGGCGCGGCGGTGGCCCGGGGAGATCAGATACGACACGCCGCCTCCATCCAGATGTCGGCCAGCGACTCCTCCAGGCCGATGCGGGGGCGCCAGCCGAGCCGGTCCCGGGCGGTGCGCACGTCGGCCTGCTGCCAGCCGCCGCAGCCGTCGGGGTAGGGGTAGGCGGGCGGGCTCCCCAGGTGCGGGTCGTCCAGCTCGTGCAGGGCGCCGCCGAAGCCCGCGACGCGCGCGAGGAGGGTCGCGGCGTCGCGCAGCCGCACGGCCCGCCCGGTGCCGATGTTGACCGCGCCCTGCGCGGCGGAGAGGGAGGCCGCGTGGACGGCGCGGGCGATGTCGCGGACGTCGACGAAGTCGCGCTGCACGCCCAGGCCGGTGAGCTTGAGTTCGTTGTCGCCGCTCTGCATGGCCCGCCGCATGGCCTCCGCGAGCCGGCCCAGCGGCGAGCCGGCGGGCGTGCCCGGCCCGACCGGCGAGAAGACGCGCAGCACGATGGCGTCCAGGCCCGAGCCCAGCACCAGTTCGGTGGCGGCGAGCTTGCTCACCCCGTACGGGCCGCCCGGGCGCGGTACGGCGTCCTCGGCGGTGGAGGAGCCGGGCTGCGAGGGCCCGTACTCCGAGGAGCACCCCACCTGCACCAGGCGGGCGCCGCAGCCGCTGCGGCGCAGCGACTCGCAGATCGTGGCGACGGCGACGGTGTTGTGCCGGGTCAGCTCGCGGGCCCCGCCCCGGGTGGCGCCCGCGCAGTTGATGACGACGCCGGGGTGGACGGCGTTGAGGAAGCGGGTGAGCGCGCCGGGGCTGCCGCTGGCGAGGTCGAAGCGGACGTCCGCGTCGTCGCCGCGGCCCAGCGCGGTCAGCTGGACGGCGGGGTCGGCCAGCAGCCGGTCGGCCACGAACCGGCCGAGGTAGCCGTTGGCGCCGAGCAGCAGGACTCTCATCGGTCGTGCCCTCGCTCTCGCCCGGTGGTGCTGAGGGGGTGAACGGTCATCTTCCTTGCTCTCCTCTGAACAGGGTGGGTGGTCACCGGGCGAAGCTCTCCCTACGCATCGGGCACGGGAGACGTCCCCAGGCGGACGGGGACGGTGGGACGGGGCGCGTGGGGGGCGTCCGCGCGTGCGTGGACCGAGGCCCGGGACAGCGCGGGGACGGCGTGGGCCAGCAGGGCGAGGGCCGGCAGGGCGCAGGCCGCGAGCGGTATGGCGGCCGGCCCGAAGGCGTCCGCCGCCCAGCCGACGGGCCACCGCAGGGCCTCGCAGCCGGGCAGCCGGGCCGCCAGGAGCGTGCCGAGCGGTACGGCCTCGGCGAGGGCGGCGGCGAGGGTGGCGGCGACCGCCGCCCTGGCCAGGCCGTGGGCGGCGAGCAGCCGGGCGAGGAAGAACAGCGCGCCGAGGGCGGCCAGGGCGGTGTAGGCCAGGGCGGGCGGGGTGGGCGCGCCGAGCGGGCCGCCGGCCGGCAGGGCCGAGCGGGCGGGCCACAGGAAGCCCAGCAGGGCGCCGAGGAACAGCACCACCGCCAGCAGCAGGGCGGGCCGCACCTGCCGGCCGAACTCCGCGAGCCCCCGGCTCGCCGCGAGCACCTGGCGGGCCCGGGCGGTGAACCAGTGGGCGCACCAGGCCGCGGGGGCGACCGCGCAGGCCAGGGCGAGCGCGGTGGGGGCGGCCGCGGTGGCGGCGACGGCCACGAGCACGTGCGCGGGCAGCCCCCGGCGGCCGTGCAGCAGCAGGGTGACGACCCAGTCGCCGGCGAGGGCGTAGCCGAGCAGCCAGAGCCAGGCCAGCGAACCGGTGACCCCCCAGCCGCCGCGCAGCGCGGCGCAGGGGCCGGGCCGGTGCTCGCGGCCGGCCCGCTCGGCCCCCTCGGTACCGGCCGGGCCGGGATCCGGCCGGTCGTGGGGGTCCTCGTGGCGCTCCACGCGCGCGTGGAGCTCCTCGGCCAGGGAGAACACGTCGCGGTGCCGGTACTCGGCGGCGACGCGGTCGCCGATGCCGTGTTTCTCCAGGCGTGCGGCGATCTCCAGGGGGTGGACGGCACCGGCGCACAGCGCGTGGTGGCGGCGCATGAGGGCCTTCACGGGGTCGGCCGGATGCCTGCCGTCCGTGGCGACGTGCGCGGTCTTCCCGGCGTGCTCGGCGTCCGCGCCTGCCGCGTCCGTTCCGGCACCGGCTATGCCGACGGGGGCCGCGGTGGCGCTGTCGGGGCGCAGCGAGGTGGTCATGGGCGCCCTGCCCAGGTGGGAGAGGCGGAGCGCGGGGACACGGAGAGCGGCGGCTGGGCGCCGGCGGCGTGGGAGAAGGGGACGGACGGGTCGGGGGCGGTGTGCTGGACGGGGGCGCGGGAGAGGACTTCGAGGTAGACGGCCCCGAAGGCGGAGACGTTCTGCTCGACGGTGAAGAGTTCGAGGGCGCGGGCGCGGGCGGCGGCGCCGAGCCGGGCCCGGCGTTCGGGGTCGCGCAGCAGCGTCAGACATGCCTCGGCGAGGGCGGCCGGGTCGCGCGGGGGGACGATCAGGCCGGTGCCTCCGATGACTTCGCGGACGGCGCCGACGTCCGGTGAGACGGTGGCGCGGGCGCAGAACATCGCCTCGGCGAGGGCCGTGGGGAAGCCGTCGAGGGCGCCGGAGAGGAGGACGACGCTGCCCGCGGCGTAGTCCTCGGGTCCGCAGGCGGGCCCGAAGGTGACGCCGTCGGGGCCGTCGACGGTTTCCGGTGGTGCTCCGACGATCCGCAGCCGTACGTCCGGTTCGGCGTCCCGGACGGTGGCCAGGGCGTCCCACAGGTGGGGTTCGACGGGGCCGCCGGTCCACACCAGGGTCAGGCCGTCGTCGGCGCCGGGCCCGTCGCCGGCGACGCCTTCGCCCACGGCCTCGTAGAGGCTGGCGTCCATGCCGGGGTGGACGGTGCGCAGCCTGGAGCGGTCGGCTCCGCACCGCTCCTGCCAGCGGCGGCCCTGTCCGTCGCCGGCGGTGATCACGGCGGCCTCGGCGTAGATCCGGGCGGCCAGCCGGCTGTGGAAGGCGGACAGCAGGGTGCGTACGGACACGGAGAGGCCGTCGGCGCCGGCCAGGTAGTACTCGCGCAGCCGGACCTCGTACTCGGTCACGAGCAGCGGTGTGCCGAAGAAGCGTTTGGCCAGCAGGCCCGGGAGGGCGGCGGGTCCGGCGGAGGTGGCGTGGCAGAGGTCGACGGCGGCCAGTCCCCGGTCACCGTCGGCGGTGCCGTACCAGTCGAGGGAGAGCGGGCGCAGGGCCCGTTCCAGGAGTCCGGAGACGACGAGGAGGTCGGCGACGCGGGTGCCGTAGACGGCGGGGTGGGCGCCGGGTGCGCGGCAGGCCGTCTCCAGAGCGCGCAGGGCGAGTTCGGAGCGGAGGGCGGCCGCGAGGCCGCCTTCGTCGCGGGCGAGGTCGGCGAGTCCGTTGAGGCCGTCGGTGAAACGGTACGCCTGGTCGCCCGGCAAGGTGATCGCCGCGGCGAGGTCCCCGAAGTGGGCAGCGAACCGCCGTCGCTGGTCGCGCCCGTACGAGCCGTAGGCGCGTCCCGCGCAGCCGGGTGCGGGGCCGCCCCACAGGGGTGCCGCCCGTACCCGCCGGACGTTGCCCGGCAACGCGTGCCAACCGCTGTCCTCCTGGCGGGCGCTGCGGCTCAGGGCGTAGAGCTCGAAGTCGTGCTGGCCGAGCCCGCGCACCAAGCGGTCGCACCACTCCCCGCCCTCGCCGGCGGCGTACGGATACCCGCCCTCGGAAAGCAGTCCCACACGCACGAACGCACCCCCGTTCTCCCTTGTCGGCAGCCGCCGTTACGGCAGCGGGGAGCACGCTATGCGCGCTTCCCGGTGGCGCGGCGGACGGTTGTCCGTCGCGCCACCGGAAGGGGTGAACGGGAGTGACTTTCCCGCAGATGGGGCGTTAGATCGCGCTATGCGACGGGGGCCTGGCGAGCGGCCTCCGCGAGCGTGCGGCGGGGGGCTTCCGGCACCGGTACGGCGGCCAGCAGGCCCTGGGTGTAGGCGTGCCGGGGCCGTTCGTAGACGACGTCCGCCGGGCCCTCCTCCACGATCTTCCCGCCGCGCATCACGATCAGCCGGTCGCTGACCTGGCGCACGACCGCGAGGTCGTGGGCGATGAAGACCAGCGCCAGACCCAGGTCCCGCTGCAACTCGCCCAGCAGCCGCACGACCTGCGCCTGTGTGGTGACGTCCAGGGCGGAGACGGGCTCGTCGCAGACGATCAGCTTGGGCTCGGGGGCCAGGGCGCGGGCGATGCCCACGCGCTGGCGCTGGCCGCCGCTGAACTCGTGCGGATAGCGGTGGTACGCGGCGGGGTCCAGGCCCACGCGCTCGAGCAGTTCCCTTACGCGGGCGGTGATCTGAGCCTCACCCAGCTTTCCGGCGGCCCGCAGCGGGTCGGCGATGGACTCGCCGATGCTGCGGCGCGGGTTGAGCGAGGAGACGGGGTCCTGGAAGACCATCTGCAGCTCGCTGCGGAAGGAGCGCAGCTCACGCTCCTTCAGGCCGCCGATGTCGCGGCCGCGGTAGCGCAGCTCGCCGGCGGTGGGCTCCAGCAGCCGCACCAGCATCCGGCCGAGGGTCGTCTTGCCGCTGCCGGACTCGCCGACGACGCCGAGGGTCTCGCCGGCCCGTACGGTCAGCGACGCCCCGTCCACGGCGGTCATGGCCCGCTTGCCGCGCCCGAACTCCCGGCGCAGTCCGCTCGCTTCGAGGAGCACGCTGTCGTCGGCCGCGGGGGTGCGGATCGCCTCGCGGCGGACGTTTACGCGCGGGACGGCCGCCAACAGGTCGCGGGTGTAGGTCTCGCGCGGTGCGCCGAGCACCTCGCCCACCGGCCCGTGCTCGACGGCCCGCCCGTCCTTCATCACCAGCAGCTCGTCGACGCTGCCGGCGGCCACGCCCAGGTCGTGGGTGACCAGGATCAGGCCCATGCCGGTCTCGGCGCGCAGCTCGCGCAGCAGGCCGAGGATCTGGGCCTGGACGGTGACGTCGAGGGCGGTGGTGGGCTCGTCGGCGACCAGCAGGCGGGGTTCGCAGGCCAGGGCCATGGCGATGAGGGCGCGCTGGCGCATGCCGCCGCTGAACTCGTGCGGGCGGGAGCGGGCCCGGCGGGCGGCGTCCGGGATGCCCACGCGGTCGAGCACCTCGGCCGCGCGGGCGCGGGCGGCCCGGCGGGAGCCGCCCTTGCGGTGGACGCGGTAAACCTCGGCGATCTGGTCGCCGACGGCCTGGTAGGGGTCGAGGGAGGAGAGCGGGTCCTGGAAGACCATGGCCGCCGCTCCCCCGCGCAGCCGGCGCAGTTCCGCCTCGCCGGCGGCCGTCACGTCGTGGCCGGCGACGGTCACCGAGCCGGTGACCTGGGCGCCGGTGCCCCGGTGCAGGCCCAGCAGCGCGTACGCGGCCGTGGACTTGCCGGAGCCGGACTCGCCGACGATGCCGAGCGACCCGCCGGGCGGCAGCGTGAAGGACAGGCCGTCCACGGCCCGTACCAGAGCGTCCTGGCCCGGGCCGGCGGGGAAGGCGACGGTCAGGCCGTCCACCGCGACCAGCGGCTGGGTCGTCATCGCAGGGCCACCCTTCGGTCGGCGACGGCGTAGAGCACGTCGGCCACGATGTTGGCGACGACGACGGCGGTGCCGGTGACCACGACCACGGCGACGACCACGGGCAGGTCGAGGCTCTTGGTGGCGTTGACCAGCAGCTGCCCGATCCCGGGCAGGCCGAACATCATCTCGGTGAGTACCGCGTTGCCGAACATCGACCCGAAGTCGGCCGCCGTCAGCGCGATGACGGGGGCGACGGCTCCGCGCAGCGCGTGCTTGCCGATGAGCGAGCGTTCGGCGACGCCGTAGGCGCGGAAGGTGCGGATGTGGTCCTCGGCCAGCGTCTCCAGCAGGGAACTGCGGGTGAGGCGGGCGTACTTCGCCGACTCCAGCAGGCCGAGCGCGGCCCAGGGCAGCAGCATGTTCCAGGCCCACTGCTCGGGGTCGTCGGTCAGCGGCACGTAGGTCGGGAAGGGCAGCCAGGCCAGGTAGGCGCAGAAGAGCATCAGCAGGCCGAGGCCGCTGATGAAGACGGGCGTGGCCGTTCCGGCGAGGGTGAGCCAGGTCAGGACCCGTTCCGTGACCCCGCCGCGGCGCAGCGCGGACAGCAGGCCGGTGGCGGTGCCCAGCAGCAGCCACACGGCCATGGCGCCGACCGCGAGCGAGGCGGTGGCGGGCAGCCGCTCGACGAGCATGTCGGTGACCTGCTGGTTGTTCTGATACGACAAACCGAAGCAGGGTGCGTCGCAGTGCAGGACGCCGGCGCCGGTGGAGTAGTCGTGCCCGGTGACGATGCCCTGCAGGAAGTGCCAGTACTGCACGTATACGGGGTCGCCGAGGGAAAGCTGCTCGCGGACCTGGCGGATCTGCTCGGGGTTGCAGCGCGGGCCGCAGGCCAGGCGCGCGGGGTCGCCGGGGGCGATGTAGAAGGTGGCGTAGACGACGGCGGAGAGCACGAGGACGACGACGAGGGCGCCGAGGGCGCGTCGCAGGAGGTATCCGGTCATGCCGCGCCTCCCGCGCCGGGCGTACGGGGCTTGCGCCGGTCCCTGCCGACCTTGAGCCGTGAGGCCTCGCGCGGGTCCAGCGCCGTGCGCACCCCGTCACCGAGGACGGTGAAGGCGAGCGTGGTGACGAACAGCATGAGCGCGGGTAGCAGCACGTACATGGGGTCCGCGCGGAACCACGTGGTGGCCGTGGAGAGCATGTGGCCCCAGGAGGGGGTCGGGGGCTTCACGCCGACGCCGAGGAAGGACATGCTCGCCTCCAGCACGATGTTGGTCGGCAGCAGGATGGCGGCGTAGGTGATCACGGGTGCGGCGAGCGAGGGCAGCAGTTCGCGCCGGGCGACGCGCCAGGTCGAGCCTCCGGTCAGCCGGGCGGCGGAGACGAAGTCGAGCTTCTTCAGGCCCAGGGTCTGGGCGCGCACGAGCCGTGCCATGGGTCCCCAGGCCAGCAGGCCGATGGCGATGACGAGCAGCACCGGGCGCGGGAAGTCCGCCGGGACGACGGCCATCAGGGCGATGGCGAAGACGAGCATCGGCATGGCGACCATGACGTCGGTGAGGTGGCTCAGCGCGCTGTCGACGAAGCGGTTGCCGAGCGCGGCCGCCAGGCCCACGCCGACGCCGATCAGCACCTGGACGAGGGTGGCGCCGAGGGCGACTACGAGCGAGAAGCGGGCGCCGTAGAGCAGGCGTACGAACATGTCGCGGCCGGTGCCGGGTTCGACGCCCAGCCAGTGCTCGGCGCTGACGCCGCCGAAGTCGCCGAAGGGCACGCCGCCGCGGGCGGAGTCGACGAGGGTGTCGTGGTAGGTGTTCGGGTCCTGGCCTTCGAGCGCCGCCAGCAGGGGCGCGGCGAGGGCGAGGAGGACGAGCAGGCCCAGCACGGCGGCGGCCGCGAGCGCGGACTTGCGCGCCCTGAGCCGCCGCCAGACCTGCCGGGCGCCGGAGGCGGGAGCGGCTCCCGCCTCCGGTTCCCTGGTGAGGAGGAGGTCCGTGGTCACTTGACCGCGACCTGCGAGACGTCGAGGACACCGGTCCAGTCGCTGATGACGACGTTCTTGACGTCCTTGCCGAAGAGGCGCTTGTAGACGGGGTGGAACAGCGGCACGGTCAGCGCCTGCTCGCCGATCCGCCGGTCCAGGGCGCCCCAGCGCCTGGCGGCCTCCTCATGGTCGGTGATCTTGTTGATCGCGTCGATCTCGTCGTTGACGCCTGTGTCGTCCAGGCGGGAGGCGTTGAAGTTGTAGCCGTCCTTGACGATCTGCCGGCCGTCGAAGACGGGGGCGAGGAAGGGGCCGCCGGAGGGCCAGTCGGCACCCCAGTGGGCGAGGAAGAGGCCCGGCTGCTTGTCGACGCTGTGGACCTTCTCCTCGTAGTCGTTGTCCTCCAGGCCCTCGAGCTTGACCTTGATCCCGGCGTCCTTGAGCGCGGCCTGGATCGCGGTGGCGATCTCGGGGCTGGTCTCGAAGTTCTGGGCGGTGGAGTGGGTGAGGGTGATCTCCAGGCCGTCCTCGTGACCGGCCTGCTTCAGCAGTTCCCTGGCCTTGTCGGCGTCGCCCTTGGCGCCCGCCGGGAAGTGGTCGTAGGGGGTGTGCCCGAAGGACTTCCCCCCGGGCAGGAAGGTCGTCGCGGGCTCGGCGAGCGAGGAGCCGCCGGCGGCGTTGACGACGCTGGTGCGATTGATCGCGTAGGAGATCGCCTGGCGGACCTTCGGGTCGTCGAACGGCTTGGCCTTGGGGTTGAACGCCAGGTAGTTGGTGTAGCCGAAGTGGCCGGTGCCGACCCGGCCGGCGAGCTTCCTGTCGCCGGTGACCTGGGCGAGCTCGGCGGGGCCGAGGTTGGTGTCGGTGGTCACCGCGGCGGCGTCGGCGCCGGAGCCGGTGGACAGCCGCTGGTTGATGACGGACGGGGAGAGGCCGGACCTGACCTCGATGCGGTCGGGGTAGGCGTGCCGCTCCTTGTCCGTCTCCTGGGACCAGTGGGGGTTGCGCTCGAGGGTCAGTTCCTCGCCGTCGCGCACGTTCTTGACGACCTTGTACGGGCCGGAGGAGACCGGGTGCTCGGCGTACCGGGCGCCGGTGTCCTTGGCCTTGGGGACGGGGGCGAACTGGGTGGAGGTGGCGAAGTAGGGGAAGTCGCCCACGGACTTGCGCAGCTTGAAGACGAGGGTCTTCTCGTCGGGCGTCTCGATGGAGTCGAGGCCCTTCTTCTCCTTGTACGGGCCCTGGTAGGTGTCGCCGCCGATCAGCCAGTCCCGCAAGTAGGGGGCACCGCCGGAGAGTTCGGCGGCGAAGGAGCGCTCGACGCCGTACTTGATGTCGGCGGCGGTGATGGGCGAGCCGTCCTCGTACCTCAGCCCGTCCTTGAGCTTGTACGTCCAGGTCTTCGCGTCGTCGCTGGGGGTGCCGGTGTCGGTGGCGAGGTCGGGGACGACCTTGGTGCCCTCGGCGCCGTTCTCGCGGTTGCGGGTGGTGAGGGTGCGGTAGACGAGCGAGGGGATGTTGCCGCCGCCGGAGGTGTACAGACGCGCGGGGTCGAACTGCTTCTGCGGCGCTCTGTTGAGGACCGTGAGCGTGCCGCCCTTCCTGGGCGCGCCGTCGGTGACGCCGCCGGCGGCGTCACCGCCGCTCTTCTCGGGGCCGCACGCCGCCGCGCCGCCCACCAGGACCACACTGACGGCGGCAGCGGCCACCCGACGGGATATGACGGACATGTGACGCATGACAGGTAATGCCTTTCGCGGGAATGCGACGGTGAACCGAGAGAAGGGAGCGGCAAGCACCCGCGAAGGCGGTGAGGGAAGGCGCACGGGAGCGCGGGACCGCCCCCGGCGGGCGCGACGCTGCCGGGCAGCGCGCGAGGGCGCGGGGGAAGGGCGGTCTCAGCGACAGAGGATGTCGGCGACTGCGTGCACGGCCACGCCGATCAGCGCCAGCTCGAAGCCGGCGATCTCGGAGGCGTGGGGGTGCGACATGCGCAGAACACTGGACGAATTTTCGGCCAGTGGCAAAGGTGTCTCACATACGGAGACGGTGCGTCTCAGGAAGTGGGACGGGGGTCGGGCTCCGGGTAGGGCCAGGCGTTGGGGCGGCAGGTCTTGCCGTCGGACGTGAGGAACTTCGTCTGTTGCATCATCACCGGCGCCAGGGCGCCGTCCGCGCCGCAGGACTCGTGGTCGCGGCCGAGGCGGTGACCGACCTCATGGTTGATCAGCATCTGCCGGTAGGCGTGCAGGTGGTCGTCGCCGAAGGTCGGGGATCCCTGGGCCCACCGATAGGCGTTGATCATGACGCGGTCGGTGAAGGCGGAGTCGCAGGAGACGTTGTCCTCGGTGGTGTCCAGGCCGGACTTGGCACACCAGGTGGCGGTCGTGCGGGGGCTGGCGAGGGTGACCACGAAGTCGATGTCGCCGGAGGAGACGCGCTCGAAGGTGCGCTTGTCCTTCGCGCGGCCCCAGCTGCGCTCGTCGTTGAGCGTGCGGTGCACGGCCTCGGCGAAGAGGGCGCCGTCGAGCGGGAGCCCCTTCTCCACGTCAACGCGGTAGCGCAGAGGTTCCCCCTTACCGGGGGCTTTGTCCTCGCCGCCCACGGTCTCGAAGTCACCCGAGCCGCCCGCCTTCGCCTCCAGCGGGTACTTCTTCGCCATCTTCTGCTCGTACGTGGCGGGGACCTGGGCACCGCCGTTGGGCGTGGGCCTGCTGTCGGAGCGTGAGGCGGCGTCAGCCTCCGGGCGCTTGCCCACGTCCGCGGAGTGCGCCTGCGCCTTGCCGTCCGCGCCCTCCTGCACCTGCCCCGCCACCGTGACGGCCAGCACGGCCGTCACCAGGGCGGCGGCCACTCCCGTCACGGTGCGCGCCAGCCGTCTGCCGGAGCCGCGGGCCGCCTCGCGGGCCTCGGCGCGCGAGCCGCGGGGGGCGCCCGCCGGGGCGGCCCGCCGGCCGGAACCGGCCGGCATGGGCACCCGGGTGTGGGTGATGGCGTCGTCGGCCTCGCCGCCGGGCGCGCCGCCCGTCAGATAACCGGTCGTGGAGTAGGTGCGCCCGGCGGGCGCGGTGGGGGTGGCGGCGGTCGTCTGTGCGCGCTGCGCGCCGATGACGCCCCAGCCGAGCACCGGGTCGCGCTGCTCGGGGTGGCCGCCGCGCGCCGAGGGCCGGGCGGACTCCTCCCGGCCGAAGCCGGCGCCGAGGCCCGCGCTGTACCCGGCGTCGTAGTCGGGGCCGAAGCCCGCGTCGAAGTCGGCGGCCAGCTCGGCGGCGTCGGTACCGGAGGCGGCACCGCGCCGGCGTCCCGTGCCGGGGCCCGGCACGGGGGACGCCGCCTCGGGGGCGGCGCGGCCGTGTGCGGCGGGGCCTCCGTCGCGTGCGCGGCGGCGGCCCGTACCGGGGGCGGCGGCAGCGGCGGACCCGCGAGGGGCCCGGTCGGCGCGTGCGCTGTGTTTACCCACGGGGCGGGGCGCTCCGTTCAGATGTCGTGGCGGTATCCGCGAGCAGTGCCCGGAAGGCGCGAGCCACCGCGTCCGGGTCTTCCATCATCGCGACATGACCCGCCTCGAGAAGCGTCAGCAGCCGCGAGTCGCGGAATGCCTTGCTCGCGCGGCGGGCCATACGGATGGAGACGAGTCGGTCGCGCATTCCGTACACGAGCAGAGTAGGGGCAAGGACCTTCTCCGCCTGGCGCCACAGCGAATGCTGTCCGCCGAGTGTGTACGCGTCGACGATGCCGCGCGCCGAGCGGCCCATGACGTCCCAGAAGTAGGGGAGCTCCAGCCGCCGCTCGTACTCCGCGACCGCCAGGGCGAATCCTTCGGGCGTCACCCGCGAGGGGTCGCCGTAGCAGAGGGCGAGCACTTCGCGGGTGCGGCGTTCGGGGGTCCAGTCCTTGGTCGCCCGGGCGAAGAAGGAGGCGATGCCGGGCAGGGCGAGCAGCGCGGTGGGCACCGCCGTGCGCTGCGGGGGCAGCTCGGGCAGGGCGGGCGAGACGAGCGTGAGCGTACGGACCAGGTCCGGGCGGACGGCCGCGACGCGGGTGACGACGGCGCCGCCCATCGAGTTGCCGACGAGGTGGACCGGGCCGCGGCCGGCGGCGTCGAGGTAGCGGATGACGACCCGGGCGTAGCCGGTGATGGAGTAGTCGCCGTCCCCGGGCGGCGGCGCGTCGCCGAAGCCGGGCAGGTCGAGCGCCTCGGCGTCGACGACGTCCGCGAGCCGTTCCATCAGCGCGGACCAGTTCTGCGAGGAGCCGCCGAGGCCGTGGACGAACAGGGCGGGCGGCAGTGCCCTGCCGGGAGCGTCGGCGGGCGGCCGGGAGCGCACCGTCAGCGTGAGCCCGGGCAGCGTCACCGTGCGCAGCTTCTCGCCCCGGCTGACCCCCGAGGGACGCGTGGGCGGCACCACGGGCACGGCGCGTGCGTCCGGTGACTCGGTCGAAGACATGCGGGCAATGTTACGAGACGATCACGTCCGAACCTTTGTGGTGGCGGTCACAGATCGCCTGGCGATACCCGGCGCCGTCTCCTAGGCTGCACATGAGGGACTACCAAGGAGTACGAGGGCGAGTACGAGGGCGCCACCCTGGATGCTGGAAGGGATCCCGCATGCCTGTCGACCCGACCGATCCGGACACCTTCGAGGACGACGCGGTCAGCGTCGAGATCGATGACGTCGAGGCCCCCGAGGCCGACGCCGCGGAGCAGCACGCCGATCTCGCACCGCGCCGCGACGACCCGGAGTCCGACATCCACCCCGACAACGCCAACGAGGCCGACCGCGCCGAACAGGCCCGGGTGGTGGAGCTGGACGAGGACGACTACCGCTGAGACGCCGACCGGGCGTCGTGTACGGATTGAGGCGTTTGTCGACTTCCCACAGCGTCCGGTCCGTGAAATTCTCCGCTCCGACCACGCACGGCCCGGTTACCCAAAAGTACGATGGCGGGCGCGGTGCACACCGTGCACAGAACAATCATGGGAGGCGGCGTGACAGCCATCGAGCAGACCGAGGCGCGCCCGCGAGGCACGCGCCTGCCGCGCCGAGCCCGACGCAACCAGCTCCTGGGCGCGGCCCAGGAGGTCTTCGTGGCCCAGGGCTACCACGCGGCGGCGATGGACGACATCGCCGAGCGCGCGGGCGTCAGCAAGCCGGTGCTCTACCAGCACTTCCCCGGCAAGCTCGACCTCTACCTGGCCCTGCTGGACCAGCACTGCGAGAACCTCCTGCAGGCCGTGCGCACCGCGCTCGCGTCCACCTCCGAGAACAAGCTGCGCGTGGCGGCCACGATGGACGCCTACTTCGCGTATGTGGAGGACGAGGGCGGCGCCTTCCGCCTCGTCTTCGAGTCCGACCTCACCAACGAGCCGGCCGTGCGCGAGCGTGTCGAGCGCGTCTCGCTGGAGTGCGCCGAGGCGATCAGCGACGTGGTCGCCGAGGACACCGGCCTGTCCAAGGACGAGGCCATGCTGCTGGCCGTGGGCCTCGGCGGCGTCTCCCAGGTGGTGGCCCGCTACTGGCTCTCCAGCGAGAGCACGGTGCCGCGCGAGACGGCGGTCCAGCTGCTGACGTCGCTGGCGTGGCGGGGCATCGCGGGCTTCCCCAAGGTCGCGCCCGAACAGCACTGAGCCCCGCCTGCCGCGCGCGGTGGCGCGTGTTCGCTGCGAGCGTGCGGGCAGCGGCCCGGCTCGCCCCCGTACCGGGCTAATGTGTGGAACGTACGGCGCGGATGGTTCGCGCACCCCTCCCCTGGGCTTCGCCACGGGGACCGCACACCTTCGGAGGGACAGACCGTGGAGGTCAAGATCGGCGTGCAGCACGCGCCCCGCGAGATCGTTCTGGAGAGCGGGCTGGCTGCCGAGGATGTAGAGCGCGCGGTGGCCGAGGCCCTCGCCGGCAAGGCTCAGCTGCTGAGCCTGGTGGACGACCGCGGCCGCAAGGTGCTGGTCCCGGCCGACCGGCTGGCGTACGTGGAGATCGGCGAGCCGACCGTCCGCAAGGTCGGATTCGGCGCGATGTGATCACGCGATGATCGCGACATGTCCGGACGGGTCCGGACATGAACGGCGGGGCCCCGGTGCGGAATTCACCGGGGCCCCGCCGTTGTCGTAGGGGCCACTCGTGTGTGAATGTCGTAGGTGACACCGGGATCGGCGACGAGGGTTGCTCGCAACGGTCATGGGGTAAGACCGCTACGACCGATTTGCACCCCGCTTCTCGGCCACCTCACGGGAGGGAATGAGCATGATCCTCTGGGAAGCGCTCGGCTCGATCCTCATCGGCCTCACCGTCTCCTACGGAGCCCTGCGCTGGCTTCCCACGCGCCTCGGACAGTTCCGTTCCCGGCCCCTGACCCTCGCCACCGGCCCGGTCGCCGCGCTGTTCGGCGCGCTGCTGGCCCACTCGGTGCTGGGCCCGGGCCATGCCGTCGCCACGCTGGCCGTCTCCCTCGGCGTGGCCGTCGCGCTGCTCTCGCTGCTGCTGCGCCCCGCCGGCCGGGCCCGCCGATCAGCCACGGCTTGAGGCGGGCCCACCGGGAACCGAGGGCCCGCCGGGGACCGGCGGTACCGCTCGGTGCCGCGAGGTCGTCAGGCGGCCAGGCCCAGCGCGGCCATCCGCTTGGTGTGCGCCTCGGTGATCCGGGAGAACATCTTCCCGACCTCCGCGAGGTCGAAGCCGTCGGCCACACCGCCCACCAGCATCGTCGACAGCGCGTCACGGTCGGCCACCACGCGCTGCGCCTGGGAGAGCGCCTCGCCCATCAGCCGTCGCGCCCACAGCGCGAGCCGGCCGCCCACGCGCGGCTCGGCCTCGATCGCGGCGCGGACCTTCTCGACCGCGAACGAGGCGTGCCCGGTGTCGTCGAGCACGGTCAGCACCAGCGCGCGGGTGTCGGAGTCCAGGCGCGCCGCGACCTCGCGGTAGAAGTCACTGGCGATCGAGTCGCCCACGTACGCCTTGACCAGGCCCTCCAGCCAGTCCGAGGGCGCGGTCTGGCGGTGGAACTCGTCCAGCGCGGCGGCGAAGGGCTCCATGGCGGCGGTCGGCGGCGCGTCGATGGCCTCCAGCCGGTCCCGCAGCCGCTGGAAGTGCTGGAACTCGGCGGAGGCCATCTTGGCCAGGGCCGCCTTGTCGTCCAGCGTGGGGGCCAGCTTGGCGTCCTCGGCGAGCCGCTCGAAGGCGGCCAGCTCGCCGTAGGCGAGGGCGCCGAGCAGGTCGACGACGGCCGCGCGGTACTGCGGGTCGGCGGAGGCGTGGGCCCAGTCCTGGGCGGCGATCCCGGTGTGCTCCCCGGTGGCGGGGCTGGCGTTCTCTGGCGTGTCGGACGTCTCCATGCAGCGAACGATAGCCCGCCACGCGACACGACGAACCCCCTGGTCAGACAGTTCATCCTGATCCGGACACGGGATTGTCCGGACACACATGCGCCTTTCCGGGGTACAGTGCTAATAGGCCAGCCGAGTATTCGGCCGGCCGAACTCATGCTGTGTCTTCTGGAGGCCTGTCTTCAGGACTGCAGCGGATGCCCGGTCGGTGGCCCGATCGGCTTCCACACAACCGACCGCCCTCCGCGCGGTACGTACGGGACGTACGCACACCAGGAGGGATCCGCTCGCGGCACGCGCGCTCGAGCGAAGGCAGTGGTCCCGCGCCACCCGGATGCTCCTGGCAACCGGCTCTGTACCGGCGCGGTCCGTACGTTCCCTTCGTACGACCCCCTTCGCCGCTCGTGCCGCGTCTCACAGAAGAGGCAAGATTCTGTCCACTTTCCGAGACCTCGGGATTCTGTCCGAAACCGCCGAAGCGCTCGAAGCCGTCGGCATCGTGAATCCGTTCCCCATTCAGGAGATGACGCTTCCGGTAGCCCTGTCCGGCTCCGACGTCATCGGCCAGGCCAAGACCGGCACCGGCAAGACGCTGGGCTTCGGCCTGCCCCTGCTGGAGCGGGTCGTGGTCCCCGCGGACGTCGAGGCCGGCCGGGCGAAGCCCGAGCAGCTGACCGACGCCGCCCAGGCGCTCATCGTGGTCCCCACGCGTGAGCTCTGCCAGCAGGTCACCAACGACCTCCTCACCGCCGGCAAGGTCCGTAACGTCCGCGTCCAGGCCATCTACGGCGGCCGCGCCTACGAGCCGCAGGTCGAGGCGCTCAAGAAGGGCGTCGACGTGATCGTCGGCACCCCGGGCCGCCTGCTCGACCTCGCCGGCCAGAAGAAGCTCAGCCTGGCGCACATCAAGGCGCTCGTCCTGGACGAGGCCGACGAGATGCTCGACCTGGGCTTCCTGCCCGACGTCGAGCGCATCATCACGATGCTGCCGGCCAAGCGCCAGACCATGCTGTTCTCGGCCACCATGCCGGGCGCGGTCATCTCGCTGGCGCGGCGCTACATGTCGCAGCCCACGCACATCCGCGCCACCTCGCCGGACGACGAGGGCCAGACCCACGCCAACATCGCCCAGCACATCTTCCGCGCCCACAACATGGACAAGCCGGAGATGGTCTCCCGCATCCTGCAGGCGGAGGGCCGCAACCGCGCGATGATCTTCTGCCGTACGAAGCGGACGGCCGCCGACATCTCCGAGCAGCTCACCCGTCGCGGCTTCGCCGCCGGCGCGGTCCACGGCGACCTCGGCCAGGGCGCCCGCGAGCAGGCGCTGCGCGCCTTCCGCAACGGCAAGGTCGACGTCCTGGTCTGCACGGACGTCGCCGCCCGCGGCATCGACGTGGACGACGTCACGCACGTCATCAACTACCAGACGCCCGAGGACGAGAAGACCTACCTGCACCGCATCGGCCGCACCGGCCGCGCGGGCAAGTCGGGTACGGCCGTCACGCTGGTCGACTGGGACGACATCCCGCGCTGGAAGCTCATCAACAAGGCGCTCGAGCTGCCGTTCGACGAGCCGGAGGAGACGTACTCCACGTCCCCCCACCTGTACGAGGCGCTGGGCATCCCGGCCGGCACGAAGGGCATCCTGCCCCGTGCCGAGCGGACCCTGGCCGGGCTCGACGCGGAGGTCCTGGAGGACCTCGGCGAGCCGGGCGGCCGTGGTGGCCGCGGCCGTGACGGCCGTGGGCGCGACCGTGACCGTGACCGCGTGCAGGAGGAGCGCCCGGCGCGCACCCCGCGCCAGCGCCGCCGTACGCGCAACGGCGCGCCGGTGTCCGCCGAGGGCACCGCGGTCGCCGGCTCCGGCGAGCAGGCCGCACCCGTGGCCGGTGGCGCTCCGGAGACGCCGGCCCGGCCGCGTCGCCGTCGCCGTACGCGTGGCGGTGCGGGCACGGCCCCGGCCGTCGCCGTGACGCCCGTGGCGGAGCAGTCGCCGGCCGCCCCGGCCGACGCGCCGGAGGCTCCGGCCCGCCCGCGCCGCCGCCGCACCCGGGGCGCGGCACAGGCGGCCGCCGTGACGGCCACCGAGGTCCTCGAGCCCACCGCGTCCGTGCCGGCCGCCCGCGCGGCGGAGCCGGCTGCCCAGCCGGCGCCCGTGGCCGTCGTCGAGACGGTCGCCGTGGCGGAGCCCGTGGAGGTCGCGGAGGTCGTGGAGGCGAAGCCGAAGCGGACCCGTACCGCGAAGAAGGCCGTGGAGACGGCCGAGGCGGCCCCCGAGGCCGAGGCCAAGCCGAAGCGCACCCGCACCGTCAAGAAGGCCGCCGCAGCCCCCGAGGCCGTGGCCGCCGTCGACACCGCGGAAACCGCCGAGGCCAAGCCCAAGCGCACCCGCGTGGCCAAGAAGGCCGCCGCACCGGTCGAGACCGAGGTCGCCGAGGCCGCCGCCGAGGTGAAGCCCAAGCGGACCCGCGCCAAGAAGGCCGTCGAGACGGCCGAGGCGGCCCCCGAGGCCGAGGCCAAGCCGAAGCGCACCCGCACCGTCAAGAAGGCCGCCGCAGCCCCCGAGGCCGTGGCCGCCGTCGACACCGCGGAAACCGCCGAGGCCAAGCCGAAGCGCACCCGCGTGGCCAAGAAGGCCGCCGCACCGGTCGAGACCGAGGTGGCCGAGGCCACCGAGGTGAAGCCCAAGCGCACCCGCACGACCAAGGCCGCCGCCGCACCGGTGGACACCGAGGTCGCCGAGGCCAAGCCCAAGCGCACCCGGGTGGTCAAGAAGGCCGCCGCACCGGTCGAGACCGAGGTGGCCGAGGTCACCGAGGTGAAGCCCAAGCGGACTCGCGCCAAGAAGGCCGTCGATACGGCCGAGGTTGCCGAGGAGAAGCCGAAGCGGACCCGTACCGCCAAGAAGGCCGCCGCACCGGTGGCCGAGGGTGAGCCCGAGGCGAAGCCGAAGCGCACCCGCGCCAAGGCCGCCACCGCCCCGGCGGCGGAGGCCGAGGCCAAGCCCAAGCGCACCCGCACGGTCAAGAAGGCCGAGGCGTAAGCGAGGCACCGCACCGACCGACGGCCGGTCATCCCGCACGGGGTGACCGGCCGTCGGCGTACCCGGGCGCCTCTCGGCGAACGGGCGTCGCGTTAGCCTCGTGCCATGAGCAGGCCGCCCTTCCTCACCTTGCCCGCGTGCGCACGCGCGTACCGCCTCACCACCGAACGCGGCGAGTTCGCCGTGCACGACGCCCGGCCGACGGCGCCGCCGCGCGGCACGGCGCTGCTGGTACCGGGCTTCACGGGCAGCAAGGAGGACTTCGTCGCGCTGCTGGAGCCGCTGGCGGCGGCCGGGTACCGGGTCGTGGCCGTGGACGGGCGGGGGCAGCACGAGAGCCCGGGGCCGCGGGACGAGAGCGCCTACGGGCAGGCGGAGTTGGCGCTCGACGTCCTCGCGCAGGCGGCCGCCGTGGCCGGCGACGGCGGCGTGCATCTGCTCGGGCACTCGCTGGGCGGGCTGATCGCACGGGCCGCGGTGCTCGCCGACGCCTCGCCGTTCCGCTCCCTGACGGTGATGAGCAGCGGCCCCGGCCCGATCTCCGCGTCGCAGCAGGCCCGTACGCGGCGTCTGATCCACGCCCTCGGCGTGCTGGACATGGAGAGCGTCTGGCAGGAGATGCGGCGGGAGGACGCGGAGAGCGCGGACGCCGTCGACACTCCCCCGGCGCTCGCGGAGTTCCTGCACCGCCGCTGGCTGGGCACCGTGCCCGAGCAACTGATCGCGACAGGGCGCCAGTTGACCGTCGAGCCGGACCGTACCGCCGAGCTGGCGCGGGTTCCGCTGCCCAAGCACGTGGTCTCCGGGGCGCTGGACTACGCCTGGCCGGTGCCGGAGATCGACACGATGGCGAAGGAGCTGTCGGCGCGGCGGACGGTCGTCCAGGGCGCGGGGCACTCCCCCAACGCCGAGCGGCCGGCCGCGACGGCCGAGGCGCTCGTCGACTTCTGGGCGACGGTCTGAGGGCGGCTAGCAGCTGGTCTTGACGGTGACCGTGAAGAGGGCGCCTTCGCGGTCGCGCAGGGTCGCCTCGCGGCCCACGCGGGAGTGGGAGGGTTCGGAGACGACCGCGCCACCGTTGGCCAGGGCGGCCTCCACGGCCTTCTCGACGTCCTCGACGCGGAAGAACACGTGCCAGCGCGGCCGGATGCGCGGGTCGGGGTCGGCCTCGATGGCCCCGCCGCGCAGGCAGGCCACCGTGTGCTCGCCGGCGCGGACCGTCACCGCGTCGTCCTCGTAGCGGACCTCGATGCGGTGCGGCCGGTCCACGGCCCAGTCGAAGATCTCGCCGTAGAACATGGCCGCGGCGAAGGCGTCGCGGGTGCGCAGCTCCAGCCACGCGGGCGCGGCGCCCGCACCGATGCGCCAGCCCGGCAGGTGCGTTCCCTCCCAGAAGCCGAAGACGGCTCCGGCGGGGTCCGCGGCCAGTACGACACGGCCGCGGCCGACCGCGAGGGGGCCGACCGCGACGGTGCCGCCGCGCTCGCGGACCCGTGAGGCCACCGTGTCGGCGTCGGCGACGGCGAAGTAGGAGGTCCAGGACGCGGACAGGCCCATGCGGCTGACGATGTCGCTCAGTCCGGCGACGGGTTTGCCGTCGGAGATCGCCACGGCGAAGCCCTCGCCCAGGGAGCCGGGGCGGAAGCTCCAGCCGAGCACCGCGCCGTAGAAGTCCTGCGCGGAGGCGAGGTCCGCGGTCAGCAGGCTCACCCAGCAGGGCTGCCCCAGCCCTGCGCCGTCGGAGGCCGACATGGCCGATCGCCTCGTTTCTGTTCCTCAGTGCCGTGGTTCCCGCGGGAGGTCGCGCCGGTCCGCCGGGGTCGTCCGGCCACGCCGCGACCCACCCCCTGCCAGGGTTTCACTCGTGTCCCGCCCGCGCATTCCGGCGCGCGCGGGGCGCGCCGGGTTCGTGGCGCGTACAACCCGGTCGGCGCCGCCCGCGTCAGTACTGGGTGCTCAGGTGGTCCCAGAAGCCGTCCCGCAGCGCGCGGCGCAGGTCCGCGTGGCCGCGCAGGGACAGCCCCAGCAGTGCCTCGGCCTCGACGAGCAGTTCCTGGTCGACGGTGCCGGGCAGGTACGGGTGCCCGGGCAGCAGCTCGGCGAGCGAGGCCCGGCCGCGCGAGCCCAGCCACTGCGCCGCCACCTGGGCGCCGACGAAGCGCACGTCGGCGCGGGAGGGGGCGGGGCCGGGCTGTTCGGGGGTCTCGCCGAAGGGTTCGTAGCTGCTGCGCCGCGTGACGTAGGGGCGGCAGAACTCGAGGTCGAAGGTGCGCTGGCTGTCGACCTCCCACAGCAGTGGTTCGGCCTGGTTGCGGCCGCCGATGGCCTCGATGCCCCACAGGTGGACGCGGGCGCCGTAGCCCTGGGCCGCCTCGACCGCCGAGACGAGGTCCTCGTCGCCGCCGATGAGGACCGCGTCGCTGATCGCGCGGTGGCGGGCGAGGGATTCGAGGTCGGTGCGGATGAGGGAGTCGACGCCCTTCTGCTGGTTGTTGGCGTTGAGGTTGCCGAGGCGGACCTTGACGTCGGGGAGCTCGGCGATGCTCTGTTGTTCGGTGGTGTGGATGCGGCGGCGGGCGCCGTCGTACCAGTAGACGCGCAGCAGGCGGCTGTCGGGGAAGATCGTGCGGGCCTTGTCGATGAAGGCCTCGATCAGCCCTTCGGCGTCGAGCGTGAAGGCCCGCCGGTCCTCGGTGCCGGCGACGAGGCGGCCCGCGGCGGCGTAGACGTAGCCTGCGTCGACGAAGATCGCGTGGGTGGAGGGGGTCGTCGCGACCTCGGCGAGCACCCGGGTGAGCAGCTCATTGGTGCGTTCGATGCCGGCGGCGAGGTCGGTGAGGTCCACCCGGCGGGTGCTGCCGGGCGGGTGGTTCGGGTCGTTCATGCAGATCTCACCAGCAGTCAGTGGTTAGCCATGTTAAAAATTTCTTTAGCGTAGGGAATGTTTGCAGCGGTCACCTCGTTGGACACGTATGAACGCGCGCAGCACTGTCGCCGCGCGCGTCACTGTTCATAGTTCTCCTCAGGAGGATCAGACGAAGGGAGAAGCCTTGCGCTTCGAGATCATGCGCCTGGACGACGTCGACGGTACGGCCGTCGACAGCACCGTCGTGGACGCCGCCTCCGTCAACCGGATCGTGCAGCAGGCCGCCTCGATCGGCCAGCGCATCTACATCCGCCCGGCCGAATCAGCGGTCCGGTAACGCCCGTCGCGTGACCCACAGACAGAACACCCCCGTACGGACCACCGTACGGGGGTGTTCTTTTCGCGCCCGGCTCAGTGGGCCTCGATCACCTGCGTGATGCCGTTGATGATCTGCTGCACGGCGAGCGCCGAGAGCATCATGCCCGCGAGCCGTGTCACCAGCACCACGCCACCGTCCTTGATCACCCGGATGATGTGCAGCGAGTTGCGCATGACCAGCCACAGCACGAGGTGGATGGCGGCGATCGCGCACCAGACCGAGACCTGGGAGGCGACGGAGTCGGCGTGCTGGACGGCCAGGATCACGGAGACGATCGCACCGGGCCCCGCCAGCAGCGGCATGCCCAGCGGCACGAGAGCGACGTTGACGTCCTTCGTCTGCGTCGGCTCCTCCGACTTGCCGGTGAGCAGGTCCAGGGCGATGAGCAGCAGGAGCAGACCGCCCGCGATCATCAGCGCCGGCGTCGTGATGTGCAGGTAGTCCAGGATCTGCTGGCCGCAGATGCCGAAGACGGTGATCACCCCGAAGGCGACCACGGCCGCCTGCCAGGCCATGCGTCGCTGGACCTTGGCGGGGCGGCCCGCGGTGAGGGCCAGGAAGATCGGCGTGATGCCGGGCGGGTCCATGATCACGAACAGGGTGAGGAAGAGGGAGCCGAAGACAGCGATGTCGAACACAGTGAGGGCCTTGCGGGAGTGGTGCGAGCAGGAGCGAAACGAAGGAAGCGGGGTAGCGGGGGTAGCGGAGGGTGGGGACGGGCTCGTACGGCCGGCCACGCGCGGTGCGCGGGAACGGCGATGAGGGGGTACGCACACCGTCACCCGTACGAAGACGTCCGTACGGGCAGGGGGTGAGGGGGCGGTCAGCCGCCGGCGCCCGGGACGGGGAACGCGCCCGTCGCGCGGCGGGTGATCTCGCCGTAGATTTCCGGGTCGGTCGTGAACTCGCCCAGGCGGCAGGTCTTGCGGCTGCCGTGGTAGTCGCTGGAGCCGGTGGTCAGCAGGCCGAGCTCGGCGGCGAGGCCGCGCAGCCGGGCCCGGGTGGGGGCGTCGTGGTCCATGTGGTCCACCTCGATGCCGTCCAGTCCGGCGGTGGCCAGCTCGGCTATCGCGCTCTCGGGCACGCAGTGACCACGCCCCCGTGCCATCGGGTGCGCCAGGACGGTGACGCCGCCGGCGGCCTTGACCAGGCGGACCGCCTCGAAGGGGTCCAGTTCGTGCTTCTCGGCGTACGCGCGGCCGCCCCCGGCGAGCCACTGCGGGGTGAAGGCGTCGGAGACCGTGTCGATCACACCGAGCTCGACCATGGCGCTGGCCACGTGCGGCCGGCCCACGGCGCCGCCGGCGGCGAGCTGTGCGACGCGCTCCCACGAGACGGGCACGCCGAGCTCGTTGAGCTTGGCGACCATGGTCCGGGCGCGGGGTTCGCGGTCGTCGCGGACCAGCTCGCGCTCGCGCGCGAACACCGGCTCCGCGGGGTCGAAGAGGTAGGCCAGCATGTGCAGGCTCATGCCGTCCGGGCCGTTCAGCCGGCACGAGAGCTCGGCTCCGGTCACCAGGGTCAGCCCGGCGGGGAGGGCCGCGATGGCCTCGGCATGACCGCCGACCCCGTCGTGGTCGGTCAGGGCGACGACGTCCAGCCCGGCGGCGGCCGCGTTGCGGACCAGCTCGGCGGGGGTGTCCGTACCGTCCGAGGCCGTGGAGTGGGTGTGCAGGTCGATGCGCACGACGACACGGCTCCCAACGGCGGGTGGAACGGGCAGGACCGCTTCAGGATAACCGTCGTTCGAACGATCACCGTCGCCCCGAGGCCGTCGCCGCCTTGTGGCTCAGGGGGCGAGGATGCGCGGCGACAGGGCGCCGCAGGGCACCAGGTCCACCTCGGCGCCGGCGTCGCGCAGGTCGGTGAGGACCAGCTCGTCGTACAGCAGCAGGCCCGAGCGCTCCGGCCAGACGATGGCCCACAGCCACAGCCCGCGGGCCTCGCCCGCGAAGACGGCCCGGTCGGCGGGCGCGTTGTCCACGTGCCACAGGGGGGTCGGGCGCCCGGCCGCGTGCACCTTGGCGTGCGGCGAGCGGTCCACGCGCAGGTAGGGGCCGGGGTCGGGGCCGTCGATGCCGGCGTAGCGCGCGCCGAGGCCGACGCCGAGCTCTTCGGCGACGAGCAGCAGCTCACCGGGGCCGCCGAGCGGGCTCGGCCCCGAGCAGGCGACGGTGGTCGCCCGGCCGCCGCTGCGGTCGTCGCCCGCGCAGACCACGCCGGTGAAGAGCCAGCCGACAGGCAGCGGCCAGGGCATCCAGACCGGCACGCGGGCCCGGCGGACCGCGACGGCCAGCGCTTCGACACTGGGCGGGACGACCGGCTGCAGAGGGTGCACGGTGCCGTGCACGGCGCACTGCCAGGAGTCGGCGAAGAGACCGGGCGCTCGCACCCGGCCACCGCACTTCGGGCAACTGGGTTCGCCCCTCATAGCCTCCAACGGTCCTACCGGGCCGCCCTCCCGTCAAGGACGATCACCCGTCCGGAGTCGACACCGCCACACCGTTCCGGCCTTCCCCGCACCACCGGCCGCGCGGGTGATCAGCCCAGCGGTACGCCGGCCCGCAGCGGGTCACGCAGGTCCGTGCCGTGCCGCAGCCAGCGCTCCCGCAGCGCGGCCGCGCCCTGCACGCGCTTCCAGGCGGCCTCGTTGGCGGTCATCGGCAGCAGGGGCAGGAAGCGGACGGGATCCATCGGCTCCGCCAGCTCCAGGTCCTCGACGATGCCGCCGGGCTCGGCGACGAGCACGGAGGTGAACGGCGCGCCCGGCCACAGCGGCTCACCGGTGTCGAGCGAGGCGCCCGGTGCCACGACGACGCCCTCCACCTGCGGGGACGCGGCGAGCACGGCCAGCGGGCGGAGCACCTGGTCGGTGTCGGCGCGGCCGGCGCGGACCGACAGCAGCAGCTCGGCGCGCGGGCCGCGCAAGGGGTCGGCGACGGCGGCCATGGGGTCGGTCATCGGCTGGGCGGACATGCCGAGCGTGGCGTAGCGGACGACGTCCCCGCCGTCGTCGGCGGCATGGAAACGCAGGACTTCGACGCGGTCCGTGCCCAGGAAGGTCACCGCGGCGCGGGCGTCCGGTTCACCCAGGGCCATCACCAGCCGGGCCTCGACGAGTGCGAGAACGTCTGACATGCAGTGAGCATAGAACGCGTATCGAACAGGCAAAGGGGGGCCTTGACGCTTCGCACTCCTGCTAGCCTTGCCTTGCCTCGACCTCTGGTCAAGGCGTTACGTTCGTCCCTCAGCGGGGACCGGCCGGAGGAGGTGGGGCTGCGGTGGATCCTAGTCGACCGTGCAGTACCGACAGTTCTCCCGTCTTCCCGCTCCGGACGCGCGTCACCTTGTGATCTGAAGCCTTCCGAGCCCGGCCTTCCCGCCGGCGTCGTCCCGGAAGTCCTTCCTCGCCCGCAGCATTTGGCGGAAGAGCGCCTGCCTCTCGCTTTGTTCCGTGTTCTCTGCGAAGTTCTCCGCGAACTGCCGTCAGTTGTACGCGCCGCGCGAAGCGCCGCCCGATTTGCGGACGTACCAGCACGCCGGCCCCCTCGGGGCCACCACGTCTACGTTTCAGGAAGCGTTGCGCCCCGCGTCACCGGCTGGCGGCCGGCCCGTGAAGGAGCCAGCCATGTCGATGATCCGTGACCTGCGTGCCGCGGTCCGCCCCGCCCTGCGCCGGGTGCCCGTCCAGGGCGGCGGCTACGACGCCACCCGTGACCCGTCCGCCAGCAGCGCCGTCGTGGACTGTGCCGTCTACCGCGACGGCAAGCGCGTGAGCGACCATGTCGCCCCGGCGGAGGCCATGCGCCGGGTGCGCGCCGAGGGCGGCTTCGCGTGGATCGGGCTGCACGAGCCCGCGGAGCACGAGTTCGCCGGTATCGCGCGGGAGTTCGGGCTGCACCCGCTGGCGGTGGAGGACGCGGTCCACGCCCACCAGCGGCCCAAGCTCGAGCGGTACGACGACACGCTCTTCACCGTCTTCAAGACCATCCACTATGTGGAGCACGCCGAACTCACCGCCACCAGCGAGGTGGTGGAGACCGGCGAGGTGATGTGCTTCACCGGCCGGGACTTCATCATCACCGTCCGGCACGGCGGCCAGGGCTCGCTGCGGGCGCTGCGCCACCGGCTCCAGGACGACCCCCAGCTGCTCGCCAAGGGCCCCTCGGCCGTCCTGCACGCGATCGCCGACCAGGTGGTCGACGGCTACATAGCCGTGGCCGACGCCGTGCAGGACGACATCGACGAGGTGGAGATCGATGTCTTCTCCGACCCCGGCAAGGGCAGCCGGCGGGGCGGCGACGCCGGTCGCATCTACCAGCTCAAGCGCGAAGTCCTGGAGTTCAAGCGGGCGGTCACCCCGCTGATGCGGCCGATGCAGCTGCTGAGCGAGCGACCGATGCGGCTGATCGAGCCGGACATCCAGAAGTACTTCCGCGACGTCGCCGACCACCTCGCGCGCGTGCACGAGCAGGTGGTCTCCTTCGACGACCTGCTCAACTCCATCCTCCAGGCCAACCTCGCGCAGGCGTCCGTCGCCCAGAACGAGGACATGCGCAAGATCACCTCATGGGCGGCCATCTTCGCCGTCCCGACGATGATCGCCGGGATCTACGGCATGAACTTCGACCACATGCCGGAGCTGCACTGGAAGTACGGCTATCCGGCGGTCATGGCCGTCACGGTCGCGATCTGTGTGACGATCCACCGGGGCTTCAAGCGGAACGGCTGGCTCTAGGGGATCAGACCCCGGCATCCGGAGGGACGGGCGCCCGCCGCCGGTCTCCCATGATCACCAGCACCAGGCCCGCCATGATCACGGCAAGCGCGGGGTACGCCGCGGCCGGCGGCAGCTGCCCCAGCCACAGCGCCGCGATCAGCGCCGCGCCGGGGGTCTCCAGCAGGATCGCGGTGGAGGTGACGGAGGGGCCGAGGCCCTTGACCACCCTGTTGATCAGCGAGTGACCCAGCAGCTGCGCGGTGAGCGTGAGCAAGGCCAGCTTCAGCCAGGTCTCCCCGCTGTAACCGCCGAGGGTGGTGCCCGTCAGCAGGCAGGTCGCCAGGAGCAGCACGGTGGTGGTCGCGTAGCAGACGTAGGAGTAGGCGATGGTGCTCACCGTCCGCCTGACCTCCGCGCCCAGCAGGACGTACCCGGCCGCCGCCATGCCGCCCGCGAGGGCGAGGGCGTCCCCGGCGAGGGCGCGGGGGGACAGCGAGAGGTCGACGCCCGTCAGGATCACCACGCCGAGGAAGGCGAGCCCGGTGCCCGCCCAGACCAGCGGCGGCGGGCGGTGGCCGCGAAGTCGCAGCAGCAGGGTGGTCCAGATGGGGGTGGTGGTGACCAGCGCGGTCGAGGAGGCGACCGAGGTCATGTGCAGGCTCGGCAGCCAGACGCCGAAGTGCAGCGCCAGCAGCGCGCCCGCGGCGACAGCCAGCAGCGTCGCCCGGCGTCCGATGCCGCGCAGTTCGGTGCGGTGCCGCCACAGGGCGAGCGGGGTGAGCGCGCCGACGGCCATGGCGTTGCGCCAGAAGGCGATGGCCAGGGCGGGGGCGGCGGTGGCGGCGATGAGCGGTGCGGACAGGGAGACCGCCGCGACGGCGGTCCCGAGCAGAACGAGCTCGGTCCGGACGGACGCGGGAGAAACAGCAGGCGCGCAAGGGCCTGCCGGAGCTGCCGCGCGAACCTGCGCGGCCGGGGCGGTCGGTATCGCCTCACGGCGCGTACGGGCAGCACTCACGCCCCCAGCGTAGGCCCAGGCATGCCGCTGGGTGATCGGGGCCGGGCGCTTAAGGTAAGGCCATGACGATGACGCAGGCACTGATCGAAGAGGCCACGAAGAAGTCCGGTCTCATCTGGGTGCAGGGCCCGGCCGGGCCGAGCCGCGCGCTGTGGCACGTCTGGCACGACGGCGCCGCCCACATCGTCGGCGGGCCCGGCGAGCAGCCCGTGGACGCCCTCGCCCTCACGGACGGCGCCACGGCCACCGTCACCGTCCGCAGCAAGGACAAGGGCGGCCGGCTCGTGACCTGGACCGCGACCGTCAGCGAGCTCCCGGCCCGCGGCGAGGCATGGACGGCCGCCGTGGCCGAGCTCAAGGGCAAGCGCCTGAACGCGCCGGACGCCGAGCGGCTCGAGGAACGCTGGGCGCGGGAGTGCCGGGTGCTGCGCCTGGCGCCGTCCGGCACCACGGTGGACCTCCCCTCGGGCTCCCTGACGGCGGTGCCCCTGTCCACGCCGGCGACGACCCGCCTGCCGATGCCGGCAGCGCTCCCGAAGCTGCTGCGCAAGGGCCGCAAGGGCCGCTGACGCGCGTACCGCCCCGGTCAGCGCCCGCTGGGGATGTGCAGCTGCTTGCCGTAGTCCACGGTCTGTTCCTTCGTCGGGACGGCGAGGGCGAAGTCCTTGCCCCAGCTGTCCAGCTCCAGCTGGCCCGCGCCGCCGGCGCGCTGCACGCGCAGGGGGTAGGGCGTGCCGACGAGGGAGACGTCCAGCGTGCCGCCGCCGCCCTTGGCGCCGGTGACGCGGATGGTGCGGACGCCGCCGACCGTGCCGTGCTCGCCGCGGGCGAGCGTGCCGTGCAGGCCGATGAGCCCATCCAGCAGGACGTCCTTGTCCGTGAAGCCCTTGAGCTGCTGGTACGAGGGGTCGTCGGCGGGCACCTTGACGTACTTGTCGTCGAGCTTGCCCGCGGCCGCCGCCGCGTCCGCCGTGGCCGTGGGCGCGGCCTTGGCCGAGGGCGACGGTGCGGCCCCCTTGGCCCAGAAGCCGGCCGGAGCCTTCAGGTACAGGGCGTCGCCCACCCGCAGCAGCTCGAAGGCGGTGTCGCCGGAGGAGGAGACCCGCCCCGTGCCGCCGTTCTTCTTCAGCCGCATGTCGAGGCGGTACGTCCGTCCCTGGCTGACGACGTTTCCGGACAGGTGGACGGTCTCCGCGCCGCGCGCGGCGGCGCGGGCCTTGTCCTGGATGACGGTGGGCTCGAGCTTGCCCACGCCGTTGGTCCCCGCGTCGGGGTCCTCGCCACCGCCGCAGGCCGTGAGCGCCGCGGACAGGCCGACGCACAGCGCCCCCACGAGAGCCGCGTTCCGGGTTCGCACCTCGCTCTTGCCTCCTGTTACCGGTGGGGTACGGCGGCAGCGTACCCGTGCCGCCCGGGAGCGGAAGCCGGGAGTCCGTACAGGTCGTACCAAGAGTCCGTACGGCCGCCTCTCCCGCGCCCGGCGAAGCCGGTCACGTTAGCCTGAATCGGACACCCGGGACGCGAGGAGGTGCGCGGCATGGCAGCAGGCGCCCACCGGGTGTTCGTCTCGCACCTCGCGGGCGTGGCCGTCTTCGACCCCAACGGCGACCAGGTGGGCAGGTTGCGCGACGTCGTGGCGATGCTCCGCGTCGGCGGCCGGCCGCCGCGCGTCCTGGGGCTCGTGGTGGAGGTCGTCAGCCGCCGACGGGTCTTCATCCCCATGACCCGGGTCACCGGCGTGGAGTCGGGCCAGGTCATCACCACCGGCGTGGTCAACATGCGGCGCTTCGAACAGCGGCCGACGGAGACGCTGGTCCTCGGCGAGCTGCTCGACCGCAGGGTCCGGCTCGTCGGCACGGACGAGGACGTCACCGTCCTCGACGTGTCGATCACCCAGCTGCCGGCCCGCCGCGACTGGGAGATCGACAAGGTCTTCGTGCGCCGGGGCAAGGGCGGCGCCCTGCGCCGCAAGGGCGAGACGCTGACGGTCGAGTGGTCGGCGGTCACCGGCTTCTCCCTGGAGGAGCACGGCCAGGGCGCCGAGAACCTCCTGGCGACCTTCGAGCGGCTGCGCCCCGCCGACCTCGCCAACGTCCTGCACCACCTCTCCCCCAAGCGGCGTGCCGAGGTCGCGGCCGCCCTGGACGACGACCGGCTCGCGGACGTCCTGGAGGAGCTGCCGGAGGACGACCAGATCGAGATCCTCGGCAAGCTCAAGGAGGAACGGGCCGCCGACGTGCTGGAGGCCATGGACCCCGACGACGCTGCCGACCTCCTCTCCGAACTGCCCGAGGAGGAGAAGGAGCGGCTGCTGACCCTCATGCAGCCGGACGACGCGGCGGACGTGCGCCGGCTCCTGGCCTACGAGGAGCACACGGCCGGCGGCCTGATGACCACCGAGCCGATCGTGCTGCGCCCGGACGCGACCGTCGCCGACGCCCTCGCCCGGGTCCGCAACCCCGACCTGTCCCCCGCGCTCGCCGCACAGGTCTACGTCTGCCGGCCGCCGGACGAGACCCCCACCGGCAAGTACCTGGGCACCGTCCACTTCCAGCGGCTGCTGCGCGACCCGCCCTTCGCGCTCGTCGGCTCGATCACCGACACCGATCTGCGCCCGCTGCCGCCGGACACCCCGCTGCCGGCCGTGACCAGCTACCTGGCGACGTACAACATGGTCGCCGCGCCCGTCGTGGACGACAGCGGCTCGCTGCTCGGCGCGGTGACCGTCGACGACGTGCTGGACCATCTGCTGCCCGCCGACTGGCGGGAGACCGAGCTCCTGCAGGGCGCCCTCGGCATGAGCGATCTGCCGGAGGTGGCCGATGGGCGGGGCTGAGCGCACCGACCGCGCCGAGCCGCGGGAGCGGGCGCCGGCGCACGAGCGGCCGCACCCGCCCCGGGTCCGGCTGGACCTGCCCCTGGTGCGCCGGCGCGCCTGGCTGCCGGAGTACGACCCGGAGGCGTTCGGGCGGACCTCGGAGCGGATCGCGCGGTTCCTGGGCACCGGGCGGTTCATCGTCTGGATGACGGTCGTCATCATCCTGTGGGTGGTGTGGAACACCTCGGCGCCCGAGCGCCTGCGGTGGGACTCGTACCCGTTCATCTTCCTGACCCTGATGCTGTCGCTGCAGGCCTCCTACGCCGCGCCGCTGATCCTGCTCGCGCAGAACCGGCAGGACGACCGCGACCGGGTCAACCTCGAGCAGGACCGCAAGCAGAACGAGCGGTCCATCGCGGACACGGAGTACCTGACGCGGGAGATCGCGGCACTGCGCATGGGCCTGGGCGAGGTGGCCACCCGCGACTGGATCCGCTCGGAGTTCCAGGACCTGGTCAAGGAGCTGGAACAGCGCCGGGTATTCCCGGAGGAGAGTGAGGAACGCGACCGTTGACCGGCCTTTCCGGAGGCCCCCTCATGCGCCGTACCATCGTCCCTATGGCTACCGATGTGAACGGAACGTCTCCGAGCGAGGACGCGGTCCGCGCCGCGCTCGCGACGGTGAACGACCCCGAGATCCAGCGACCCATCACCGACCTCGGGATGGTCAAATCGGTGGAGATCGCGGCGGACGGTTCGGTCGCGGTAGCGGTCTACCTGACGGTCTCCGGCTGCCCCATGCGGGAGACGATCATCAGCCGGGTGAGCGAGGCGGTCTCCCGCGTCGCGGGCGTCACGGGCGTCAGCGTCGAGCTCGACGTGATGAGCGACGAGCAGCGGCGCGAGCTGGCGGCCTCGCTGCGCGGCGGCCAGGCCGAGCGCGAGGTGCCCTTCGCCAAGCCGGGTTCGCTGACGCGCGTGTACGCCGTCGCCTCCGGCAAGGGCGGCGTCGGCAAGTCCTCGGTGACGGTCAACCTGGCGGCGGCCATGGCGGCCGACGGCCTGAAGGTCGGCGTCGTCGACGCCGACATCTACGGCCACTCGGTGCCCCGCATGCTGGGTGCGGACGGCCGTCCCACCCAGGTCGAGAACATGATCATGCCGCCTTCGGCCAATGGTGTGAAGGTGATCTCCATCGGGATGTTCACCCCGGGCAACGCCCCCGTGGTCTGGCGTGGCCCGATGCTCCACCGCGCGCTGCAGCAGTTCCTCGCGGACGTGTACTGGGGCGACCTGGACGTCCTGCTGCTGGACCTGCCGCCGGGCACCGGTGACATCGCCATCTCCGTGGCCCAGCTGGTGCCCAACGCCGAGATCCTGGTGGTGACGACCCCTCAGCAGGCCGCCGCCGAGGTCGCCGAGCGGGCGGGGTCGATCGCCGTGCAGACCCACCAGAAGATCGTCGGTGTCGTGGAGAACATGTCCGGGCTGCCGTGCCCGCACTGCGACGAGATGGTCGACGTCTTCGGCACGGGCGGCGGCCAGAAGGTCGCCGAGGGCCTGACGCGCACCACGGGCGCGAACGTTCCGGTGCTGGGCTCGATCCCCATCGACGTCCGCCTGCGCGAGGGCGGCGACGAGGGCAAGCCCGTCGTCCTGACCGACCCGGACTCCCCGGCCGGCAGCGCGCTGCGGGCCATCGCCGGCAAGCTCGGCGGCCGCCAGCGCGGCCTGTCCGGCATGTCGCTGGGCATCACCCCGCGCAACAAGTTCTGATCACCCGCGCGAGACCCGCTGGGTAAGGGGCGGCCTCCTTGGAGGCCGCCCCTTACCGCTCAGTGCTCGTACGTCGTGATGTCCTTGATCACGGAGAAGCCCATCCCGTACGCGCTCATGCCCCGGCCGTACGCGCCCACGTGGACGCCGCCCTCGGCCGAGCCGGCCAGGACCCAGCCGTACTCGGACTCGCGGTAGCGGAAGTCGGTCGGCACGCCGTCCACCGGCAGCGACAGCGTCGACCAGGGCGCCTCGTCCAGCCGGTCCGCCAGTTCCCAGGCGAGGGCCGTCTGCTGGTCCAGCCAGTCCTGGCGCAGGGCGCGCTCCATCTGCGCGGGCCAGGTGCAGGCCAGCAGGCCCGAGCCGGCGAGCCAGGCGGCCGAGGAGACCGAGGTGGCCTCCAGCACGCCCGTACCGTCCGCGCTGCGCCGCACCGGGCGGCTGGCCACGGTCACCACGACCGCGAAGCGCTGCGTGCCCGTGTCGTGCTCGACGCGCCCCATCCGCAGCGAGGGCTCCGCGCCGTGGCCCGTGGCCCCGTGCTCCACGGTGCCGTCGGCCGCGGCGCCGACCTGCATCAGCCAGCGCGGCCCGGTGTAGGCCTCGTCCAGGCCGTACCAGGGGAACGACGCCAGAAGGTAGCCGTCGACCGAGCGCCGGGTGCCGGGACCGCCCTGTGGCACTCCCTGCCCGTCCACGGCGGAATCGTCGGACGTACCGACCCCCTGCGCCCCTACCCGACTCGTCGTCTCCATCTGTGCGGCGCCTCCTCGTAGCCCCTTTGTTCTGGGCGCGTCCGCCCCGCGGGCGACACACCCCAAACAAAGGGAGGATAGCCACCCCCGTCAATGGGGCCCCGCATACGCGGGCTCAGGTGGCGTCGGCGTCGAACGGCGGATGGCCGCCGGACTGCGGGTTCTCCCGCTTTTTCAGCAGGTCGGGGGTACCGGAACCGGCGGACGCCGACGGGGCGGGCGCCGCCGGGTCGGCCGGACGGCCGTGCACCGCGTCGGTGACCTCGGCCATCTCGGACGTGAAGTCGAAGCCGTTGCGGATCTCCTTCAGCCCCAGCTCGTCCTTGTCCAGCACGTGCTTGCGGACGAAGGTCTTGGGGTTGAGGTCCTCGAACTCGAAGTCCTTGAACTCGGGTCCGAGCTCGGAGCGGATGTCCTCCTTGGCGCTCTCGGAGAACTGCCGGATCTTGCGCAGCGTGCGCGACACATCCTGGATCACCTTCGGCAGCTTGTCGGGGCCGAAGATGAGCACGGCGAGGACGACGAGCGCGACCAGCTCGAGGGGTCCTATGTCGAGCACGTTGCACAGCTCCTTGGGGCGTCGGTGGCCAGGGTCCGGCCACCTATCACGGTACCTGGCCGGGCGGTCACCGCGGGAGACACCTCGGCCAACGCCCGGCGAAGGCTCAGCGGGTGCTCGCCGACCCCAGGGTCAGCCGTACGGTGCGCTCCTTGCCGTCGCGCTCCACCGTGAGGGTGAGCGTGTCACCGGGACGGTGGCTACGGATCTTGACGATGAGCTCCTGGCCACTGTGGACGGGCACCCCGTCCACCTTCCTGATGACGTCCCTGGGCTGGATGCCCGCCTTGTCGGCGGGCCCGCCGCGGCTCACGGCCGGGGTCCTGGCGGTGTCGGTGTTCACCCGGGCGCCGTCACCCGCGTAGCCCATGTCGAGGGAGACGCCGATGACGGGATGGGTGGCCCGGCCGGTGTTGATCAGTTCCTCGGCGACCCGCTTGGCCTGGTTGACCGGGATGGCGAAGCCCAGGCCGATGCTGCCGCCCTGGCCACCGGCCCCGGAGTCGCCGACGGAGCGGATGGCGCTGTTGATGCCGATGACGCGGGCCGAGGAGTCCATGAGGGGGCCGCCGGAGTTGCCCGGGTTGATCGGGGCGTCGGTCTGCAGGGCGTCGACGTAGCTGATGTCGCTGCCGTCCTGCTTCTTGCCGCCCGCGGTGATCGGCCGCTCCTTGGCGCTGATGATGCCGGTGGTGACCGTGCCCGCCAGGTCGAAGGGTGCGCCGATGGCGACGACGGAGTCGCCGACGCGCACCGAGTCGGAGTTGCCGAGCGGCAAGGGGGTGAGGCCGGAGACCCCGGAGACCTTGATGACGGCCAGGTCGTAGCCGCCGTCCCGGCCCACGAGGGTGGCCCTGGCGGTCTGGCCGCCGTTGAACGTGACGGATATGGAGCCGTCGGAGCCGGCGGGCTGGACGACGTGGTTGTTGGTGAGGATGTGGCCCTTGTCGTCGAGCACGAAGCCGGTGCCCGTGCCGCCCTCGCCGCCGCCGCGCACATGGATCGTCACGACGCCGGGCAGGGCGCGGGCGGCGATGCCCGCGATGCTGCCGGGTGCGCGGTCGCTCTTGCCGGGCGCCGCCTGGGGCAGCGTCACCCGGGACACCCCGCCGTCCCGCTCCAGGTAGACCCCGATCCCGGCGCCGGTGGCGCCGGCGACCAGGGCCACGGCCACGGCGCCCGCCAGGATCCTGCCCCGCGTCAGCGAGGTGGCCGCCTTCTCCCGCGGCCCGCGCGCGGCTGCCGCCGCCCACGGGTCGTACTGCCACGGCCCCTGCGGGACCGGGGCGGGCCCGGCCGGCGGGTACGCCGAGGGCTCGGGCGGCACCTGCGTGCCGTGCGCCGGGGTCACCACGGGCCGCTGCACGGGCGGCGCGGGCGCCCAGGGCCCGGGCCGTCCGTAGGGCGGGGTGCCGTACGGGTCGGGCGCGTGCAGGGGGGCGGGGGCACCGCCGTGCTCAGGGCCGGTGGCGGCATCCGGGTGCGGAACCGGCGGAGCTGCCGGAGCTGCCGGTTCCGGCAGGGGCCAGTCAGCGGGATCGCGGCGCCGACGGCTCCACCACTGCGGCTTGGGCCCGGGCTCCCGCGCCTTCCCCTCGTCCATTGTTCTCCCCGTTCGTCCGAGGGCGCGCATGCCGGTGGCACCCGCGCCCCACAGACGATTACACCAGGTCCTCCCCTGGGTGCGGAGGGGGGAGTAGGCCGCGATCAGGGGGCGGCGGCCGTCCGGCCCGGGGCCGCCTGGGGCTGGGCCACGGACGGTGCGGGATGGGTGTGGGAGGTGAGGACCAGCGGCGGCAGCACCGGTGCGCGCGAGGGGCGCAGCAGCGCGACGCCGGCGGCCACCGGGGCGGCCGTCAGGGGCGCGGGCAGCTCCTTCGCGGCGGGCCGCGTACGGCTGAGGTCGCGCTCCTCGCGGGCCTCGCCCGGCGTCATCGCGAGCGAGGTCGTCGCGGCGCTCGGGCCACCCCCGCGGGCCCGGGGCGCCTCGGCCGTCTCCAGGGGCTGGGCCCCGACCAGCGCGAACGCGGCCAGCGATACGGCTCCGGCGGCCGCGAAGGCGAACCGGCGGCCGCGCGCGGCGCCACGCGGCTCGACCTCATGGATGCGGAAGCCGCGCTCACGGGGCAGGGGACCCACCGGGAGCAGGGCGAACGCCTCCATACGGCCGACGGAGCCGGCTCTGCCGTCGTCCGGGCCATCACCGCCGCCGGCGCGGTCGCCGCCCCCGATCCGGTCGCCCGGCAGGCCCTGCAGGCGGGCGAGCAGGGAATCGGAGAGCGGTGGAGGCTCGGCCTCCGCGAACACGCTCTTGAGCCGGCGCTGCGCGTCGGCCTCGGCTTTGCACTTCCAGCAGGTGGCGAGGTGCGCCAGCACCCGCTCCCGCGAATCGTGTCCCAACTCCCCGTCGACCAGGGCCGCGAGGCGGTCGCCGAGATGGTGCTCGGCGGGGGACAGACCGCCTGAACCGCTCACGCGATCCCTACCTCCCCACCCATCGGAAAGCCGGGGACCACACCCGCTACGGCGCGCTGCTCGGCCCGGGCGGCGGGCGAGCGGTGCTGGAGCGCCTTGCGCAGGTGGGAGCGGCCGCGGTGGATGCGGCTGCGCACGGTGCCGAGCTTGACGCCCAGCGTCGCGGCGATCTCCTCGTAGGAGAGCCCCTCGATGTCGCACAGGACGACCGCGGCGCGGAACTCCGGTGCGAGGGTGTCCAGCGCCTGCTGGACGTCGGCGTCGAAGTGCGTGTCGTTGAAGTGCTGCTGGGGGGAGGGCTCGCGGCTGGGGAGCCGCTCGGCGGCGTCCTCGCCGAGCGCGTCGAAGCGGATGCGCTGGCGGCGCCGGACCATGTCCAGGAAGAGGTTGGTGGTGATGCGGTGCAGCCACCCCTCGAACGTGCCCGGGGTGTACGTGGACAGCGAGCGGAAGACGCGGACGAAGACCTCCTGCGTCAGGTCCTCGGCGTCGTGCTGATTGCCCGTGAGGCGGTAGGCGAGGCGGTAGACCCGTGCGCTGTGCGTGCTGACGATCTCCTCCCAGGTGGGAGGTGTCCACGCCTGCGTGTCCGCATCGGTGGCGAAAGTCGCGGTGGTTGCGGAGTCTGCGGTGTGGGAACGGTCAGCGGTGTCGGTCACGGATTTCGGCTCGGGAGCGGACCTGCGGAAGCGCCTGAGCACGCCCCGGCGGTCGCCACCCGCAGCCGCACCTCCCCTGTCGGCTCTGGTGGTGTCCAGTGGAGCCCCTACCATATCCACCTCGCCCGTTAGCTCCGGATAAGTATTTTTGACCCGCTTTTTGGTCTTGATCTGCTGTGATCCCTGACGCCCGGCCGACGCCCGCGGTTCCCGCCGCGCCGCGGCCCCTCCGCCCTTCCCAACGCCCGGTCCCATCTGCGGGTTCCCGTGGGCAGCGGATACAGTCACGGTTGCGTGGACTACGGGGACAGGAGAGGGCCATTACCGGCAACCAGCAGACGAGCTGGGCGTTCGCCGATGTGTTCGTCGCCGAGGACGAGGCGCTGCGCTGGGCCCGGGACCGGGCCTACGAGGCAGGGCTCCGCTCGGTTTCGAACGGCACCGGCGCGGCGCTGCGCCTGCTCGCCGCCGCTGCGGACGCCAAGGCCGTCGCCGAGATCGGCACCGGCACCGGGGTCTCCGGCATCCACCTCCTGCACGGCATGCGCCCGGACGGCGTGCTCACGACGGTCGACAGCGACCCGGAGTGCCAGCAGCTCGCCCGGCAGGCGTTCCGCGCCGCCGGCTTCGCCGGCAACCGGGCGCGCTTCATCCCCGGCCGGGCGCTGGAGGTGCTGCCGCGCCTCGCCGACGGGGGCTACGACCTGGTCTTCTGCGACGGTGACCGGCTGGAGTGCCTCGACTACCTAGCCGAATCGTTGCGCCTGCTGCGCCCCGGCGGGCTGGTGTGTTTCGAGGGGGTCTTCGCGGACGGCCGCACGGTCGACTCGGCCCTGCCGCCCGCCGAGGTGCAGCGTCTGCGCGAATTGTTGCGGGCCGTGCGGGAGTCCACGGCACTGGTGCCGTCCCTACTGCCGGTCGGCGACGGGCTGCTGTGCGCGGTGCGGCGCGGCGCCTGAGCGGACCACCCCTCGGACCCCGGGGCGGGCGCCGGATACGCCGCCGCCCCGGTGGCCGGTGGAACCGGCTGCCGGGGCGGTGCGGGAATCGTGGGCCTGTGCGTCAGACAGTGACCTTCTCCAGGGCCTCGCCGAGAGCCTTGGCCTCGTCGGGGGTCAGCTCGACGACGAGACGACCGCCGCCCTCGAGCGGAACCCGCATGACGATGCCCCGCCCCTCCTTGGTCACCTCGAGCGGGCCATCGCCCGTCCGCGGCTTCATGGCCGCCATGCTCGTTCCCCTTCCTGAAACCAGCTCATCGTCAGCCGACGGCCCTATGGAAGGGCACGCGTCACCGGCATCGAACACATTGCTTCCAGGTCATTATCCCGCATCGCGCGACCCAATGACCAACATCGGTCCGCATCCCTTCGGCAACGCGCTGCCGCAAAACCACTCAATTCGGGGATCACGCTCCGTTCCTGCGTCGCCCTCAGGGACATAGCGGCACTCGATTGTTTGACGCAGGTCACATATCGGCCCCTGATGATCTCCGGCATGCTGGCGCTGACCACAGCCGAACCAGGGAGGGACCGCACCATGGCCGACACCGTGCTGTACGAGGTGGCAGACGGGCTCGCGACGATCACGCTGAACCGCCCGGACGCCATGAACGCGCTGGACACGGAGACCAAGGTCGCCCTCCGCGACGCCCTGCACCGGGCCGGCGGGGACACGGCCGTACGGGCCGTGCTGCTGACCGCCACCGGGCGTGCCTTCTGCGTCGGGCAGGACCTCAAGGAGCACGTGGCCTCGCTGGCCGCCGACCGTGAGCACGGCACCCGGACGACCATGGACACGGTCAAGGACCACTACAACCCCATCGTCACCGCCATCACCCGGATGCCGAAGCCGGTCGTCGCCGGGGTCAACGGCGTCGCTGCCGGCGCGGGCGCGGGCTTCGCCTTCGCCGCCGACTACCGCGTGGTCGCCGACTCGGCCGCCTTCAACACCTCCTTCGCCGGAGTCGCCCTCACCGCCGACTCGGGCGTCTCCTGGACGCTGCCCCGCCTCATCGGCCACGGCCGGGCGGCGGACCTGCTGCTCTTCCCCCGCAATGTGAGCGCCCAGGAGGCGTACGAGCTGGGCATCGCCCAGCAGGTCGTCCCGGCGGCGGAGCTGGCCGCCACGGCGGAGGGCGTGGCCCGCCGGCTCGCCGCCGGCCCGACCGGGGCCTACGCGGCGATCAAGGAGTCCCTCGCGTACGGCGCGGAGCACGCACTGGCCGACACGCTGGCCAAGGAGGACGAGCTCCAGGGCCGCGCCGGCGCCTCCGAGGACCACGGGATCGCGGTGGCGGCCTTCCTGAACAAGGAGAAGCCGAGGTTCGTGGGCCGCTGAGGGCGGCCCCGGACGACGGGCGGGCCCACACGGCCCGTCCGGCGCCGGAGCCTTCAGGCCGTCGCCCGCGCGTGGCAGCCGGCCAGGTGGTCGTTCACCAGCCCGCACGCCTGCATCAGCGCGTACGCCGTCGTCGGCCCCACGAACCGGAAGCCGCGCTTCTTGAGCTCCTTGGCCAGGGCCGTGGACTCGGGTGTCACCGCCGGCACGTCCGCGAACGTCCCCGGCACCGGCCGCCCCGTCACGTCCGGCGCGTACGACCAGACGAGCTCGTCGAGCTCGCCGGGGGCCAGCCGCGCCGCGGCCTGGGCGTTGGCTATCGCCGCCGCGATCTTCGCGCGGTTGCGGATGATGGCGGGGTCGGCCAGCAGCCGCTCCGCGTCGGCGTCCGTGAACGCCGCCACCTTGGCGATGGAGAAGCCGGCGAAGGCGGCCCGGAAGCCCTCGCGGCGGCGCAGGATCGTCAGCCACGACAGCCCCGACTGGAAGGCTTCCAGGCATATCCGCTCGTACAGGGCGTCGTCGCCGTGCACCGGGCGGCCCCACTCCGTGTCGTGATAGGCGCGGTAGTCCGCCCTGGACTCCGCCTCCAGGCCCCAGGGGCAGCGCGGCAGCCCGTCCGGCCCGACGACCACTCCCCCGTCGGTCATGACGCGTCCCCCTTCTCCCCCTCGCCGGGGCCCGCGGCCCCGCTGCCGGGCCCGCCGGCCTCCTCGGCGCCGTCCGCCGGCCGCCCGGGCTCCGCGTCCCCGCGGCCGGCGTGGCCGTGGCGGCCCCCTATCGCGGCGGCCTGGGCGCCGGCGAGGGCGGTCTCGAGCTCGGCGATCCGGGCGTCCCGCTCGGCCAGCTCGGCGCCGAGCCGGTCCAGGACGTCGTCGGTGTCCGCCATGCGGTAGCCGCGCAGCACCATCGGCAGGCGCAGCGCCTCCACATCGGCGCGGCCCACGGGCCGGCCCAGCGGCAGGGGCCAGGCCATGCGGTCCGGCGCGGGCTCGGGCAGCCCGCCGGTGGCGGTGCCGTCGCCACCTCCGGCGACGGCGAGCGTGACCGCGGCCACCACCACGACCAGCGCGATGAGCAAGAACCAGAACACGGCCGTCTCCCCGTCGTCCTCCGTCAGCCAATCCGTCCACCCTGATCGTGCCATGCCGCACTGACAGTTAAGGTCGCTGGCGGACCACGGAGAGGGAGTACGGAAGATGCTGCGGCTGGGACGACGCGAGTTCGACGCTCACGAGCCGGTGATCATGGCGATCGTGAACCGGACGCCCGACTCCTTCTACGACCAGGGGGCCACGTTCCGCGACGAGCCCGCGCTGGCCCGGGTGGACCAGGCGGTCGCCGAGGGCGCGGCCATCATCGACATCGGCGGGGTCAAGGCGGGCCCCGGCGCGGAGGTCACCGCCGAGGAGGAGGCCCGCCGCACGGTCGGCTTCGTGGCGGAGGTGCGGCGCCGCCACCCCGACGTGGTCATCAGCGTCGACACCTGGCGCCACGACGTGGGCGAGGCCGTCTGCGAGGCGGGTGCCGACGTGCTGAACGACGCGTGGGGCGGCGTGGACCCCAAGCTGGCCGAGGTGGCGGCCCGTTACGGCGCGGGCCTGGTGTGCACGCACGCGGGCGGTGTCGAGCCGCGCACCCGCCCGCACCGGACCGCCTACGACGACGTGATGGCGGACATCCTGCGCGTGACGCTGGGCCTGGCCGAGCGGGCCGTGGAGCTGGGCGTGCGCCGCGACGGCATCATGATCGACCCGGGCCACGACTTCGGGAAGAACACCCGCCACTCGCTCGAGGCCACCCGCCGGCTGGGCGAGATGGCCGCGACGGGCTGGCCCGTGCTCGTCTCGCTGTCGAACAAGGACTTCGTCGGCGAGACGCTCGACAAGCCGGTCAAGGAACGGGTGCTCGGCACGCTGGCGACGACGGCGGTCTCGGCGTGGCTGGGCGCCCAGGTCTACCGCGTCCACGAGGTGGCGGAGACGAAGCAGGTGCTGGACATGGTGGCCTCCATCGCGGGGCACCGCCCCCCGGCGGTCGCCCGGCGCGGCCTGGCCTGACCGCCGGACCCTGGGCCCCATGCGGCCGCCGGCGGGTTCCCGCCGGCCCCCGGCGGCGGGCCGCCGGGGACTCGCCGGGCCCGTGCGGGAGGGGTCAGGTGCCCGCTTCCTTGGTGACGACCCCGATCGCCTCCTCCACGTCGTCCGTGACGTGGAACAGCTGCAGGTCCGCCGGGCCCGCCTTGCCCTCGGCGACGAGGGTGCCCTTGAGCCAGTCGAGCAGGCCCTGCCAGTAGGCGGTGCCGAACAGGACGATCGGGAAGCGGGTGACCTTCTTGGTCTGGACGAGGGTGAGCGCCTCGAACAGCTCGTCCAGCGTGCCCAGGCCGCCGGGCAGCACCACGAACCCGCTCGCGTATTTCACGAACATCGTCTTGCGCACGAAGAAGTAGCGGAAGTCGACGCCGAGGTTCACATACGGGTTGAGCCCCTGCTCGAAGGGCAGCTCGATGCCCAGGCCCACGGACACGCCGCCCGCCTCCATGGCGCCCCTGTTCGCGGCCTCCATCGCGCCGGGACCGCCGCCGGTGATGACCGCGAAGCCCGCCTCGACCAGGCCGCGCCCGATGGCCACCCCCTGCTCGTACTCCGGCGTGCCCGGCCTCGTACGGGCCGATCCGAACACACTGATGGCCGGGGGCAATTCGGCGAGCGCGCCGAAGCCCTCGACGAACTCGGACTGGATGCGCAGGACCCGGAACGGGTCCTCGTGCACCCAGTCGGCCGTTCCCCTGGTGTCGAGCAGGTGCTGGTCGGTGGTGCCCGCCTGCATCTGGCCCAGCCGGCGCACGACCGGCCCCCGCCGCTGCTCCCGCCGCACGCGCGGCGTCTCGGAATTGCCCATACCGTGCTCCCTCCGCTGCGGATCGTCCGACCCGCAGATCGTCGGATTCGTTGCGCCTCAGCGTAGGCCCGGGACCACCGCGGCCACCGGCCGTCAGGCGGTGAGCCAGGCGCGCAGCCGCTCCTCGCAGTGCGTGATCCTCTCGGCGACCACGTGCTCGTCCCGCTTGTGGGCGTACAGGGGGTCGCCCGGACCGTAGTTGACGGCGGGGACGCCCAGCGCGCTGAAGCGCGCGACGTCGGTCCAGCCGAACTTGGGCCGGGCCGTGCCGCCGACGGCCGCCATGAATGCCTCGGCGGCCGGGTGGGTGAGGCCGGGGCGGGCGCCGCCCGCGTGGTCGTCGACCACGAACTCGGCGACGCCGCAGCCGTCGAAGACCTCGCGGACGTGCGCGAGCGCCTCCTCCTCGGTGCGGTCGGGGGCGTAGCGGAAGTTCACCGTCACGGTGCACTCGTCCGGGATGACGTTGGTCGCGACGCCGCCGGTGATGCCCACGGCGTTGAGGCCCTCGTGGTACTCGAGCCCGTCGACGACCGGACGGCGCGGCTCGTACGCGGCGAGGCGGGCGAGGACCGGGGCGGCGGCGTGGACGGCGTTGGACCCCATCCAGCTGCGCGCGGAGTGGGCGCGCTCCCCCCGCAGGCGCAGCAGCACCCGCAGGGTGCCCTGGCAGCCGCCCTCGACCTGGGCGTCGGACGGCTCCAGCAGGACGGCGAAGTCGCCCTCCAGCCAGTCGGGGTGGGCCGCGGCGACGTGCCCGAGGCCGTTGAGGTGGGCGGCGACCTCTTCGTTGTCGTAGAAGACGAACGTCAGGTCGCGGTTGGGCTCGGGGACGGTCGCGGCGATGCGCAGCTGCACGGCGACGCCGGACTTCATGTCGCTGGTGCCGCAGCCCCACAGGACGCCGTTCTCGTCCAGCCGCGAGGGCACGTTGTCCGCTATCGGGACGGTGTCGATGTGGCCGGCCAGGATGACCCGCTCGGCGCGTGCGAGGTTCGTGCGCGCGACGACGTTGTTGCCGTGCCGGTCGACGCTCAGGTGCGGCAGGGCGCGCAGCCGCTGCTCGATGGCGTCGGCGAGGGCCTTCTCGTCACCGCTTTCGGAGCGGAAGTCGACGAGCTGGGCGGTGAGGGCGGCGGCGTCGAGGGACAGGTCCAGTGCGGCGTGATCCATGCCGCGAGCCTAACGCGGGTGCCGTCGAGGTCCAGGGCCGCCGGGGAGCGCTCTCTGAAGTAACGTGGCCCGCATGTCCGGGATCACCGTCACTCGCCGTGGCCGACTGATGCGTACCGTGACCGCCTGCGCCGTGCTGCTGGCGACGGTCGGATACGTGATCGCCCAGTGGGCGACGGGCGGTACGGGGGCGCCGCGCTGCACGGTGCGGGCCGACGGGGAGTCGTACTCCCTCTCCCCCGAGCAGGCCGTGAACGCGGCGACGATCTCGGCGGTGGGGTCCTCGCGCGGGCTGCCGGAGCGGGCGGTGACGATCGCGCTGGCGACGGCGATGCAGGAGTCGGGGCTGCGCAACATCCATCACGGGGACCGCGATTCGCTGGGGCTGTTCCAGCAGCGGCCGACCCAGGGCTGGGGCACGGCCGGGCAGATCACGGACCCGGTGTACGCGGCCGGGAAGTTCTACGACCATCTGGTGCAGGTGCGGGGTTATTCGCGGCTGCCGCTGACGGTGGCGGCGCAGAAGGTGCAGCGCAGCGGTTTCCCGCAGGCGTACGCCAAGCACGAGCCGGACGCCTCGCTGCTGTCCTCGGCGCTCACGGGCCGCGTGCCGGCCGCCTTCAGCTGTACGCGCAGCCCCGGCGACGGCAGGCCCGGTGACGTGTCGGCGCTGCGGGCCAAGCTGACGCGGGAATTCGGGGCGGGAGTGCTGCCGGCGGTGGCGGCCGGCCCCGTGGGCGGGACCGGCGCGGGCGGGGCCGGCGGCCGCACGCTGGTCGTGCCGGTGCAGCCCGTTCCGGCGTCCGCGCAGGAGGACGGGCCGGGGCGGCGCGGCTGGGAGCTGGCGTCCTGGGCGGTGGCGCACGCGGCGGAACTGCGCGTGGAGCGCGTTTCCTTCGGCGACCGGGTGTGGACGGCGAGGAATTCGGCGGCCGGCTGGCGCGAATCGGAGGACGAAGCGGCCGGTAAGGGGCAGGCAGCGGTAAGAATCACGACCGCTCAGTAGTACGAGAAGCCCCTCCCCGGGAGTACGTTCCGCATACGGGAGTTGTCGCCTTCCCGGCCATCCGCACGCGTTCTCGACTCACCCCCGACAGCCTTGTGACTAAAGGCTTTTAAGCCTTCCGCATTGATTGACAACCTGCCCGGTTTGCCGTGGTTTCCACGGAGCCGATAATGCGACGCATTACTCACTCTTTACCTTGGTTCACCGCAACCTTCGACGGGCTCACGCGGTAGTCACAGCGTCCGCTCGCCGGACAGCAACCGATCTCTCCACTCCGTCAAAGGAGCAACATGTCCCTCCCCCTCACGCGTCGGATCGCCCGGGCCGCCCTGCTCGTCGCGGCGGCGGCTCCCATCGTCGGTGCGGCGGCCGGCTCTGCGAGCGCCGCGGACCTGGTCAAGGCCCCCGACCTCGGCGGGCTGAGCGCGGTGGACAGCGCGAACCTGGGCAACAACATCGACTCGGCCTCCCAGCAGGCCGGGAGCACGGCGACGGGCGTCGGCGGCAAGGCCGTCAGCACCACCACCAGCACCGTCGGCAAGGCCAGCAAGGAGCAGATCCCGGCCGTGCAGAAGGCCACGGGCCAGGTCGCGGGCGGCCTCGGCCAGGCCGCGGGCAGCACCGCGCAGGGCGTCACCAAGGGCGGCCTGCCCACCCAGGCGCTGCCGACCAAGGGTCTTCCCCTCGGCTGAACCACGCCATGGAGCAACAGCAGGGGGCCCGGGACGTACCGTCCCGGGCCCCCTGTTCGCGTACGCGCGGACGTAGACGCTACTCGGCCAGACGGCGGACCGCGGCCTCGACACGCTCGTCGGTCGCGGTGAAGGCGATCCGGACGAATCGCCCGCCGGCCGGGCCGTAGAAGTCGCCCGGGGCGACCAGGATGCCGCGCTTGGACAGATCGCCGACCGTGTCCCAGCACGGTTCGTCACGCGTGGCCCACAGGTACAGCGACGCCTCGCTGTGCTCGATCCGGAACCCCACCCCCTCGAAGGCGGCGCGCAGCGCGGCCCGGCGGGCGGCGTAGCGGGCCCGCTGCTCGCTGACGTGGGCGGTGTCGCCCAGGGCGGCGACGGTGGCGGCCTGGACGGGGGCGGCGACCATCATGCCGCCGTGCTTGCGGATCTGCAGCAGCTCGCCGAGGACGGCGGCGTCACCGGCGAGGAAGGCGGCGCGGTAGCCGGCCAGGTTGGAGCGCTTGGAGAGCGAGTGGACGGCGACGATGCCCTCGTAGGAGCCGCCGCAGACGTCCGGGTGCAGCACCGAGACCGGGTCGGCCTCCCAGCCCAGCTCCAGGTAGCACTCGTCGCTGAAGACCAGCACGCCGTGCTCGCGCGCCCAGGCGACCGCGCGGCGCAGCTCCTCCTGGGACAGCACCCGGCCCGTCGGGTTGGACGGCGAGTTCAGCCACAGCAGCTTCAGGCCGGCGGGGTCCAGCTCCGTCGGGTCGTCGTAGACGACCGGCTCCGCGCCCGCGAGCCGCGCGCCGACCTCGTAGGTGGGGTAGGCCAGCCGCGGGTAGGCGACCTTGTCGCCCGCGCCGAGGCCCAGCTGGGTCGGCAGCCAGGCCACCAGCTCCTTGGAGCCGACGATCGGCAGCACGTTGGTGTGCGCCAGGTCACGGGCGCCCAGGCGGCGCTCCGCCCAGCCGGTGAGCGCGTCCCGCAGCGCGGCCGTGCCCCACACCGTGGGATAGCCGGGGCTGTCGGCCGCGTCCGCCAGTGCCCGCTGGACGACGGCCGGCACCGGGTCGACGGGGGTGCCCACCGAGAGGTCGACGATGCCGTCGGGGTGGGCGGCGGCGGTGGCCTTGTAGGGCTCGAGCCGGTCCCAGGGGAAGACGGGGAGGCGGGAAGAGACTGCGCTCACGGTGTTCGCTGCTCGCTCTCTTGCGTCAGTGGGGTGGGGAGAATGCCGCGGCCCCGTACGGCGGAGGCCGTACGGGGCCGCGGCGGCACTGCTCAGCCGTTGGGGTTCGGCGGCAGCGCGGCGATGTAGGGGTGGTCCCGCTCGATCAGGCCGAGCTTGGAGGCTCCACCGGGCGAACCGAGCTCGTCGAAGAACTCGACGTTCGCCTTGTAGTAGTCCTTCCACTCGCCCGGAGTGTCGTCCTCGTAGAAGATCGCCTCGACCGGGCAGACCGGCTCACAGGCACCGCAGTCAACGCATTCGTCCGGGTGGATGTACAAGGACCGGGAGCCCTCGTAGATGCAGTCGACGGGGCACTCCTCGATGCACGCCTTGTCCTTCACGTCGACACAAGGCTGCGCGATGACGTAGGTCACGCTGTCGTTCCTCCTCGGTAGGGCTCATCTCGCGCGGGAGCGCGGCGTCGTCGATGCCCACACCTAGTATCTCCCTCCCCGGGCACATGACGAACAAGAGGGGCGGGCAGAGCTGTGGAATTCACCACGGGCGGAAGGCCGGCGGTGCGGATCACCGCGGCAGATGTGGGAAAAAGGGTCTCCGTACGGCGTCTGAACGACTCCGGGAGTTCCCCCGAGCGTTTCACCGACACCGTCGGCATGCTCACCTCCTGGACCGCCGGTGTGCTGCGGATCACACGCCGCGATGGTGAAACCGTCGAGATCGCCGAGGACACCCTCGTCGCCGGCAAGATCATCCCGATGGAGCCGGTCCGGCGCCGCGGGCCGGCGGCGACCCGCCGGGAGCTCCAGGAGATCGCGGCCCGCGGCTGGCCCGCGCGCGAGAGCGAGCGGCTGGGCGGCTGGACGCTGCGGGCCGCGGGCGGCTTCACCGCCCGCGCCAACTCGGTGCTCCCCCTGGGCGATTGCGGGCTCGCACTGCCGGCGGCGCTGGACCGGGTGACCAACTGGTACGCCGCCCGGGGGCTGCCCGCCCGGGTGCAGATCACCACGGCGGACCCGGCGGCGGACGAGCGGCTCGACGCGGAGCTGGCGGCCCGCGGCTGGACCGCCGAGCGCCATGCCCTCATGCGCACGGCGGCCCTGGCGCCGATCGCCGACCGGGACGCGGGCACCGCCCCGGTGCTGCTCTCCCGCGAGCCGGACGAGGCGTGGCTGGCGGCGTACGGGCGCACGGGCGCCGACCCCGCCGACGCGCTGGCCGTACTGACCGCGGGTCCCTCGGTCTGGTTCGCGACCGTGCCGCAGGAGGCGGCGCCCGGCGAGCCGGCACCGGATGCCCAGGCCCCGCCGGCGGCCATAGCGCGCTGTGTGATCGACGGCCGGTGGGCGGGCTTCGCCGCGCTGGACGTGAGCCCGAACCGGCGACGGCAGGGGCTGGGCACCCGGGTGATGGCCGCCCTGGCGCGGCAGGCGCTGAGCGAGGGCGCCTCGGCGGCGTATCTGCAGGTGGAGACCGGCAACGACGCCGCCGCCGGCCTCTACGACGAGCTGGGCTTCACCACCCACCACGCCTACCACTACCGCTGCCGGCCGCTGCGCTAGCCACGCTCGCGGTCGCACCATGGACAGTGGCGGTGGCTGCACCATCGCCTTGAGGGGTACGAGGCACGCATGTACGACGACACCACTGACCGACGGCGGCGGTTCGCGGAGACGGCCCGGGACGAACGGCCGGACCTGGCGCTGCTGTGCCTGTTGATCTCCGCCGAGGCGGAGGCGGGGCTGCCGGAGAAGGCGATCGACGCCGCGCAGATGGAGCTGGACCGGCTGGCCGGACTGCTGCCCGCGCTGGGCCGGCACGGGGAGCCCCGGCGCTGGGCGGAGGCCCTCGGGGAGCTCCTCGGCGAGCGCTGCGGCTTCCACGGCTCGCCGGCGGACTACCGGCGGCTGGAGTCCTCGCTGCTGCACGAGGTGCTCACGCGCCGGCGCGGCCTGCCGATCCTGCTGTCCGTGGTGTGGATGGAGGTCGCCCGGCGGGCGGGCGCGCCCGTGTACGGGGTGGCGCTGCCCGGGCACTTCGTCGTCGGCTTCGGCGACCCGTACGGGCAGCACGCGCTGGCCGACCCCTTCGACGGGGGCCGGACCCTGTCCGAGGAGGACGCGGGCCTGCTGGTCGCGGGCGCGACCGGGGCACCGCTGTCGCCGTCGATGTTCTCCCCGGCCGAGCCGCTGGAGATCGTGCTGCGCGTGCTGAACAACATCCGGGCCTGGGCCGCGGCCCGCCCCGAGCGCAGCGACGTCCAGCTCTGGGCCGTGGAGCTCTCCCTCCTGCTGCCCACCCACCCCGCCCGGCTGCGCTACGAGCGGGCCGAGCTCCTGGTGGAGCGGGGCGACTTCGCCCGGGGCGCCCGGGAGCTCGAGGAGTACGCGGACGTGATCGCCCCGCTGGAGCCGACGGCGGCGGAGTCCGTGCGCCACCAGGCGCTCGCCGCGCGGGCCATGCTCAACTGAGCCGGCCCGGCCCTCAGAGCCAGCCCTTGTCGCGGGCGATGCGGACCGCTTCGGCGCGGTTGCGGGCACCGGTCTTCTGGATGGCGGTGGAGAGGTAGTTGCGCACCGTGCCGTGGGAGAGGTGGAGGGCCGCGGCCAGTTCGGCGTTGGTGGAGCCGTCGGCGGAGGCGGTCAGGACGGCACGCTCGCGGTCGGTGAGGGGGTTCGCCCCCTCGGCGAGCGCGGCCGCCGCCAGCGTCGGGTCGATGACGCGCTCGCCGCGCAGCACCCGGCGCAGCGCGTCCGCCAGGCGCGCGGCCGGTGCGTCCTTGACCAGGAAGGCGTCCGCGCCGGACTCCATGGCCCGGCGCAGATAGCCCGGCCGGCCGAACGTGGTCAGGATGACGACCTTGAGCCCCGGCAGCTCGCGCCGCAGCAGGGCCGCGGCGTCGAGCCCGGTCATCCCGGGCATCTCGATGTCCAGCAGCGCCACGTCGACCGGGGTCCGGCGGGCCGCGTCCAGGACCTCGTCGCCCCGGGCCACCTGGACGACGACCTCGATGTCCTCCTCCAGTCCCAGGAGCGCGGCCAGCGCTTCGCGGACCATCGACTGGTCCTCGGCGAGGAGGACCCGGATGGCGGGTCGGTCGTGGGTGTCATCGGGCGTCGCGGGCTGAGCTGCAGTCACAGCGACAGACTAGGCGCCGGCGGGCCGCGCCCTCACGCCTGCCGCCCCACCCCCGTCCCCCGTCCCCGCCTCCGTGACGGGGCGTGAGAGCGGGACGTGGGCCCGCAGCAGGAATCCGCCGCGCGGCGCCTGGCCGGTCTCCAGCCGGCCGTCGGCGAGCGCCAGCCGCTCGGCGAGACCGGTCAGGCCGTTGCCGGGCGAACCGCCGGGCCCCCGGCCGTTGTCGGTGACGGTCAGGCACAGCTCGTCCCCCGACTCGGTGAGCGTCACCTCGCAGCGCCGGGCCCCGCTGTGCCGCACCACGTTGGTCACCGCCTCCCGCAGCGCCCAGGCCAGCGCGCCCTCCTCGTCGGGCGGCAGGTCGGGATGGTCCGGCGAGCGGGGGAGGTCGACGGCGATGCCGGCCGCGGCCAGCGCGGTGCGTGCCCCGGCCAGCTCGGCCTCGAGGGTGGGGCGGCGAAAGCCGCTCACCGCCTCCCGGACGTCCACCAGGGCCTGCCGGCTCACCCGCTCGATGTCCGCGACCTGCTGGGCCGCCTGCTCGGGCTTGTCCGGCAGCATCCGCCCGGCGAGCTCGCTCTTGAGCGTGATGAGCGAGAGGGAGTGCCCCAGCAGATCGTGCAGGTCGCGGGCGAGCCGCAACCGCTCCTCGTTCGCGGCGAGGTGAGCCACCGTCGCCCGCGCCTCGCGCAGCGCACGGGTCGTCAGGGCCATCTGCCGCACCCCCACCATCGCGAAGCCGCCGAGGAGAGCCGGGATCAGCAGGGCGCCCATGAGCGCGCCCACTGATCCCGGCATGCCCGCGCCGACGGCCACCAGTACCCCCGTGACCAGTGGAATCGCGACGCGAGCGAGCTTCGCCGGCAGGACCGCTCCACAGGAGATGCCGACGAAGACGAAGAGCACGAGCCAGTCCGGCCCGAGCGTCAGGGACAGCACGAGCGCGAGCGACAGCAGCACGCCCAGCCAGGCCAGCACCCCGGACCGCTCCAGGGCCCGGGAGGTGTGCCGGAAGACCAGCGCGAGGTAGGCGCCCACGAAGGCCGCCAGGCCCACGGCGCCGAGGACGTCGGCGAGACGGCCGTGGTGGTCGCCGAGGACGTCCTCGGCGGGCGCCGCCAGGTAGGCGAACCAGATGGAGATCCACAGCAGCTTGATCACCATCTGCTTTCGGGACTCCGGGCGCATCCCGATGGTGGCGCCGTTGTCGGACGGCTCGTCCTCGGTCTCCATGACCACGCGCCACAGCTTCCCGCGCCGCTCATGTCCGGCCACGGCCGCCCACTCCCTCTTCTTCGCTCGGCTTCTTCGCCCGGCTTCTTCGCTCAGGCCTCGCGGGTGTCCTTGCGGTAGAGCCAGGCGGCCCCGCCCGCGAAGAGCACAAGATAGGCGACGAGGAGGGTGACGTCCTTCAGCTGCGGCGCGTCGCCCCGCTCGATGGCCTGGCCGAGGGCGGCGTAGGCGTGGGTGGGCACCCACTCGGCTATGTTCCGCAGCCACTGCGGGAAGGTGGCGGTGGGCATCCACAGGCCGCCCAGCACCGACAGCCCGAAGTAGATGATCATCGTGAGGGGCCGTACGGCGTCGCCCGTGGCGAGGTAGCCGATGGCCACGCCGAGTGCGGCGAAGACGATGCTGCCCGCCCAGATCGCGCCGGTGAGCGCGCACCACTGCCAGGCGTCGAGCCGTACGCCCTTGACGGCGGCGGCGACCGCGAACACGACGAGGATCGAGGGCAGGGAGACCACGGCGGCCGAGGCGACCTTGGCCGCCACATAGCCGCGGCCCGGCAGCGCGGTGAGCCTCAGCTGGCGCACCCAGCCCTTCTCCCGCTCCTTGGCGATCTTCTCGCTGTTGCCGACGAGGACGGCGGTGATGGCGCCGAAGGAGGCCATGGAGACCATCATCAGCAACGGGAGGGTCAGGTGGGTGCCCTCGACGATCTCCGTGGTGCTCGCGCCGCCCGCTATCAGCAGATAGAGCGCCGCCGGGTAGAGCACGGAGAAAAACATGAACTTCTTGTTGCGCAGGGTGCGCGTGATTTCCAGCTTGATCAGGGTGTTCACAGGGAAGCCGCCTCCTCGGCGGTCGCAGCGTCGTTGAGGGCGATGAACGCCTGCTCCAGGCCCAGGCCGGCGACCTCGAGGTTGCGCGGGTAGAAGCCCAGTCCGTAGAGGGCGTGCACGGTCGCGTCCGCGTCGTGCGACTGGATGCGGACCGTGCGGCCGGATATCTCCAGGGAGGACAGGAACGGCAGTTCGCGCAGCGCGGCCTCGCCGACGGGCCCTTCCAGGTCGAAGACGATGCGCCGGGCCCCGGCCTTCGCCTTGATCTCGGCGGCCGAGCCGTCCGCGAGCAGCCGGCCGCCGCGCAGCACGATCACCCGGTCCGCGACGGCGTCGGCCTCTTCGAGGTAGTGCGTGGCGAAGAGGATCGCCCGGCCCTGGCGGGCCTGCTCGCGCATCACGCCCCAGAACGCCTGACGGGCCGTGACGTCCATGCCGGTGGTCGGCTCGTCCAGCACGATGAGGTCGTTGGCGCCGGCCGTCGCGAGCGCGAACCGCACCCGCTGCGCCTGGCCCCCGGAGAGCTTGTCGACCTTGCGGTCGGCGATGCCGGTGAGGTCGGCGGCCGCCAGCACCTGATCCACCGGGAAGGCCCGGGGATGCAGGTCGCAGGCGAGCTTGACCAGCTCACGGACCTTCACCTCCCCCATCAGCCCGCCGGACTGCAGCATCGCGCCGACCCTGCCCCGCGCGATGGCCTCCTGCGGCGTCGTGCCGAAGACCTCCACCCGCCCCGCGTCGGGAGTGCGCAGACCCAGCAGCAGATCGAGCGTCGAGGACTTGCCCGCCCCGTTCGGCCCCAGGAGGGCGACGGTCTCGCCCGGGAAGAGGGCGAGGTCCAGGTCGGCCACGGCCCGCACGGCGCCGTAGCTCTTGCTGACGTTCTCGAAGCTGACCACGGGTGCGCCGGTGCGACGTCCGTTCCCCGTGAACGCGGTTGCTGTAGTGGTCATGGAGAAAATCATCGCGGCCCGGCGCCGCCCCGGGCAGTGTCAGCCGTCGTGAACCCGCGATGACAGATGTCATGGGTGCGCTGACAAAAGTGAGCCCCCGTGCCGGGTGCGGCACGGGGGCTCGGTACGCCGTCGGGCGGCCGGAAAGCGGCCGGCCCCAGCGGGATCCGCTCAGCCCAGCGGGATCGTGCCGATCCGCTCGGCCGGGGTCTTGCCCCGCAGCGCCTTGCCGAGGGCGCTCGCGACGTCCGTCGGCTGGACGGGCGTCTTGCTGCCGTTGCCGCGCTGGATGAGGACGCCGTTGAAGGCGTTCCCGTAGAGCTCCTTGAGCGCTTCCAGGTCGTAGTTCTCGACGAGCTTGCCGTTGACCTCCTTGACGGAAAGGATCTTCGGCAGCGAGCGGTCCGGACCGAACTGGATCTTGTGCGCCGGATCGGTCTGGATCGTGACGAGGCCGGACATCGCGGGCGTGGCGAAATCCTTCATCATCCGGTCGACCTCGGCGTTGGGCACCTTCGGCTGCTGGGCGGAGGTCTGCAGCGTGATGGGCTTGTTCTGCCCGGTGGCCGCCCGCTCGCGGAACGCCTGGGAGACCGCCTTGACCGAACCGTCCACGTCCACGCCCTGGTAGGGCTGACCGTAGGCGGGCACGGCCTTGCCCGGCTCGAACTTGATGGTGCCTTCCTTCGCCGTGCCCGTCTCGCCGGCCAGCGTCTTGAGCGCGGCGGCGATCTTCTCCTCGTCCGCGATCACGGTGGGCTCGGCCGTGCGGCTGCCGCCGATGAGCGAGCTGAGGACGGTGACGGGGTTGTAGTCCCGGCCGGCGGCGGCACGCACGGTGGCCTGGGTGTCGATCGACAGGCCGGCCACGGACGGCTTGAGGTCGGCCGTCTTGCCGCCGATGGTGACCTTCAGCGGCGCTCCGGTGCGGCCGGCCAGGGCGGAGTCGAGGGTCTGGACGGCCTGGTCCTTGGACTTGCCGCCGATGTCGACGCCGAGGACGGTGGTGCCGTTCGGCACGTCGGCGTGGTCGAGCAGCAGCCCGGCGCCGTACGCGAGACCGACCAGCGCGACGAGTCCGCCGCCGAGGAGGACGAGCTTGGAGCGGCCCTTCTTCTTGGGCGCGCTCTTGGCGGCGGCCTTCGGGGCGGTCTTCGCCGGGGCCCCCGGCGCCGCCGCGGACGCGCCGCCCACAGGGGCCGGCTTCGGCTTCGGCACGGGCACCCGGGGCGCGCCGCTGTCCACGGGGCCCTTGGCGGCAGGGGCGCCCTTGCCGGCGGCCTGCGGCACCGGCGGCACGCCGCTGACCAGCGTCTCGCCGGCCTGCTGGGCACCGGAAGCGGACGCGGGCGCCTTGGGGCCGCGCTTCTTCTTGCCCTTGGCGGGGGCGTTGCCCTGCGCCGCGGGGCCGCCGGAGCCCTGCCCGGCGCCCGGGACGGCCGGGAAGCCCTCGCGCGGGGTGTCCGTACGAGCGCCCGCGAAGGCGGCGCCGCCGGCGGGAACGCCCCCGATGGTGGCCCCGACGGTGGGCGCGGAGAACTGCTGCGTGGTGGTGGCGCGGGCCTGCGGCGCGCCGCCGGACGCGGCGGGGCTGCCGGGCCACGGCGCGGGGTCTGCCTGCCGCCGCGTGCTGCCGCCGGCCGGCGCCTCGCCACCCGGCCACGGGGTGGCGGCCGTGGTGGAGGAGCCGCCCGGCCAGTCGTCGGCGGGCGCGGCCGGGGCACCGCCCGGCCAGGGACCCGCGCCGTTCGCGGCGGAACCGCCGGGCGCGGGCGGCTGCTGCATGGCACCGGTCGTGGAGGCGTCGCCCGGCCAGGGCGTGGTGCCCGTGGTCTGCGGGTCGCCCGGCCACGGGGCGGCGCCGTCGGTGGCGGCACCCGGCGCCGGGTGCTGCATGGCACCGGTCGTGGAGCCGTCGCCCGGCCACGGCGTCGCGGCCGTGGTGGAGGGGTCGTTGCCCGGCCAGTCGTCGACGGGCGCGGCCGGGGCACTGCCCGGCCAGGGCGCGGCGCCGTGCGCGGCGGGGGCACCGGGAGCCGGGGGCGCGGACGCCTGCGGCACCGCTCCCGTCGTCGCCGCGTCGCCCGGCCAGGGGCCCGCGCCGGTGCCCGCCGGGGCGCCGTGCGCCGGCGGACGCTGGCCGGTGGCCCGGCCCGCGGCGCCGCGGCGCGGCAGCGGCGGCTGCTTGCCGCCGCCCGGGGCCTGCGCGGCCTGCCGGCGCGCGGCGCCCGCGGCGGGCGGTGCGGCCGGGGTGGTCTTGCGCGGCGCGAACCAGTCGCTGGTCTTGTCGCCCGAGCCCGATCCGTCGGCCTGAGCCGCGTCCGGACCCGGCGCGGCGGCGGCCTTGCGGTCCTGCTTGGGGCGCGTCGGGAGGCTCTCCCTGCGCTCGAGGGCCGCGCCGCCGCCCGGGGCGGGCGCGGGGGCCGCTTCGGCGGCCGGCGCCTCGTCACCGACGGGCGTGCGCAGGACGACCGGTGGGATGGGTCGCGAGCCCGGGATGTTGATGCGGATCCGCGTCGTCATCGTGGTCTCGGTCTTCGGCTCACCCGGCTTGGCGGATGGCGCGGAAGCGGCAGATCCGGTCGGTTCCTCGCCGGAGGCGGTCCCGTACGGCGGGGTGCCCGAAGGGTAGGCGGCACCGCCGCGCCCCTGGGGCCCGGAGGACGAACTGTCAGATGCACGGCTCAAAGCAGGTTCTCCCGGTTACTCTTCGCCGCCCTCGTTTGACCTCGCTCGGGGTCGCCCATTGCCGGAGGCCAGGGGAGGCTCGGCGGCGCGCACCACCATACTGGGCACCACGGGCCCGTACTCGACGACCGCTGCTTCACTCCCCCGGCCGGTGGAGAGCAGTCAGGTAGAAATCGTCACGTCACTTGCCAAGTCGGGCCGACGGGCCGTCCGGTTGCGGCACTTTCGGAACCGTGGCGCAGATCACAGCCACGGCCATTCCGCCCAGCAGGAAGGCATATGAACCGATTCCGGCCTGAAAGAGGAAGTCTCCTTCCGGCCGGTTGGCGGCCAGGACGAGCGCCGCGATCAGCCATCCCGCGCCGGCGGCCGCGCCGCCGGCTCTGCGGCGGGTGAGCAGGACGGCGCCGTAGCAGAGCCCGGCGAGGGCGAGCAGGGCCAGCAGCAACCCGCCGGGGAACCAGCCGCCTTGTACGAGCGATCCGGCGATCCCGGTGAGGAAGCCGAGGGCGGCCAGTCCGGCGTACGCGCACAGGCGCCCGGCTCCGGGCAGCTTCAGCAGGCCGCCGCCCATGCCGTTCACATCGCCGTTCACGCGTCCGCTCCCGTCACGCCCGCGAAGAGGTCGTCCTCGAGGTCGGCGCCGGGCCGGCCGCGGACGAGTGTGTAGTACTCGGTGGGGAACAGGGGTTGCCCCAGCTCGTTGGAGAGCGCGAAGAACGGGCCGTCCACGGCGATCTGCGTGGCATGGGCCCGCATGGCGGCGGCCTTCGCGGGCAGGTAGGCGGAGGCGTCGACCGCCGCGGTGACCTCCTCGTCGGGCACGACGCCGGGGACGTCGTCGGGCGAGGCGACGCCCGGGAAGACGTCCCCCTCCCGGCCGGCCTCGCGCAGCCGTGCGAAGCCCTCTTCGAGCACCGAGCGCGGCACGCAGTTCCAGTAGACCTTCGCGACCTCGTACGGATCGCCGAGGTCGCGGCGGAACGCCGGCTCGGCGGCGAGCTCCACGGCCCGCATGGCGACGCGGTGCGCCTGGATGTGGTCGGGGTGGCCGTAGCCGCCGCTCGGGTCGTACGTGACGAGGACCTGGGGGCGTACCTGGCGAATCACCTCAACGAGGTACGCGGCGGCCTCGTCCACGTCGGCGCGCCAGAAGCACTCGGGGCGGTCGTTCTGCGGGGCGCCCATCATGCCGGAGTCGCGGTAGCGCCCGGGGCCGCCGAGGAGGCGGTGGTCGGTGACGCCCAGCTCCCTCATCGCGGCGGCGAGTTCGCCGAGGCGGTGGGCACCGAGGGTGTTGTCCCGGTCCGCGGCGAGATGCTCCAGTTCGGGCGGGATCACCTCGCCCTCCTCACCCAGGGTGCAGGTCACGAGCGTGACGTGAGCACCCTCGGCGGCGTACTTGGCCATGGTCGCGCCGTTGTTGATCGATTCGTCGTCCGGGTGCGCGTGCACCAGGAGCAGCCGGCGGCCGGGCAGGAGGGAACGGTCGGTCATGGGAACAGCCTACGAGCCGTACAGGCCCGCCGGGGCGCCACCCGGGCGGCGCCCCTGTCACCGCGACAGATCGCGACAGACGCGGTGCGATCAGAACTTGATGTTGTTGATCATGCTCGCCACGCTGTTGCTCAGCTGGTTGAGCGTCGGGGCGACGGTGGAGCTCGCCAGGTAGAAGCCCAGCAGCACGCAGACCACGGCGTGGCCGGCTTTCAACCCGGACTTCCGGACCAGCAGGAAGACGATGATCGCCAGCAGCACCACCGCCGAAATCGAAAGTGCCACAGCGGCTCACCTCCAGGAACGTGCGGTCGGAAGGACGGCATACGAATGCCCGGACAGGCATACGACGCCAGGGAGTCATACCCACTATGCGCGAGCGATCATAACTTTCCGTGCGTGCGCATGACTCGGTGCACGGGGGCAAACACGGGGCGCACGGCGAGTTCTCGCCGTCTTGGGTGAACCCGGTGGTAAGGCCCGTAGGCTCCCCGCATGACCGGACAGCTCTCGTTCCCTCGGCAGCACGCCCGCACCCAGCGTTTCTCCCTCGGCGCGCCCCGCTCCTTCGGCGTGTCGCCCGACGGCTCGCGCGTCGTCTTCCTGCGCTCGCGCACCGGCACCGACCGGGCGAACGTCCTGTGGGTGCTCGATCTCGACACGGGCCGGGAGTACCCGGCGGCCGATCCCGTGGTCCTGCTGGGCGGTGCCGACGAGGAGCTGTCCGCCGAGGAGCGGGCGCGCCGTGAGCGCAGCCGGGAGGGCTCGGCGGGCGTCGTGGGCTACGCGGTGGACGGCGCCGTGGAGTTGGCCGCTTTCGCGCTCTCCGGGCGCCTGTGGGTGGCGGAGCTGCGCAGTGGCACCGCCCGCGAACTGCCCGTCCCGGGGCCGGTCGCCGACCCCAGGCCCTCGCCCGACGGCCGCCATGTGGCGTACGTGGCGGGCGGTGCCCTGCGCGTCGTGGCGGCCGAGGGCGGCGCCGACCGGGCGCTGGCCGAACCGGAGAACTCCACCACCACCTGGGGCCTGGCCGAGTTCGTCGCCGCCGAGGAGATGCACCGGCTGCGCGGCTTCTGGTGGTCGCCGGACAGCGACGCGCTGCTGGCCGCCCGCGCCGACGACGCGCCGGTACAGCGCTGGTGGATCGCCGACCCGGCCCACCCCGCCGCCGCGCCCGCGGAGGTCGCCTACCCGGCGGCCGGCACGCCCAACGCCACGGTGTCGCTGGCCCTGCTGGGCCTGGACGGTACGCGGACCGACATCGAGTGGGACCGCGAGCGCCACCCCTATCTCGCGCGCGTGCACTGGTCGGCGGACGGCCCGCCGGTGCTGCTGGTGCAGTCGCGCGATCAGCGCTCCCAGGCGTACCTCGGTGTCGACACCGCGACGGGGGCCACACGCGTCCTGCACGCGGACGAGGATCCGAAGTGGCTGGAACTTTTCGACGGGGTGCCGGCGTGGACGCCCGACGGACGGCTCGTACGCATCGCGGACGAGGGTGGGGCCCGTGTGCTGGTGGTGGGCGACCGGGCACTGACGGGGCCGCAGCTGCACGTGCTGTCGGTGCTGGACGTCGCGGAGGGCGACGTGCTGATCGCCGCGGCCGCGGGGCCCGAGGCGGTGGACCCGGAGACCGGCCAGGCGCACGTCTACCGCGTCAACGAGCTGGGCGTCGAGCGGCTTTCGGACGCATCGGGGCGCCATTCGGCGGTCCGCTCGGGCGAGGTGACGGTGATGGCGTCGGCGTCGCTGGACACCGCCGGCACCCGGGTGCGGGTGCTGCGCGACGGCAAGCCGATCGCCGACGTGCCCTCGTACGCGGAGACGCCCGTGCTCGCCTCCCGCGCGCGGCTGACCCGGGCCGGCGCGCGCGGCATCCCCTGCGCGGTGCTGCTGCCGACCGGCCACCGCGCCGGCGACGGGCCGCTGCCGGTGCTCATGGACCCCTACGGCGGGCCGCACGGGCAGCGCGTGGCCGCCGCGCACAACGCCCATCTGACGTCGCAGTGGTTCGCCGACCAGGGCTTCGCCGTGGTCGTCGCCGACGGCCGGGGCACCCCGCACACCTCGCCCGCCTGGGAGAAGGCCGTCCACGAGGACTTCGCGGGCGTCACGCTGGACGACCAGGTGGAGGCGCTGCTGGCGCTGGCCGAGGACCACCCGCTGGATCTGGGCCGGGTCGCCATCCGCGGCTGGTCCTACGGCGGCTATCTGGCGGCCCTGGCCGTGCTGCGCCGCCCGGACGTCTTCCACGCGGCCGTCGCGGGCGCCCCGGTCACCGACTGGCGGCTGTACGACACCCACTACACCGAGCGTTATCTGGGGATGCCCCAGGAACGTCCGGAGGTGTACGCCCGCAACTCGCTCGTCACCGACGCCGGTCTGTCGTCGCCCGCGGAGCAAACCCGTCCGCTGATGATCGTTCACGGGCTGGCGGACGACAACGTGGTCGCCGCCCACACCCTGCGGCTGTCGTCGGCGCTGCTGGCGGCGGGCCGTCCGCACGAGGTGCTGCCGCTGTCGGGGGTCACACACATGACCCCGCAGGAGGAGGTCGCGGAGAACCTGCTGCTGCTCCAAGTCGACTTCCTCAAGCGTTCCTTGGGCATGGTCTGATTCCCGCGGCCCCCGTTGGGGTGGTCGGACGCGCGGCGTGCTTGACGGACTGTCAAGCACGCCGCCACCTCGATCTGCACAACCTTCGCTCAAGATGCCGGGGAAGGCCCCATCGTCCACGACAGCCCCCTTGACTGCGCTGTGCGTCCGTTGCGAAAGTCCGCTGAGCCCCACCGCGTCCGAGCCGGCCGCGGGCGGGGCCGACGCGACCACAGTGCGGGGGATCTGCGCGATGACGAGTCCTTCCCAGACACCTTCCCCGATGCCTTCCGCGGCCGCCGCCGGGGCGGTGCCGGCCGGGCGGCCCGCCGAGCTCGTGGGCCGCTCGCCCGGACAGCTGATGTGGCGGCGCTTCAAGCGTGACCGCCCGGGCGTCGTCTCCGCCTTCGTCGTGGCCTTCTTCTTCCTCGTCGCCCTGGCCGCCCCCCTGATCTCGGCGCTCTACGGCAAGGACCCGACGACGACCTACGGGCTCGACCGGCCGGGCCTGCTCAATGAGTTCGGCTATCCGGTCGAGCCCAACGGCGGCATCTCCGGGGAGTTCTGGTTCGGCATCGAGCCGACGCTGGGCCGTGACGTCCTCACCCAGCTCGTCTACGGCATCCGCACCTCGCTGCTGATCGCCGCCGCCGCCACGGTGCTGTGCGTGCTGACCGGCATCGTGGTGGGCGTGACGGCCGGCTACGCGGGCGGCAGGACCGACTACTTCCTGGGCCGCTTCATCGACCTTCTGCTGGCCTTCCCCAGCCAGCTGTCGTTCATCGCCTTCACGCCGGTCGTCTACTCGCTCTTCGTGAGCCCGGAGAAGGAGACCCCGACGTATCTGCGGGTGCTGACCCTGATCCTGGTGCTGTGGGTGCTGGGCTGGATGGGGATGGCGCGGCTGCTGCGCGGCCAGGTGCTCAGCCTCCGGGAGCGGGAGTTCGTCGAGGCGGCGAAGGTGACCGGCGCGTCGCCGTGGCGCATCATCACCAAGGAGCTGCTGCCCAATCTGTGGACCCCGATCCTGGTGCAGTCGACGCTGATGCTGCCGTCGATCGTGACCATCGAGGCGGGGCTGTCCTTCATCGGCGTCGGCATTCTGGAACCCACCCCCGACTGGGGCCGGATGTTCGCCAACGGCGCCGCCTACTACGAGAGCGACATCACCTACATCTTCTTCCCCGGGCTGGCGATGATCATTTTCGTGGTCGCCTTCAACCTCCTCGGGGACTCGGTCCGGGACGCCTTCGATCCCCGGGCCAGGCGCTGACAGCTTTCCCGTACGCCCTCCGCACGTCGTCCACGACCGGCAGCCGACAGGCAACCGACAGGCAGGTGCATCCATGACTTCCGCGACGATGTCCCCCGGGCGCAGAGCCCGGCTCTGGGCCGTGGCCCTGACGGCAGGGGCCCTGGCGCTCTCCGCGTGCAGCAGCGGAGGGGGTGGGGGCGGCGACGGCGGCAAGGAGAGCCAGGGGCCGGGCGAGGACAAGACCAGGTCCGCGAACTACTCCATCGGCACCGAGGCCGACTCCGCCGGCCCCGCCCCCGAGGTCGAGGGGGCGAAGAAGGGGGGCACCGTCGGCGTCCTGCAGCGCGACGCCTTCAACCACCTCGACCCGGGCCAGATCTACTACTCCGACGTCCTGACCAACCAGATGCTCTACAACCGCACGCTCACCTCCTACAAGGTGGACGCCAAGGGCCAGGTGAAGATCGTCGGGGATCTCGCCACCGACGCCGGCACCTCCTCCGACGGCGGGAAGACCTGGAAGTTCACCCTCAAGGACGGCCTGAAGTTCGAGGACGGCTCGCCCATCACCTCGAAGGACGTCCGCTGGGGCATCGAGCGCCTCTACGCCCCCTTCCTGACCGACGGGCCGCTCTACATCCCGCAGTGGCTCTCCGGCGACGGCAACGACTTCCGCAAGGCGCTGCCGGAGGGCCCGTACGACGGCAAGCACCTGCCGGCGTCGGTCCTGGACACCCCGGACGACAAGACGGTGATCTTCCACTTCCGGCAGCCGCACGCCGACGTGCCCTTCGCGACGGCCATGCCGAACGTCGGCCCCGTCAAGGCGGAGAAGGACACCAAGCAGAAGTACGACAACGCGCCCTTCTCCTCCGGCCCGTACAAGGTCGGCGACTACAAGGTCGGCAAGTCGCTGACGCTCGTGCGCAACGAGCACTGGGACCCGAGGACGGACCCCGTCCGGCACCAGTACGCCGACCGGTTCGAGATCAGTTTCGGCCACCAGTTCACCGACTCCACCCGCCGCTTCCTCGCCGACCAGGGCGCCGACAAGAACACGATGACGTTCACCAACGCCGTCGCCCCGGAGATGACCGAGAAGGTCCTGGGCCAGGCCGGCACCAAGGCCCGCCGGCTGGTGGAGATCCAGCCCTACGTCGACTACATCAGCTTCAACATCGACCGGCTCCCGGACGTCAAGGTCCGCAAGGCCCTCGCCTACGCCATGCCCAACGGGCAGATCGTGCAGCAGATGGGCGGCACGACGGCGGGCCTGCTGGCCACCAACTACCTCTCCCCCGCCACCGACGGCTACCAGCCCACCGACCCGTTCGGCAAGAAGGCCCACCCGGCCGGGGACACCGAGAAGGCCAAGCAGCTGCTGAAGGAGGCCGGCAAGGTCGGCCAGGAGGTCGTCTACGCCTACGCCAACACCGACGTCCAGCAGAAGGTGGCGGTCGTCGTCACCCAGGCGCTGGAGCGGGCGGGCTTCAAGGTGCAGAAGAAGGAGGTCGACTCCAACACCTGGCGGACCGCGATCGCGGAGGTGAAGAACAAGTTCGACCTCTACCGCACCTCCTGGGGCGCGGACTGGCCCGTCTCCTCCACGGTCGTCCCGCCGCTCTTCGACGGCCGGCAGATCGCCGACGGCGCCCAGAACTACAGCCACCTCAAGAACGCCGCCGTCGACAAGGAGATCGACCGCATCAACGCGATCCCCGACGTGAAGAAGGCCGCGCCCGAGTGGCAGAAGCTGGCCGACAAGATCCTCACGGACGAGGTGGCGGGCGTGCCGACCTTCTACAACCGGCTGTTCGCGCTGTGGGGTTCGAACCTCGGCGGGATCAAGTACCACCCGGTCTACGGGAGCGTGGACCCGACCGGAGTGTTCGTGAAGTAGCCGCGACACCGGGCCGGTCCCCGCGCGGGGGACGGCCCGGTCACCCCACCCGCCCCGGAAGCCCGCCGACCGGACGACGCCACCCGGAAGAACCATGCTGAGATTCCTCGCCCGCCGCTCCCTCGGCGCGATCGTCATCGTCCTGCTGATCAGCGCGATCACGTTCTTCCTGTTCTTCGCGCTGCCCTCCGAGCCCGCCCTGATGTCCTGCGGGAAGAACTGCACCCCGGACGCGCTGGCGGTCATCAACAAGAACCTGGGCCTGGACCAGCCGGTCCCCGTCCAGTACTGGCACTACATGGCGGGCATCTTCACCGGCCGCGACTTCTCCGTGGGCCACTGCCCCGCGCCCTGCTTCGGCTACTCCTTCTCCAACCAGCAGCCGGTCTGGGGCACCATCGTGGACCGCTTCCCGACCACCTTGTCCCTCACCCTCGGCGGCGCCGCGGTCTTCCTGATCGTCGGCGTCGGCATCGGCATGATCGCCGCCGCCTTCCGGGGCACGTGGATCGACAAGTTCTTCAGCTCCCTGTCGCTGATCGGCAGCGCCCTGCAGATCTACTTCGTCGGCGTCGTCGCCCTCGCCGTCCTCGTCAGCGGCCTGCACTGGATGGACAACCCCGCCTACCACCCCATCACCGAGAACCCGGTGAAGTGGTTCACCGGCATGCTCATCCCCTGGCTGGTGCTCTCCATCATCTTCATCGCCAACTACAGCCGGATGACCCGCTCCCAGATGATCGAGCAGCTCGCCGAGGACCATGTGCGCACCGCGCGCGCCAAGGGCCTGTCCCGGCGCACGGTCTTCTTCCGCTACGCCTGGCGGGGGGCGCTGGCCCCCATCGTGACCATCTTCGGCATCGACCTCGGCTCGCTCTTCGGCGGGGCGATCATCACCGAGTTCACCTTCAGCCTGCACGGGCTCGGCCGGCTCGCGGTCTCCTCGGTCAGCGAGACGGACCTGCCCACCCTGATGGCCGTGATGCTCGTCGGCTGCACGGCGATCGTCGTCGCCAACATCGTCGTCGACGCCGCCTACGCCTTCATCGACCCGCGCGTGCGGCTCGCCTAGCCGTCAGGAGACCGCGACCGTGACCCCTCCCACCCCCGCTTCCCGCCCGTTCCTGTCCGTCAGGGACCTGCACGTACGCTTCGCCACCGAGGACGGGACCGTACGGGCCGTGGACGGCCTCTCCTTCGGCCTGGAGCGCGGCCGTACGCTCGGCATCGTCGGCGAGTCCGGGTCGGGCAAGTCCGTCACCAGCCTCGCCGTGCTCGGCCTGCACGACGCCCGCCGGACGGAGATCCGCGGCGAGATCCTGCTGGACGGCCAGGAGCTGACCGGGGCCCCCGAGCCGGTGCTGGAGAAGCTGCGCGGCGACAAAATGGCGATGATCTTCCAGGACTCGCTCACCGCGCTCTCCCCGTACTACACGGTCGGCCGCCAGATCGCCGAGCCCTTCCGCAAGCACACCGGCGCCTCGAAGCGGGACGCCCGGCTGCGGGCGATCGAGATGCTGGAGAAGGTCGGCATCCCCAACGCCGCGCTGCGGGTGGACGACTACCCGCACCAGTTCTCCGGCGGCATGCGCCAGCGCGCGATGATCGCCATGGCGCTGATCTGCGACCCCGAGCTGCTGATCGCCGACGAGCCGACGACCGCGCTGGACGTGACCGTCCAGGCCCAGATCCTCGACCTGCTCAAGGACCTTCAGCAGCAGACCGGTTCGGCCATCATCCTCATCACCCACGACCTCGGCGTCGTCGCCCACACCGCCGACGAGCTGCTCGTGATGTACGCGGGCCGGGCCGTCGAGCGCGGCACGGTGCGCGAGGTGCTGCGCGAGCCCCGGCACCCCTACACCTGGGGGCTGCTGGGCTCCATGCCCCGCCTGGCCTCGGACGTCGAGGAGCCGCTCCTGCCCATCCCGGGCACGCCGCCGAGCCTGCTGGCGCCGCCGCCCGGCTGCCCCTTCCACCCGCGCTGCGGCTACCCGGAGGAGGTGGGCGGGGACCGCTGCGGCACCGAGCGGCCCGAGCTGCCGGAGGGCCGCGGCGCCGCCTGCCACCTGGGCGCGGAACGCGAACGGACCGTCTTCACCGAGCAGATCAAGCCCCGGCTGGGCCGATGAGCGGAGCGAGAGCCATGACCGACCTCCTGGTCGCCGAGGGGCTGACCAAACACTTCCCGATCATGGGCGGCTTCCCCGTCAAACGCAGGGTCGGCGCCGTGCAGGCCGTGGACGGCATCGACCTGACCGTACGGGCCGGTGAGAGCTTCGGCCTGGTCGGCGAGTCGGGCTGCGGCAAGTCCACCACCGGGCGGCTGCTGACCCGGCTGCTGGAGCCGACCGCCGGGCGGATCCTCTACCGGGGCGAGGACATCACCCACGCGGGCCGCCGGCAGCTCGCCCCGGTCCGCTCCGAGATCCAGATGATCTTCCAGGACCCGTACTCGTCCCTCAACCCCCGGCAGACGGTCGGGAAGATCATCTCCGGGCCGATGGAGATCAACGGCATCGTCCCGGCGGGCGGCCGCGAGGCGCGCGTACGCGAGCTGCTGGAGACCGTGGGACTGAACCCCGAGCACTACAACCGCTTCCCGCACGAGTTCTCCGGCGGCCAGCGCCAGCGCATCGGCATCGCGCGGGCGCTGGCGCTCGAACCCAAGGTGATCGTCGCGGACGAGCCGGTCTCGGCGCTCGACGTCTCCATCCAGGCGCAGGTGGTCAATCTGCTGCAGGGGCTGCGGCGGGAGCTGGGCATCGCGTTCCTCTTCATCGCCCACGACCTCGCGGTCGTACGGCACTTCTCGCAGCGCGTGGCGGTGATGTACCTGGGCAAGATCGTGGAGGTCGGCGAGCGGGAGGACATCTACGAGCACCCCCGCCACCCGTACACGCACGCCCTGCTCTCCGCGGTGCCGGAGGCGGCGGACCTCGACGACGCCGGTCCCGGCGGCAGGCGTGAGCGCATCCGCCTGGCCGGTGACGTGCCGTCGCCGATCCGGCCGCCGAGCGGCTGCCGCTTCCGCACCCGCTGCTGGAAGGCGCGCGAACGCTGCGCGAGCGAGGAGCCGCCGTTGCTCCGCGCGGAGGGCAGCGCCGAGGGGCATCTGTCGGCGTGTCACTTTCCGGAGCCGCCGACGGTGGCCCAGGACCGGGAGGTCATCCTGGACCCGGCGCTGCGCGCCGCCGAAGGCGACTGACCCGCGGGCTCGGGTCACCGCCGCCCGGTTCCGTCGGCACCACCCGCCGCTCCTCCGCGTAGTGGCAGGCCGAGGCGTGTGCCGCGGGGCCGCCCTCGCGGAACCAGTCGGGGATCTCGAGCGGCGGCACGACCAGCGCGCACTTCTCCTTGGCCTTCCAGCAGCGGGTGCGGAAGCGGCAGCCGCTCGGCGGGTGCGCGGGTGAGGGCACGTCGCCGGTGAGGATGATGCGCTCGCGCCGCTCGCGCGCCGCGGGATCGGGCACCGGCACGGCGGAGAGCAGGGCCTGGGTGTAGGGGTGGGTGGGGTGCTCGTAGATCTGGACGTCCGTGCCGACCTCGGCCAGCTTGCCGAGGTACATCACCGCCACCCGGTCCGAGATGTGCCGCACCACGGACAGGTCGTGCGCGATGAACACGTACGACAGCTCGAACTCCCGCTGCAGCCGCTCCAGCAGATTGACCACCTGTGCCTGGACGGAGACGTCGAGCGCGGAGACCGGCTCGTCCGCGACGATCACCTCGGGGCGCAGCGCCAGCCCGCGCGCGATGCCGATGCGCTGGCGCTGGCCGCCGGAGAACTGGTGCGGGTAGCGGTTGATGTACTCGGGGTTGAGCCCGACCACGTCGAGGAGTTCGCGCACCTTCTGGCGGCGGCTGCCCTTGGGGGCGGCCTCGGGGTGGATCTCGTAGGGCTCGCCGATGATGTCGCCGACGGTCATGCGGGGGTTGAGGGAGGTGTACGGGTCCTGGAAGACCATCTGGATGTTGCGGCGTACGGCCTTCAGGGCGCGGCCGGACAGCTTGGTGATGTCCTCGCCCTTGTAGCGGATCTGCCCCGCGGTGGGCCGTTCGAGGTGGACGAGCATCTTGGCGACCGTGGACTTGCCGCAGCCGGACTCCCCCACGATGCCGAGGGTCTCGCCGCGGCGCAGGTCGAAGGAGACCCCGTCGACGGCGTGGACCGCGCCGACCTGCTTCCTGAACAGCACGCCGCGGGTCAGCGGGTAGTGCTTGACCAGCTCCCGTACCTCCAGGATCGGCTCACCGTCAGCTCTCATCGAGCGTCTCCTTCCAGAAGTGGCAGGCGCTGGCGCGGCCTGGGGCCACGGTGAAGAGCGGGGGCCGGTCGGTGCGGCAGATGTCCTGGGCCATGGGGCAGCGCGGGTTGAAGGGGCAGCCGGCCGGGATGGCGGTCAGGCTGGGCGGCAGGCCCTTGATCGCGTAGAGCTCCCGGCCCTTGTGGTCCAGGCGGGGGATGGAGGCCAGCAGGCCCTTGGTGTAGGGGTGGGCGGGCGCGGCGTACAGCTCGTGCACGGGCGCGCTCTCGACGATCCGGCCGGCGTACATCACCGCGATCCTGTCGGCGACGTCCGCGACCACGCCCAGGTCGTGGGTGATGAGGACGAGGCCCATGTCGTACTCGCGTCGCAGCTCGGCGAGGAGGTCCATGACCTGGGCCTGGACGGTGACGTCCAGGGCCGTCGTCGGCTCGTCCGCGATGATCAGGTCCGGTTCCAGGGCCAGCGCCATCGCGATCATGATGCGCTGGCGCATGCCGCCCGAGAACTGGTGCGGATAGTCCCGCACCCGCTCCTGGGCGGCCGGGATGCGCACCCGGTCCATCAGCTGGACGGCCCGGGCGCGGGCGTCCTTGCGGGTCATGCCCTGGTGGACCTCGTACATCTCGCCGAGCTGCGCGCCCACCGTCATCACGGGGTTCAGCGAGGACAGCGCGTCCTGGAAGATCATGGCGAGCTTGGCGCCGCGCACCCGGCGCCGGTGTTCCTCGCCCATGGTGAGCAGGTCCTTGCCCCGGAAGAGGACCTCGCCGCCGGTGACGTGGCCGGGCGGGCTGTCGAGGATGCCCATGACGGCCTGCGCGGTCACCGACTTGCCGGAGCCGGACTCGCCGAGGACTGCGAGGGTCTCGCCGGCGGCGACGGTGTAGCTGACGCCGTTGACGGCCTTGGCCACCCCGTCGCGGGTGCGGAACTCCACGTACAGGTCGCGTACGTCGAGCAGCGTCGGCTGTCGCTCTGTCATCCGCCTGCTCCTCAGCGCAGCTTGGGGTCGAGGGCGTCGCGCACCGCGTCGCCGAGCATGATGAACGCGAGCACCGTGATGCTCAGCGCGCCCGCGGGCCACAGCAGCATGTGCGGGGCGTTGCGGATCTGGGGGGAGGCATTGGAGATGTCGATGCCCCAGGAGACGGTGGGGGGTTTGAGCCCGACGCCGATGAAGGAGAGGGTGGCTTCGAGGGCGATGTAGGTGCCCAGCGCGATGGTGGCGACGACGATGACGGGCGCCACCGCGTTGGGGGCGATGTGCCGCAGCAGCAGCCGGCCGTTGCCGGCGCCGAGGGCGCGGGCGGCCTGGACGTAGTCGTGCTGCTTGGCGCCGACCACGGCGCCGCGGGCGATGCGGGAGAGCTGCGGCCAGCCCAGCAGCACGATGAAGCCGACGACCGGCCACACTGAGCCGCCGGTGACCACGGACAGGAAGACCAGTCCGCCCAGGATGATGGGGATGCCGAAGAAGATGTCGGCGAGCCGGGAGAGCAGCGCGTCCCACCAGCCGCCGAAGAACCCGGCCAGCCCGCCCAGCACGCTGCCCAGCAGCGCGGCCCCCGTCGTGGCGCACACGCCGACGGCGATGGAGGCCCGCGCCCCGTGAACGGTGCGGGTGTAGACGTCGCAGCCCTGGGTGTCGTAGCCGAAGGGGTGGCCGGGCTGGGAGCCCTGCTGTGCCTTGGACAGATCGCAGCTGAGGGGGTTGCCGCTCGCGATGAGTGCGGGCCAGACGGCGATGAGCACCAGGAAGAGGATGACCAGCGCGGAGGCGAGGAAGACGGGGTTGCGCCGCAGGTCGTGCCAAGCGTCGGACCACAGGCTGCGGGCCTTGCCGCTGGCGGTGCCGCCGGGGATCGGGCCGCCTTCGAGGGTCTCGGCGTCGCTGGTGGCCAGGGACATCGCCCCGCCGCCGGCGGGGGTGATGGTGGCGTTGGGGTCGGAAGGATCGAGCTCAGGCATAGCGGATCCTCGGGTCGAGCACGGCGTAGAGGAGGTCGACGAGCAGGTTGGCCGCCAGGAAGACGATGACGAGGATGGTCACGAAGCCGACGACGGTGGGCGAGTTCTGGCGCAGGATGCCCTGGTAGAGCTGGTAGCCGACGCCGTGGATGTTGAAGATCCGCTCGGTGACGATGGCCCCGCCCATCAGGGCGCCGATGTCGGTGCCGATGAAGGTGACGACGGGGATGAGGGAGTTGCGCAGCAGGTGCCGGGTGATGACGCGGTGGCGCGGCAGACCCTTGGCGACGGCCGTGCGGAGGTAGTCGGCGCGGGAGTTCTCGGCGATGGAGGTGCGCGTCAGGCGGGTGACGTAGGCCAGCGAGGTCAGGGCGAGCACGACGCCCGGCAGGAGCAGCTCGTCGAAGGGCGCCGCGGGCGACACGGACGGGGAGACCGCCCCCCATTTGACCCCGAAGAGGTACTGCAGCACATAGCCGCTGACGAAGGTCGGGATGGAGACGACGATCAGGGTGACCAGCAGGACGGAGGTGTCCAGGGAGCGGCCGCGCCGCAGCCCGCCGAGGAGGCCGAGGGTGATGCCGATGAGGATCTCGAAGAGGAGGGCGACGATCGTCAGGCGTACGGTCACGGGGAAGGCGTCGGCCATCAGCTCGGTGACGTCCTGGCCGTTGAAGGCGGTGCCGAAGTTTCCGGTGAGGATCTGCCCCATGTAGTGGAGGTATTGCTTCCATAGCGGCTCGTCGAGGTAGAGGTCCTTGCGGATGCGCGCGGCGGTGGCGGGGTCGGGGGCCTTGTCGCCGAAGAGCGCGGCGACGGGGTCGCCCAGGGCGTAGACCATGAAGAAGATCAGGAACGTGCTGCCGATGAACACGGGGATCATCTGGAGCAGCCGCCGGATCACATACCGTCCCATGAGGGCTCACTCCGGGGTCGCTGGAGCGGGCGGCCGCACTGCCGGGCACGGCCCGGACCCGCCCGTCGTACGGGTTACTTGACGGTGATCCGCTCGTAGACGGGCACGCTGAAGGGGTTCAGCTCGACGTCGCCGATGTTCTCGGAGTAGCCCGCGCTGCCGTTCTGGTACCAGAGCGGGATGGCCGGCATCTGCTCGGCGAGGATCTTCTCCGCCTCCTGGAACTTGCCGATGGCCTTCTCGGTGTCGGACTCGGCGTTGGCCTCGTCGACCAGTTTGTCGAACTGCGCGTCGCTGAACTTGCCGTAGTTGGAGGAGGCGCCGGTGTAGTAGAGCGGCTGCAGGAAGTTCTGCGCGAGCGGGTAGTCCATCTGCCAGCCGGAGCGGAAGAGGCCGGCCACGCGCTGCTCGGAGATCTGGTTGCGGAAGTCGGCGAAGGTGCCGACGGGGCTGACCGTGCAGGCTTGGTCGTTGCCCAGCGCGTTGTTGACGCTGTTGCAGACGGCGTCCATCCACACCCGGTGGGAGCCGGTGTCGACGTTCGAGGTGATGGTGACCTTGCCGCCCGGCAGCCCGCCCCCCTCCTGGATCAGCTTCTTCGCCTCGGCGGGGTCGTACGTGCAGGCGTCCCCGCACAGGCCGGCCTTGTAGCCGCCCTTCTCCCCCAGCACCGGTGAGGTCCAGTCCGTGGCCGGGGTCCGGGTCTTCTGGTAGATCTGCTCGGTGATCTGATCGCGGTTGACGGCCATGGACAGCCCCCGGCGGACCTTCTCCATCCCGGCGCGGGACCAGTTCGGGTCGTACATCGGGAAGACGACGGTCTGGATGATGCCGGCGGGCTGGTTGATATAGCGGTCGCCGAGGTCGTTCTTGACGTTCTTGAGCTGGGCGCTGGGGATGTCGTCGACGAGGTCGATGTTGCCGGCCTGCAGATCGGTGTAGGCGGTGTTGTTGTCGGTGTAGACCCGCAGCTCGACGCCGGCGTTGCGCGCCTTGTCCTCGCCGGGGTACCCGTCCCAGCGGCTGAGCCGCATCGAGGAGCCCTTGGTGTACGAGTCGATCATGTACGGGCCGTTGCCGACGGGCTTCTTCAGCCAGTTCGCGTGGTCGTCGTAGAACGCCCGGGGCAGCGGCGCGTAGGCGGCGTAGCCCAGGGTGTCGGGCCAGGTGGAGAACTTGGTGCGCAGCTTGACGGTGAACGTGCGCTCGTCCTTGACGACCAGGCCGGAGAGGGTCTTGGCGGTGCCCGCGCCGCTGGCGGGGTGGACTTTGTCGTAGCCCTCGATGTCCTGGAAGAAGGAGGCGTTCTTCTGCTTGTGCTCGACGAGGGCGGCGTAGTTCCAGGCGTCGACGAAGGATTTGGCGGTGACCTTCTCGCCGTTGCTGAACGTCCAGCCGTCCTTGACCGTGATGGTGAAGGTCTGCTGGTCGGCGCTGTCGATCCGCTCGGCGAGCATGTTCTGGGCCTCGCCGGTCTTGGGGTCGTACTCCTTCAGCCCGCGGAAGATCATCGAGAGGACCTTGCCGCCCTGCACCTCGTTGGTGTTGGCGGGCTCGAGCGGACTCTGGGGATCGCCCCACGAGGCCCGGACGACCCCGGCGCCGCTGCCGCCCCCTCCACCGCCGCATCCGGCGGCCATCAGCGCGACCCCGGCCGCACCGACGGCCAGAGCGGCGGTGGCGCGCGTGCGTCCACGCATGGAGTGCCTCCTCGGGTCCTACGTCTCACTCAGACCCAAATAACACCTTATGAGGTGACTCGTCGGGGCACACCGAAGGCGCATGGGGCGAGAAACCGCCCGTATGCGCGAGCGGCGCCCGCCGCGGGCCGCCCCCCGGATGCCCCCGTACTCCCCTTTCGGGGAATATGCGCCATCGGTAGGAATGAAGTGATGGACACATGAACGATGGGAGGGACATGGACGGGTTCCTGGACGTGGCCGCGGCGATGGACGCCGCACCGCCGGAGATCGACCGGGCCGCGCCGCACGCTCTCGCGCTCGCGCTGGCCCTTCTCGACGCGGACCACGCGGTGAGCGGCCCGGCCCTTCCCGTGACCGCACGCGTCGCCTCCGACGCGAGCGCGGAAGAGCTGCTGCGCGCACGGCGTGAGGCACTGCGGGCCTGAAAGGAGGGCGACGATGAACAGCGAAGCGTGGGACATCACGATGGCGCCGGCCCTCGACGAGCGGCTCGTGGTCCTCCTCGACGAGACGCTGGAGGCCGGCGCGACGAGCGTCGCCGTGACCGCCGACGTCGTCCCGCACGCCAGCGCGGCAGAGCTGCTGCGCGCGCGGCGGGACGCGCTGCGGGCCTGAGGCGGCGGGCGGGGCGGTTCGGCGGGATGGATCCGTACGAATCCACGGTGACGGCGGTCCTGGCCGTGTGGTCGCTGCTCTCCGCGCTGGCCCAACTGGGCCCCGTCGCCCCCAGGCTGACCGCGTGGCAGCACCGCTTCGACGTGTTCGGCCTCATCCCCCGCTACCACTTCTTCGCACCGCGGCCGGGCACCCATGACTACCACCTCCTGATCCGGACCCGGCCGCACGGCGGGACGTTCGGGGCATGGCGGGAGGTGACGCCCGGGCAGCCGCGCCACTGGTGGAACGCCGTCTGGAACCCGGATCGCCGCCACCACAAGCACCTGTTCGACCTGGGCACGACGCTGGCCAGGACCGATCCCGGGTGCGCCGACCCGGCCACCGCGTTGTCGGTGCCCTATCTCCTGGTGCTCCACCACGTGACGACGCTGGTCGAACCCGCCGAAGGAGCGCAGGTGCAGTTCCTGATCGCCCGCTCCGCCGGTCACCGTCCGGCGGAGCCGCCCGAGGGCGTCTTCCTCTCCCGCGCCCACCAGGTGGCCGGGACGGCCGGATGAGCCCCCTGGCACCGCACACGGCCCTGCGCCTGGTGGAAACGCTGGCCGCCGTCGGCGTCCTGGTGTCGTCCCTGGAGTGCCTGGCCCGCCCCCGCACGCTGACCGACACCTCCCTCGCCGCCTGGCCCGTCCTCCGGCTCCGCCACCCCCGCTACGCCGTGGGCCTCGCCGGTACGCTCCTGACTCCGGTGGTGGCCTACCCCGCGGTCCTGTACCTCGTCGCGGTACGCGCCGCGGCGGCGACCTGTCTGATCCCGGCGGCCGTGCACGGCCCGGCCCACGTGGCCCTGCTGGCAGTGGTGGTGGCGAGCTCCATGGCGCTGGGCCTGCGCGGGGTGTACGGCGGCGAGGGCGCGGACCAGATCCTGAAGCTCACCTTCTGCGTCCTGCTCCTGGTGTCCGTCCACCCGACCGCGACCGCCGCCCGCACGGGCCTGTGGTTCCTGGCCCTCCAGGCGTGCCTGGCCTATTTCGCCTCCGGGATCTACAAGGTGACCTCGCCGGTATGGCTGGACGGCACGGCCCTGACCGGCGTCCTGAGCACCCGCTGCTACGGCCACCGGTGGGTGGCGGCGCGGCTGACGGCACATCCCGCGGCCGCGAGGTGGCTCTCCCGGAGCCTGAGCGTCTCGGAGACCCTCTTCCCGCTGGTCCTGGTGGCGCCCGCGTCCTGGCTGCCGGCGTTCCTGGCCTTCGGGGCCGCCTTCCATCTGGCGTGCGCGGCGGTGATGGGCCTGAACTGCTTCCTGTGGGCCTTCACGGCCCTGTACCCGGCGGTGGCGTACGTGGTGCTGCGGTGAGGGGCCCGTCGGCGCGGACGTGACACGCCTTTCCGAACATGTTTGCGTATCACATCTTCTTTCTGTAGACATGAATGCGGTTCGGTGGGGCTGATGTGACGGGGGTTTACCACCGAACCGGGATGTCGGGTTCCGGTCATCGGTCGGCCGAGGCCGGAGGGGAAGGGGGGCGTTCCATGACGGGCTGGGACATCAGGCCGGGTGCCGTGTACGGCGTGCTCGGCAAGGCGGCGACGGCGGCCGAGGGGCTGTCGAAGGCGGGCCAGGGGGTACAGAAGTCCCTGCCGGCCGCGGCCGGCGCGGCGGGGACGATCAGCGGCATGTATTGCGGCGCGGCCCCGACGGGCCCGGTCGGGGCCGCCCTTGCCGAATTCGGCAAGGAGTGGCAGTCGCAGCTGGCGTACGTGGCGCAGCGCACCGCCAACTCCCTGAACGGGGCGAAGAAGGCCACCGACGAATACGTCCAGGGCGACCTGAAGATGGCCGAGGACGCGCACCGCAAGGCTCTGGAGGAGCCGAAGATAGACATGCCGGGGCAGGGGAAGAAATGAGCGAGAAACTCATCGTTCCCACGGGCATACCGCAGTTCACCGGCAATCTGGAAACCCTGGAGACCGAGACCAAGGCCCTGGCCGCGGACGCCAAGCTGTTCCGTGAGTCCGGCGCGTCCGTGCACTCCACGTTCCAGGGGCTGTCGGCCTGCTACAAGGCCCCGGAGGCGGACAAGCTGTTCGCCACCACCAAGCCGGTGGAGACGAAGTCGGACGCGTTCGCGGACGACCTGGAGAAGGTGACCGCCGCGCTGAGCGCGTACGCGAGCGAGGTCAAGCCGCTGGCGACGAGGCTTCAGAACCTCAAGTCCGACGCCATCGACTTCGTCAACAGCATTCAGGGCGACGACGACTGGCGCAAGGACCAGAAGAAGGTCGACCGCAACAACGAGCTGTGGCGGGGGGTCAACGAAACCGTGACCGCCTTCCAGACGGCCGAGCGCACCTGCCACGACAAGATCGTCGCGCTGGTCGGCGGGAAGCCGCTCATCGTCGACGACGGCTCGCACAAAGACAACATGTACGGCTACCGGGCCGAGGACCTCAACCACGCGGAGAAGACGCCCTGGGGGTCGATGGCGGAGCGCGAGTACACCGGCCTCGCGTGGCTGGGCCACCAGGTCAAGAGCTTCGTCTGGGACGGCTTCATCGTCGACGGCGTCTGGGGCACGATCAAGGGCCTGGGCACGCTCGTCGGCACCGAGGGCTGGGACAAGGCCGGCCAGGCGTGGACGGGCCTGGCCAAGCTGTCCACCGGCATCTTCATCTCCACCACGCCGCTGGCAGCCGCGTACTGGATGGCCCCCGACGACAAGCTGCCCAAGTGGCTGCGGGACTCCCGCACGGCGGTCAAGGAGACCGGCAAGGCCCTCGTCGCCTACGACCAATGGGGCAAAAACCCGGCCCGAGCCGCCGGCGGCGTCACCTTCAACGTCCTCACCACCGTCTTCACAGGCGGCTCGGGTGCGGCGGCGAAGGGCGGCGCGGTCGCCAAGACCCTCTCGACCCTGGGCAAGGCCGGCCGGATCGTCGACCCGATCACGTACGTGGGCAAGGCCGGCAAGATCACCTTCGTCAAGGTCGGCGACCTGATGTCGGGCCTCAAAAACCTCCGCGTCGGCTCGACGATCCACCTCGCCGAAGGCGCCTTCAAGGTCACGGACGAATCCGGCGCCGCCGCCACCCTGCCCGCTCGCCCGGCGAACGTGCCGGAGAGCGCGGTCCCGTTCCTCGACCCGAAGAACAAGGTCGTCTACCTCGACAAGAGCAGCGGCAAGTTCTTCAACGAACACGGCAAGGAGCTCGCGCCCCCGAAGAAGGAACTCTCGGCGGCGGAACGTTCCGCCGCCGAGGCCGCAGAGCGGCAGCGGCCGCACTCCACGGTGTCGGAGCACGACCGCGTCCCAGCAGGCGTCGCCGCCCGCGGCGGCGGGCACATACCGGCGGGCGGGCACGCGCCGGGCGGCGGGGCGGGGCACGCGCCGGGCGGCGGCGCGGGTGGCCACGTCCCTGGTGGCGCGGCACACGACCTGGGCCGAGGGCCGTCGGCCAGCCATGAACCGCCGCGCGGCGGTATCCCGGAGCGAGGCGGGATCTCTCATGGCGCAGACAACGGCACCGACGCCACGAGGCCCAGGGACACCGGTGCAGGCAATGGACACGGCGCGGGCCATGTGGCGGGCTCGGGCGCGCATGACGCCGGTCATGTCCCCGACCATGGGACGAGTCACGGCGCCGAAAGCGGTACCCACGCCGGTGGCCCTGAACACAGCGACAGCGGGACCGGCAGTGGCCACAGCAGCCATGAGGCCGGTAATGGCCGTGGTGCGGCCCACGACCCATACGTCGGCATGACCCCTGAAGAGGTCATGCGTAAGCAGGTCGACCGGGCCAACAACGAAGCCGGGTATTTCGAGAGGTACTACAAGAACAACGGCAACCGGATTCGCCTCAACAGGTACGACGAGAGCGGCACGGTTCCGCCGCAACTGGTGTGGGACAGTGCGAAGAATAAATGGGTCTCGGTGTCCGACGCGCCGCCGCCACTTCCCGAGAAATACCTAGGCGATCCTCTTAAACGAGGTCGCGAGACGGCGACGACCCAGGCCATCAATGCCCTCGACGACGCATCTCGTACGCGACATTCCGCGATAGCCGCAGACAAGCTGGCCGAAGACCAGCTCAAGCACGCCAGGGAGGCATTCGAAGCGGACGGCAGTCCGGCGAACGAGGCGGCGGTTCATGCAGCGGAAGCCGCACACAAGCCGTTGCACAGGGACATGTCGAAGGCCAGCGAAGCATACGGCGAGGCCATAGCCCAGCATCATGTGATCCCCGAGCATTATCCGAATGCGAAAATGGAAACGCTCGACGGCCCACTGAATGGCAATGACCAATTCGATCAGGTCTGGCTGCGCGAGGACGGCGGCTATGTGGTGGTGGAAGCGAAGAGCAGCACCCGTACAGATCTGGGTGCCCGCAACCTGCCGAGCGGACGACGCGTGATGCAGGGGACCAGAGAATACTTCATGGACATCATCCGGGAGATGACCGAACGAGGGCGCGAGAACCCCAACGAGCTCCGGTTGGCAGAAGCACTGGAGGAGGCCCTCGACGACGGCAAATTGGACTATATTCTCGTCAAGGGGAATCCCAACGCCGGCCAGTACGCCGGCTACACCATGCAGAAGTTCGACATTCGTTGATGGGAGACGACGGTGAGTGTGAAGGTACAGCGGCATGGCCGTCCCGGTCCCGACGACGAAGGCTACGCACGGGCGCTGGGTGAAGGGGTGGCCAGGACCGTTCGGCGGCTGGAGCGCTCCCCCCGCATGTTCGACGCTGCACTGGACAAGGCACTCACACACGTGCAGGCGCGCTGCGCGGTCGATCCCGATGCATCGGAAATCGACACATGGGAAGCCGTGGTCTCCGCCATGCAGATCGGATCCGCGCTGTTCGCCTCCGCGGGCACGACCGAAGGAACCGTGGAGTGCCGCATCAACCATGAAATGCGGACCATCCAAGCCATGGGAGCACAGCCGTACGCCGATGCAGGAAATTGGCTGACTGCCTTCTGGTTTGCAGTGATCTGCCGCGATCAGACTCGCATGACTCAACTGTGTGAGATTCCGATCGACTTGCTGCGGGCGGCAGACGCAGAGTACGACGAGTACATTTACCACTGGGTGGATTCACTCCAGACCTACTGGCTGGAGCGGCAGGGACTGGTCGAGAAGCTGACTTTGGCGATCGAGAAGTCTCACCCAGATATCGCGCAAATCACCGACCAGGACCTGCTGAACAAGATCCTCTATCAGCCGATCAACCTGTTCTACCGTTTCCTGCGCAAGGACCACAACGGCTTCAATCAGGCTCTGACGGAGGCGCTGGAAGCACACAAGGCGTACTGGACGGCGAATGAGGCGAGGGAGCGCAGCGTCGCCGGTTACCTAGCCATTGGACCCCTCGCTATCGCATGCCTGGCTTATGACGCGGGCCGTCCGATCGAGGTCGAGTCCGACTACCTCCCCAAGCACCTGCTCACACGAGGCTGGGTGGGCGAGTTCCCGACCTGACGTCCGAACGGATGGTGCTGCTGGCCTGGTCCGCGCTCGGCGCGTTGGACGGCCTGAATCCGCCCACGCCGGATGAGGTGGACATCAAATGCCCCATCCGGCGGCCCGGCGAACCGGGCGCGGGAAGATGACCAACATGAGTACGTTCGGGCTGCGACCGGTCGATGCCCTGTGGGCAGCAGCCCGTTCCATTGAGGTCTCCCCTCGGTGGCCAACGGGAGACGAGCGGTCGGTCATGGTCGGAGGTGTCAATGAGGTCGCCGAACTGGCGGGCCTCTTGGAGATCGATCCGTCTGGCGCTCCCTTCAGCTGCATGTGCTTGGGAGATGTCAGCTTCACGGTCCGGGGTGAGATGGGCGCAGTGGTCGGCGTGCTGACATACCACCTGGACAGCCGCTTGGACTGGGATCAATGGGACGGTGCGATGCCGCTGCTGAGTCCTGACCGGCTGAAGGAATGGCTCGTCGAGCGCGATGTAATCGACCCGCATCCCTGACGCCGGTGCCGCCGCCCCATCCCCACCCACCAGGAGAGACATGAAAGACGTCATAGCCCTCACTCCCAAGATGCCCGACTCCTGGGCGGTGGTGGCCGGGCTCTACGCGGGTGGGCCCGATGTGGAGGCGGCCGGGGTCAATGAGGGGGCCGTCGTTCAGCTGCGGGCGGGGGATGGGCGGCCGCTTGTGTCCGTCGAGGCGCCGCTGCTCGTGCACGTGGCCGGGGAGGCCGAGCGGCTGCTCGGGGACGGGGTTGAGGCACCGCCGGTGCCCTACTGGTGGACCGAGGTCCGGGCCTCGACCGCGCTGCCCGAGGCCGTGCCGCTCGCCGGGTCCGTGGCGGGGCGGCTGACCACGTTGCTCGGTGGGGCCGTGTGGCCCGCCGAGGCCGCTTCGGTCGACGTCGTCGAGATCTCCACGGACACGGCCACCGCCCACCCCTCCACCGCCGAGGCCGGGCTCGCCATCGACGTCCTCACCGGCTCCACCGCCGTCGTCCTCGCCGACCGGCCCGTCGTCGCCCTCAACGCCTGGCTGTCCGAGGTCCTGCGCACGGTCACCGCCGGCGGCCTCGCCCTGCACATCGTCACGCCGCCCCACGTACGGCTCAGCCTCCCCCTGCGGGCCGCCCTCGCCGGCGCGCCCAATCGCTGGGTCGTCCAGGACGCCGACTGCGGCTACTACGACGGGCTGTCCGGGGCCGTGCTGCACTGGCAGGACGGTACGTTCACCCCCGCCCGTGACGAGAGTGGCGAGGCCCAGGCGGCCGACGCCTTCACCGGGGCCGCCCTCGCCACCGAACGGCAGCTCGTCGTCGCGTTCCGGGTGCTGCACGAGCAGGCCGATGACAGCCTCGTTCTCGGCCGTGCCCTCCAGACCGCCTGGACCGCACTCACCGGCGCCGCCCCCGCCGGCTGGGGCACCGCAGAGCCCATCAACCTGCCCTGGTCGACACAGCAACTGACCGACCTCGCCCGCGAACGGTCCCCCGAGCCCACCCACCTGCTCGCCGTCGGCCACCCCGGCCGCCCCGCCCTCGCCGGCCACCGCATCACCCGCGCCGGGAACGGCGTCGCCGAGGACATCACCCTCACCGTCGGGTACGGCGAGGACGAGGCCCCGCCACTCGACGCGGTCGAGCCGCTCGCCCGTACCCTCGCCGACGAGCACGGCCTCGTCTCCATGCTCGCCACCCTGCGCCGAGGCCGCCGCGACCTCACCGTCCCCCCACACTTCGAGGCCCCGCCCGTCCCTCTCTCCTTCACCCTCGGCGCCACGGACGTCCGCCGCATCGGACCCGACCACGCCCGCCGCCCACCGCTCGACCTCCGGCCCATAGAGCTGGGGTCCGCCCTCCACTACCCCCTCGGCGACGGCACCGACGCCCAGGCATGGACAGTCCTCGAGCAGCTCGCCGCCCACCTCAAGGTCAAGCCGGCGAACTGACGAAGGCCACCGGTGGGTGGATCTCCACTATGGTCGCCGTGCCCGCCACCGTCCGGTCCTCGTGCATGGTGATCTGCCTGCCGGGTGCGAGGTGTTGCCAGTGGGCAGGGGTCAAGGGGAGCAGTCGCACCGTGGCGCTGCCGCCGGGTTCCAGGAACGGCCTGCCCTCCACCCATAGGGCGGCGATGCTGACGGACCGTCCGCCCGTGGGTGAGTGGTGGCCGATGTTCCACATGGGGCGCAGAATGCCGGCGCCCGGCATCGGCAGCGTGCGCCGGGTCTCCCCTGCGGGCTTCAGCGTCAAGTCCGCCCGGATCACGCCCTTGCGCATCTCCGCGCAGCGCCACCAACACCACGCGGCGCTGCGCTCCATGCGCAGTTGCTCGGCGGCGCCGGCCAGCGCCTCCCAGAATGTTGGAGGCAGCGGGCGGGCCTCGCCGAGCTCCTGCAGCAGATCGATCGCGGTGTCCCACTCGTCGTGGATCAGGTGGTCCCAGACGTCCCGTACCGTGAGGTCGTCTTCGGTGGCCACCGCTTCGGGCACCAGCAGACCGGCGGATTCGAGCAGCCCCGGCACGTCCATCATGGGTTGATTTTCTCCCACCGGAGCCCGTCGGATCCCTACATGCGGAACGCGCCCAGCTTCGCGCCCGTCACCGGAGCATCGAACTTGACCGTGTAGTCGAAGTTGTTCACCGTCTTGTGCGTCGAGGAGAAGTGCGGGCAGACCATCGGGCCGATCGTGCCGTTCTTCTCGCCCATCTGGACCCACCAGCCAGCGCAGGCGCCGTCAGGCGCGGTCCACGAGCCCGGCAGCAGGTCCTCGACCCAGCCGGTGACGCGCGTGGTGCCGTCGCTCTGCGGGCACAGCGATATCTCGCCGCGGCCGTAGGACTGGGTCTCGGTGGCGGTGACGCACGCGGACGCGGCGGACGGCGCCGCCTGGGAGGCCGGGGCGGTCAGCAGGGTCAGGGCGCCGGCGGCTCCGGTCAGGGCCAGGGTACGGACGAGACGTCTCATGGTCTTTCCTTCTCTCCTGGAGGACTCGACCGAGACAACCACGACCTTGATCAACCACACCAGAGGGTGTTCAACCGTCCGTACCGGACCGAACGCCACCGGATGTCGTCGCGCAACGGCTCAGCGCTGACGCGAAGTTGGCCACGAACGCCTCGCGCGTGGCCTCGTCCAGCAGGTCCAGGGACAGGTACGGGTTGAGGTCCTCCAGCTCGACCAGGAGGAGCTCGCCGCCCGGCGCGCGGCAGGCGTCGACGCGCTGGATGCCGTGGTCGATGGCGTTCCAGTCGATGAAGCGCTGCGCGAAGGCCAGGTCGTCGGCCGTCGGCTCGTAGCGCTCCAGGACCCAGCGGCGGGCCGGGTCCGGAGCGTACAGCGCGTACTGGAAGGCGTCGTCGATGAAGTAGAAGGAGACCTCGTACCGGAAGTCGATCCTGGGCTGGACCAGGATGCCGTCCCAGGACTCCTCCTCCATGGCCGCCAGCTCCGCCCGCCCCACGAACCGCAGGCCGATCGAGTCCGCGCCGGCCCTGGGCTTCGCCACGTACTCGGCCACCTCCGGCAGGCGGGCCAGGTCCTGGGCGCGGTCGACCGTCGGGATGACCGGGTACTGCGCCGCGCTCAGGTCGAGGAGGTACTGCTTGCCGGCCATGTCGGCCCGGCCCGTGAGCTGGTTGTAGACGCGGACGTCGTTCTTCAGGGCCCGGGCGCGGAAGTCCTCGTACGCCGCCTCGTAGTGCAGCACCGGGCCGCTGTTGCGGACCACGACCACGTCGTACGCACCCGTCTCCATCAGCGCCGCCGCGTCCAGCGGGTGGCACAGCGCCACGTCGAAGTCCTCGCGCAGCCGCGACGTCAGGAAGATGTCCTCGTCGCAGTACCGCCGCCCCTTGGCCTCGTAGGCCAGGTCGGTGACGTACAGGATCCGGAAGCGGGTGCGGGGACGGGTGCGGGAGTTCTCTTGCGACATGATCATGAACGTACCTCCGGCACGCCCCCCGCACGACGACGGGGGCTCCCCGCCGGCCCGTGCCGGCGAAGAGCCCCCGCTGCTGGAGCGACGCCGTTACGCCGCCCCCACCACCTGCTTCTCCTCCGCGAAGTGGCACGCCGACTCGTGCGCCGCCGGGGTGTCGAGGCCGGTGAAGACCTCCGGCACCGCCAGCAGCGGCACCTCCTCGGCGCACTTGTCCTCCGCCTTCCAGCAGCGGGTGCGGAAGCGGCAGCCGGAGGGCGGGTTCGCCGGGGACGGGACGTCGCCGGTGAGGATGATGCGCTCGCGGCCCTCGCGGGCGTCCGGGTCGGGGACCGGGACGGCGGAGAGCAGCGCCTGGGTGTAGGGGTGGGTCGGGTGGTCGTAGATCTGCACGTCTGTGCCGATCTCGGCCATCTTGCCCAGGTACATCACGCCGACGCGGTCGGAGATGTGGCGCACGATCGACAGGTCGTGCGCGATGAAGATGTAGGAGAGGTTGAACTCGTCCTGCAGCTTCTCCATCAGGTTGACGACCTGCGCCTGCACCGACACGTCCAGGGCGGACACCGGCTCGTCGCAGATGATGATCTCGGGGTTGAGCGCCAGCCCGCGCGCGATGCCGATGCGCTGCCGCTGGCCGCCCGAGAACTGGTGCGGGTAGCGGTTGATGTACTCGGGGTTCAGGCCCACGACGTCCAGGAGTTCCTGCACGCGCTTGCGCCGGTCGCCCTTGGGCGCCACCTCGGGGTGGATCTCGAAGGGCTCCCCGATGATGTCGCCGACCGTCATGCGCGGGTTGAGCGAGGTGTACGGGTCCTGGAAGACCATCTGGATGTTGCGGCGTACGGCCTTCAGGGCCCGCCCGGACAGCTTGGTGATGTCCTGGCCCTTGTAGAAGACCTCGCCGGAGGTGGCGGTCTCCAGGGTCATCAGCAGCTTGGCGACCGTGGACTTGCCGCAGCCGGACTCCCCCACGATGCCGAGCGTCTCGCCCTGGTAGAGGTCGAAGGAGACGCCGTCGACGGCCTTGACCGCGCCGACCTGCCGCTTGAAGAGGATGCCCTGGGTCAGCGGGAAGTGCTTGACCAGGTTGCGCACCTGCAGGATCGGCTCGCCGCGCTCCACGGGGGCGTCCAGGACGGCCTCGACCTCGGCGGTCGTCGACGCGTCGCTGACCTCCACCTCGGAGACGTTCGGCGTCGCGGCCTCGTCCTTCTTGCCGGGCATACCGGACGTGCCGGTCTCAGCCATGGATCGTCTCCTTCCAGAAGTGGCACGCGCTGCCGCGGCCGTCGAGCTCCGCGCCGTCCCGCTCGGCCACCCGCTGCAGGACGGGGACGTCCGTGCGGCAGATGTCCTGGGCCTTGGGGCAGCGCGGGTTGAAGGCGCAGCCGGCCGGGATGTTGAGCAGGTTGGGCGGCAGGCCCTTGATCGCGTAGAGCTCCTGGCCCTTCTGGTCCAGGCGCGGGATGGAGTCCAGCAGGCCCCGCGTGTACGGGTGGGCCGGGCGCTTGTACAGCTCGTGCACGGGCGCGGTCTCCACGATCCGGCCGGCGTACATCACCGCGATCTTGTCGGCGACGTCCGCGACGACACCGAGGTCGTGGGTGATGAGGATCAGGCCCATGTTGAGCTCGCGCTGCAGCTCGGCGAGCAGGTCCATGACCTGGGCCTGGACGGTGACGTCCAGGGCCGTCGTCGGCTCGTCCGCGATGATCAGGTCCGGCTCCAGGGCCAGCGCCATCGCGATCATGATGCGCTGGCGCATACCGCCCGAGAACTGGTGCGGGTAGTCGCTGACGCGCTCCTTGGCGGCCGGGATGCGGACCCGGTCCATCAGCTCGATGGACTTGGCCTTCGCCTCCTTCTTGGACAGCCCCTGGTGCACCCGGAACATCTCGCCGAGCTGGTAGCCGACGCTCAGCACGGGGTTCAGGGACGACAGGGCGTCCTGGAAGATCATGGCGATCTTGCTGCCGCGGATCTTCCGGCGCTCCTCGGCGGACATCTTCAGCATGTCCTTGCCGCGGAAGAGGATCTCGCCCTGCGGGATCCTGCCGGGCGGCATGTCGAGGATGCCCATGACGGCCTGCGCGGTCACCGACTTGCCGGAGCCGGACTCGCCGAGGACGGCGAGCGTCTCGCCCGCGTTGACGGTGTAGTTGACGCCGTTGACGGCCTTGGCGACGCCGTCGCGGGTGTGGAACTCCACGTGCAGGTCGCGGACTTCGAGCAGCGGGGTGCCCGGGGCGTCGGACGGCCGGGGCTCGGGGACCTTCGCGGTCTTCTCGATGGTGGTCACGTACGCCTCCCTCAGCGCAGCTTGGGGTCGAGGGCGTTGCGCACCGCATCGCCGAGCATGATGAAGGCCAGGACGGTGACGGAGACCATCAGCGCCGGGAAGAGCAGGACGTGCGGCGCGTTGCGCAGCTGGTCCTTGCCCGCCGAGACGTCGATGCCCCATGAGACGACCGGGTCGGCCAGACCGATGCCGAGGTAGGACAGGGTGGCCTCGGCGGAGATGTAGCCGCCGAGCGCGATGGTGGCGACGACGATCACCGGGGCGATGGCGTTCGGCAGGATGTGGCGCAGCAGGATGCGGCCGGTGCCGGCGCCGAGGGCCTTGGCGGCCATGACGTAGTCCTGCTGCTTGATGGAGATCACCGAGCCGCGCATGACGCGGGCGATCTGGGTCCATCCCAGGATGGCCAGGGCGGAGGAGACCACCCACACGGTGCGCACGTCGAACGAGGTGAGCACGACCATGGCGCCCAGGAGGAAGGGGATGCCAGCGAAGATGTCGGTGAGGCGGGAGAGCACGCTGTCGATCCAGCCGCCGAAGTAGCCGGCCATCATGCCCACGAAGCCGCCGAAGAGGGTGACGGCGGCCGTGACCACGACCCCGACGATGATCGAAGCCCGGGCACCGTAGACCAGGCGCGCCCAGATGCTGCGGCCCTGGCCGTCGTAGCCGAGCCACTCGCCCGAGAACACCTTCCCGAACTCGGGCTCCTTGAGGTAGGCGCCGGTCAGGTCGCCGTTGCGCGGCGAGGCGCTGGTGAACAGGCCGGGGAAGCAGGTCATCGTCAGCAGCAGCGCGATCAGGACCGCGGAGATGACGAACAGCGGGTTGCGGCGCAGGTCGCGCCAGGCGTCGCTCCACAGGCTGCGCGGCTTGCCGACCCGGCCACCGCCCGGAGCGCCGTTCTGCGCCGGGGACTTCGCGCCCTCGGCGTTCTGCTTCTCGGCTTTCTCGGCCTTCCCGACGATGGAAGCCGGGTCCACGAAGGAGCCCTCGATTGCCTCAGGCATAACGGATCCTCGGGTCGAGCACGGCATACAGAAGGTCGACGATCAGGCTGGCACAGAGATAGACGATGACGAGCAGCGTCACGATGCCCACGACGGTGGACCCCTCGTGGCGGTTGAGGGCCTCGTAGATCTCCCGGCCGATGCCCTGGACGTTGAAGATGCCCTCGGTGACGACCGCGCCGCCCAGCAGGGCCCCCAGGTCCGTGCCGAGGAAGGTGACCACGGGGATCAGGGAGTTGCGCAGCAGGTGGATGCCGACGACGCGGCGCCGGGGCAGGCCCTTGGCGACGGCGGTGCGGATGTAGTCCGCGCGCTTGTTCTCGGCGATGGAGGTCCGGGTCAGCCGGGTGACGTACGCGAGCGAGAGGGAGCCGAGCACGATGGCCGGCATGGCCAACTGCCCGAAGTCCTCGGAGTTCTGGACCGTGGGAGTCAGCCAGCCCAGCTGCATGGCGAAGATGAACTGGAAGAGGTAGCCGAGCACGAAGGACGGCACCGAGACCAGCAGCAGGGTGAGGAACAGCACGCCCTTGTCGAGCCAGCGGTCGGCGCGCAGACCGGCGAGCACGCCGAGGCTGATGCCGACGACGACCGTGAACGTGAACGCGAACAGCGCCAGTCGCAGCGTCACCGGGATCGCGTCCGAGATGACGTCGGCGACGGGTCGCTGGCTGGCGATCTGGGTGCCGAAGTCGCCCTGGAACAGGCCGCTGAGGTAGTTCCAGTACTGCTGCCAGAGCGGCAGGTCAAGGCCCAGATCGTGCTTGATCGAGGCGATCTGCGCCTCGTCGATGGCCTGTTCTCCCCACATGGCCCGCACGGGGTCGCCGGGCAGTGCGTACATCATGAGGAAGATCAGCAAGGTTGACCCGATGAACACCGGGATCATCTGGAGCAGTCGCCGCGCGACATAACGCCCCATGGTGCCTCCATGTGGATACGACGGCGCCGGGGGCCGCTCGCGCACAGCGGTGCTGTGGGAGGAGCGGCCCCCGGTGCCTTCCCGCCCCGTTCCGCAGTGCGGGGGATGCGGGGGACCGGATCGGAATTACTCCGTGGGCGGACTACTTGGTGGTGACGTCGGTGATGACGAAGTCACCGCGGTAGTCGACCTTGACGTTGTCCACGGCCTTGGAGTGGCCGCCGTTGATCCGGTAGTTCCACAGCGGGATGGCCGGCATCTTCTGCGCCATGGCCTTCTCGGCCTCCTGGTACAGCTTGACCGACTCCTCCAGCGTCTTGGCGTTGTCGCCCTTGTCGAAGAGCTCGTCGATGCTCTTGTCGGAGAAGCGGCCGCTGTTGGCCTCGGCGCCCGTGCGGTAGAGCTCGCGCATGAAGTTGACGTTCAGCGGGTAGTCGGCGACCCAGCCACCGCGGTACATCGCCTTGACCTTGTTCTGGTCACGCAGGTCCAGGTCGGCCTGGAAGTCCGGCTTGGGGTCGGCGAGGCACTCGACGCCGGTGTTCTGGCGGATGTTCTCGCAGACGGCCGTGACCCATTCCTTGTGGCCGCCGTCGCCGTTGAACTGGATCCAGATCTTGTTGCCCGGAACGCCGCCGCCCTCCTTGATGAGCTCCTTGGCCTTCTGCGGGTCGAACTTGAAGACGTCGACGCCCAGGTCGCTCTGGTTGCCCTCGACGCCGGGCGCGGTGAAGCTGGTGGCCGGGGTGCGGGTGCCGTGGAGGACCGTCTTGGTGATGGTCTCCCGGTCGATCGCCTTCGACAGGCCCTGGATGACCTTCGGGTCGACGCCCTTGAAGGGCTCGCTGTAGAAGGCCGGGACGATGGACTGGACGGCCGCGTACGGCTTGTCGATCGCCCGGTCGCCCAGGTCGGACTTGTACTTGGGCAGGTCCTTGGGGCCGATCTGGCGGATCATGTCGAGGTTGCCCGACACGAGGTCCTGGTAGGCCGCCTCGACGGTGGAGTACTGCTTGAACTGGACGCCCTTGTTCTTGGGCTTGTCCTCGCCCTTGTAGCCGTCGTACGCGGCGACCTGGATGAGCTTCTTGTGGTCCCACTTCTCGAACTTGTACGGGCCCTGGCCGACCGGCTTCTGACCGAAGCCCTTCGGGTCCTTGAAGAAGGCCTTCGGCTGCGGCATGAAGGGGACGTAGCCGAGCTTGTACTGGAAGTACGGGACGGCGTGGGTGAGTTCGACGCTCAGGGTGGTCTCGTCCTTGGCCACCAGGCCCGACATCTTGTCGGACTTGGGGTCGCCCTTCTCGGGGTGGACGTCTTCGTAGCCCTTGATGTCGTTGAACCAGAGGCCGTTCTTCTGGTTGTTCTTGATGTTGGCGCCCCAGTTCCAGGCGTCGACATACGACTGGGCGGTGACCTTCTCGCCGTTGTGGAACGTCCAGCCCGACTTGAGCTTGATCGTCCAGGTCTTGGAGTCCTCGGTGGTGATGGACTCGGCCGCGACGTTGTGGATCTTGCCCTTGTCGTCGAAGTTCACGAGCGGCGAGTAGAGGGCGGTGATGACGTAGTGGCCCAACGTCTCGTTGGTGTCCGTCGGGTAGAGCGGGTTCTGCGGCTCGCCGACGTCGACCGACACATAGCCCTCGGGCTTGCCCGAACCGGAACTGCTCTTACCGTCGCCGCCGTTGCAAGCGGTCGCGCTCAGCGCAACGACTATCGCGCCCGCGACCCACTTGGCGCTCTTGGCACCGCGCATGGGTATGCCTCCTCAAGAGTCCACTATTCGCTACAAGAGAGGCGCCGGCCCCACGCTGACACCCCTGACAGCGGAGACGGAACCGGCACCTTCAGTGTGCTCGTGAGTCGGCGCTCCCCACAGCGCGTGACCCATTGACCCGAGCTCAGTGAACCCAACTATTAAGTACGACCGCCTTGTAAACCACACTTAAAGGGTCTCGCTTTGGTCACAGCGATCACCGACACACGCCCAAAATACGGACAAAGCGATCATAGACAGACACCCGCGAAACGGACTGTTAACACAACATCCGGAGCGAGCTGACCGCCATGCGGACAGGCCGCGGCGAAGCCCCCTATACCGGAACTCCCCCATCCGGATAGCGGTCCACCGCTCCGCACGTCAGAGGCAGACCAGGGCTCCGGGACGGATCACGTAGTCGCCCGCGGCGCGCATCCGGAACCGTTCCGGCGCGACGTGGGCGTCCACCGTCCACTCCAACTGGCTTTCCCCGATCGCCTGCCGGGCCAGGACGGGCAGCACCCCCCAGATGCCGGTGCCGATGTCGACCGGCCGCGGGCCGCCGGGAGCGAGCTCGAAGCCGACGCGGGCCGGGCCGTTGCGGATGCCGAGGGCGTCCAGCATCGCGAAGCCGGCCTCGACGATCAGGTCCTGCTCGGGGCCGCGACAGGGCAGCAGCCGCAGACCGCTGACCGGATCCCGCCCCCCGGCCTCCCCCGGCTGCCGGGAGGTCCAGATGTCGCTCACGTGGTGCAGGCCGTCCAGGCTCACCGTGTTGACGTGGTACGTGCACTCGGCCGGCCCCCCGGGCTCCAGGAGCCGGCCGGCGCCCCGCACCCCGGCGGCCCGCAGCGCCTCGGCCATGAGGGGCCGCTCCCGGCGGACCGCGCCCAGCCGGGTGCCGTTCGACCGCAGGCCCAGGCTCTCGGCCAGGGCGTCCGCGGTGTCCGCGCCGCTGCGCGCCCCGGCCAGCAGGGCGACGGGCCGGTGGGCGGCGACGGCGTCGAGGACCTGCTCCAGGGGACCGGTGCTCACGATGTTGGCGCCGAAGGCGGCCGGGCGGAACGAGGGGGCGTACGCCGGGGGGACGGTCGGCCGGCTCTGTACGTGCACCAGGTCGTAGCCGCGCTCGCGGAAGAGCGGGACGAGATGGCGCGCGGTGGAGTAGGCGTCGACGATCACGACGACGGGCTTGGCGGTCATCCTCGGCTTCTCCCCTGTGAAAACGGCCCGGACGCGGCAGGGGGCGGGGGCATCCCCCTCCCCCTGCCGCGTCCGGGAGCACGCGGCGGCTTACGCCTGCGCGGTGCGGACGATCATCTTTCCGGTGTTCTGCCCTCGGAGCATGCCGAGGAAGGCGTCCACCACGTTCTCGAACCCGTCCACCACCGTCTCGTCCGGCACGAGCCGTCCCGACCGGATGTGCGGGATGAGCACGGACTCCATCTCCTCCTGAAGGTGCGGGTATTCGCGCACCAGGAAGCCCTCCAGCCGCAGGCTCTTGCCGACCACGTCGTAGAGGTTGCGGGGCGCCGCGGGCGGCTCCTCGGGGTTGTTGTACGTCGAGACGGCCCCGCACCACACGATGCGGCCGTGCGGGCGGACGACGTCGATCGCCGCTTCCAGGTGATCGCCGCCGACGTTCTCCAGGCAGACGTCCAGGCCGTCCGGGGCCGCCTTGCGCAGCAGCTCGGTGACCGGGCCGTCGTGGTAGTCGAAGGCGGCGTCGAAGCCGAGGTCCTCGGTGAGGTGCCTGACCTTGGCCGCCGAGCCGGCGCTGCCGACGACCCGGCCGGCGCCCAGGATCCGGGCGAGCTGCCCGGCCGCGGTGCCCACGCCGCCGGCGGCGGCGGAGATGAAGAGGGACTCGCCCTCCGTGAACCGGGCGATCCGCGTCAGGGCCACGTAGGCGCTCAGACCGGTGCCGCCCAGCACGCTGAGGAACGCGCTGAGGGGAACGCCCTCGGCGCGGGGCAGCACGCGGGCCTCCTCGGGCGTGAGGACGGCGTGCGTGCGCCAGCCCTGGCGGTGGAAGACCAGGTCACCGACGGCCAGGCGCGGGTCGTGCGACTGAAGGACCCGCCCGATCGAGCGCCCCTCAAGAGGGTTGTGCAGGCCCCACACGCCGTTCATGCACTCACGCATGTACGGGTCGACGGAGAGGTAGAGGTTCTCGACCAGGGCCGTGCCGGGGCCGGCGACGGGCATGTCGCCGGGGACGAACGCGAAGTCGTCCGCGCTCGGCACGCCCTTGGGCTCCCTGACCTGATGTACGGCTATGAACCGGTCTGACATCGCATACACCTTACTTTCGCGTGAAGTTGGCGAGGATGGGCTCGCCGCCCACCGGGTTGACGACCGCGTCGGTGAACTTGTCCGAGTACAGCGTCGATCCCTTGACGTACCAGACCGGCATGGCGGGCATGTCCTCGGCCACCAGGTCCTCCGCCTGCTGGTAGAAGGAGACGGCCTCCGCGGGGGTGGCGGCCCGGTTGCCCTTGGCCACGAGCTCGTCGAAGCGGGGGTCGCTCCAGCCGGTGACGGCCGTCGAGCCGTTCTTGCCGTACAGCGGGGTCAGGAAGTTCTCCATGCTGGGGTAGTCGGAGTTCCAGCCGCTGCGGAACATCCCGGTCATCGCGTTGGCGTGGATCTTCTCCACGTACGGCGAGTAGGGCAGGTCGGCCTTGACCTCGTAGTCGATGCCCAGGTTCCTCTTCAGCTGCTCGCCGAGCTCGGCCATCCACACCTGGTGGTCGGCGCCGGCGTTGGTCCACAGCTCGAGCTTGCCGCCCTGCCAGCCGCCGGCCTCCGCCAGCAGCTGCCGGGCCTTGTCCGGGGCGTACGCGCAGTACGCGCAGGAGCTGCGGGCGCCGGGGAAGACCGGGGAGACGAAGCCGTCGGCCGGGACGTGGGCGCCGTGGTAGATCTTGTCGATGATGGCCTTGCGGTCGACGGCCATGGAGATCGCCTGGCGGACCCGCTTGTCCTTGAACCGCGCGTCGTAGGTGGGGAAGGCGATCCGCTGCAGGGAGGCCATGGGGACCTCGATGAGGTTCGCGCCGTACTTCTGCCGGGCCTCGGGCAGCTTGTCGCCGGGCAGCAGCTTGCGGACGACGTCCAGCTCGCCCTTCTCGAAGGCCGCGTAGCCGTCCGAGACGTTCTCCATCAGCTTGAAGGTGATGCGCCGGGACTTGCCCTTGTCACCCGCGTAGCGCTCGAAGCGGACGGTCTCGATGACCTTGTTGTGCTCCCACTTCTCCATCCGGTACGGGCCGTTGCCGATCGGCTTCTCGTCGCACGCCCTGAGGTCGGCGAGGCATGCCTTGGCCATCGGGTGGAAGCCGACGTAGCCGAGCATGGCCTTGAAGCCGCTGTACGGCTCGTTCAGCGTGACCTTGAAGGTGCGGTCGTCGATCTTCTTCAGCCCGGAGAGCTGCCTGGCCTTGGGCGGGGCGGGCCGCAGCGGGCCGCTGCCGTCCGGGTCCGGGCCGGCCTGGAGGTCCCCGAAGCCCTGGATGCTGCGGAAGAAGTCGTTGTTGGCCTGCTCGTTGGGGCCGTACGCGGTGTGGTTCCACGCCCTGATGTAGGCGTCGGCGTCGACCGGCTCGCCGTTGTGGAAGGTCAGGTGCTTCTTGAGCCTGACGGTCCAGACCTTCTGGTCGGCGGACGGCGTGATCGAGTCCGCCTGCACGTTGACCGGCTGGAGGGTCTTGGGGTCGTAGCGCACCAGTCCGCTGTAGAGGACCGAGTCGACGATCAGGCTCTCGCTCTGGTTGACGTTGCCGGGGACGAGGTGTCCCGGCTCCTCCGCGAAGACCCGCAGCTCCCCGCCGCTGCCGGGGGGACAGGCGGCGGCGGTGGAGGTGGTGGTCACAAGGGCGGCCGCGGTCGCCGCCGCGCCGGCGGCCAGCTTGGCGAGCGTGGGTCGGGTGAGCATCAGTGTTCCCTAGGTTGACGAGTACGGTCCGGAGCGGGGCCGGGGGTTCAGCCGGTGGTGGCCCGGGGCCGGAAGCGGGCGGCCACCCAGACGCTGCCGAGCGCGAAGACCAGCATGATCGCGGCGACGCTGACATAGCCGGTGCCGAGCGAGACCTTGGCGGCCTGCCCCACGAACGGCATCAGCACCACCGAGCCCAGGCCGATCGCCAGCAGCCGCAGCGAGGCCATCTTGGCCTTGTCGCCCTCGCCCGCGTGCTGCTGCAGCGAGGCGAGCAGCCAGACCAGGCTGTTGAGGTTGGCGAAGCCGGCCACCAGGAAGGCCCCGAAGTGGATCACCGGTTCCCCGGTGCGGGAGAGCAGCAGCGCGGCGGCGGCCTGGACCGCCAGCCACAGGGGCAGCAGCCGCTGCCTGGCGGTGCGGGAGGTGAAGAAGGAGGCGGTGATCATGCCGGTGCCGAAGGTGGCCTCCAGGGCGGAGATGTACCAGCTGCGCCCGTCGTAGAACCGGTCGACCAGCGGCACGACCAGGGTGCTCATGCTGTTGGCGAAGAGGAAGTCGGCCGTGCAGGTGACCACCATGGCGAAGACGACCAGCTCCTTGCGGTACTGGCGGAACATCTGCCGCCAGTCGCCGAGGAGGCCCAGCAGGGCGGTGCGCAGCAGCGCGGCGGACAGCGGCCGGGTGTTCTCCGACTTCTCCAGCCGTACGCGCGAGGCGACGAGCGCGCAGGCGGCGGAGGCTCCCACGCTCAGCAGCAGCGCCTTGGTGGGCGAGCCGTAGGCGAGGACCACGCCCAGCAGGGCCATCCCGATGACCACGCCGACCTGGAAGGCCATGCCGTTGACGGCGTTGAACTTCACCACGGCGGACTTGCTGATGTGGTGGGCGGTGAACTTGAACAGCGCGGCCCGTTCGACGTTGTCGAAGACGGCCAGCAGGACGGCGGCCGCCATGATGAACGGCACCGGGTCGCCGGTGTGCGCGACGGTGATGCCCACGATCGACAGCACGCAGGCGGCCTTGGCCGCCGCCGCCGCGATGTAGACGCGGGTGGAGCTGAGGGCGTCGACCAGCGGTCCGCAGAACGGCAGCACGCAGATGGCCCCGATGCCCTGGGAGGCGAGGACCGTCACGAACGCCTGGGTGCTGCCGGTGAGTTCGAAGAGGACCTGACCGAGCGCGAGGACGTTCAGGCCGAAGCCGAGGCTGGACATCAGGATGGCGCCCAGCATGCGGCGGGCCTTGGCGTCCTGCCAGACCGTCCTCACATCAGCCCCCGGCCGGGGCGGGCTCGACGGTGATGGTCCGGGCGCATTCGCGGAAGAACGCCGCCAGTTCGCCGGGGTCGGCGTGCGACGCCTCGATGAAGACGGGCACCAGCCACTCGTGGTAGGTGATGTGGTCCGGCAGCGGCTGGTCGGGGGCGAGGACGTGCAGGGCGTCGACGGCGGGGTGCTGCCGCACGTGCTCGGGCACGGTGATCGTGTGGCCCGTGGTGCCGAGGTGGTGGCCGGGGACCACCAGCCAGCCGTGGTAGCGCCCGCTGGGCGCGGCCGGGGCGGGCCGGGTGAGGCCCAGCCGGATGGCGATCTCGTGGGAGGGCAGGTGGACACCGGTGTGGCCCAGGTGCGCGTTGACGACGCCGGCGCCGCCCATGCGGTTGGCGATCTCCAGGAAGACCAGTTCGCCCTCCGCGGTCTCGAAGAGCTCGAGGTGGACGCAGCCGGACTCGATCTCCAGGGCCTTGACGACCTGTTCGGCGAAGTGCCGGAACCGGCCGTGGGGGTCGGGGATCTGGTGGGAGGCGATGACCGCGCCGTCGAGGTACTCGACGGGCTTGTTGATGTACCTGCTGATCACCAGGTCGCCCGGGGTGCCGTCGCTCACCAGGCCGTCGATGTGCAGGATGTCGCCGTCGATGTACTCCTCGAGCTGGAAGTCGAGGCGCTCCTGGAGCTTCCAGTAGGCGGTCAGCGCCTCCCGGGCGGTGGCGTGGACGGTGACGCCCTCGCTGGAGGCGCCCTGCCGGGGCTTGATGACGGTCCGGCCCGTCCAGGGCAGCGCGTCGCAGGGTGCCGGCGCCTCCACGAAGCGGGGGTGCCGGACGCCGGAGTCGGCCAGGGCCCGCTTCATGCTGACCTTGTCGCGCACCCGCTCGATCTGCTCCAGCGAGGGGCCCTCAAGGCCCAGGTGACGGCGGATGTGCCAGGACTGGAGCATGCCGAACTCCGAGAGGGAGAGCAGCTTTTCGAAGCCGTCCTGCGCGGTGACGCGGCTGGTGACGCCCTCGACCAGGTCCTCGCCCTCGGTGAGTTCGATGCGCCGGCAGCGCAGGTCCGCGGGGAGGTCGGCCATCCGCTGCGGATAGCCGATGTAGGTGACCTCGTGGCGGTCGTGGTCGAGCCCGAGGTGGTAGGACATCTTGCGGTAGGGGACCTGATGGATGACGAGAATCTTCATGCGTGAAACTCCAAGGCGGTGATCCCCCAGCTGAAGCCCATGGCGCTGCTGGCCAGCAGCACCAGGTCGCCGCGCTCCAGCTTCTTGTCGGCCAGCAGGTCCTGCAGGGCGATCAGGGTGTCCGCGCCGCCCATGTGGCCCAGCCTGTGGTAGTTGAAGACGCTTTTCTCCGGCGGCAGGCCCAGGGTGCGCACCAGCCGTTCGTGCATGTCCTTGTCGCCGTGGTTGATCAGGAAGTAGGCGACGTCCGAGAGGTCCTTGCCGAGCGCGTCGAGGGTCTCGTCGACGAGGGCGGTGAAGTTCTCGACGTAGGCGGTGGCCAGGCCCTTGCGGTGGGCGGCCCGGCGGATGGTGACCCGGCCCTCGCGGTACTCCCCGTAGTAGTAGTCGGACCAGCTGGGGTCGGTGCGCATCACCGAGTGCAGCAGGCTGAAGGAGAGGTCGCCGCCGGAGACCAGCACCGCGGCGGCGGCGTCGCCGAAGTTGAACAGCGCCTTCGATTCGGGGTCGGAGTGGTCCACCATGCGGCTGAGCCGGTCGCCGATCAGCACCAGTGCGTAGCTGCCGCGGCCCAGCGTGATGGAGTCCGAGGCGACGCGCAGGGCGGTCATGCCGGCGTTGCAGAAGTTGGTGACCTCGTAGCAGTGCGCCCGCTCGATGCCGAGCTCGTGCGCCACCCGGGCCGCCGGCGACCAGAACGGCAGGTCCCAGTCGCCGGAGCCGGCGTAGATCACCTGCCGGATGTCGGCGGGCCGCACCGCGGTCCGCTCCAGTACGGTGCGGGCCGCGCTCGCCGCGAGCCGCCAGGCCTGCTCGTGCTCCCCGAGCGCGGGGAAGCCGTCGTTGTGCGTGATCCTCTTGATGTCCGCCACGGGGACGCCGGACGCGGCGTGCATGTCCTGCACGCCGACGTACGACGCGGGGAGACATATGTCGAAGTCGACTATGCCGCCCACGGATCACTCGGCCGTTTCGATACTGACCCGGTGGACGGTCCGGGACACGCCCGGCTCAACCTCGGTGGCCTGGTGGTACGTCGTGCGGGTCTTCCACACCACGAGGTCGTTCGGCGTCCAGCGGTGGGTGTAGACGTGGTCCTCGTCGGCGAGCAGCCCGTCGACGACCTCGAAGAACGCCTCGTTCTCGTTGTGGTCGAAGCCCACCACGGAGTCCATGTACTCGCGGGAGCCGTAGAGGTACGGGCGGCCGCTGGTGGGGTCGGTCGGCACCAGCGGGTGCTCCACCTTGGGGTGCTCGATGTCGATGAGCGCGCGGAACTCGGCGACCGAGAGGCCGACGTGCTCGGGGCGGATGCGCAGCCGCTTGCCGACGGTGTGCACACCGGTGCGGCCGGCGAGCTTGTCCTTCCACTCCTGCGGGAGCCGGTCGTAGAGGTCCAGCGCGCTGGCGTAGAGGGTGTGGCCGCTGGTCTGCGGGACGTTCACCCCGTGCAGCATCGTGTAGGGGGCGGGGTCGGCCACGAAGGTGGAGTCCTGGTGCCAGAAGTTGCCGACGCGGGCGACGCCCACCGGCTTGTCGTTCTTGATCTCGTTGGACGAGATCATGATCTCCGGGTAGTCGGGGTGCCGGTACTTGGAGATGACGAAGGGCACCGGGCGGCCCAGCCGGGACGCCAGGTCGATCTGCTGCTCCGGGGTCAGCTCCAGCTCGCGTACGACGACCAGCTCGCGCTGGTGCAGCTGCTCCACGAGCTGGTCGAAGACCTCCTGCCGGGTGAGGTCGGCGTAGGTGACACCGGTGAACTCGGCGCCGATGAACGGGGTGATGTCGCTGATCTTCAACGCTGGGCCTCTCTCAGTCCTGCGCCAGGCACTGCTTGAGCGCGCTGACGAAGTAGTCGATCTGCTCGTACGTCCGGTAGGGCGGCGCGGTCACACGGAAGCGCTCGCCTCCCTTGGGTACGGAGGGGAAGTTGATGGGCTGGACGTAGATCCCGAACTCGCTGAACAGCCGCTGGGAGACCCGCCGGACGCGGTCGCTGCCGGGCACCATGACGGGGACGAGGTGGCTGTCGGCGTCGATGAAGTCGATGGCCTCGGCCCGCAGCCGCTCCTTGAGGTAGCCCGCGTTGGCCATCACGTCCCGGCGCAGGTCGTTGCCGTCCTGGACGATCTCCAGGCCCCGCAGGGTCGCGTCCATGCTCGCCTTGGGCAGGGCGGTGGTGAAGATGAAGCCGGGCGCGGTGGAGCGCACGAAGTCGAGGGCGACGTCGGGGCCGACGACGTACCCGCCGACGGTGCCGACCGCCTTGCCGAACACGCCCTGGATGAAGGTGGCGCGGTGGTCGCCGAGCGCCTCGGACAGGCCGGCGCCGGTGGGGCCCATCATGCCGATGGCGTGCGTCTCGTCGAGGAAGGTCAGCGCGCCGTGGCGCTCGGCCAGGTCGAGGATGGCCGTCACGGGCGAGCAGTCGCCGTCCATGGAGTACACGGACTCGAAGACGATCATCTTGGGGCGGTCGGCGTGCTCGACGAGGGCCGCCTCGAGCGCCGCGACGTCGTTGTGGGGGAAGACGACCTTCTGGCACCGGCTGCGCACGATGCCCTCGATCAGGGAGCGGTGGTTGAGGGCGTCGGAGAAGACGACCATGTCCGGGACCGCCGCGAGCAGCGTGCTCAGCGTCTCGAAGTTCGCCACATAGCCGCTGGAGAAGATCAGCGCACGTTCCTTGCCGTGCCAGGCGGCCAGCCGGGCCTCCAGCTCGACGTGCGTGGTGCTGGTGCCGGCGATGTTGCGCGACCCGCCGTTGCCGGTGCCGTGCAGCCCGGTCGACTCGGTCTGGACCTTGATCAGGTCCGGGTGCTGGCTGAGGCCGAGGTAGTCGTTGCTGCACCAGACCTGGACCTTGCGCCCCAGGTGCAGGGTGTGGCCGGGGTCCTCGGCGAGGTGTCCGCACGGGATGAATTCCCGGTAGAGCCCGTCCGCCTTGAGTTCGTCTATCTTTTGCCCATAGGTTTCGAATACCGCATCGGGCCGCACATCGCGGGAAATAGCAGTCATCTCTTCCGTCCTGAGGTCCGTGGTTTATGGATCCGTCATCCCCAGGCGGAATCGCCCGGAGCCGTTTCCTGGGCGACGACCTGTCCGGCCGCCTCGGATCCCGTAGCCCCAACCCCAGGAGCCGCTACGCCGATTGCCGCGATCACGGCGAGTGTGAACGCACCAAGAATTTTTCGCAAAGAAATACCGCGCTTCATCTTCCCCCGTCCCCCTTTTTTACTTCGGCGGGGCTTCCGGGCGGCCCCGCGTCGATAAAACAATCCTGCCCGGCGACCGAATCGGAACATAGGCGTCAGTGGCATCATGATCACGCAACTCAGAAACATGAAGGAGGAGCACATGTGCATAAAAGGGGATCTTCACGACACACTTGAGCACGTCGAGGTGTGCGCCACGGGCCTGGACTACTACCGCAGAGCTCTCACCGGGAACAGAGAGGCGGGTGAGGCGGGCGAAGCGCCGGAGTGCCTTGTCGCCCTGGGGCTGCTGAGACCCGTGGCCGGTGACCCCGGCGTACTGACCCCCGTACCCCCGGACGTCGCGGCCGCCGCGCTGGCCCGCCCGGTCGAGCGCGCCATCCAGGAGCGACAGCAGGCCCTGACCGCCCTGCACGCCTCACTCGCGGGCGTGGCGAACGTCTACCGGGAGGCGCAGCGGCAGCGGGACGACTCCATCCGCCTGATCACCGGCAAGGACGCGATCAGCGCCGCCCTGGAGAAGGCGGTGCGGTCCTGCCGCGAGGAGCTGCTCACCGCGCAGCCGGGCGGCGGCCGGGCCGCCGAGCTGCTGGCCGAGGCCCTGCCGCGCGACCTGGCGCTGGGCGAACGGGGCGTGCGGCAGCGGACGTTGTACCAGCACACCGTGCGCACGCACGGTCCGACGCTGGCCTACATCGAGCAGGTGTCGGCGGCGGGCGCGGAGCTGCGCACCCTCAACGAGGTCTTCGACCGCATGATCGTGTGCGACCGGAAGATCGCCTTCATCCCCGATCACCAGCATGAGCGCGACGGCGCGGCCCTCGCCGTCTCCCACCCGGGGATCATCCGCTTCCTGGTGACCACCTTCGAGCACGCCTGGGGCCGGGCGGAGCCGGTGGTGTACGAGCCGACGCACCAGCGCCCCCAGCTGCTCACCAACGAGACCCGCCGCGCGGTGCTGAGCCTGATGGTGAGCGGCTACACCGACGACGCGATCGCCGGCCGCCTGGGCATCAGCAGCCGCACGGTGGCCACCCACATCAAGAAGACCGCGGAGACCCTGGGCAGCCGCAGCCGGGCGCAGCTCGCCTATCTCGTGGCGCGCTCCGGGCTCCTGGAGGAGCTCCCCGACGACGACCGGGCGCATGCCCGGGCCGACTGACCCGCGCCGGGGCCGCGGGTACGGGGCGCCGGGAACGGCGACGGCCCGCCGCCCCGCCGTGGTGGCGGGGCGACGGGCCGTCGTACTGCGGTGCCCTCGGGCGCCGAGCGCTTAGCGCTTGGCGCGGGACGCGGTGCGGCCGCGCTCCTTCTGGTCCAGGACGACCTTGCGGATGCGGACCGCCTCGGGGGTGACCTCGACGCACTCGTCGTCGCGGCAGAACTCCAGCGACTGCTCCAGCGACAGCTTGCGCGGCGGGACGATCGCCTCGAAGGAGTCGGCGGAGGAGGAGCGCATGTTGGTGAGCTTCTTCTCCTTGGTGATGTTGACGTCCATGTCGTCGGCGCGCGAGTTCTCGCCGACGATCATGCCCTCGTACACCTCGGTGCCCGGGTCGGTGAAGAGCACGCCGCGCTCCTGGAGGTTCGTCATCGCGAAGGCGGTGACGGCACCGGCGCGGTCGGCGACCAGGGAGCCGTTGTTACGGGTCTTGAGCTCGCCGAACCACGGCTCGTGGCCCTCGTGGATGGAGTGGGCGATGCCGGTGCCGCGGGTGTTCGTCAGGAACTCCGTGCGGAAGCCGATCAGGCCGCGGGACGGGACGACGAACTCCATGCGGACCCAGCCGGAGCCGTGGTTGGACATGTTGTCCATGCGGCCCTTGCGGGTGCCCATGAGCTGGGTGACGGCGCCCATGTGCTCCTCGGGCACGTCGACCGTCAGGCGCTCGACGGGCTCGTGGATCTTGCCGTCGACCTCCTTGGTGACGACCTGGGGCTTGCCGATGGTCATCTCGAAGCCCTCGCGGCGCATCTGCTCGACCAGGATGGCCAGCGCCAGCTCACCGCGGCCCTGCACCTCCCAGGCGTCGGGGCGCTCGGTGTCCAGGACGCGCAGCGAGACGTTACCGACCAGCTCGCGGTCCAGACGGTCCTTGACCTGGCGGGCGGTGACCTTGCGGTCCTTGACCGCGGACTTGGCGTCCGCGCCCTTGCCCGTGCCGCCACGGCCGACCAGCGGCGAGGTGTTGGTGCCGATGGTCATGGAGATCGCGGGCTCGTCGACCGTGATCAGGGGCAGCGCGACCGGGTTCTCCGGGTCGGCCAGGGTCTCGCCGATCATGATGTCGGGGATACCGGCGACCGCGCAGATGTCACCGGGGCCGGCGACCTCGGCGGGCTTGCGGGTGAGCGCCTCGGTCATCATCAGCTCGGTGATGCGGACGTTGGAGATCGTGCCGTCGCGCTTGATCCAGGCCACGGTCTGGCCCTTGCGCAGCTCGCCCTGCTCGACGCGGAGCAGCGCGATGCGGCCGAGGAAGTTGTCGGCGTCGAGGTTGGTGACGTGGGCCTGGAGCGGCGCGTCCTCCTCGAACGTCGGGGCCGGGACGTGCTCCAGGATGGTGGAGAAGAACGGCTCCAGGTTGGTGCTGTCCGCGGGGACGGTGCCGTCCTCCGGCTTGGTCAGCGACGCGATGCCGTCACGGCCGCAGGCGTAGACGATCGGGAACTCGATCTGGTCCTCGTCCGCGTCCAGGTCGAGGAAGAGGTCGTAGGTCTCGTTGACGACCTCGTCGATGCGGGAGTCCGGGCGGTCCGTCTTGTTGATGCACAGGATGACCGGCATCCGGGCCTGCAGGGCCTTGCGGAGCACGAAGCGGGTCTGCGGCAGCGGGCCCTCGGAGGCGTCCACCAGCAGCACGACCGCGTCCACCATCGACAGACCGCGCTCGACCTCGCCACCGAAGTCGGCGTGGCCGGGGGTGTCGATGATGTTGATCGTGATCGGGTCCCCGCCGTCCTTGGGGTGGTACTTCACCGCCGTGTTCTTGGCGAGGATCGTGATGCCCTTCTCACGCTCCAGGTCGTTCGAGTCCATGACCCGGTCGTCGACGGAGTCGAGCTGGTGCGCGGCGAAGGCACCGGCCTGCTTGAGCATGGCGTCGACGATGGTCGTCTTGCCGTGGTCGACGTGGGCGACGATGGCGACGTTACGAATGTCGTGGCGGGTGGGCATAACTTGCGGCGCTTCTCCCGGGTTGAGGATGGCGTCGCGTACGGTCCGGTACGCGCGCCCGCCGGGCAGATCACGCCACGGCCACTCCCCATGGTACGGGGCGCTGCCGCATCCAGCCGCCCCAGGCCGTCTGTACCACCACTGACCTGGTGTTTTCTCCACGGCAGGTGCTGGAAAATCCAGCCCCTGCGGCGTTTGAGGAGCGGGGTCCGGGGCGGAGCCCCGGGAGCGTCAGCGCAGGAAGCCGATGTCCTGGTACCGCGGCGTCGCCAGCCCGAAGGCGCCGGCGTTCACGACGGTGCGGCGCGTGCCCACCAGCTCCGGCCGCTGGTAGAGGGGGATCGAGCCCGCCGCGGCCCAGATCCGGGCGTCGGCCCGGGTCACGAGGTCGTGGGAGGCGTCGGCGTCGAGCTCGGTGGAGGCCTGGTCGAAGAGGCGGTCGATCTGGTCGGTGCCGACGCGGGTGTAGTTCTGCTCCACGATCAGCGAGCCGTCGGGCGCGGGCTGCGGCTTGGCGAAGATCGGCCGGGCGTCGGTGGCCGGGAAGGCGCCGGTGGGCCAGCCGTAGAGGGCCAGGTCGAAGTCGCCGGAGGCGACGTGGTCCTTGAAGAAGGCGGCGTCGTCGACCTTGAGGATCTCCGTGCGGACCCCGATCGCGTCCAGCTGGCGGGCGATGCGCTCGCCCACGGCGCGCAGCGGCTCGGCGCCCGCGCCCTTGGGCAGCACGAAGCGGAGGATCAGCTTCTTGCCGTCCTTGTAGCGGGCCGGGGAGGCGCCGGCCTTGTCGCCGGTGTCGAGGGCACCCTTGCCGTCGCCCTGCGCGCCCTCCTCTTCGTCGCCCTGCGAGGCGTCCTGCCCGTCCCTGGTCTCCCCGGCATCCCCGGCCTCGTTCTCGTCGGGCTCGTTCTCGTCGGCCTCGCTCTCGTCGGGCTCCGGGCTGTCCCCGGCGGCCGGCAGGCTGGGCCGTCCCACCAGGGGGCCGACGTCCCCGGCCTTCTTCTGCGGGGCGGCGCCGTGCCCCTCCTTCCAGCCCGCGTCCGCGAGCAGCGCCTGGGCGGCCTTGGGGTCCACGGAGCCGATGGCGCCGCTGGTGTCCTCGTATCCCTGCTGGCCGGCCACGAGGACGTGGCTGCCGAGCGGCTCGGCGGGCAGCCCGAGGGGGGCCAGGACGTACTCGGCGATGGCCTTGCGGTCGATGGCCCGGGCGATCGCGCGCCGCACCCGCTCGTCGGCGAGCGGGCCGGAGGTGCCGTTGAGGGCGAGCTGGGTGTAGGCGGGCTCCAGGGAGCGGCGGACGACCAGGCCGCGCAGGGCCGTCACGTCGGCCGCGACGGGCTTGTTCGCGCCGTCCAGGCGGCTCTGGTTCGGCCGGGACGGGCCGGGTGCGGCACTGGGGCCGATGATGGCGCCGCCCTTGTCGGACTTGTCCTTCTTGGCGGGGGTGTTCGCCTTGGTGATGCGCTCGGCGGCGCCCGGGGTGATCTCGGCGAGGTCCAGCTTCCCGCTCGCCAGCGCCTCGACCCGCTTCTCCGGCGGCACGGCCCGCAGCACGAGCCGGTCGAGCTTGGCCGGGTCGCCCCACCACCGGGGGTTGCGCGCCAGCGTCAGCGTGCCCTGCTTGTTGTCCCGCTCGGCGACCCGGAAGGGCCCGGCGGCGAGCTTGAGCTCCTTGCGCGCGGAGTCGTTGAAGGCGCTGCCGCTGCCCATGACCGACTTCGGGTACAGCGGGGTGAACAGCGAGGCCCAGTCGGCGTAGCTCTTCGCGAAGGTGACCTTGACCTCCTGGTCGTTCGCGCCGCGCTCGACCCGGTCGATGCGTTCGTAACCGGCGTTGCGGGCCGTCCAGTACGCGCTGTCCTTGCCGCGCAGCGCCTTCCACTGGGCCTCGAAGTCGGCGGCGGTGATCGCGCTGCCGTCGCTCCACACGGCCTTGGGGTTGAGTTTGTAGACCACGACCTGGCGGGGCTCGCGCCGGGTGACGGAGGCCGCGGCCAGATAGTCGGGGTCGCGCTGCGGGCGGCCGCGGCCGTCGAGGGTGAAGAGGGTGGGCAGGACCGCGCCGGCGACCCGCTGGGCGGCCTCGTCCGCGTCGGCCTGGAAGGTGTTGTACGTCGTGGGCAGCGCGTTCACGGCCCAGGTCAGGGTGCCCTTGTCGGCGACCTTGGCGCGGGGGGCCACGGCGATGTCCTGCGGGGCGGCCGCGCCGTCCGCGTCGTCGTCCCCCGCGCCGCCGCAGCCCGCCAGGACCGGCAGCGGGAGCAGCAGGCCGGCCGTGAACAGCAGGGCCGAGCGGCGCGTAAGGGACCGCGTGCGCTGGGACGACATGGGGCTACCTCCGCAGGGCCGGTCCGGCGTCGTGCACAGACGGCGTCAACTGAAAGCGACGCCTCAGGCGAACGGGCGCCGACACGTCGCCGTCTCCACGCACGCCACCCACCTGGACGAACGCGGGCACACCCAAAGGGGGCCGCGGCGAACGCGCTCCCGCGCAGGCGCGATCGCGGCGGCTATCTTCCCCTCGAGGGGTGTGACGCGCGACACTCTCAGTCGCATGACCGGGCGCCACCCGCAACCCCCGACGCGGAAGGCCACATCATGTCCGTCAAAGACGAACTGACTGCTGTTCAGCGGTGCCTCGACGACCTCGACCGCGCGATCGGGCGCCTGGAGCAGCGCCTGGGCAAGGGCGTGCTGGACGTACGGCGCATCCGCACCGACGCCGGTCATCTGCGCGAGAGCGTCGCCCTGCTGCGCGACGGCGGTCCGCCGGCGGAGCGCCCGCACGCCGGGCGGCCCGGGCTGCAGCAGATGGTGCCGGTCCCCGACGCCCCGTACGACGCCTCGCTGTGGCTGGACGCGGACGACGAGGGGCTCGGCTGCCGGGACCGCCGCGCGCCCTGACCGCCACCGCGCAGCGGCGAGACCACCGTCCCACTCCTGACCGGAGTCCCCCTTGGCCACTGGTACCGAACCCGACGTATCCGCCGCCGACGCGGGGGATCCCGCCGCGCGCGGCGTCCACCACGCCACGCGCGCCGCGATCCCGGCCCGCCACCTGCGGGGCGACCGCTGGTGGCTGCAGCCCGCGGCCACGGCCGCCGGGCTGCTGGCGTTCATCGTCTACTCCACCTGGCGCGCCTTCGCCGGTGACGACTACTACGCCGCCCCCTACGTCTCGCCGTTCTACTCGCCCTGTCTGGCGGAGAACTGCGCGGAGATGCCGGGCGGCGCCGACTGGGAGCTCGTCGGCTCGTGGTGGGGGCTGTCGCCCGCGCTGCTGGTGCTGATCTTCCCGCTGGGCTTCCGGCTCACCTGCTACTACTACCGCAAGGCCTACTACCGGGGCTTCTGGGCCTCTCCCCCGGCCTGCGCGGTGCCCGAGCCGCACGCGAAGTACACCGGCGAGAGCCGCTTCCCGCTGGTCCTGCAGAACATCCACCGCTACTTCTTCTACTTCGCGGTGCTGGTCGCGGGCATCCTCACCTACGACGCCGCCCTGGGCTTCCGCGACGAGAACGGCGCGTGGGGGCACATGGGCCTGGGCACGCTCGTCCTGCTCGCCAACATCGCGCTGATCTGGGCGTACACCCTCTCCTGCCACTCCTGCCGGCACATCGTGGGCGGGCGGCTGCGCAACTTCTCCAAGCACCCGGTCCGCTACCGCATGTGGGGCTGGGTGAGCCTGCTCAACGCCCGCCACATGCAGCTGGCCTGGGCGTCGCTGGTGAGCGTGGCGGTGGCCGACTTCTACGTGTACCTGGTCGCCAGCGGCGCCTTCGACGATCCGCGCTTCTTCTAGGAGAGGGACCCTTTTCGATGACACGGGTGGACCGGCAGTCCTGGGACGTGGTCGTGGTGGGCGCCGGAGGCGCCGGGCTGCGCGCCGCCATCGAGGCGCGCGAACAGGGGCTGCGCTGCGCGGTCATCTGCAAGTCGCTGTTCGGCAAGGCCCATACGGTCATGGCGGAGGGCGGCATCGCCGCCTCCATGGGCAACGTCAACCACAACGACAACTGGCAGGTGCACTTCCGCGACACCATGCGCGGCGGCAAGTTCCTCAACAACTGGCGGATGGCCGAGCTGCACGCGCAGGAGGCCCCGGACCGGGTCTGGGAGCTGGAGACGTGGGGCGCGGTGTTCGACCGCACCGCCGACGGCAAGATCTCGCAGCGCAACTTCGGCGGCCACGAGTACCCACGCCTGGCGCACGTGGGCGACCGTACGGGCCTGGAGCTCATCCGCACGCTCCAGCAGAAGATCGTCTCCCTGCAGCAGGAGGACCACCGCAGGTACGGCGACTACGAGTCGCGGCTGAAGGTCTTTCAGGAGTGCACGGTCACCCGGGTGCTGAAGGACGGCCGGCGCGTGAGCGGCGTCTTCGGCTACGAGCGTGAGTCGGGCCGCTTCTTCGTCATCGAGGCACCGGCGGTGGTGCTGGCCACGGGCGGCATCGGCAAGTCCTTCAAGGTGACCTCCAACTCCTGGGAGTACACCGGCGACGGGCACGCGCTGGCCCTGCTGGCCGGGGCCCGCCTGGTGAACATGGAGTTCGTGCAGTTCCACCCCACGGGCATGGTCTGGCCGCCGTCCGTCAAGGGCATCCTGGTCACCGAGTCCGTGCGCGGCGACGGCGGGGTGCTGCGCAACAGCGACGGCAAGCGGTTCATGTTCGACTACGTCCCGGACGTCTTCAAGGAGAAGTACGCCGAGTCCGAGGACGAGGGCGACCGCTGGTACACCGACCCGGACCACAACCGGCGCCCGCCCGAGCTGCTCCCCCGCGACGAGGTGGCCCGCGCCATCAACGCCGAGGTCAAGGCCGGGCGCGGCTCCCCGCACGGCGGGGTCTTCCTCGACGTCTCGACCCGGATGCCGGCCGAGCTGATCAAGCAGAAGCTGCCGTCCATGCACCACCAGTTCAAGGAGCTGGCGGACGTGGACATCACGGCCGAGCCGATGGAGGTCGGCCCGACCTGTCACTACGTGATGGGGGGCGTCGAGGTCGACCCGGACACCGCCGCCGCGACCGGGGTGCCCGGGCTGTTCGCGGCGGGCGAGGTCGCGGGCGGCATGCACGGCTCCAACCGGCTCGGCGGCAACTCCCTGTCCGACCTGCTGGTCTTCGGCCGGCGCGCCGGGCTGTACGCGGCCCGGTACGCGGCCGGCTTCGCCACCGGCGCGGCGCCGGCCGTCTCGGACGCGGACATCGAGCTGGCGGAGGCGGAGGCACTGCGGCCGTTCGGCGCGGAGGCCGGGCTCGCCGCGGACACCGGGAAGGGCGCCGAGGGCGGGGCCGCGCCCGAGAACCCGTACACCCTGCACCAGGAGTTGCAGCAGGCCATGAGCGACCTGGTGGGCATCATCCGCCGGGCCGGCGAGATGGAGGAGGCGCTGCACCGCCTCGCCGGGCTGCGCGCCCGGGCCCGGCGGGCCGGGGTGGAGGGGCACCGGCAGTTCAACCCCGGCTGGCACCTGGCCCTGGACCTGCGCAACATGCTGCTGGTCAGCGAGTGCGTGGCGCGGGCGGCCCTGGAGCGCACGGAGAGCCGGGGCGGGCACACGCGTGACGACCATCCGGGGATGGACCGGCGGTGGCGGCGGGTGCATCTGGTGTGCCGGCTGGCGGATGAGTCCGCGCAGCCCGCGGTGACGGACTCCGCGCTCGGGCTGGTCCGGCTGGAGCGGCTGGAGACGCCGCCGATCCGGGCCGATCTGCTGGCGCTCTTCGAGAAGGAAGAGCTGACGAAGTACCTGACGGACGAGGAGCTCACGTCATGAGTTATCAGGCCCGCTTCAAGGTGTGGCGGGGCGATGCGGACGGCGGCGGCCTCGTCGACTACGAGGTGGCCGTCAACGAGGGCGAGGTCGTCCTCGACATCATCCACCGCCTGCAGGCCACCGCGGCCCCCGACCTGGCCGTCCGCTGGAACTGCAAGGCCGGCAAGTGCGGCTCGTGCAGCGCCGAGATCAACGGGCGGCCGCGGCTGATGTGCATGACCCGGATGTCGGTCTTCGACCCCGCCGAGACGATCACGGTCACCCCGATGCGGGCGTTCCCGGTCACGCGGGACCTGGTGACGGACGTGTCGTACAACTACGCCAAGGCGCGTGAGGTCCCGGCGTTCGTCCCGCCCGCCGAGCTGGGCCCGGGGCAGTACCGGATGCACCAGCAGGACGTGGACCGGGTGCAGGAGTTCCGCAAGTGCATCGAGTGCTTCCTGTGCCAGGACACCTGTCATGTGGTCCGCGACCATGAGGAGAACAAGCAGTCCTTCGCCGGGCCGCGGTTCCTGATGCGCGTCGCCGAGCTGGACATGCACCCGCTGGACGCGGCCGACGAGGCGGGCGTCGACCGCAGGCGCGGGGCGCGCGAGGACCACGGGCTGGGGTACTGCAACATCACCAAGTGCTGCACGGAGGTCTGCCCCGAACACATCAAGATCACGGACAATGCGCTGATCCCGCTGAAGGAGCGGGTGGTCGACCGCTCGTACGACCCGCTGGTCTGGCTGGGGAACAAGATCCGCCGCCGGGGAGCGTAGGCAGGCGCGCCGGGGAGCGCGAAAGGCCGGGAGCGCAGCGCCCCGGGGGCGTCGCCGCCGGTGGGCGGGGTGGCCGGGGCCTGGGGAAACGGGCGTGAACACGCTCCGTAGAACCATGCTCCCTCCCGGTAGCGGATCGGCCAATCCGGTCATACTCTCCAAAATGTGACGCGGCTTTCGTGGTGGTGGGGGCCGAGGGCGCCGAGCTGGGCCATGGTCAGCGCCCTCCTCGCGCTGTGCGCCTTCCTGCTCCCCACCACGCCCGTCGCGCGCGCCGACACGCCCCTCGACCTGGAAGCCTCGGGCCGCATCACCGACACCGTCGGCGCCCTCGGGCGCCGCCGCCACCAGGTCGAGGCCGCCCTCGAGCGGCTCAACGCCAGCCACCACGTCCAGCTCTACGTCACCTACGTGCGCGACTTCTCCGGCCGGCCCGGCCGCGGCTGGGCCGACGCCACCGCCGACCGCAACGGCCTGGGCCCGCACGACGTGCTCCTGGCCATCGCCACGCACCCGCGCCAGTACGCCGTCTCCGCCGACAAGGAGTCCGGATTCCGCAAGGGCCAGCTCAAGGAGGTCGCCACCACGGCCATCGAGCCCGCCCTCAAGCAGCACGACTGGGCCGGCGCGGCCGTCGGCGCCGCCGACGGCTACCGCGCCGTCCTCCAGGGCGAACCGGTCCGCACCCCCGTCATCCGCCCCGGCAGCGTCGATCCCGGCGGCGACGGCCTCGTCCCCGGCGAGCGGGGCGTCTGGCTGCCGGCCGCCGGGGGCGCCGCGCTGTGCATGGCGGCGCTGTACGTGTGCTCCCGGCGCGCCCGTGGCGCGCGGCGCCGGTCCGGGGCGCGCGAGGGTCCCGTCCTGGTGGCCACGACCACCCAGCCGGGGCTCGCCCGCATGGCCCAGCCGCTCACCCCGCTGCCCGAGCTGGCGGCGGAGGCCGCGGTGAACCTCGTGTGCACGGACGACGCCGTGCGCACCAGCGCCGAGGAACTCGTCTTCGCGACCGCGCAGTTGGGCGAGGAGGCCACCCGGCCCTTCGCGGAGGCCGTGGACTGGGCCAGGGGCGAGCTGGCCGACGCCTTCCGGCTGCGCCAGCAGCTGGACGACGCCCCCTACGAGGACGCGGAGATACAGCGCCATCTGCTGGACGAGATCTGTTCCCGCTGCACCAGCGCCAACCGGCGCCTGGACGCGGAGTCCGCGGCCTTCGACCGGCTGCGGGACCTCAAGGCCAACGCCACGCTGATCCTCGCCCAGGCCGAGGCGACGGCCCGCCTGATCGAACCGCGCGTCGCCACGGCCGAGGCGGTGCTCGCCGCGCTCGCCCCGTACCGGGCCGACACGGCCCTGGCCCCGGTCGCCGCCCACCCCGGCGAGGCCCGCGACCGGCTCGCCTTCGCCGACACCGCCCTCGTCGAGGCCCATGCCGCGCTCACCACCGGCGACACCGACCATGCCGCGGTCTCCCTGCGCGCCGCCGAGGCGGCCCTCTCCCAGGCCCGCGTCCTGACCGCCGCCGTGCTGCGGCACGCGCACGTCCTCACCACGACCGCCCCGGCCGGGTCCGGGCCCACGGCGCGGGCGGGGCGGGCGGTCCTCGCCGCCCGCGCGGACGTGGCGGAGGCCCGCGACTACATCACCACCCACCGGGGGGCGATCGGCTGCCGCGCCCGCACCCGGCTCGCCGAGGCGGAGCGCCACCTGGCGCTGGCCACGGGCGCCCCGGCCCTGGAGGAGGCCAGGCGCGCCGCCGAGCTGGCGCGTGAGGCGCGCGCGGTCGCCGAGGCCAATGTGACGGCGTACGCGGCGCCGACGACGCCGCATCCGACGCGAATCCTGGGCGGGGCCCTGCTGGGCGGCATCATCCTGGCGGGCCTGCTGCCGGCGACGTTCGGCGGCGGAGGCACGCGGGGGCGGCTGGCGGGTGACGCGTGACCGCGCCCCCTGTCAGTCCCGGCCCCCGGTCAGTACAGGCTCAGCAGGGCCTCCACCGCGTCCGGGGCCGGCGAGCCCTCGTCCGGCAGGCCCAGCTCGAACCAGACCGTCTTGCCGTGCGGCGTGCGGCGGCTGCCCCACGCCGCGCTCAGCAGGCCCACCAGCTGGAGCCCGCGCCCGCCCTCGTCCGTGTCGCGGGCCCGCCGCCGCCGCGGCTGGACGTGGCCGCCGTCCCAGACCTCGCAGACCAGGGTGCGGTCCAGCAGCAGCCGCAGCCGGATCTCCCCCTCGCCGTAGCGCAGGGCGTTGGTGACGAGCTCACTGACCAGCAGCTCGGTGGTGTCGATCAGGTCGACCAGCTCCCAGCTCTCCAGCTGGTCGCGGGCCAGCTCGCGGGCCCGGGCCACCGAGCGCGGCTCCGGCGGCAGCGTCCAGTCGCCGACGCAGCCGGGGCGCAGGCCCCGCAGGCGGGCCATGAGCAGGGCGATGTCGTCCTCGCCGTGGTGGGTGTCCAGGGCGCTCAGGACGTGGTCGCAGACGTCCTCCAGGGGCCTCTCGGGGTCGGAGAGGGCATCGCGGAAGGCCTGGAGGCCCTCGTCCAGGGGATGGTCGCGCGACTCGACCAGCCCGTCGGTGTACAGGGCCAGCAGCGCACCGTCCGGCAGCTCGACCTCGGTCTCCTCGAAGGGCTCGCCGCCGACGCCCAGCGGCATGCCGGGCGGCACCTCCAGGAGCATGGCGGGCTCGCCCGCCTCGACCAGCACCGGCGGCAGGTGGCCGGCGTTGGCGACCGTGCAGCGCCGGGTGACCGGGTCGTAGACGGCGTAGACGCAGGTCGCCAGGTAGACCTCGGAGAGGTCGGCGGGGCGGACGCTGCCGCGCACGCCGCGCGAGGCGGACTGCTTGCCGCCGGGCCGGCCCAGGCCGTGGGCGATCTCGTCGAGGGCGGAGAGGACCTCGGCGGGCTCGAGGTCGAGCATGGCCAGCGTGCGGACGGCCGTGCGCAGCTCGCCCATGGCGACGGCGGCGCGCAGGCCGCGGCCCATGACGTCCCCGACGACGAGCGCCGTGCGGTGCCCGGGCAGCTCGATGACGTCGAACCAGTCGCCGCCCACCTCGGTGGCGGCGTTGCCGGGCAGGTAGCGGCAGGCGATGTCGACGCCGGCGGCCTCCGGGTCGCCGGGGGGCAGCAGGCTGCGCTGGAGGATCAGGGCCCGCTCGTGCTCGCGCCGGTAGAGGCGGGCGTTGTCGATGCAGACCGCGGCCCGGGCGGCGAGCTCGACGGCGAGGGCGGTGTCGCGCTCCCCGAAGGGCTCGCTGCCCTTGGTCCGGGAGAACTGGGCGAGCCCCACGACGGTGTCGCGCGCCACCATCGGCACCGCGAGGGTGGACTGCACGACCGCGCCCAGCTCGGAGCCGCCCTCGTCGTTCTCGCGGCCGGGGACGACCTGGACGTGGGCCGTGCGCAGGGCCTGGGCGCACTGCGAGTGGAAGGGGTAGCGGTGCACCTCGCCGACCTGGATGGGCTTGTCGTCGGGGTCGACGGGCGCCCCGGAGACGGCGCTGGAGTAGGCCACCCGGCGCAGTTCCGCGCTGCCGTCGGCCAGGCCCGGCGGCGCCTCGTCACCGACGAGCAGGCCCTGGTAGAGGTCGACGGAGGCCAGGTCGCAGAACTGCGGGACGGCCACGTCGAGGAGCTCGCGCGCGGTGGTCTCGAGGTCGAGGGAGTTGCCGATGCGGGCGCCCGCCTCGTTGAGCAGCGCCAGGTTGCGCCGGACGCCGGCGGCCTCGCGCTCGGCGCGGCGGCGGCCGGTGATGTCGGTGGCGATGGCGGCGACGCCGATGGGGCGTCCGCTGCCGCTGTGCAGCCGGTAGAGCGAGACCGACCAGCGGCGCCGCTCGGTGTGGCCCGGCACGGGGCCGACGAGCTGGATGTCCGTCATCTGCTTGCCGGTGTCGAGGACTTGGCGCAGCGCGGCCGTCAGCCGCTCGGCCTCGGTGCGGGGCAGGAAGTCGTGCGGGGTGCGGCCGCGGTGCCATGAGGCGGGGCGGCCGAAAGTCTGGGCGAAACTCTCGTTGACGCGCAGCAGGGTCAGGTCGGTACCGAAGAAGAAAAAGCCGAGCGGAGATTGGCCGAAAACGGCTTCCGAAGCGGCGATGTCCGTCTCTATTCCGCGCAGCGCCCGGACGTCGACGGCGACGCAGAGCGCGGCGCGGTCGCCGTCGGCGTTCTCACTGGGCATCACATAGATCTCGGCGAGGCCCGGTTGGCCCCCGTCGCGCTGGTAGGGGACGAGGCCGGTCCAGGCGCGGCCGTCGAGGCCGCCCTCGGCGAGGAAGGGCACGGTGGGCCGGAGGGGCCCGGTGCGGGCGTCGGTGGACGCGAAGACCTCCGCGGGGTCCTTGCCGACGGCGTGCCGGGCCGCTATCCCGAACAGCTCGCTCGCCCGCTGGCTCCACTGCTCGATACGGCCGTCGGAGCCGAGGGAGAACGAGGCCACGCGGATGTAGTCGTAGAGGGACCCGGGCGGGCTGTTCTGCCACAGCGAGGTGGTGTCCGTACCCTCTGACCTGCCCGCAGTACCCGCTGGCTTTTCGCTCACGTGCCCGTCCCCTCCGGCTCATGTGCTCGCACCGGCATCAGAAGGCCGAGTATCCAGCACAGGGGCCCTTCGGAACACGGACTTCACGATCACAGCACGGTCTCAACCCGCTATGTCTCCTCCCCGGGTTACTAACCGGGCAGGCTCAGCTCGAACCACACCGTCTTGCCGGTATTGCCCGGTCGGGTTCCCCAGCGTCTGGAGGCCAAAGCCACCAGCTGCAGTCCCCGTCCGCCCTCGTCGTCGGCGTCGGCCACGCGCTCGCGGGGCGGGTCGGGCAGCGGGTCGGAGACCTCGACGAGGAGCGTGGGGCCCGCGTGGGAGTACATCCGGACGCCGATGGGGCCGCTGGCGTACCGCAGGGAGTTGGTGACGAGCTCGCTGACCAGCAGGACCGTCACATCGGTGACGGCCTCCAGGCCCCACTCGCGCAGGGTGTCGCGGACGAGGGTGCGCGCGGTCCGTACGGCGCCGGCCTCGGCGGGGAAGCTCCACTCGGCGAAGCCGGGCGTCCATGCCAGGGTCCCTGCGCTGTCACTCACGCCGACCACTTCCCGGGAACGCTGTCGACCCCACCCCCGGCATGTCCGGCTTTGGGGATAATAATCAGCACATACCCGGTATAGGGGTCGGCCTATCTTCCTGCCGGGGGCCTGTCCGTCGCAAAGGGCGCATTCGGCGTACGCCGGGTGCCTACGGGGCGTATGAGCCGCAGGTCAGCGGGGGTACGGGGGGATGACGTCCGCCTCGGCGAGCAGCCGGGCGGCCAGGGCCACGGCGGGGCGGTCCTGCTCGAGCCAGTCGACGTCGCCGACGCGGTCGGGGGTGAGCCAGCGCAGCTCGTCGTGGTCCTCGAGGGGGCGGGGCTCGCCCGCCAGCAGCCGCGCCGTCCACACCTGGAGGACATAGCCGGGCTTGAGGGCCCATTCGCCTTCGAGGCGCTCCAGCGGCTCGGCCTCGATGCCGAGCTCCTCGCGCAGCTCCCGTACGAGCGCCTCGCGGGGCGTCTCGCCGGGTTCCATCTTGCCGCCCGGCAGCTCCCAGCGGCCGGCCAGCTCGGGCGGGGCGCTGCGCCGCGCGGCCAGCAGCCGCCCCTGGTGAAACACCGCTCCGCCCACCACCACGCGCACCGTCGTCATGAGGGGCAAGCCTACGGCCCGGGGCCTCGCCGGGCCGGACCCGGGACGGCGCCGGGCCTGGGAAGGCGCCGCCCCGGGGGCGCACACCCGGGGATGCCGCGCGCCTGTGCGCGCCGGCCTCCCCGGGAAGCGGCTAGGAGACCGCCCGGCCGACCCGCTCGACTATGTAGAGCTGCTGGCGCCCGTGGGCGTCCAGCCGGTCGGCCACGCGCTCGGCCTCCGTCCTGGTGGCGTAGCGCCCGACGCGGTAGCGGTTGCCGTTCTCGTCCTGGCGGATCACCAGCCAGGGCAGGACCGGTCCGGTGTCAGTCATCGCTCCTGCCCTCCCGCCGTCGCCGCGCGCACCGGCGCACGCCCTTCGGTGACTTCCGAAGAAACCGCAGTCCGCATATGCCCGAGCGTACGCCCGACCTTTACGCAGCGGATATGGGTTTTCACGAAGAGGTACGCATTCGGCCACCCGTGAGGGTTACTTGGCCGGGGCGAGCTCCGCTTCGTCGGCCTCGTCGGCCGCCTGGGCCTCCGTCATTTCCTTCTCGACCTGAACAAGCGTCGGGTTGCGCCACGCGCTGCTCACGCCCCACGCGTAGAAGGCCAGTGCGATCAGGACAACGACGAGGATGTCCCAGCCCTGGGCGAGGTAGCCCTTGCCGCCGAACTCGGTGCCGCCGGCCCACGAGACGAACGCCATGACCAGCAGGTAGGCCACCATCCAGGCGCCGGCCTTCAGGTGCGGCTTCAGCTCGGCCCACGGCTTGCGCAGCTCGTACCAGGCCCAGATCGGCAGACCGATGGCCATGATGAAGATGACCTTGCCCGTCAGCGGCCAGCGGGCCCAGTACATGACCAGCGAGCCGAAGATCATCGCGATGGGCGCGATGACCGGCATGGCCTTCAGCTTGACCGGGCGCTTCATGTCGGGCGCGATGCGGCGCAGCGACATCACGGCGACGGGGCCGGTGATGTACGAGATGACGGTGGCGACACCGACGATCTCGGCGATCGAGCCCCAGCCGCGGAAGACGGCCAGGAAGACGAAGGAGATCACGAGGTTGAGCAGCAGGGCCGGCTTCGGGACGCCGGTCTTGGGGTCGACCTTGCCGAAGACCTTCGGCAGGTGGCCGTTCTCCTGGACGCCGTGGATCATGCGCGAGGTGGTGGCCGCGTAGATCATGCCGGTGCCCGACGGCGAGACGAAGGCGTCCGCGTAGAGCAGCAGGGCGAGCCAGTTCAGGCCCCAGGCGACGGAGAGGTCCGCGAGCGGGGACTTGTAGGCCAGGGCGTTCCAGCCGCCGGAGAGGTCCGCCGCCGGGACCGCCATCAGGAAGGCGATCTGCAGGGCGATGTAGATGACCAGGGCGATCAGGATGGAGCCGATGACGGCCTTCGGCAGCGACTTGCCGGGGTTGCGGGCCTCGGCGGCCATGTTGAGCGGCGACTGGAAGCCGTTGAAGGCCCAGACGATGCCCGCGACGGCGACGGCGCTGAAGACGGCGCTCCAGCCGTTGGGGGCGAACCCGCCGTGGTCGGTGACGTTGCTGGTGTCGAAGTGCGCGAAGATCAGCGCGCCCGCGGTCAGCACCGGTACGACGACCTTGAACACGGTGATCGCGTTGTTCGTCTTGGCGAACAGGGTGATCGCGAACCAGTTCAGGAAGAAGTAGAAGACCACCAGGACGCTGGCGGCCGCGATGCCGGTGCCGGTGAGCTCCTTGCCGTCGAACAGGCTCTCGGCCCAGCCGAAGTCCCACGAGCTCATGTACTGGATCGAAGCGGTCGCCTCACCGGGGATGACGGAGACGATCGCGATCCAGTTGGCCCAGGCGGCCATGTAGCCGGCCAGCGAGCCGTGCGAGAACTGTCCGTACCGGACCATGCCGCCGGCCTTCGGGAACATCGAGCCGAGCTCGGTGTAGGTGAGGGCGATGGTCAGCGCCACGATGGCGCCGATGACCCAGGCGAAGATGGCGGCGGGGCCGGCCAGCACGGCGGCACGCTCGGCACCGAACAGCCAGCCGGAGCCGATGATCGACCCGAGCCCGACGGCGGTCAGCGCCGTCGTGCCGAGGGTCCGGCGGTAATTCGAGTGGGAACCCTGTTCGGTGCTCAAACCCCGGATCTCCTTTTCCTTCTACTCCCTCACGGGCGGGACACAAACCGCACCAGCGTACGAGCGATTTGGCCGAGTTGGTTCCGCCAAAAGCCCCTGACCAGGGACTATGTGAGGTTTGCAACATCCAAGTTGCACACTTGATACCGGGGCGAAACGGGGCAAAGCACACACTTCCTACCCGCTGGTACGGACCAGCGGGCAGGGTTTCGGGGTCTTGCGAAGCCGACTTTCGCGTCAGTTCATACGCGGTTCACGGCTACTTCACCGGCAGGTGGTAAGCGACCCGGTAGCGCTCGGCGAGCATCACCACATCGGCGGTCTCGACCGGGCAGCCGCCCGCGCAGTACGTCCGCGAGACCACCAGCACGACATGCCCGGGGACCCCGCCGAGGGCGAGGGTCTCCTCGGCCAGCCCGGGGCGCGCGCTGACCTCCTCGGTGACGTTGTCCACGATGAGGTCGATGGCGGCCATCCGCTCGACCACCCCCCGCCCGGCCAGCGGCCCCTCCTCGGGCAGCATCACGGGCGTACGGCCGGTGAGGGCGAGCGGCTCCCAGGAGGTGGAGAGCATGCACGGCTCCCCCACCGACCGGAAGAGATAGTCGGTCCGCATCACCCGGTCACCGGGCGCGATCCGCAGCCGCCGCGCGGTGGCCGTATCGGCCGGCCCCTGCTCGCTGCGCGACTCCCAGGTGCCCTTGACCCGGTCGTCCGCCTGCTCCTGCCGGAACGGCGTGGACTCCCCCACCGCCCGGTACCCCGTACGCACCAGGGCCCGCGGCACGGGTTGCTCCCGCACATACGTCCCCGACCCGGAGCGCCCCTCGACGAGCCCCTCGGCCATCAGGACCTTCCGGGCCTCCAGGGCCACGGTGTCGGAGACTCCGTACTGCTCCCGGATGCGCGCCTGGGAGGGGAGCCGGGTGTGCGGCGGCAGCTCGCCGGCGACGATTTTCTGGCGGAGATCGCCGGCGACGCGAAGGTATGCGGGCTGGTCACCGAAGGCCACGTCCACTCCCAAGGGGTTGACAGTCCGCAACAGCTTGGCAACCGTAGGTTGTGATCCGCAACTCTAGGCCAAGGAATCACCGGATGTGGTGAATGGCAGCTCAGGCCCGTGCAGTTGAGATCAACGGGGCACATGCGGCAAGCACTCACCGGCGGCAAATCCGCAACTATGCAACAAAACCCGGGCGCGTCGCCGAGAACCCCGGATCCGGGCCCCGGACGGCGGGGAGCGGCGCGGAAACGCGAAGGGCCGCACTCGGACGAGTGCGGCCCTTTACTGCTGCCTGAAGCGTCAGACGTTGAAGCGGAACTCCACCACGTCGCCGTCCGCCATCACGTAGTCCTTGCCCTCCATGCGCGCCTTGCCGGCGGCGCGGGCCTCGGCGACGGAGCCGGTGGCGACCAGGTCGTCGAAGGAGATGACCTCGGCCTTGATGAAGCCCTTCTGGAAGTCGGTGTGGATCACACCGGCCGCCTCGGGGGCCGTGGCGCCCTTCTTGATGGTCCAGGCGCGGGTCTCCTTGGGGCCGGCGGTGAGGTAGGTCTGCAGGCCCAGGGTGTCGAAGCCGACGCGGCCCAGGGTGGCCAGGCCGGGCTCGTCCTGGCCCATGGACTGGAGCAGCTCCAGCGCCTCCTCGTCGTCCAGCTCGATGAGCTCGGACTCGATCTTGGCGTTGAGGAAGATGGCCTCGGCCGGGGCGACCAGCGCGCGCTGCTCGTTCTTGAAGTCCTCGTCGACCAGCTCGTCCTCGTCCACGTTGAAGACGTAGAGGAAGGGCTTGGTGGTGAGCAGGTGCAGCTCGTGCAGGAGGTCACCGCGCTCGGTGCCCTTGGTGATGCCCGCCGAGAACAGGGTCTGGCCGGCCTCCAGGATCCCCTTCGCCTCCTCGACGGCGGCGAGGACGGCGACCTTCTCCTTCTGGAGGCGCGACTCCTTGGTCAGGCGCGGGATCGCCTTCTCCACCGACTGCAGGTCGGCGAGGATCAGCTCGGTGTTGATGGTCTCGATGTCGTCCTTGGGCGAGACCTTGCCGTCGACGTGGACGACGTTCTCGTCCTTGAAGGCGCGGATGACCTGGCAGATCGCATCCGACTCACGGATGTTCGCGAGGAACTTGTTGCCCAGGCCCTCGCCCTCGGAGGCGCCGCGCACGATGCCGGCGATGTCGACGAAGTCGACCGTGGCGGGGAGGATCTTCTGCGAGCCGAAGATCTCCGCCAGCTTGGCCAGCCGGGCGTCCGGCACGCCGACGACGCCCACGTTGGGCTCGATGGTGGCGAACGGGTAGTTGGCCGCCAGCACGTCGTTCTTGGTCAGGGCGTTGAACAGGGTCGACTTGCCGACATTCGGCAGACCGACGATTCCGATCGTGAGCGACACGTGGCGACTTCCCGTAGTTCCCGTAGTAGCGAGGGTTCCGCGCCCCGTGACGCGCCCGGTCATCCAGTCTACGGGTCCCGCTCCCGCACCCGCCCCGGACGGAGGATTCCTCGAACACATGGCCAAGGTGGCTCAAACGGCGTGTCCAACGACGGATTCCGCATCCGTGCCCGCCTAGTTTGGTCGCGTGGAGCAACCCAGCACGCGTATGCCGCAGCGCAAGGTCCGCCGTGGGTCCCCCGTGCCCCGTCCCGCCGCGCCCGTCGGGCAGCGCGAGGGGGTCGCCTTCCGGCGGCCGCGCCCCGGCCGCCCCGGCCGCTCCGCCCCGCCGCTCGGCCGTCTGCCGGCGGCCCGCCTGACGGGCCTGGGCAGCGGGCTGCTCACCGCCCTGGCCATGCTCTCGATCGGCTACCTGGACGCCACGCTGGTGGGCGGCAACGCCAAGGTGTACGGGGTGTTCTTCCTGCTCGGCAGCGCCGCCTGCGCGCTGTGGGTGCGCCCGGCCGAGCTGATGACCGCGCCCGTCAGCGTGCCCATCGCCTTCGCGGTGGGCGCGGTGCCGCTCAGCGACGGCACGGGCGGCTTCGGCGGCCGGGTGATGAGCCTGGTCACCCTGCTGTCGCTGAACGCCGGATGGCTCTACGCGGGCACACTGCTGGCCGCACTGATCGCGCTCGTCCGCAGGGTCATGCTGATCAGGGCACGGAGACGGGCCCGGAGCCGGCTGCGGAAGCGGCCATCGCAGCCCCCACGATCCCCGCGTTGTTCTCCAGCTGAGCGGGGACGATTTCGGCGCTGACGCCCTCGATCAGCGGCAGGAACTTCTCCGCCTTCCGGCTGACGCCCCCGCCGATCACGAACAGCTCGGGCGAGAAGAGCATCTCCACATGGGCCAGGTACCGCCCCACCCGCTTGGCCCAGCGGCTCCAGTTGAGGTCCTCCTTCTCCTTCGCCCGGGTGGAGGCGCGGGTCTCCGCGTCGTGGCCCTGCAGCTCCAGATGGCCCAGCTCGGTGTTGGGCACCAGCCTGCCGCCGGTGAAGACCGCGCTGCCGATGCCCGTACCGAAGGTCAGCACGATCACCGTGCCCGTACGGCCCCGGCCGGCCCCGAAGGTCATCTCGGCCAGCCCGGCGGCGTCCGCGTCGTTCAGTACGGTCACCGGCGCGCCGATGCGCCCGCCGATCAGTTCGGCGGCGTCCTGGCCGATCCAGCCCTTGTCGACATTGGCCGCCGTCCGGGTCGTCCCGCCGACGACCACGCCGGGGAAGGTCGCCCCGACCGGCCCGGACGGCCTGCCGAAGTGCTCGACCACCTGCCGGACGCAGTCGGCGACCGCGTCCGGGGTGGCGGGGTGCGGAGTGAGCACCTTGAAGCGCTCCTCCGCGATCTCGCCGCGCTCCAGGTCCACCGGAGCGCCCTTGATGCCCGATCCGCCGATGTCCACGCCGAATACGTTCATACCGCCACGCTACGGGCTGAGCGCGGCCGTCACCCCTCGGATCGCCTCATCCCCCGGACGGGGTACCCGGCCGCCCCACGAGCCCGGCGGCCTCGGACCGCAGGTCACGGCGGAGCTCCTTGGGGAGCGAGAAGGTGATCGACTCCTCGGCGGCCGTGACCAGCTCGACGTCCTCGAAGCCGCGCTGCGCCAGCCACTCCAGCACGCCCTCGACGAGGATCTCCGGCACCGAGGCGCCCGAGGTCACACCGACCGTGGAGACGCCCTCCAGCCATGCCTCGTCGATCTCCTCGGCGTAGTCGACGAGGTAGGAGGCGCGGGCGCCGGCGCCCAGGGCCACCTCGACGAGGCGGACGGAGTTCGAGGAGTTCCGGGAGCCGACGACGATGACGAGGTCGGCGTCGGCGCCCATCTGCTTGACGGCGATCTGGCGGTTCTGCGTGGCGTAGCAGATGTCGTCGCTGGGCGGGGACAGCAGGTTCGGGAAGCGGCCCTTGAGGGCGTCGACGGTCTCCATCGTCTCGTCCACCGACAGGGTGGTCTGCGACAGCCACACGACCTTGTTCTCGTCGCGGACCTCGACCTTGGCCACGTCCTCCGGCCCGTCGACGATGGTGATGTGGTCGGGCGCCTCACCGCTGGTGCCGACGACCTCCTCATGGCCCTCATGGCCGATCAGAAGGATGTCGTAGTCCTCCTTGGCGAAGCGGACGGCTTCCTTGTGCACCTTGGTCACCAGCGGGCACGTGGCGTCGATCGTCGCCAGCTTGCCCCGCCGGGCCTCCTCGTGCACCGCCGGCGCGACACCGTGGGCGGAGAACATGACGATGTTGCCCTCGGGCACCTCATCCGTCCTGTCGACGAAGATCGCGCCCTTCTTCTCCAGCGTCTTGACCACGTACTTGTTGTGGACGATCTCGTGCCGTACGTAGACGGGGGCGCCGTACTGCTCGAGCGCCTTCTCGACGGCGATCACGGCACGGTCCACGCCCGCGCAGTAGCCACGAGGGGCGGCGAGGAGGACTTTACGGGCGGGCGTAGCAGTCATGCCGTCCATCGTAAGGGCCCGGCCCCACCGGCGTGGCCCGGCCACCGCCCGGTGCCGCCCCCGAATACTGACCCCATGGCCACCCCACCCCCGGGCGGCGGCGACGGCACCCTCCGCCGCACCCTCACCTTCCGTGACCTGGTCGTCTACGGTCTGCTGTTCATCGCCCCCATGGCCCCGGTCGGCGTCTTCGGCACGCTCGACGCGAAGTCGCACGGGGCGGTGGCGCTCGTCTACGTGGTGGCCACGGCCGCGATGGCCTTCACGGCCTACTCGTACGCGCAGATGGTGCGGGTGGCCCCGCGGGCGGGCTCGGTCTACACCTACGCGCGGGTGGGCCTGGGCGACGGGGCGGGCTTCGTCGCGGGCTGGATGGCGATGCTGGACTACCTGCTGATCCCGGCGGTCGCCTACCTCTTCTCCGGCATCGCGATGCACGCGCTGGTGCCGTCGGTCCCGAGCTGGGTGTGGACGGCGGCCGCGGTGCTCGTGACGACCGCGCTGAACCTCACAGGCGTACGGGCGGCCGCGCTCGTGGGCTTCCTGGTGCTCGCCATGGAGATCGCCGTGCTGGTCGTCTTCGTGGTCGCGGCGGCCGTCGCGCTCGCCCAGGACGGGGCGCGGCGCGGGTGGCTGTCGCCGCTGACCGGGGAGGGCGGCTTCGACGCGGCGGCGGTGGTGGGGGCGGTGTCGGTGGCGGTGCTGTCGTATCTGGGGTTCGACGCGATCGCCTCCTTCGCGGAGGAGTCGGCGGGCGGCTCGGAGAAGGTGGCGCGCGCGGTGGTCACCTGCCTGGCTGTGGCGGGCGTGCTCTTCGTCCTCCAGACCTACCTCGCGGCGCTCCTCGCCCCCATGTCCCCGGCGGAGCTGGCAGCGAAGCCGGCGGGCCAGGGCTCGGCCTTCTACGACACGGTCGACTCGGCGACGGGCCCCTGGCTGCACGACCTGGTGGCGGCCAGCAAGGCCGTCGGCGCGGCCTTCGCGGCGCTGGCCGGCCAGGCGGCCGCGGGCCGCCTGCTCTTCGCGATGGCCCGCGACCGCCGGCTGCCGGTCCTCCTGGCCAAGGTCGACCGCGGCTCGGGCGTGCCGCGCCCGGCGCTTCTGGGGGCGGCGGCGGTGACGCTGGTGGCGGCGGTCTGGGCGGCCCGCCGGGACGACGGCCTGGACCGCCTGGTGTCGGTGGTGGACGTGGGAGCGCTGTGCGCCTTCGGCCTTCTGCACCTGTCGGTGATCGGGTGGTTCGGGGTACGGGGGAGGGGGGAGCGGGAGGTCGGGGTGGTGCGGCATGTCGTGGTGCCGTTGGTGGGGCTGGCCGTGGTGGTGGGCGTCGTCGTCGAGGCGTCTACGGCGGCGCAGGTCGTGGGAGCCGTGTGGCTGGGGGCGGGCCTCGCCGTGCTGGCGGGGCAGCGCCTCCGTTCCGGGGAACCGTGACAGTGGTGACCGATCCGGGTGCGGGCCGGTGGTCACGTTTGTGCCCACCCGTTCCGCCCTGCGGAACGATTGCCCACAAACAGGCGGCGGGGGCGGCTGCCCGTAAACGGGCCTGTCGGTGGTCAGCGCTACGCTCGCCCCCATGGCTGCCCATACGTCGCCCGACGCACCGCTTCCCGTCGGTCAGGTTTCGCGCCTCATCGGCGGGTGGATCGACCGGCTCGGGGCCATCTGGGTCGAGGGACAGATCACCCAGCTGTCGCGCCGCCCCGGTGCCGGCGTCGTGTTCCTGACGCTGCGCGACCCCTCGCACGACATCTCCCTGTCCGTCACCTGCTACCGCGCCGTCTTCGACCGCGTCGCCGACGTCGTCTCCGAGGGCGCCCGCGTCGTGGTGCACGCCAAGCCCGAGTGGTACGCCCCGCGCGGCCAGCTCTCCCTGCGCGCGGCCGAGATCCGCCCGGTCGGCGTCGGCGAGCTGCTGGCACGGCTGGAGCAGCTGAAGAAGTCCCTGGCCGCGGAGGGCCTGTTCGCCGACGGGCGCAAGCGCGCCCTGCCGTTCCTGCCCCAGCTCATCGGCCTGGTCTGCGGCCGCGCCTCCGCCGCCGAGCGCGACGTGCTGGAGAACGCCCGGCACCGCTGGCCCGCCGTCCGCTTCGAGGTCCGCAACGTCCCCGTGCAGGGCGTGCACGCGGTGCCGTCCGTCGTGGCGGCGGTCAAGGAGCTGGACGCGCACCCCGAGGTCGACGTCATCGTCGTGGCGCGCGGCGGCGGCAGCGTGGAGGACCTGCTGCCGTTCTCCGACGAGGAGCTCGTACGCACCGTGGCCGCGTGCCGCACGCCCGTGGTGTCGGCGATCGGTCACGAGCCGGACACCCCGCTGCTCGACCTGGTGGCCGACCTGCGCGCGTCCACGCCCACGGACGCGGCGAAGCGGGTCGTGCCGGACGTCGGCGAGGAGCTCACGCGCGTACGGCACCTGCGCGAGCGGGCCCTGCGGTGTGTGACCGCGCACCTGGACCGCGAGGAGCGCGGGCTGGCGGCGGCGCGGGCGCGGCCCTGCATGGAGCGGCCGCAGCGGATGGTGGACGAGCGCGAGGAGCAGGTGGCCGCCCTCGCGGCGCGCGGCCGCCGCACGCTGGGCCACCTGCTGGACCGGGCGGCGTCCGAGCTGACCCACACGCACGCGCGCGTGGTCGCGCTGTCGCCGGCGGCGACGCTGCGCCGCGGCTACGCGGTCCTGCAGCACGCCGACGGCTCCGTGGTGCGGGCGGCGGACGAGGTCGCGGCCGACGAGCAGCTGCGGGCGCGCGTGGCGGAAGGCGAGTTCGCGGTGCGGGCCGTTGTCACACCGCCCGCCTAGGCTGTGGGCCATGGCGACGACAACGGACGCGGACGCGACGGATGCGCTGGGCTACGAGCAGGCGCGGGACGAGTTGATCGACGTGGTGCGCCGGCTGGAGGCCGGGGGCACCACGCTCGAGGAGTCGCTGGCCCTGTGGGAGCGGGGCGAGGAGCTGGCCAAGGTGTGCCGTCGCTGGCTGGACGGCGCCCGGGCCAGGCTGGACGCGGCGCTGGCGGAGGAAGAGACCGAGCAGGAGAACGACGGCACCTCCGAGGCGAACCGGTAGACAACAGCCGGTAGACAACAGCACGGCGTGAGCTGCGTCTCACCTACCCCCGATTTAGTTGAAAATTCATACATCTGCTCCCTACAGTGGCGTCATGACTATCGCCCTTGACTCCGCTGCCCAGGACCTTCTCTTCCGTGAGGCCCACACGGCCAACACGTTCACCGACGAGCCTGTCTCCGACGAGCAGGTCCAGGCGATCTACGACCTGATCAAGCTCGCCCCCACCGCCTTCAACCAGTCGCCGCTGCGCATCGTCCTGGTCCGCTCGGCCGAGGCCCGTGAGCGCCTCGTCTCCCACATGGCCGACGGCAACCAGGCCAAGACCCGTACCGCGCCGCTGGTCGCCATCCTCGCCGCGGACAACGAGTTCCACGAGGAGCTGCCGGCGCTGCTCCCGCACTTCCCGCAGGCCAAGGAGCTGTTCTTCAGCGAGCGCCCGGTCCGCGAGCAGGCCGCGCTGGTCAACGCCACGCTGCAGGCCGGCTACTTCATCCTCGGCATCCGCGCCGCCGGTCTGGCCGCCGGCCCGATGACGGGCTTCGACTTCGCGGGCGTGCAGAAGGAGTTCCTGGACGACGACCACACCCCGCTGATGGTCATCAACATCGGCAAGCCGGGCGAGGACGCCTTCTACCCGCGCTCGCCCCGCCTGTCCTACGACCAGGCCGTCACGACCGTCTGACGTAGAAGATCCTCTGCCGCCCTACCCCCCCCGGGGCGGCAGACCCGCCTGTCCCACTTCCCCCCGTGGGACAGGCACCGGCCGCCGCCGCTCAGCCCGGGGTGTTCGCCTGCTGGGCGTCCGCCTTCCCGGCCTTGAGCGCGGCGGCCATTTCCTTGAGCCGCTCGTACGAAGCGGTGCCCGTGACGACCGTCGTCACGCCCTTCTCCTCCCGCACCAGGGCGTTGTACTTGGGGCCCTCGTAGCGCTGCCAGGTGGTGTCGCCCACCGTGGCCGTCTCATGGGTCTTCTCGGCGCGCTGGCTGACCTCGTCGATGAAGGGGCGCGCCGGGCCGTCGCTCTGCTCGACCGCCACGTACTGCGTCTGCGGGTCCAGGAAGCCCAGGTGCCACACCGAGCCGTCCTTGCCGCCGGCCTTGTACGAGACCGAGGTCGCGCGCCAGTCCTTGCCGAGCCCCTCGGGGGCGGCCACCGCGTACGGCGCGGCGCGCCGGGCGGTGTCCAGCTCCACCCGGTAGCTCACCGTCCTGATGGGGTCCTTGCTCTCGTCGTGCGGGATGAAGAGGTAGCTCAGCCCCGCCACGGGGACGACCACCGCCATCGACAGCACCATGTTGCGAATCGTCTGGGTCTTGCCGTTCCTACCTGCCACGGACCCATCGTCCCCCATACCGGGATCGATCTTGACAGCGACCTGACGCCGCTCATGCGTGGGGCGCCCTGCTCACCTTGGCAATGAACCGATAAAGTCATGAGCACCCTCACCCTCCTGGCCCACCCGGGGAAGGAGGGGCCCCACGGCCGTTGCCGTACAGAAAGGTGCGCCCCGATGAGCGACCATCACTTGCCGTCCCAGCTCGAGGTCAGCCCGGAGGCGCCCGACCGCAACCTGGCGCTCGAGCTCGTCCGGGTCACCGAGGCGGGCGCCATGGCGTCGGGCCGCTGGGTGGGCCGTGGCGACAAGAACGGCGCGGACGGCGCGGCCGTGCGGGCCATGCGCGCGCTGATCCACACCGTGTCGATGAACGGTGTGGTCGTCATCGGCGAGGGCGAGAAGGACAACGCCCCCATGCTCTACAACGGTGAGCGCGTGGGCGACGGGACCGGCGCGGAGTGCGACGTCGCCGTGGACCCCGTGGACGGCACCACCCTGACCGCCAAGGGCATGGCCAACGCCGTCTCCGTGATGGCCGTCGCCGAGCGCGGCACCATGTTCGACCCGTCCGCGGTGTTCTACATGGACAAGCTGGTCACCGGCCCCGAGGCCGCCGACTTCGTCGACATCGACGCTCCCGTGGGCGTGAACATCCGCCGCATCGCGAAGGCGAAGCGTTCCTCCCCCGAGGACGTCACGGTCGTGGTCCTGGACCGCCCCCGTCACGACGGTCTGGTCAAGGAGATCCGCGAGGCGGGCGCCCGCATCAAGTTCATCTCGGACGGCGATGTGGCGGGCGCCATCATGGCCGCCCGCGAGGGCACCGGCGTGGACCTGCTGCTGGGCGTCGGCGGCACGCCGGAGGGCATCATCGCGGCCTGCGCGATGAAGTGCCTCGGCGGCACCATCCAGGCCAAGCTGTGGCCGAAGGACGACGAGGAGCGCCGGCGCGCCCTCGACGCCGGCCACGACCTGGACCGTGTCCTGCACACCGAGGACCTGGTCAGCGGCGAGAACGTGTTCTTCGTGGCGACCGGCATCACCGACGGCGAGCTGCTGCGTGGCGTGCGCTACCGCGGCGAGACGGCCACCACGCAGTCCCTGGTGATGCGCTCCAAGTCCGGCACGATCCGCCTGATCGACTCCGAGCACCGGCTGTCGAAGCTGCGCGCCTACAGCTCGGTGGACTTCGAGCGCCCCAGCTGACGCACGCCGCACACCGCACAGCAACGGGCCGGGCCCCGCCGTAGAACGGCGGGGCCCGGCCCGTTGGTAAGCGGTGACGACCGTGGTCGACGAACCGCGGGGACTCAGCCCGCGGCGGCGATGCGCGTGGCACGCTGCAGCTCCGCCTCGCGGCGCCGGCGGCGGGCCAGCACGACCCGGCGCTCGGCGGCGGTGAGCCCGCCCCAGACCCCGTACGGCTCGGGCTGGAGCAAGGCGTGCTCGCGGCACGCGACCATGACCGGGCAACGGGCGCAGACGCGCTTGGCGGCCTCCTCGCGTGAAAGGCGGGCGGCCGTGGGTTCCTTTGATGGTGCGAAGAAGAGCCCGGCTTCATCCCGGCGGCACACCGCCTCCGAATGCCAGGGGCCGGCCTGTTCCCGAGCGGAAATCCGCTGGGACGGTACGGCGGCTTCCTGCAGGGGCTGATGCGGTAGCAGCACGGTCCACTCCTGACGACGGCTTTGCTTGGCCGATTGAGTCACCTTTGCCCGCCTCGACGTGCACGGCCATTCGCACCCGCAGCCGTACGAGAGACGATGCACCAAGCTTTACCCGCTGTGCGCGAGCTTATTCACACCGTTGCCATGAGTGGAATGCGGTCGGTTGCCGTCGCGTCACGGTCAGTTGGCCGTCCGCAGGTTCTTCAGCCGCTTGCCCCGTCGCCGCCGCGCCTCGACGCCGCCGAAGAGGGCGAAGCCCGTGACCATCACGACGGGGGCGTCGGGGTCCGCGTCGTCGCCGGTCCGCACGTCGAAGCCGCCGAAGATTCCGGTTCCGGTGCAGCGTAGGGAGATGTTCTCGGGGAGTTTGATCTCGATGCCGCCGAAGACGGCGCAGGCGTTGATGACGACCTCGCGGTGCTCGAAGACGGCCTCGGTCAGGTCGATCTCCACCCCGCCGAACAGGGCGAACGCGTTGGTGCGCGGCCGCACCCGCCAGCGCCCCTTGCGGGCGGCGCCGCCGAAGACCGCGATCAGGTTCTCGGCCGCGTGCACGGCGGGGCGCACGGAAGCGTCGTGCGGGCGCACGGGGGCGGGTCCGGCGGGTATCGACCGCCCCGTGGGCAGATCGCGCACCAGCGGCTCCAGTTCGCCGTGCGTCCTGGCCTCGTAGACGGCGCCGATCCGCTCGGCGTGCTCCTCGGCGGTGAGCCGCCCCTCGGCCAGCGCCTCGCGCAGGATGTCGGCGGTCCGGTCGCGGTCGGCGTCCGAGGCGCGCAGGGCGGGCCCGGCGGCCTGTCCGGCCGTCTTGGTCAGCGATACACGGTCTTCGGGTGATGGCTTGTCCACAGCGTCCACGGAAAGCAGCGTAGCCAAACGCGATAGATCGCGATAGTGGCCGACCGCGCCGGTCACGTACTGAGCCTTACCTCACAAACTCCCCGGCCGCGGGGCGGCCTACCCTGGTTGACGCCGCCGAGGAAGCCGGCAACACCATCCGCAGAGTGAGGGAAACGCCGCGATGTCTGCCCAGTCCGCCCGCTCAGAGTTCGCCTACACGGACCTCCTGCCCCTGGGCGAGGACGACACCCCGTACCGTCTGGTCACCTCCGAGGGCGTGTCCACCTTCGAGGCCGACGGCCGCACCTTCCTGAAGGTGGAGCCCGAGGCGCTGCGGAAGCTGGCCGCCGAGGCGATGCACGACATCTCGCACTACCTGCGCCCGGCGCACCTCGCCCAGCTGCGGAAGATCCTCGACGACCCCGAGGCCTCGGCCAACGACCGCTTCGTCGCCCTGGACCTGCTGAAGAACGCCAACATCGCCGCCGCCGGCGTGCTGCCGATGTGCCAGGACACCGGCACGGCGATCGTCATGGGCAAGCGCGGCCAGAACGTGCTGACCGGGGGCGAGGACGAGAAGGCCCTCTCGCACGGCATCTTCGACGCGTACACCAAGCTCAACCTGCGCTACTCGCAGATGGCCCCGCTGACCATGTGGGACGAGAAGAACACCGGCTCCAACCTGCCCGCGCAGATCGAGCTGTACGCGACCGACGGCGGCGCGTACAAGTTCCTCTTCATGGCCAAGGGCGGCGGCTCGGCCAACAAGTCCTTCCTCTTCCAGGAGACCAAGGCGGTCCTGAATGAGGGCTCCATGATGAAGTTCCTGGAGGAGAAGATCCGTTCCCTGGGCACCGCCGCGTGCCCGCCGTACCACCTGGCGATCGTCGTCGGCGGCACCTCCGCCGAGTACGCGCTGAAGACCGCGAAGTACGCCTCCGCGCACTACCTCGACGAGCTGCCCGAGGAGGGCTCGCCGCTCGGTCACGGCTTCCGGGACAAGGAGCTGGAGGAGAAGGTCTTCGAGCTGACGCAGAAGATCGGTATCGGGGCCCAGTTCGGCGGCAAGTACTTCTGCCACGACGTCCGTGTGGTCCGCCTGCCCCGGCACGGCGCGTCCTGCCCGGTGGCCATCGCGGTCTCCTGCTCCGCGGACCGCCAGGCCGTCGCGAAGATCACCGCCGAGGGCGTCTTCCTGGAGCAGCTGGAGACCGACCCGGCGCGCTTCCTGCCGGAGACCACGGACGAGCACCTCGACGACAACGACGTCGTCAAGATCGACCTCAACCGCCCGATGGACGAGATCCTCGCGGAGCTCACCAAGTACCCGGTCAAGACCCGCCTTTCGCTGACCGGCCCGCTGGTCGTCGCCCGCGACATCGCACACGCGAAGATCAAGGAGCGGCTGGACGCGGGCGAGGAGATGCCGCAGTACCTCAAGGACCACCCGGTCTACTACGCGGGCCCCGCCAAGACCCCCGAGGGCTACGCCTCCGGCTCCTTCGGCCCGACGACGGCCGGCCGCATGGACTCCTACGTCGAGCAGTTCCAGGCCGCGGGCGGCTCCAAGGTCATGCTCGCCAAGGGCAACCGCAGCAAGCAGGTCACCGACGCCTGCGGCGCGCACGGCGGCTTCTACCTCGGCTCGATCGGCGGCCCGGCCGCGCGCCTGGCCCAGGACTGCATCAAGAAGGTCGAGGTCGTCGAGTACGAGGAGCTCGGCATGGAGGCGGTCTGGAAGATCGAGGTCGAGGACTTCCCGGCGTTCATCGTCGTGGACGACAAGGGCAACGACTTCTTCGTCGACCCCTCCCCGGCGCCGACGTTCACGTCGATTCCCGTGCGAGGTGGCAACTAGGGGGTCCTTTCCCCGATCCCGCCCCTTCCCGTAACCGGGGCTCCGCCCCGAACCCCGCTCCTCAAACGCCGGAGGGGCTGAAATCAGCCCGTCCGGCGTTTGAGGACAAGCGGGGGTGCTAGGGGCGGCAGCCCCCTGGGAAACTGGGGGCACCTCCCAGCGGTAGCTGGGGGAGAAAGGGCGGGGCTGGGGCTACGCGAAGCGCTGTGACGGCGACCCGTCACACTTCTGCAGCCGCAGCGCGTCCTTCGCCGACGCGAGCGTCAGGCACAGGTCCTGCGCCGCCGCGGGCCGGAAGGTGCCACCGGCCGGCACGAACTGCTGGTTGGCGCCGCCGTGGCAGTTCCACAGCGCCACGGCCGTCCCGGCGCGGTACGCGCCACCGGGCACGTCCACGCACCGGTCGTGCGAGAGCGCGCTGTGCAGGGACTTCTGCCCCGCGTCGTACCACCACTGCTGGTTGCGGCTGCCGGAGCAGGGCCAGCCGCCCACCTGCGTGCCGTTGGCGGAGGCCGCGCCGTAGGCGTCCACGCACGTGCCCGTCGCCGCGCTCTTCAGTGGCCGGAACGCGTCGTCCCAGCCGCCCTTGTACAGCACGGGCTCACCGGTGCTCGCGGGGTCGGCGCAGCCGGCCTGCTGGTAGCCGGAGCGGTAGAGCTGGGTGAGGCACGACGCGAAGGCGCCGTGGCCGCGGGCGTTGGGGTGGAAGGACTGGCGGACGGAGTTCTCGTTCGGCGGGATGGGGTTGGTCAGGTCGACGTAGAGGCCGCGGGCCCAGGTGTCCTCCATGCACACCTCGTGGCCGTGGAAGAGCCGGGAGTTGTCGAGGTAGAGGGCACCGGTGTCGCGGGCGACCCGTGCCATGCCGCGTTCGAAGGCGGGCACGGCGGTGTTGCGGCCCCAGGCGGCGTCGGAGGTGTGGCCGACGCAGCCGCCGGGGATCTTGCCGGGGAAGCGGGGGTTGTCCTGGAAGTCGGGGCCGATGGGGCTCGGGTAGCCCATGACGACGAGCTTGTAGTCGCCGTCGGCGTAGCCCGCGTCCGTCATGACCTTGCGCAGGTCCTGTACGGTCCGCTCGACCTTGGGCACGAGCGCGTCGACGCGCGCCTGCCAGCCCGGGGCGTACTTCGGCTCGCAGGGGCCCTGGAGCGTCAGGTAGCGGGTGACGCAGTCGGTCATGACGGGGCCGAACTGGAGGTCGTCGTTGGCGCCGGCGACGAGCAGCACCATCTTGACGCGCGTGTTGCGGGCCTTGACCGCGAGGTTGTCGCTCTGGACGAGCTCGTCGGCGTACTGCTTGCTGCCGCCGATGCGGATGTTGACGGTGGACGCGCCGGAGCAGGCGACGTTGTAGGTGACGTCGGCGGGGATGGCGGTGCGGTGGATGGCGGCGTCGGGCGAGCGGTGGCACCAGTTGGAGGGGCCGTTGGTGCCCGGCTCGTACGTCCCGACGCCCTCGCCGGAGATCTCGCTGTCGCCGAGGGAGACCAGGGAGGTCTTGCGTGCCTCGAGCGGGCGCTGGGCGGCGTCGCCGTAGAGCTTGAGGGCCTCTGCGGCGCGGACCTTCTCCAGCTCGGGGGAGAGTGGGACGGTGGCGGTGGTGGCGCTCGGGGCCGCGTGGGCGGCCGGGCCGGTGACGGCGGTGGCGCCGAGTGCCGCGGCGAAGGCCGCGAGGGCGGCGAGGGAACAGCGCAGGGTGGGTCTGCGTGTCATGAAGCCTCCACGAGTTCAGTTGTTACTCGCGGTATTTACTAGTCGGTAGTGGCTTTTGGGAACACGGTGAACGAGACAAACGCTGTGTTTGTCAGGAGGTATGACGACGATGAGCGACAGTGGGCAGTACCGGATCGAACATGACTCGATGGGAGAGGTGCGGGTGCCCGCGGACGCCAAGTGGCGGGCCCAGACCCAGCGCGCCGTCGAGAACTTCCCCATCAGCGGGCAGCGCCTGGAGCGCGCGCACATCGAGGCCCTGGGCCGGATCAAGGCCGCCGCGGCCAAGGTCAACGCCGGGCTGGGGGTGATCGAGGAGGACGTCGCGGAGGCCATCGGGGCCGCCGCCGCCGAGGTGGTCGAGGGCCGCTGGGACGACCACTTCCCCATCGACGTCTTCCAGACCGGCTCCGGCACGTCCTCGAACATGAATGCCAACGAGGTCATCGCCACGCTCGCCACCGAGCGGCTCGGCCGCCCCGTCCACCCCAACGACCACGTCAATGCCAGTCAGTCGTCGAACGACGTCTTCCCCTCCTCCATCCACATCGCCGCCACCGCCGCCGTCACCGGCGACCTCATCCCGGCGCTCGAGCACCTCGCCGCCTCCCTGGAGCGCAAGGCGGAGGAGTTCGCGACGGTCGTGAAGTCCGGCCGCACCCACCTGATGGACGCCACTCCCGTCACCCTGGGCCAGGAGTTCGGCGGCTACGCCGCCCAGGTCCGCTACGGCGCCGAGCGGCTGCGCTCCTCGCTGCCCCGGCTGGCCGAACTCCCCCTGGGCGGTACGGCGGTGGGCACCGGCATCAACACCCCGCCCGGCTTCGCGGGCGCCGTCATCACCGAGATCACCCGGGCCACCGGGCTGCCGCTGACCGAGGCCCGCGACCACTTCGAGGCCCAGGGCGCCCGCGACGGGCTGGTGGAGACCAGCGGCCAGCTGCGCACCATCGCCGTCGGCCTCACCAAGATCGCCAATGACATCCGCTGGATGGGCTCCGGCCCGCGCACGGGCCTCGCCGAGATCAACCTGCCCGACCTCCAGCCCGGCTCCTCGATCATGCCGGGCAAGGTCAACCCGGTCATCTGCGAGGCGGTGCTGATGGTGGCCGCCCAGGTCACCGGCAACGACGCCACCGTCGCCACGGCGGGCGCCGCCGGCAACTTCGAGCTCAACGTGATGCTCCCCGTGATGGCGAAGAACCTCCTGGAGTCCGTGCGGCTGCTGGCCAATGTCTCCCGGCTGCTGGCCGACCGCACGGTCGACGGCATCACCGCCAATGTGGAGCGGGCCCGCGAGTACGCCGAGTCCTCGCCCTCCGTCGTCACCCCGCTCAACCGGTACATCGGCTACGAGGAGGCGGCGAAGGTGGCGAAGAAGTCCCTTGCCGAGCGCAAGACCATCCGCGAGGTCGTCCTCGAGTCGGGCTATGTGGACCGCGGGCTGCTGACGAGGGAACAGCTCGACGAGGCCCTGGACGTCCTGCGCATGACCCGTCCGTAAGCCCGGCCGGCTCCGGCGGGCGCCCGGCAGGCGCCCGCTGGACCGTACCTTTGCGGCGCACATCACGGCGCTTTCGTGGCACGGGCACCTAAGATCTGCGCATGGCAGCGGAGACGACGGACGACGCGACGGAATCGGCGGGCAGCGCCCACTGGGCGCCCGGGGACCAGATCCTCTGGCGCTACCGCTCCAACGCCTCCAGCGACGTCCACATCTGCCGTCCCGTCACCGTGGTCCAGGACACCGACGAGCTGCTCGCGGCCTGGATGGCCCCCGGCACCGACTGCGTCAAGCCGCTGCTGGCCGACGGCACCCCCATCCACCACGAGCCCCTGGCCACCCGCTACACCAAGCCCCGCACCACCGCGGTCACCCGCTGGTTCGGCCCCGGGGTGCTCAAGCTCGCCCGGCCCGGCGAGCCCTGGTCGGTCTGGCTCTTCTGGGACCTCGACTGGCGCTTTCGGAACTGGTACGTGAATCTCGAGGAACCCCTCACGCGCTGGGCCGGCGGAGTCGACTCCGAGGACCACTTCCTGGACATCGCCGTCTACCCCGACCGCAGTTGGGAGTGGAAGGACGAGGACGAGTTCGCGCAGGCGCAGCACGCGGGCCTGATGCCCGGCGACCGGGCCGAGCGGGTACGGGCCGCCGGGCGCGCGGCGGTCGGTCTGATCGAGTCCTGGGGTCCGCCGTTCACCGCCGGCTGGGAGGACTGGCGGCCCGACCCGGCCTGGCCGGTGCCGGCCCTGCCCGACGACTGGGACCGCACTCCGGCGCGCATCGGGGCGTGAATCGGGGCGGTAACCGCTTGCCGATCCCCCGCGAGACAACCGTAGGATCGGCCTCCGCGATACTGCACAGCACGGCACGATGAAAGACAGTCACAGTCACAGGAAGGGCGGAGCCGTGAGCGGTGACGACCAGCGGGACTACGACGGCTACGCCCGGTTAGGGCTGGACCGCAGCGGCCAGGCCGAGGCGTTCGACGCCATCGGCGACCGCTACGACGAGGCCTTCCCGCACAAGGAGGGCCAGCTCGCGGCCGGTGCCTGGCTGGCCGCCGCCCTGCCGCCGGGCTCCCGCGTCCTGGACGTCGGCTGCGGTACGGGCCTGCCGACGGCCCGTCAGCTGGTGGCGGCCGGTCACCAGGTCGTCGGCAACGACATCTCCCCCGGCATGCTCGACCTCGCCCGCGGCCATGTGCCGGAGGCCACCTTCCACTTGGGCGACCTGGCCGATCTGCGCGACGGGCACCTGGGCACGTTCGACGGCATCGCCGCGTTCTTCGCCCTGCTGATGCTGCCGCGCCCGGAGATCCCGCACGCGCTGCGCATGCTGCACGACCTGCTCAGACCCGGGGGGCTGCTGGCGCTCTCGATGGTCGAGGCCGACGTGGACGACTACGCGATCCCGTTCCTGGGGAACACGATCCGGGTATCGGGTTACCTGCGGGACGAATTGCGCCAGGTCGTGCGTGACGCGGGTTTCGACATCGCCGGGGAGAGCTCGCTGGCGTACGCCCCGGCGAGTACGGACGTACCACCCGAGATCCAGCTCTTCCTCAACCTGCGCCGCGCCTGACCGCGCGTGTGCGCACGGCCCCGACGGATGGAACCCCACGCGTGACGGAGCATCCCAACTCCCACGGAAGACAGCGCACCGCCGCCGCGCCGCGCTCGGGCGCGGACGTGCCCGGTGTCGGCGCGCGGCTGCCCCGGCAGCCGGACGGCGAGCATCCGCGCGACCGCGCCGAGGCCCACGCCGACCCCACCGACGGCCCGGCCCGCGGCGAGGCCCACCCCGACCCGGCCCCGGCCGGGCCCGAGGGCGCGCCCTCGGACAGCGGCAGCCACGCCCCCGCCGAGTCCACCGCCGCCCCGGGCGGGACCCGCGGCCGGGGCCGCGCGGCCCGGCGGGGCGGGGCCGCCGGTGGTGGCCGTGGGGCGCGGGGGCAGGGGCGGGCCGTGGACGGTCAGGCGCAGGCCGCGCCCGGAGCCGTCGACGGCGGCTCCGGTGGCTCCGGGCCGCGGCGGCGTGGCGGTGCGCCCGCCGGTGCCGCCCGCGGCGCGGACGGGCCCGGTGGCGGGGCGCCGCCCCACGACGGCACCGGCGGTGACGGGCCGGGGACCGCCGACACCGTGCGGGCCACCGCGGGCACCTCCGGCGGCGGCGAGCGGCTGCGCTTCGTCGGGGCCGCGACGCGCCGCATCGCCCGTGGGATCGATCTGGACGAGATCGTGCTGGGGCTGTGCCGGGCGACCGTGCCGACCTTCGCCGACGCGATCCTCGTCTATCTGCGCGACCCCCTGCCCGTGGGCGACGAGCGGCCCGTGGGGCCCGTCGTGCTGCGGCTGCGGCGCACGGACCGGCTGCCCGAGTACGTGCGCGCGCTGGACGACGGCGACGGCCCGCAGGAGCGGCCCGATCCCGGGCCGGAGCTGGCCGTCGAGGCCGCGGAGCGGTGCGAGGTGCGCATAGGCGGGCCGCTCGCGGAGGTGCTGCGGGGTGTCAGGCCCGTCTTCGGGGACTCCTCAGCCGCGCGGGCGGCCCTGCCGGAGCTGCTCGGCGAGGACCGGCACGTACCGGAGCGGCATCGCACGATCCTGGCGCCGCTGCGCGGCCGGCGGCGGGTGATCGGCGCGGCGGTGTTCATCCGCCGCCTGGACCGGCCCGCGTTCGAGGGCGACGACCTGCTGGTCGCGGCGCAGCTGGCCACGCACACCGCGCTCGGCGTGGACAAGGCCGTCCTCTACGGCCGCGAGGTCTACATCGCGGACGAGCTGCAGCGCACGATGCTCCCCGACTCCCTGCCGCAGCCGACCGGTGTCCGGCTGGCCAGCCGCTATCTGCCGGCCGCCGAGACCGCCCGTGTCGGCGGCGACTGGTACGACGCGATCCCGCTGCCCGGCAACCGGGTGGCGCTGGTCGTCGGGGACGTCATGGGCCACTCCATGACGTCCGCCGCGATCATGGGGCAGTTGCGGACCACGGCCCAGACCCTGGCGGGCCTGGACCTGCCCCCGCAGGAGGTGCTGCACCACCTCGACGAGCAGGCGCAGCGCCTGGGCAGCGACCGCATGGCCACCTGCCTGTACGCGGTGTACGACCCGGTCGCCCACCGCATCGTGATCGCCAACGCCGGGCATCCGCCGCCGGTGCTGCTGCACCGCGGCGGCCGGGCGGAGGTGCTGCGCGTCCCGCCGGGCGCGCCGATCGGCGTGGGCGGGGTGGACTTCGAGGCCGTGGAGCTGGACGCGCCGGCCGGGGCGACGCTGCTGCTGTACACGGACGGCCTGGTGGAGTCGCGGATACGGGACGTGTGGACCGGCATAGAGCAGCTGCGCGAGCGGCTGATCGACACGGCCCGGCTGACCGGCCCGAATCCGCCCCCGCTGGAGCCGCTGTGCGACGAGGTGCTCGGCATGCTCGGCCCCGGCGACCGGGACGACGACATCGCCCTGCTCGCGGCGCGCTTCGAGGGCATCGCCCCGAGCGACGTCGCGTACTGGTTCCTGGACCCGCGTCCCCAGACCGCCCGTCAGGCGCGCCGCCTGGCGCGGCGCGCGCTCACGCGCTGGGGCCTGGAGGAGCTCTCGGACGGGGTGGAGCTGCTGGTCAGCGAGGTGATCACCAACGCCGTGCGGTACGCGGAGCGCCCGATCACGCTGCGGCTGCTGCGCACGGACGTGCTGCGCTGCGAGGTCGGCGACGATGTGCCGCAGTTGCCGCGGCTGCGCCAGGCCCGGCCCTCGGACGAGGGCGGGCGCGGGCTGTATCTGGTGAACAAGCTGGCCAGGCGGTGGGGCGCCACCCGGTTGAGCACGGGGAAGGTGGTGTGGTTCGAGCTGGCGCTGCCGGCGGCGGGGCGCTGAGGCGGCCGGCGGCCCGGTTGGTCCGTACGGGGTGAAGTTCCGGACAGTGTCCAAGGCCGTGTTGCCGACACGCTGTCGGCAGGAGTTCACTGGCTCGGGTGGAGGGCGGCGGCTGCCCGTCCTCGCCATCACCCGTTCCGGGAGGCGTCCCATGACCGACTCGGCGCAGAACACCCCGTACACCACGAACAACGTCGGCATCCCGGTGGAGAGCGATGAACACTCGCTCACCATCGGTGACACCGGCCCCATCCTGCTCCAGGACCACTATCTGATCGAAAAGATGGCCCAGTTCAACCGCGAACGGGTCCCCGAGCGGGTGGTCCACGCCAAGGGCGGCGGGGCCTACGGCACCTTCCAGGTGACCAACGACGTCAGCCAGTTCACCAAGGCGGACCTCTTCCAGCCCGGCAGGCGCACGGAGATGCTGGCGCGCTTCTCCACGGTGGCCGGCGAGCAGGGGTCGCCGGACACCTGGCGCGATCCGCGCGGGTTCGCGCTGAAGTTCTATACGGAGCACGGGAACTACGACCTCGTCGGCAACAACACCCCGGTCTTCTTCGTCCGTGACCCGCAGAAGTTCCAGGACTTCATCCGCAGCCAGAAGCGCCACCCGCGGACGGGGCTGCGCAACAACGACATGCAGTGGGACTTCTGGACGCTCTCCCCGGAGTCCGCGCACATGGTCACCTGGCTGATGGGCGACCGGGGCGTGCCGAGGACCTGGCGTCACATGAACGGCTACAGCTCGCACACGTTCATGTGGGTCAACGGCGGCGGCGAGAGGTTCTGGGTCAAGTACCACATCAAGACCGACCAGGGCATCGAGTTCCTCACCCAGGCGGAGGCCGACGAGCTGGCGGGGCACGACGCCGACAAGCACCGGCGCGATCTGTACGAGGCCATCGAGAACGGCGACGCGCCGTCGTGGACCATGCATGTGCAGGTCATGCCGTTCGAGGACGCGGCGGACTACCGCTTCAACCCCTTCGACCTGACCAAGGTGTGGCCGCACGGCGACTACCCGCTGATCGAGGTCGGGCGGATGACGCTCGACAGGAACCCGGACGACTTCCACGTCCACATCGAGCAGGCCGCCTTCGAGCCGTCCAACCTGGTCCCGGGCATCGGCCCGTCCCCCGACAAGATGCTGCTGGGCCGGCTCTTCTCCTACCCCGACACCCACCGCTACCGCATCGGCCCGAACTACGCCCAGCTCCCGCCCAACCGGCCGCGCTCCGCCGTGAACTCGTACGCCAAGGACGGCCCCATGCGCTACGAGCCGGCGAACGTGGCCCGCCCGTACGCGCCCAACTCCTACGGCGGCCCGGCGGCCGACACCGACCGCTTCGGGGACATCGCGGGCTGGGCGGCGTCGGGCGAGATGGTGCGCGAGGCCTACCGGCCGCACCGCGAGGACGACGACTGGGGCCAGGCCGGCACCATGGTCCGCCAGGTCCTCGACGACGCGGCGCGCGAGCGGCTGGTCTCCAATGTGAGCGGCCATTTGCGGGACGGCGTGAGCAGGCCCGTGCTGGACCGGGCGCTGCAGTACTGGCGCAACATCGACAAGAACGTGGGCGACCGGATCGCCACCACGGTCAACGGCGGCTGAGGCTCGCGCGCAAAGGACCGGCCGCCCTCCCCCGGTGGGGAGGGCGGCCGGTCCTCGTGCCGATGCCGTCGGCTCAGGGCATCTCGATGCCGCCGTTGGGGCGGGTGCCCGACGCGTCACCCGTGGTGCCGGTGGGCGCCGTGGGGCCCGGGGTGGGTGGGGTGGGCCTGGGCGGAGTCGGCCTGGTCGACGGCGGCGTCGGCTTGCCCGAGGGGGTCTGCCGGCCGGGCGTCGACGTCGGCGACTGGGTGCGTCCCGAGGGCGTGCCGGAGGGGGTGTTGCGGGCGGCCGGCGGGGTCGGGCCCGCGGACGGGGTCCCCACCGGTGCCTGCGGCGGCACGAAGCCGTCCTCGGTGTCCAGGTCGAACTTCGACTTGTCCTCGTCGTCGTCGAAGACGGACGAGGTGTACGCGGCCCAGATCCGTGCCGGGTACGTACCACCGTTGACACGACCGCCGCCGCCGGTGCCCTGCAGGGTGACCTGCTTGCCGCCGGGGCCCTCGCCGAACAGGCCGACGGTGGTCACGAGGCCGGGGGTGTAGCCGGCGAACCAGGCGGACTTGTTGTCGTCGGAGGTGCCGGTCTTGCCCGCCACCTGGTACTCGGAGCTGGACACGACCCGCGCCGTACCGTCGTCGACCACACCGGTCATGACACCGGTGATCCCGTCGGCGGTGTTGCGGGAGACCACGCGCTCGTTCGTGAGCGGGCTGGGGAGCTTGTACGCCTCACCCTTCCAGGACACGGACTTGATGATGCTGGGGTTGATCTTCTTGCCGTGGTTGTCGAGCGTGGCGTAGACGCCCGCCATCTCCAGCGGGCTCGCGCCCATGGAACCCAGCGACAGGGAGGGGACCTCCTCGAAGTCGCCCTTCATGCCCAGCTCGACGGCGGTCTTCTTGACCTTGTCGAGGCCGACGTCGACGGCCATCTGCGAGAAGACGGAGTTGACCGAGTCGTTCATCGCCTGCTGAACGGTGATCGGTCCGTAGCTCTGCTGGTCCTCGTTCTCCGGCGCGAAGCCGACCGGAACGCCCTTGTCCACCACCGGGCGCTTGTTGGTGCCGTCGTAGATCGTGGAGGACGTGATCGGCTTCTTGTCCTGCGTCTTCGACCCGTTCTGCAGGGCCGAGGCGAGGATCAGCGGCTTGAAGGTGGAGGCGGGCTGGAAGTCGCCGCGGGTGGCGTTGCTCGTCTGGTGCTTGATGAAGTCCTGGCCGCCGTAGAGCGCCACGATCTGGCCGGTCTTGACGTCCACGGACACGGCGCCGGGCTGGACGTGACCGTCCACCTCACGGGCCTTCGGGTCCAGGTCGTCGGTCAGCTTGTTCTTGACGGCCTTCTCGAGCGCGGCCTGCTTCTTCGGGTCGATGCTGAGCGTGATCGTCCAGCCACCGGCGGCGAAGTCGCTCTCCGGCCGGCCCTGGCGCTTGAGGTCCCGGATCATCTCCTGCCGGGCCGCCTGCACGAGGTAGCCGTTCTGGCCGGTCAGGCCCTCCGGGGCCTTGGGCTGGCCGGGAGGCTGGAACTTCATCGACTGGCGCTTGCCCGGGTCGAGCCACTTCTTCTCGACCATCTTGTCGAGCACGTAGTTCCAGCGCGCCTCGACGTTCTTCTTGCCGGCCTCGCTGGCCGTCCCCCAGTCGTACTGGCTCGGCGCCTGGAGCAACGCGGCCAGGTAGGCACCCTCTTCAAGGGTGATCTTGTCGACGTCCTTGCCGTAGTACGCGCGGGCCGCCGCCTGGATGCCGGAGGCGTTGCGGCCGAAGTAACTAGTGTTCAGATAGCCGGCGAGGATGTCCTCCTTCGACGTCTGATCCTGGACCTTCAGCGAGATGATCAGTTCCTTCACCTTGCGGGTGACGGTCTGGCGCTGGTCCAGGTAGTAGTTCTTGACGTACTGCTGGGTGATCGTCGAACCACCCTGCTTGCCACGGCCCATCAGGGTGTTGACGATGCCGCGCGTGGTGCCCTTGAGGTCGACGCCGGGGTCGGTCCAGAAGTTCTTGTTCTCGGCGGCCACGACGGCGTTCCGGACGTCCTCGGGAACCTTCGACAGCGGGACTTCCTCGCGGTTGACCTCGCCGAGGCGGGCGATCACCTCGCCCTTCTGGTTCTTGTAGACGTTGCTCTGCGCCTTCGCCGCGGCGTTGCCCTTGCCGGGCACGTCCACGTACAGGTAGAGCGCGTAGAACGACCCCATGCCCAGGGCGATCACGCCCAAGAAGTAGGCAAGCAGCAACTTCCACGTGAAGAACCGGCGTATGCCGGTCTTCTTGGGCTTCCTGCCGCCCTGTTCAGGGCGACTGCCCTTCTTCTGCGCTCGTCGCGCGTCCGCTCGGCCCATCTCTCCCGTAGCTCCAGTCCGTCCGCCCCCAACCCAGCTCACGAAGCTAACACCGCATCTGCCGCCAAACGCCCATCGATCACGGCAATAACGGACGTGACATACAGCACCCCGGATGGCGGGAACCCGGTACGGCGTAGTGCGGCAAACCGTACAGGGCGATAATGTGCTATCACTTTGCTAGACAGTGCGAGGCGCGCTCCGGCCGCCGCGCAGCCAGCGTCAACAGGGGGGCTTTCCCATGTCCGAGACCACTCCCGGCACCACGCCGGACACCACTTCGAGGCCGCCGGTCCGCGAGGTCCCGGCCAACGACATCGGCGGCGGCCTCGCCCTGCTGCTCGGCCTCGTGGGGCTGCTCGGCGGCGCCGGCGCCATCGTCGCGGGGGCCGTCATCGGCAAGCCCCTCTCCGTCACGCTCGTCCCCCTCGGCATCCTCGTGATCATCGCCTCGATCGTCGGGATGTGCGGGCTGAACACCGTCGCCCCGGGCGAGGCCCAGGTCGTCCAGCTCTTCGGCCGCTACCGCGGCACGATCCGCACCGAGGGCCTGCGCTGGGTCAACCCCTTCACCAGCCGCGAGAAGCTCTCCACCCGGGTCCGCAACCACGAGACCGCCGTACTGAAGGTCAACGACGCGTACGGCAACCCCATCGAGCTGGCCGCCGTCGTGGTGTGGCGGGTGGAGGACACCGCGCAGGCGATGTTCCAGGTGGAGGACTTCCAGGAGTTCGTCTCCACCCAGACCGAGGCGGCCGTGCGGCACATCGCCATCGAGTACCCCTACGACGCGCACGACGACGACGCCCTCTCGCTGCGCGGCAACGCCGAGGAGATCACCGAGAAGCTCGCCGCCGAGCTGCACGCCCGGGTCGAGGCGGCCGGCGTCCGCATCATCGAGTCGCGCTTCACCCACCTCGCCTACGCTCCCGAGATCGCCTCGGCGATGCTCCAGCGCCAGCAGGCGGGCGCGGTCGTGGCCGCCCGGCAGCTGATCGTCGAGGGTGCGGTGGGCATGGTCGAGCAGGCACTGGTGCGGATCAGCGAGCAGGGCATCGTGGAACTGGACGAGGAGCGGAAGGCGGCCATGGTCAGCAATCTGATGGTGGTGCTGTGCGGCGACCGGGCCGCCCAGCCCGTCCTGAACACCGGCACCCTCTACCAGTGACGGAGGACCGTCCCCGGCGGCCGCAGCAGCGCAAACAGGTGCTGCTGCGGCTCGACCCGCTTGTCCACGACGCGCTGAGCCGCTGGGCGAACGACGAGCTGCGCAGCGCGAACGCGCAGATCGAGTTCCTGCTCCGCAAGGCCCTGGCGGACGCCGGCCGGCTGCCGAGGGACGTCGGCGCGATCCGCAAGCGCGGCCGCCCGGCGAAAACCGGCCAGGGGCCGGAGCCGGAAGCCGAGGACTGAGCGGCCCCACCAGCGGAAGCCGGCCCACGACAATTACATCAAGCCATCACTACACCGTGCGTATACACCGCGTGTATACGCACGGTGTAGAGTCTGATCATGTCAATCGGACACACGCTCCTCGGCCTCCTCGAGTCCGGCCCGTGCCACGGCTACGACCTCAAGCGCGCCTTCGACGAGCGCTTCGGCCAGGACCGCCCGCTGCACTACGGCCAGGTCTACTCGACCATGTCGCGCCTGCTGAAGAACGGCCTCGTCGAGGTCGACGGCGTCGAGCACGGCGGCGGCCCCGAGCGCAAGCGCTACGCCATCACCGACGCCGGGATCACGGACGTCGAGCAGTGGCTCGCCCAGCCCGAGAAGCCCGAGCCGTACCTGCAGTCGACGCTCTACACCAAGGTCGTCCTCGCCCTGCTCACCGGCCGCGACGCCGACGCCCTGCTCGACGCCCAGCGCTCCGAGCACCTGCGCCTGATGCGCGAGCTCACCCGGCGCAAGCGTGACGGCGACCTCGCCGACCAGCTCATCTGCGACCACGCGCTCTTCCACCTCGACGCGGATCTGCGGTGGCTGGAATTGACCGCTGCCCGGCTCGGTCAGCTCGCCCAGGCGGTCCGCCCATGACGCCCGCCGGCTCCCTCCTCGTCGCCACGGACCTGCACAAGGCGTACGGGCTCACCCCCGCGCTCGCCGGTGCCGATTTCTCCATCCACCCCGGCGAGGTCGTCGCCGTCATGGGCCCCTCCGGCTCCGGCAAGTCGACCCTGCTGCACTGCCTCGCCGGCATCGTGCGGCCCGACAGCGGAACGGTGCGCTACGCCGGCCGCGCGCTGACGGAGATGCCGGACGCCGAGCGCAGCGCGCTGCGCCGGGGAACCTTCGGTTTCGTGTTCCAGTTCGGCCAGCTCGTACCCGAGCTGACCTGCGTGGAGAACGTCGCCCTGCCGCTGCGCCTGTCCGGGGTCAAGCGCCGGAAGGCCGAGGAGCAGGCCGCCGAGTGGCTGGACACGCTGGAGGTCGCCGACACCGCGCGCAAGCGGCCCGGCGAGGTCTCCGGCGGCCAGGGCCAGCGGGTCGCCGTGGCCCGCGCGCTGGTGACCGAGCCCCGCGTGATCTTCGCGGACGAGCCCACGGGCGCGCTCGACTCCCTCAACGGCGAGCGCGTGATGCGGTTGCTGACGGACGCCGCGCGGGCCACCGGCGCCGCCGTCGTCCTGGTCACGCACGACGCCCGCGTCGCCGCCTACTCCGACCGCGAGGTCGTCGTCCGCGACGGCCAGGCGCGCGACATGGCGGGGGCCGGCATATGAGCACGGCGCGCACCTGGACGCGCGACCTCGCCATGGGCGCGCGCTTCGCGGTCACCGGCGGCCGCGAGGGCTGGCTGCGCACCGCCCTGACAGCGGTCGGCGTCGGCATCGGCGTGGCGCTCCTGCTGTTGCTGTCGGCGGTGCCCGAGGCGTTCGACGCCCGTGACCGGCGCGGTTCCGAGCGCGGGGGCCGCGGCAGCGAGCTCGCCGACAAGGCCACCGCGGCGACCCTGCTCGTCCAGGAGGCCGACACCGAATACCGCGGCAAGCGCGTCCACGGCCGCATGGTGCGGCCCGAGGGGCCCAAGGCCCCCACCCCGCCCGGTGTGGCCGCCCTGCCCGGCCCCGGCGAGATGGTGGTCTCCCCCGCCCTCGAGGGCCTCCTGCGCTCCGGCGACGGGAAGCTGCTGCGGGAGCGGCTGCCTCACCGCATCGTGGGCACCATCAGCGACGCGGGCCTCATCGGACCCGACGAGCTGGCCTATTACGCGGGCAGTGACAAGCTGGCCGTCCGCGACCACACGGGCAGCACCCCCGGCGAAGCACAGCGGATCAGCGCCTTCGGCGGCCGGCCGTGGGCCCGGCCGCTTGGCCTGGAGCTGACGCTGCTGGGCGGCCTGGCCGGCGCCGTGCTGCTCATGCCGGTCGCCGCGCTCATCGCCACGGCCGTACGGTTCGGCGGCGAGCGCCGGGACCGCCGGCTCGCCGCACTCCGCCTGGTGGGCGCGGACAACCGCATGACCAGGCGGGTCGCGGCGGGTGAGGCCCTGGCCGGCGCGCTGCTGGGCCTGGCCGTGGGGGCGGGGCTGTTCCTCCTCACCCGGCAGTTCCTCCCCATGACCGCCTCGGAAGACATCGGCACCTTCTCCTCCGATCTGCGGCCGGACACCACCACCGCCGTACTCGTCGCCGTAGGGGTGCCGGTCGCGGCCGTCCTGGTGTCGCTGTTCGCACTGCGCGACGTCGCCATCGAGCCGCTGGGCGTCGTCCGCAGGACCGTACGGCGGCGGCGCCGGCTGTGGTGGCGGCTGCTGCTCCCGGCGGCCGGCCTGGCGCTGCTCGCGCCGCTCGACGGACGGCCCTCCTTCACCGGCAGCTGGCCTCTGTTCGGCGGGGGAACGGTCGGAGCAAGCGGTCCCGCCGCGCTCGGCGCCGTCCTGATCCTGGCCGGCGTCACGGCCCTGCTGCCCTGGCTGGTCGAGGCGTGCGTGGCGCGGCTGCGCGGCGGCCCGCCGGCCTGGCAGCTGGCCACGCGCCGCCTGCAGCTGGACAGCGGTGCCGCCTCCCGCGCGGTCAGCGGCATCATCGTCGCGGTGGCGGGCGCGATCTCGGTGCAGATGGTGTTGTCCGCGACGAACGCGGCCCTCCCCGTGTTCGAGGACGACGGCCGCGGAAAGGTCGTGCACGCCTCGCAGCAACTGCCCTCCGGTGGCGACGCGCAGTCGTTCGTGGAGAAGTTCCGCGCCACCGAGGGGGTGCGGCAGGTGATCGGCATGATTCACCTCCAAGCCGACCGGAGCGACACCGGCGGCACCGCTCCCCTGACCGTCGGCGACTGCGACACCCTGCGCGAACTCGCCAAGGTGGGCTCCTGCGCGGACGGCGACGTCTTCGTGGCCGCCGAAAAGCCGGGGCAGCCGCCGCAGCTGGCGCGGCCCGGCATGCGGCTGTTCCTCCGTGACGGGCCGGACGGCAAGAAGCCGTGGACCGTTCCGCGGTCGGCCCGCGTCGTCGACCCGCAGGGAAGGCACACCATCGGCCGCGGCCTCGGCTCCGGCGTCCTGGCCACCCCGGCCGCCGTCGACATCCACGCCGTGCCGCAGGTTTACGTCAACACCGCGATGCGCCTGGACCCGTCCTCCCCGGACGCCGTCGAGCACGTCCGCAACACCGCGGCGCGCATCGACCCCGGCATGCGGGTCTTCGACACGGGGTTCATGCCCCGGGACGACGAGTCCGAGTCCTGGATGCTGCTGCGCGCGCTGCCGGCCGGCGCTGCCCTGACCCTCGCCCTGATCGCCGCGAGCCTGCTGCTGGCCACGTACGAGCAACTGCGCGAGCGCAAGCGGCTGCTGGCCACCCTGGCCGCCTTCGGCACCGGCCGCGCCACCGTCGCCTGGTCGGTGATCTGGCAGACGGCGATCCCGGTGGTCCTCGGCATGGTGCTCGCCGTGGCGGCGGGCGTCGGCCTCGCGCTGGCCATGCTCAGGGCCATGAGCCGGCCGGTGAAGGACTGGTTCGCCGTCGTCCCCGTGGTCGGCTGGGGCCTGGGCGTCATCGCCCTGGTCACCGTGGCCACACTGCCACTCCTGTGGCGCATGATGCGTCCGGAGGGGCTGCGCGCGGAGTAACTCCCCCGCCGGGTAAGGGGTGTCGTCCATGGACGACACCCCTTACCCGTGCGACCGGTCAGTCGACGATCCGCACCGGCAGCCGCCGCAACTCCTCGCGCAGCGCGGCCGCGAACTCCCCGAACTCCTCCTGGCGCGCCGCCCCCGACCGCATCGCCAGCGCGATGCGCCGCGAGGGCGCGGGCTCGGCGAAGTAGCCGGTGGCGAGCCGGTCGCTGCGCCCGGTCTCCACGCGCAGGGCGGTGCGCGGCAGCAGGGTGACCCCGAGGCCCCCGCCGACCAGCTGCACCAGCGTGGAGAGCCCGGCCGCGCTCGTCGTCATCGGCGTCCCCTCCGCACGCCCCACCTCCCGGCAGATGTCGAGGGCCTGGTCGCGCAGGCAGTGCCCCTCGTCCAGCAGCAGCAGGTCCAGCTCGCGCAGCGCGGCGCGCGGGATGTCGCCCCGCCCGGCCAGCCAGTGGTCACACGGCGTGACGAGGACGAAGTCCTCCTCGAACAGGGGGATTTCGGTGACGCCGGGCGCGCCGAGCGGCACGGCGAGCAGCAGCAGGTCGAGCCGCCCCTGGGTGAGGCCGTCCAGCAGGGAGGAGGTCTGCTCCTCGTGGACCTGGAGATCGAGGTCCGGGTAGGAGTCGTGGACCAGGCGCAGGACGATGGGCAGCAGGTAGGGCGCCACGGTCGGGATGACGCCGAGCCGCAGGACGCCCGTGAAGGGCGCGCGGGCCGCGTCGGCCTCCTCCATGAAGTCGCCGACGGCGTCGAGCACCGTCCGGGCCCGGGCGGCCAGCCGCTCCCCCGCGGGAGAGAGCAGTACCTTTCTCGTCGTACGCTCGAGAAGCTGAATCCCGAGCAGCTCCTCCAGCGCCGAGACGGCCCCCGAGAGGGCGGGCTGGCTCATCCCGATGGCGCTCGCGGCATCCCGGAAGTGCAGGTGCTCGGCCACGGCGGCGAAGGCCCTCAGCTGGGCGAAGCTGGGCTGGCCGCGTCGCGCCGGCGGCACGGGCGGGGCTATGGACGACGTCATTGATAACCACCTCCGATCAACACGACCCAGTCTAGCTATTTCCGCTATCAATGCCTCCTGTGGCACTGTGGTTCTCGTCCAACCCGCAGGAAACCCCATGAACAGGGCTTTCCTCCGTTGCAAGGAGAGCGCGTGCTCACTGTCGGTGACAAGTTCCCCGAGTTCGACCTGACCGCTTGTGTGGACCTCGACGCGGACAAGGCCTTCGCCCAGATCGACAACAAGACCTACGAGGGCAAGTGGAAGGTCGTCTTCTTCTGGCCCAAGGACTTCACCTTCGTGTGCCCGACCGAGATCGCGGCCTTCGGCAAGCTGAACGACGAGTTCGCCGACCGTGACGCCCAGATCCTCGGCGTCTCCGGCGACTCCGAGTTCGTCCACCACGCCTGGCGCAAGGACCACGCCGACCTGCGTGACCTGCCCTTCCCGATGCTGGCCGACGCCAAGCACGAGCTCATGCAGGCCTGCGGCGTCGAGGGCGAGGACGGCTACGCCCAGCGCGCCGTCTTCATCGTGGACCCGAACAACGAGATCCAGTTCGTCATGGTGACCGCCGGTTCCGTCGGCCGTAACCCCAAGGAGGTCCTGCGGGTCCTCGACGCCCTGCAGACGGACGAGCTGTGCCCCTGCAACTGGACCAAGGGCGAGGACACCCTCGACGCCGTCAAGCTCCTCGCGGGCGAGTGAGCTGATCCCTCATGGCCCTCGATGAGCTGAAGTCCGCCATACCGGACTACGCCAAGGACCTGAAGCTGAACCTCGGCTCGGTCATCGGCAACTCCGACCTCCCCAAGCAGCAGCTGTGGGGCACCGTCCTCGCCTGCGCGATCGCGACCCGTTCGCCGATCGTGCTGCGCGAGCTGGAGCCGGAGGCCAAGGCCAACCTCTCCCCCGAGGCGTACACCGCCGCGAAGTCCGCCGCCGCCATCATGGCGATGAACAACGTCTACTACCGCACCCGGCACCTGCTGTCGGACCCGGAGTACGGCAACCTGCGCGCGGGCCTGCGGATGAACGTCATCGGCAACCCGGGCGTGGAGAAGGTCGACTTCGAGCTGTGGTCCCTGGCGGTCTCCGCCATCAACGGCTGCGGCATGTGCCTCGACTCCCACGAGCAGGTGCTGCGCAAGGCCGGCGTGGAGCGCGAGACGATCCAGGAAGCTTTCAAGATCGCCTCGGTCCTCCAGGCCGTCGGCGCCACCCTTGACGCCGAGGCCGTGCTGGCCGAGTAGTCAGTCCGGAACACCGGACAGTTGGAAAGGTGGCTCCACCGGGCAATACGCCCAGTGGAGCCACCTTTCGTATGTCTATTCAGGTGCCGCACGACGCAGCAGCTCGGCACTCAGCTCCTTTAGCGTGCAGTTCTGCCGACTCGCTTCGAGCGCCCTGTCATACAGGGCTTCGGCGAGACTCGCGAAGCGATGCCGCAGCTCAGCCGGCGGCCAACACACTGGAGCAGGCAGAAAAGCCCGCGCGCTCAACTCGCGGGCTTGGGTTCCCTGAGCAAGTGAGGACAGCTCGGCGCTCCGCGACCTGATCTCGTGAAGCAGCCACCAGCGATCGACCGTCTCGGCCGGCCTCAATGCGAGTACGCCGCGGCCTGCCACCACCGGTACCTGGTTGATCGCAGCCTGGACCTCGCCCGCCTTGGCAACCACGAGCACGCTCCCCGGAGCACAGACGTGGCCCGGGTCACCACCCAACGCTTTCTCCGTCCGGTCGAGGTAGGGCAAGGGATTCTGCAGCACATCTGCAGGCGCCAGCCATGCCGTCCCCGCCCCTTCCACCGTCAATGACGCGGGCTTCGCCGCCACACCGGTCCTGGCCTGGGCGACATCATTGAAGGAGCGCTTGTCCCAAAGCTGCCGTTCCTTAGCCATTGCAGCGAAATGCGCACCCGCCAGCGCAACAGCGTCTTTCGCGATCCGCTCGTTGACATCCAGCTTGTCCTCGATGGTCCGTACCGCGTACAGAATCAGGTCACGTCGCTCAACCGGTGGCAAGGGAACCGGCATCCTCCTCAGCGCTGCCAAGCTCAACGTTTGCTGCACGGTCCCTGAGGCGTTCTCCGCACACCAGGCACGTGCGGGCGGCATGGCAAGCCACACACGGAGCCACTCTGCAAGACCAGGGTCAGAACAGCGCACAACGGCAACCGAGCGCGCCACGTTCCATGCCGCTTGGTGAGCCTTGATTACCGCCGCCTCACCGACACGACCGACCAGCACGACCACCACGTCGCCACACCGCAGGCGGGTTCGCGCGTGAGCTTCCTCGACCGCTCGACTGATCAGCACTTGGGCTGCAGCCCTTACACGGCCGCCCTCGATGTCGCCGGCACGCAGCATGGGAATGCCGCTGTCTTCATGGCGCCCGGGCCGGTTGACGCCGTAACCGACCACCTCCACGCCCGGCAACTCCTCCAGCGTGCTCCACTCCCAACCGCGCGGGACGTGCGGGAAGAGCTCACGTGACAGTTCATTCATCACAGTTGCCCCAGGATCCCGCGGAGCCGCGCATCCAATCGTTCAGCCTCGGCAAAGTGGTCTAGCAGCTCGCGGGTCAGCTCCTCGATACGATCTCCGCCCCCGTCGTCCGCCGTCTCGACGAGGGCGGCACCGGCATACCGGTTGGGCATGAGGTCGAATTCCTGGATTTCGATCTCATGGATTCCGACCGATCGGCACCACCCCGGTACGTCCTCGTACTCCCCGCCCTTCCAGGCAACGTAGGTGTCGGAGATACGGTCGCTGTCCTCACGGGACAGTTCGCGGCGTCCTCGGCTGACAACCGTGCCCAGCTCACGTGCATCGATGAACAGGACCTTGCCACGGTGTTGCGGTGCCTTGGCAGCGCTGAAGAACCAGGCACATGCCGGGATCCGGGTATGAGGAAAGAGGCCAGCGGGAAGGGCCACCAGGCAATCGAGTACGTCGTCCCTGACAAGAGCTTCCCGAATACTGCGTTCAGCCATCCGTGCGCCCGAGGCCGCACCATTCGCCAGCAGTATTGCGCCCCGCCCCTGATGTGACAGCTTGCTCAGCACATGTTGGACCCATGCGAAGTTCGCATTCCCTTTCGGCGGGACTCCGTACCGCCACCGGGGGTCGTACTCAGCTACCCCATCGTTCCAACGGGACATGTTGAACGGGGGGTTGGCGAGCACGACGTCGAAGGTCTTCCCGAAGAAAAGATCCTCGCGAAGGCTGTCGGCCGATCGCGCACCAAGGTCCCCTTCGAGACCATGCACGGCCAGATTCATCAACGCCACGCTTCGTGCTTCCGCGTTGACCTCCTGGCCGCCAAGTTCTACGTGTGCATGGGGGCCGTACCTCTCCCGAACGTATTGAGATGCGGCAACGAGAAACCCGCCCGAGCCGCAGACAGGGTCGAAGACCTGATCGCCTGCCTCGGGCTCCAGCATGTCGACGAGCAGGCTGACGATCCCACGAGGGGTGTAGTACTCACCCCCGGAACGGTCAGCCGAAAACCTCTGCAGGCAGGCCTCGAAGAAGTCGGCAGGTCGATCCGTACCGTCGACCCAGTCGATTAGCTGTCGTAGTCCGGACTCCGCCTCCTCGGGGAGCTTGGCAAAGTCAGGCCCCTCATCGAGGAGTCCTGGGTACCGCCAGGCCCATGCCGTCCATGCCCGCTCAACCTCCCGCCTTGCCGACGCATGAGCACGCCGCACGTCGACTACGAGATCTTGCCAGCGGGGACCGTCCTCTACAGGCCCATCATCAGGTGCACCAGACAGGGCACGTAGGAAGATGACGGCAAGGAGGAGCCGCCTCCCTTCCTCCACAGGCGACGAACCGCGCAGACAATCCATGGCCCGCCCCACCCAGGCAGAGGCTTCCGTCTTCTTCGCCATCGTCACGTCACACGCTTCCGTTCCTGCGTCAGGGACCACCCCTCATCATCCCCCCACCTTCGCTCACCGCCGGAGGAAGGTCATGATCGCCAACGCCAGCATCATGAGGACGATGAAGGCTCCACCCCCCACCCCGACCGCCTGGCGGACGGGGTCTCCGAGCGCATACATGACGATGCCCGCTATGAGTGCGAAGGACAGCGACGCGAACGCCGCCGTGATGACGCCATGCACACCCGGCCCAGACTGATTCACCAACACCCACCCCTCAAGTAGCCGCCGACGAGACCGGGCGACCTCACTGGCGCCCCACCTCGCCTGAGTACACGAGGACACTAGCACACGAAGCATGCCGTTTGGGATTCTCCAGCATGCCGTTTGGGATGCAGCCAAGGTGCATGCCGAAGAGGCAGGGAGGAAAGTAATTAAGTAAGTAGGTGTTGAATGATTGAACTAACGAAGCGGGCCCCGACCTCTCAGAGGTCGGGGCCCGCTTGCGTCATGCGGTGGGCGGAGGGGAGGGCGGCGGCGGTGTCGCCACCGCCGCGGCCTCCTCGGGCGTGACGTCCAGCCTCGCCCGCGCCGCGTTCTCCTTCGCGTACGCCCGTAGGTATCCGACGACCGCGTTGGTCACCGCCACCAGCGGCACCGCGACCACCGCGCCGCCGATGCCGGCGACCAGGGACCCGGCCGCCACCGAGAGGACCACCGCCAGCGGGTGGACACGCACGGCACGGCCGAGGATGAAGGGCTGCAGGACGTGGCCCTCGATCTGCTGCACCGCCAGGACCACCACCAGCACCATCGCCGCCGTGAACACATCCCGCGTCACCAGCGCCACGACGACCGCGAGCGCTCCGGAGACCACCGCACCGACGAGCGGGATGAAGGCGAACAGGAAGATGAACACGGCCAGCGGCACGGCCATGGGCACGTCCAGGAAGAACAGCCCTATGCCGATGAAGACGGCGTCGATCAGGGCCACTATCACCGTGCCGCGCACATAGGCCGTCAGCGTCGCCCACGCGCGCGGGCCCGCGCCCGCCACGCCCTCACGCGCCGCGGCCGGCACCAGCTTGAGCAGCCACTGCCAGATCCTGGGGCCGTCGTAGAGCAGGAAGAGGGTGCTGAACATCGCGAGCAGGATGCCCGTCAGCACCTCGAGGATGACCTGGACGCCCTCTATGCCCGCCGAGGTGATGTCCTTGGTGTTGGTGCCGATCGCCTCGCTGAGCTTGTCGGCGATGTTGTTGATCTGGTCCTCGGTGACGTGGAACGGGCTGTTGAGCAGCCAGCGCTTGAGCTCCGAGATACCGTGCTGCACCTGCTTGGACAGGTCGTCGAGGTTCTCGGTGACCTGCCACACCACGAACCAGCCGACCAGGCCCATGACGACGAAGCCCGAGACGAACGTCATCGCGGTGGCGAGCCCGCGCGGCACACCGCGCCGTTTCAGCCATCCGACGGTCGGCTGCAGCAGCGCCGTGATCAGCAGCGCGGCGACGAACGCGAGCACCACCAGGCGCACGGCGCTGATCACCCGCATCAGCACCCAGAGGGTGCCGGCCAGGATCAGCAGCCGCCAGCCGACCTCGGCCGCGACCCGCACGCCCCAGGGGACGGCGGCGACCGGATCGGGCCGTGGACCGGCCCCGGCGGGCGCGCCGCCGGCCGGCGTGGGGACGTGCTCGGGTACGGACATGATGGCCGGATCCGGGTCGGGGTCGGGAGCTGACGGGCGCACAGGCGCGGACCGGGGCACGGGTTCGGGCCCGCCGTCCGGCTCCGTACCCGCCTTGCGGGCGTCGAGCCGTTCGGCGAGCCGTATCAGCCCCGTACCGAGGCCGTCGACCCATCGTGGCAATCTGGACATTCTTCTTCCTCTACCCCCACTCCCCCGTGACCATCCGCGTCGACGTTACCTCTCTCAGGACAGCCCGAAGCCCCCGGCCGGTTCGGCCGGGGGCTTCGACAGCTGTATGGGGTAACGCTCAGGGGCCTAGTACCAGTGATTGGCCTGCCAGAACGACCAGGCGCCGCAGGGGCTGCCGTAGGACTCGTTCATGTAGCCGAGGCCCCACTTGATCTGTGTGGCCGGGTTGGTGCGCCAGTCGGCGCCCGCGGAGGCCATCTTGCCGGCGGGCAGCGCCTGGACCAGGCCGTACGCACCCGAGGACGGGTTCGTGGCGGTGTAGTCCCAGGTGCTCTCGTTGTTCACGATGTTGCTGAAGCACTGGAACTGGTCCGAGGGGATCATCTGCCGGGCCATGGCCTGGACCTCGGCGACCGAGTAGGAGCCCTTGACCGCGAACGAAGAGGCGTCACGCGTGGCCGAACGGCTGCTGACCTCTTCCTTGTCGCGCTCCTTGGCCTTCTCCTCGGCCTCCTTCTTCTTCGCCGCTTCCTCCGCGGCTTCCTTCTTCGCGGTGGCGTCCTCGGCGGCCTGCTTGCGCGCGGCCTCCTCGGCGTCCTTCTTCGCGGCGGTGTCGGCGGCCTCGGCCTGCGTGTCCGCCTGCTGCGTGAGGGAAGCGGTCTGTGCCTGGACGTTCTGTCCTGCGGGGAGGTCCGCGAGAAGCGTCGCGTCGGCAGCGGTGGCCTCGACCCGGTCGGTCGCGCCCTGTTCGTTGCCCGCGGCGACACCGACGACGGCGCCTACGGTGGTGACCGCGGTGGCAGAGGCCACGGCGAATCCCCGGACAGAAATCCGGCTCACACGTTTTCCTTCCAGCATCGCCCGCATGGGTGACCTCGCGGACGCGATCGTGCCCCTGGCGCTGGCCTCCCCTTGCACCGGGCCCGCGAGCGGGACCGGCCGGTCACTGGAGGCACGGACCCGTGGGCCCTCCCGCGAGGGAGGTCCGCATGTACTCGGGCGGCATACGGCGACGCTGTTCAGTTGTGCTGGTGAAGCACTGCCCCTGGAGGGGTGCAAGTGCCGTATGCGGGGCCTGACAGGACCCAGACTCTGCCGGAACGGCACGCTCGGAGGCAATTCCCGGTCACGTGGGAAAGCTCACACTCCGTTTACTCCTGCGCTTTCCCGGAAACCTCCGCGCGGCACGACAACGCGCGGCTAAGCTCCTTGGCTTCGCCGCGCGCCGCCGCCGTACGTAGTCGTACGTAGCTCTTCAGGCCGCCTCAGACCGCTCAGATACGGCCGTCCTCCAGCATTTCGGTCACCAGCGCCGCGATGGGCGAACGCTCCGAACGCGTCAGCGTCACGTGCGAGAAGAGGGGATGGCCCTTGAGCTTCTCGACCACGGCGACCACCCCGTCGTACCGCCCGACGCGGAGGTTGTCGCGCTGCGCCACGTCATGCGTGAGCACCACCCGGGAGTTGGCGCCGATCCGCGACAGCACGGTCAGCAGGACGTTGCGCTCCAGCGACTGGGCCTCGTCGACGATGACGAACGCGTCGTGCAGCGACCGGCCGCGGATGTGGGTGAGCGGCAGGACCTCCAGCATGCCGCGCCCCACGACCTCCTCGATGACCTCGGAGGTCGTCACCGCCGAGAGCGTGTCGAAGACGGCCTGGGCCCACGGGCTCATCTTCTCCGCCTCGCTGCCCGGCAGATAGCCCAACTCCTGCCCGCCGACCGCGTACAGCGGACGGAAGACCATCACCTTGCGGTGCTGCCGGCGCTCCAGCACGGCCTCCAGTCCGGCGCACAGCGCCAGCGCCGACTTGCCCGTACCGGCCCGGCCGCCCATGGAGACGATCCCGATCTCGGGGTCCAGCAGCAGGTCCAGCGCCACGCGCTGCTCGGCGCTGCGTCCGTGGATCCCGAACGCCTCGCGGTCCCCGCGCACCAGCCGCACCGAACCGTCCGCGGCGACCCGGCCGAGCGCCTTGCCGCGCTCGGACTGCAGCACCAGGCCCGTGTGCACCGGGAGTTCGGCTGCCTCGGGTACGTCCACGCGCTCGGCGGCGTACAGTTCGTCCACCTGCTCGGCCGTGACGGCGAGCTCCGCCATGCCGGTCCAGCCGGAGTCGGTGATCGCCAGCTCGGCGCGGTACTCCTCGGCCAGCAGTCCGACGGACGACGCCTTGATCCGCAGCGGCAGGTCCTTGGAGACGACGGTGACGTCGTACCCCTCGGCCTGGAGGTTGCGGGCGACCGCGAGGATGCGCGAGTCGTTGTCACCGAGGCGGTAGCCGGCCGGCAGTATGCCGGGGTCCGAGTGGTTGAGCTCCACCCTGAGCGTGCCGCCCAGCTCGCCGGTCGGGATCGGCGAGTCGAGCCGGCCGTACTGCACCCGGTACTCGTCCAGCAGGCGCAGGGCCTTGCGGGCGAAGTACCCGAGCTCGGGGTGATGCCTCTTGGCCTCCAACTCCGTGACCACCACCACGGGCAGCACGACCTCGTGCTCCTCGAAGCGGGACATGGCTCCTGGATCGGCCAGCAGGACGCTGGTGTCGAGGACATAGGTGCGCCGGTCGCCATCACGGCGCTGCTTGCTGGTCACCACGGGTGGACGAACCCCCTCGTGCAGAGGTAAGGGCGCGCCGACGTCGTGAGGGACGAGGGCGCGGGGAACGGCCGGGTCCATGCCCTTCCAGGAGGGGCCGGCCGACCGGCCCGCCGCGGCGGCCGTGCGGACGCTGTGGTCCGCTCGGTCCGTACGGTCGTCGTCCTGGTGCAAAGGGCCTCCCGGGCAGGCGGCCCCATGCCGCCCGCTGGCAGAGCGACGGTCCCAGTTCCGACCGTCGGCCTGCAGGGGATATTCCCGCTGGACCGCTTGCCCATGCAACGGCATATGCGACGAGCAGGTGAACGATTGATCCACCGTTACTCGTACTGCCGTACCACCCTTACTCGAACCGGCGTTCCGTCAGTTCCCGTACCTGCGGTGTCGCGCGGCGTAATCCCGCAGCGCCCGGAGGAAGTCGACCTTGCGGAAGGCGGGCCAGAAGACTTCGCAGAAGTAGTACTCGGAGTGGGCGCTCTGCCAGAGCATGAAGCCCGACAGCCGCTGCTCGCCGCTGGTGCGGATGATGAGGTCCGGGTCGGGCTGGCCGCGCGTGTAGAGGTGCTTGGTGATGTGGTCGACGTCGACCATCTCGGCCAGTTCCTCGAACGAGGTGCCGTTGTCGGCCGCCTCCAGGACCAGGGAGCGGACCGCGTCGACGATCTCCTGGCGGCCGCCGTAGCCGACGGCGACGTTGACCAGTATCCCGTCGACGCCGACGGTGTCCTGCTCGGCCTCCTTCAGCACGGACTGGGTGCGGTCCGGCAGGAGATCGAGCGTGCCGACGTGGTGCACGCGCCAGCGGCCGTCGGCGGCCAGGCCGCGCACGGTGTTCTCGATGATGTTCAGCAGCGGGCCCAGCTGGTCGGCGGGGCGGTCGAGGTTGTCCGTGGAGAGCATCCAGAGCGTGACGACCTCGACGTCGGTCTCGGCGCACCAGCCGAGCAGCTCGGAGATCTTGTCCGCGCCGGCCTGGTGGCCCTGCTCGAGCGTACGGCCGTCCGCACGCGCCCAGCGGCGGTTGCCGTCGAGGATGACGCCGATGTGCTTGGGCACCTGGGCGTGGTCGAGGCGGCCTTCCACCCGGCGTGCGTAAAGCCTGTACACCAGGTCGCGCAACTTCACTCTTCCTGCCCCTCCATGCCACGGCGGTCGCCCCGAGGGCGCCACACTACTGCCAGCGTGTCGCGAGGACCCAACTAGGCCCGTCACAGGACCGTGATAGTCAGATGCACATGACCGATCCCTCGCTCTACCGCGCGGCCGAAACGCGCTACGACTCCATGGAGTACCGGCGCACGGGCCGCAGCGGGCTCAAGCTGCCCGCAATCTCCCTGGGACTGTGGCACAACTTCGGCGACGACCGCACCCTCGACTCGCAGCGGGCCATCCTGCGCCGGGCCTTCGACCTGGGGGTGACCCACTTCGATCTGGCCAACAACTACGGGCCGCCGCCCGGGTCCGCCGAGCTGAACTTCGGCAAGCTCTTCGCCCAGGATTTCCGGCCCTACCGGGACGAACTCATTCTTTCGACCAAAGCCGGCTATCTGATGCATGCCGGCCCGTACGGCGAGTGGGGCTCGCGGAAGTACCTGCTGTCCTCCCTGAACGCGTCGCTGGCCCGGATGGGTGTCGACTATGTCGACATCTTCTATTCGCACCGGTTCGACCCGCACACGCCGCTGGAGGAGACGATGGGCGCCCTGGCGTCGGCCGTCCAGCAGGGCAAGGCGCTGTACGCGGGCGTGTCGTCGTACAGCGCGGAGCAGACCCGTGAAGCCGCGCGGCTGCTGCGCGAGATGGGGGTGCCGGCCCTCATCCACCAGCCGTCCTACTCGATGATCAACCGCTGGACGGAGGACGACGCGCTGCTGGACACCCTGGAGGACGAGGGCATGGGCTGCATCGCCTTCGCGCCGCTCGCCCAGGGGCTGCTCACCGACAAGTACCTCTCCGGCATCCCGGAGGGCTCGCGGGCCGCCCAGGGCAAGTCCCTGGACCCGGCGCTACTGACCGACGAGGTCGTGCGGCGGCTGCGCGGCCTGAACGAGATCGCCGCGGGGCGCGGCCAGTCGCTGGCGCAGCTGGCGCTGAACTGGGTGCTCCGGGACGAGCGCATGACCTCGGCGCTGATCGGGGCGTCCAGCGTGAGCCAGCTGGAGGCCAACATCGCCGCGCTCGGCGCGCCGCCCCTGCAGAAGGCGGAGCTGGCCGAAATCGATGCCCTGGCGGTCAGCACCGAGGGCGTCAACATCTGGGCCCGCCGCGGAGATTCCTAGATCAACTCAAGCGCGACACGGGTCCGGCCCGGCGTGTCTTCACGATCAACTCGCCACCTTCGCACGCTTCGACACGGAGAGTGATCGGCAGGCAAGAAAAACGGGCCGGTCCGTGGGGGGGATACGGACCGGCCCGAGGGGGGGTTTCCACCATAACCGGTCCGAGGCCGTGCTTCGTGCACCGGCGGGGGTGACAATGCGTGGCGCGCTGACTTGCGGCCGCCCAATTGATCTTGAACGCGGGGGCGCGGAGGGGTGCTTCGAGGTCCGTCGAGCCCTTCAGCGCTGGGCGAAGGCGCAGAACCAGCCATCCGGTTCGCTCAGGGAATCCCGCCTCCGAGCCTTCCGAAAATGTCTTGCAAATTCATCATCGGCTTGACGTGATTCCCGACCTCATTGACGTCGGACGCGCGTCGACCGGTGGCTCGCCGTCATCACGCCGCCATGATCCGCTGCGCGCTCACGCCCGTATGGCCACCTTTCGCGGCATTTCTTCCGGGGTGTGATCCGGCCGCTCGCGCCGCAGCAGGTCGGGGACGAGCGTGGCGACGCCGGCCAGGGCCATGGCGGCACCCAGCCACAGCGGGGACCGGAGGCCGAAGTGGCCGATGGCCACTCCGCCGACCGAGGAGCCGATGACGATGCCGAAGGTGATGAAGGAGGAGTGGATGGTGTTGACCAGCGGCCGGGCGTTTCCGGTCCGCTGGACGCGCGTGACCATGGCCGGATTCATGGTGACGCCGACCAGGCCGATGCCCAGCATGAAGATCACGGCAGGCACGCTCAGATGGGCCAGCAGGGCGAATCCCACGAGGAAGAAGAAGTTCAGCACCAGGCCGCACAGCAGGACGGGCAGGGCGTGCCGGTCGGCGAGCCGCCCGACGATGCTGTTGCCGATCACCGTGGCGGCGCCGTAGGCGATGAGCAGCAGCGGGACGGTGCCGGCGGCGAACCCGGTGACCTCGGTGAGGATGGGGTTGAGGTAGCTGAAGGCGCAGAACGTCGCGCCGATGACGCAGGTGCTGGTGGAGAGCACCCGCCACAGGGTGCGGTTGCGGAAGACACCCAGCTCCTGGCGGAGGCTTCCGCCGCCTTCGGCGTGATCCAGCTTCGGTACGCCGACGGCCGTGCACAGCGCGGCGATCACCGTCAGGACGGCTATGGCCCAGAAGGCCGCGCGCCAGCCGAGGTGCTCGCCGATCAGTGTGGACAGCGGAAGGCCGAGCAGCGTGCCCAGCATCAGCCCGTTCAGGGTGACGGCGATGGCCCGGCCCCGCACCTCCGGGCGGGTGAGCTGGGCACACATGGAGAGGGAGACACCGAAGAACGCCTGTGAGGCCACTCCCGTGATGACGCGCGCCACGACCATGACCGCGTAGTCGGAGGCGGTGGCGGCCAGCACATTGCCCGCGAGGAAGACCGCGAAGAGCACCGACAGCGCCTGCTTCGGGCGCAGCTTCGTCACGGCCACGGTCAGGAACGGCCCGCCGAAGGCCATGGCGACCGCGAAGGCGGTGATCAGATAGCCGATCTGCGGGATGGTGACGTGCAGCCCGTCGGCCATCTGGGGCATCAGTCCGGCGACGACGAACTCGCTGGTCACCATGGCGAACACGCCAAGGGCCAGCACATATACAGCGCGGGGCACGGTACTCCTTGGTTTTGTATCGATCAGTTCAAAACAAGCCCATGGAAAGGCCGGAAGGGAGGGGTGAGGAAGGAGGGGGAAGAAGGGGAAACCGGGGGATGTGGGGGAACGGGGGAAGAAGGGGGATACCGGGGGAAGCGGGTGAAGCGGGTGAAGCAGGGGTGGGCGGCGGGGTCAGATCGCGGCGAGCGCCGTCCGGGCGACGCTCTCCAGGACGGCCCGGTCGGCGCCGGCGCGGGCCGAGACCCGGATGCCGCTGACGGTGGCGATCACGAAGTGGGCCAGGGCGCGGGCGTCCTTGGCGGGGTCGATGTCGCCGCTGCGCCGTCCGGCGTCGAGGGTCGCGGTGAGGGCGTCGAGCCGGAGCCGGTAGTCGCGCTCCAGCGCGTGCGCCACCTCGGCGTCACGATCGGCCAGTTCGACGGCGGTGTTGACGAAGAAACACCCCCGCCCGCGCTCGACCTCCTCGTCCACGACCCGCTCGAAGATGCCGCGCACCTTCTCACGCGCCGTCAGGTCACCTTCGAGCAGCTCGGTCAGCTCGCCGGTCCGGCGCTCCATATAGAGGGAGAGGGCCCGGCGGAAGAGATCGCGCTTGCTGTGGAAGGTGTTGTAGATGCTGCTGCGGCCCAGGCCGGTGGCCTCGCACAGATCCTGGGTCGAGGTCGCCTCGTATCCGGCGGTCCAGAACGCCTCCAGCGCGGCGTCGACCGCCCGCTCCTCGTCGAACTTCCTCGGTCGGGCCATGACCCGACCGTAACAGTTTTTGGATCAACCAGTCCAATACCCTCCTCCCGCCACCCCCAGCCATGCCCCCGCGAGTAGGAAGGGCCCCAGCGGCATCACCGACGCCCGCCGCGTGGCCATGAGCACCGTCCCGTAGAGGGAGCCGAGCAGGAGCCCCGCGAACGCCCCCAGCGCCAGCACCCACCACCCGTACCACCCCAGGACGCATCCCAGCCCCGCCGCCAGCTTCACGTCCCCGAAGCCCAGCCCGCTCGGGTGCAGCAGGAACAGAGCGAGGTACGCGCCGCCCAGCACGAGCCCGCCCATCAGCGCCCGCGGCCAGGACCCGGCCGCCCCCGGTATCAGCGCCGCCACCCCCAGCAGCCCGGCCACGCCCAGCGCCAGCGGCAGCGTCAGCACGTCCGGCAGCCGCCGCACCGACCAGTCCACCCCTGCAAGCAGCACGCCCACCGGCGCCGCCGCCCACCACACCCCGAGCTCCGGGCGCGCCCCCACCGCCGCCGCGAGCCCGCCGCACAGCGCGGCGGTCACCCCGGCCGGCCACAGCGCCCCCGGCCCGTACCTCCCCCGGCACACCCCGCACCGGGCCGGGCCCAGCCACCCGCCGACCGCGTGCCCGCACTCCCCGACCGCCCGCCACCCCTCCTCCGGCTCCACGGCCAGTCGGTACCGGGCGCGCGGGACCAACGCCCCTGCCACGGCGCCGTACAGAGCGCCCATCACGATCAACAGCCAGTCCATGCACCGAGATTACGGACGAACGCCACCCTCCGCTTCACCCTGTGGATAACCTTCCGGCATGGCCGACTGGCAGGACGGATTCGCCCAACTCCACATCACAGACGCCCCCCTGGCCCCACCGCACTCCCCGATCGCGGCGACGTCACGGATTCCCCTGGAGATCGCCGCCTCCTACCGGGCCCGCACCCGCGGCCTTCTCGGCCGGGACTCCGTCGAGGGAGCCCTGCTGCTCACCCCCGCGAGCAGCGTCCACACCTTCCGGATGCGCTTCCCCATCGACGTGGCCCATCTGTCCCGGGACCTCACCGTGCTGTCCGTCCGCACCATGCGCCCCGGCCGCCTGGGCGCCCCACGGCTCAGGGCGCGCCATGTCCTGGAGGCCGAAGCGGGGGCGATGGCGCGCTGGGGTCTACTTCCCGGCGTACGCGTCGCCATCGGGCCGCGCTGACTCAGCCGTCCCGGCGGCGCGCGATCAGCGCCCAGGCGCCGAGCCCCACCAGCAGCGCCGACCCGGTCCCGATGCCCGCGTAGCCGATGACCCTCATCCGTTCGTTCTTGCGGGCGCCCGCCGCGACGAGCTCACCGCCGACGCCGCCGCCCTGCGTCTTCCCGAACCCCTGCTCCGCCCTGCGCGCGCCGGCCACGTCGACCCGCAGGGTGACGGGCACCCGCCCGTCGCGCGTCGCCTGCCGCACCTTGGGGTTCAGGCTGACCTGCAGGTAGTACCAGCCCGCGAAGCGCATGCCGCGCGCGGCTTCCCCGCCGTTGCCACTGCCGTACGCCGCCGGGGGCGTGGCCAGGGAGACGGTCGTGGGCTTGCCCTGGTAGGGGCCGGTCTTGTTCATGACGTACCCCCGGGCCGCGTTGTTGAGCCCCAGCCGCACGCCGCTCACCACGTACGGCCCGGACGTCGGCACCGGCCCGAACTCCGCGTCGGCGAAGAGCTGTTCCCCCGCGTCGACGGAGACCCGGTAGAAGCGGGTCTCACCGGGCCGCAGCTCGTCCTTCCATACGCCCGCACGCAGCTCGGCGGCGTCGTTGAACCCGGTCCCGCCCACGACCGGCTCCCCCTCGCCCGGCGGCAGCTTGGACGGCGCCTGCGAACTCCAGGTCCCGGGCGCCGTCGGACCGTCGGCCTCACCCTTCTGTGGCGGCTCCGCCGTGTATTTCAGCTCCACCGGCACCGCCGAACCGTCCCCGCCGCCCGCGTCCCCCCGCTCCACCACGAACCGGTACACCCCGGCCGCCCCACAGGCCCCGCCCGCCTTCACGATGCGCTCGGCGTAGTCGGCGACGGGGTAGGCGCCCCCGGCCGACAGGAACGAGCGGTGTCGTACCGCGCCGCACGAGGTCCCGTCCGCCGCCTGCAAGGACACGTCGATGCCGTCCCGCAGCCCCATCGACGTGCCGGGCGCCGGCGCCGCGACAGCGGAGACGTAGGCGCTGGACTGTGCGTCCAGCTCCACGTTGTAGTACTTCCTCTCCCCGGGCTTCAGGCTGTCGGTGTACGTACCGGCGCCCGCCTTGAGCAGGGGCGCGTCCGCCCCGCCGCCCGACCCGCGCACCGCGATCGCGCCCGGCGCCACCCGGTACGCGCCCACGTCCTCGGCCCTCCCGACGGCCCCGGCCTGCCCGGCACCCCCCACGAACACGCAGAACGCCGTCGCCGCGCCGACGAGCCCGCCCCTCATGTCCCGCCTCCCTCACCGCCGCTCCCCTACCCCTCCAAGCGGCCCATCCTGCCCTGGTACCCACGGGGTGCGCGACCGTTCGCCCCGGTCGGCTGCGGCCCGGCAGTACGGGGCTCACCCCGCCTCTCCGCCCAGAGTGAATACAGCGAACTCCTGGGCTTAGCGGTCGTTCGCCTTATATGACGACACGCAAGATCGCTGCCTTTGTGGTGTTGGCCGCAGCGGCGGGGATGAGCCTCACCACTGCCGCCTCTGCCCACGCCACTACGATCATCGGCGGCTTCAACGGCACGTACTACAACGCCTGCAGTAACAACGACGGCCAGGTCAAGGGGATGACCAAGCAAGACGCCGGCTCGGCCGGTGGCCTTGTCCTCGAAGTGCCCCTCACCGGCCCGACCAACCAGTGCGGAAACCTGGGACTGCGACAGGAGAACCCCCGCTCCGGCAACCGCTCTCAGGGTGGCCAGGGTGCTCAGGGCGCTTCCCAAAGTGCCCAGGGGGCACGGACCAGGTAGAGGCTCAACAGGTTCAAGCTCAGCGGCGGGCCCTGCCGAAGGCGGCGGCACCGGCGCGGGGCAGGTTCACCCACACCCTGGTCCCCTCCCGCATGGGCGCCGGCTTGTCGATGCCCCAGCTTCCACCGCACTCGTGCACCACGCACGCCAGCAGATAGAGCATCTTGTTGCGGCGGGCCGTGCACTGGGCCGTGTACCGGGGGTCGGCGTGATTGGTGTGCGGGTCCCACAGCACGATGCGGACGCCTTCGTCCTTCCACCCGAGGGTGAGGTAGAGGATCTTGCCGGGCTCGAACATCGCCGCACACGCGACGAGTTCGCCCGCGGCTTGCAGAGCGGGCGCCTCCAGCTCGGTGAGACCGTGCGCCCGTAGGGCGTTGTACACATTGCCGCGCGCTACGGACGCGGCGTGCGGTTCGCCGGGGATGGCGTAGCTGTAGGCGAGGGTGGACGGCTCCCGCAGGGCGGTGGGGGTGTGACGGAGGTGCTCGGCCGGTTCCCGGGTGGCCGGGGTGACGAGTGGGCAGAGGCTCGCGGATACGGATACCGGTACGGACATGCGGCGGCTCCCGGAGTGGGGTGGGCGATTGTTGGGCCTCGCGCAGGCGCCTTGGCCGACGCCGGTGGCTTGTCTCCCTGACGCGGGCACACACCCCTCCCAGGGCAGGAGGATGCGGGCATGCTCGCGGATGCGCTTCCGGCTGACGCGGGGCTTTACGCTGCAGGACGGAAGCTAGCGAGGTGCGTGACACGCGTGCCACATTTTTGGTGGATCGTTGCCCCGATCGGGTGATGGGCAGGTGACTGTGTACGAGCGACTCCCTCAGCCCTGTAGGAAGGGGGCATGCCTCCCAGGAAGACACCCACCGAGCGCCAGCGACGACTCGGCGCTGAGCTGCGAAAGATGCGCACCGCTGCCGGTCTGTCGACCGACTACGCCGCCGGACTGCTCGGCGTCGACCGAACGAAGATCTCCAACATCGAGTCCGGCGTCCGAGTCATCACGCCGGATCGGGTGCGGACACTCGCCTGCAACTACGCCTCCAACAACAGCGATTACATCGAGGCGCTGGCCACAATGGCCGGAAGCAGGGAGCGAGGCTGGTGGGAGCAGTTCAGGGGGACTTTGCCTGCCGGGCTACTGGATATCGCCGAGTTGGAGTGGCATGCGGTACGGGTACAGACGTCACAGGTGATGCACCTTCCCGGCCTGCTCCAGACCGAGGACTACGCTCGGTCGATCTTCGAGGCAGTGCTTCCCCGCTTGCCGAGACTGGAGGTGGAGCTTCGCGTGGCACACCGGATGCAGAGACGGCAGGTCTTCGAACGCTCGGAACCGCTCGACTACGTGGGGTTCATTCATGAGGCAGCGCTTCGCATGCAGTTCGGCGGCAGGAGCGTAGCCAAGAGCCAGCTGAACTACCTCATCGAGATGTCGGAACGTCCCAACATCCTGCTTCGCGTTGTACCCGTCGGCACCGGGGCGTTCCCCGGCGCAGGACATGCCACCTTGTATGCCGAGGGCCCCGTAAGACAACTGGACACGGTCCAGGTCGATTCGGAGGCTGGCCCAGACTTCATCCATGCCGAATCACAGCTCATCAAATACCGTACGCACCTCGACTGGATGGATACGGCTGCCCTGAGCGCAGCGCACTCGCGAGACTTTATGCGCACGGTTATGCACGACCTATAAGGAAGGCACCTATGAGCCACATTACGTGGGAAGCCCCCTTCTGCGGCGAGGGGAACAACTGCTTCAGAATAGGCACCGACACCGCCGGCAACGCCTACATAGCCGTCAACGGCGCCGAAGACCAGCACCTCACCGACACCCGCGAAGCGTTACGCGCTCTCATCCACGACATCAAAGCCGGCAAGGCTGACCACCTGCTCTGAGGAGCCCCCATGCCCGACGTCATCTGGGAAGAGCCGTACTGCGGAGAGGGAAGCGCCTGCTTCCGCATCGGGACCGACAACAGCGGCAACGCCTACATAGCCATCGCGGGCGCCGAGGACCACTACCTCACCGACACCCGCGAAGCGTTACGCGCCCTCATCCACGACATCAAAGCCGGCAAGGCCGACCACCTCTTGTGACCGACCCCAACGTCGTCAGGGCCTCAGCACACCGTCGAGCTTGTCCCAGAGGGACCAGGCGCCGCCGGGGGATTTCTGCCAGCTGTGCCATACGCCTCCGGTCCTGTCGACGCCGAACAGTTCCACGCGCCCGTCGGCGTTGGTCTCGGCGGCAACCTGGGTCAGCGCGCCGTCGAACTTCTCCCAGGGAGACCAGGCGCCGGCGGGAGAGGTCTGCCAGCGGTGCCATACGCCTCCGGTCTTGTCGGCGCCGAACAGTTCCAGCCGTCCGTCGCGGTTACGAGCCGCGGCAACCGACGTGAGCCCGCCGTCGAACTTCTCCCAGGGGGACCAGGCGCCGCCGGGGGACGTCTGCCAGCGGTGCCACACGCCTCCGGTCCTGTCGACGCCGAACAGCTCCACACGCCCGTCGGCGTTGGTCTCGGCGGCAACCCGGGTCAACGAGCCGTCGAACTTGACCCAGCCGGACCAGCCGCCGCCGGGGGAGGTCTGCCAGCGGTGGAACACGTCCTGGTTGCCATCGGTGCCGAACAGCTCCAGCCGTCCGTCGGCGTTACGAGCAAGGGCGACCGATGAGAGCACGCCCTCGAGCTTCTGCCAGTTCGACCAGCCGCCCCCGGCGTACTGCCAGCGGTGGTACACGCCGCCCCAGTCATTGTTGCCGAACAGCTCCACTCGCCCATCCGCATTGGTCTCGGAGGCGAGGGCGATCAGACGGCCGTCCATCGTGCCCCAGCTCGTGTAGTTGACACTGCCGGGGAGGGCCTGCCGGCGGTGGAACACGTTGCCGCCGGGATCGACGCCGAAGAGCTCCAGGCGTCCGTCCGCGTTACGAGCCGCGGCAATCGAGGAGCCGAAGATCGGCTCGTCGGCGGAGGCGGTGTCCGGCACCGCGACCAGTAATGCCACAACCGCTGCTGAGGCCAGCAGCCGTGCCTGGAAAGTCCCGACCAGCCGACGGATGCGCCCGATCCCCTTCCGTGATCTTTCCCGCATGTGAGTGCCCTTCATCATGAGGCATGCGCGAATGAAGCAACCATCCTCGTTCAGACGGGAGTTAACCGTCCAGACGCTGGTCCGTTCCGTTACCGCGTTCCAGTCGGCTCACGTCTCTCCTGGATATGGCCCGTTTCCGTGTTCCGACATCCCGAAGTGCCGGGATTTCCTTGCTGCCGGAACCAATCCCCGTGCAGGCTCGGGCCGTTCAGGCACCGCAGGACACCGACATGGAGAAGGAGCACCTTCCTTGACCACTCGTCTTCGACATGGCACCGGCCCGCGGATGGTAATGGCGCTGATGGCGGCGCTGTGCGGGATCATCGGTACCACCGCGCTCGGTACGGCACCGGCGGCGGCTGCCGATCAGCGTCATGCGATCTACGCCATCGCGCACCGGGTCAACACCCTGGACGGCGTGGACGCCGCGCTCAAACATGGGGCCAATGCCATCGAGATCGACGTCTGCGCCTGGTGGAATCCGAACGAATGGCGCGCGTATCACGACTGTTCCTCGGCCGGTGACACCCGGTACGGCCCCAGCTTCGACAGCATGATCGACCGCATAGTCTCCAACGCCAAAGCCGGGCGCCGGTTGAGCCTGGTCTGGCTGGACATCAAGGATCCCAACTACTGCGGGGAAGCACCGAACCGTGCGTGCAGCGTCGCCGGTCTGCGCGACAAAGCGCAGAGGCTGACGGCTGCCGGGATACAGGTGCTCTACGGTTTCTACGAGTACCACGGCGGCAACAACCCGGACGTCGGCGGCAGAGGCTGGAAGAGCCTGGAAGGAAAGCTCGGCAAACTGGAGGGCATCACGACGACCGGCACGCGCGATCGGGTCCGGAGCGCCTTCAACCGGTCCGGTTCCGGTTTCCCGGCCGGTCGACGGGTGATGGACTACGGCGACACCAATATCCCCAACGGGTTCGGCAACTGCACGGAAGCCGGTTACAACACGTGCGCGGAATTGAAGAAGGGCGCCGCAGACCGTGCCGCCGGACAACTCGCCGCCACGCTGTCCTGGACGGCCACCTACAACGACCCGTGGTACGTCGACAAACTGCTGGGCGATGCGCGTGTCGACGGCATCATCGCGGGCTACGGCCACTTCACCGGGGAGCACGAGTACGACAACAGCTGGCAGTGCGCCAACGCCATCAACCTCATCCGCGACTGGGTGAACCGCCACAGCGCCACCCATCGCATGGCCACCAGCGGTGACCGCCTGTTCAGGTAGTGGACAGACCCCGGATCCGTCGGCCGGGATCACGGCCGACGGATCCTCCCGCGATCCCGTGCTCCGCGCGGACGTCGCCGGGCGCCTCGGCGACGACGAGACCGCGACGTCCGTCCTCGCCCGGGCCTCCGCGGTGCGCCTCACCGCGCACGAGCGGGAGTCGGTGCGCGACGACCTTGAGCGTCTCGAGGAGCTGGGGAGCTGGGGAGCTGGGAACGGCGCCTAGACTCCCCGCGTGAGCAAGCAGCCGATCTTCCGGATCGTCGACGGCGAGCGGATACCGGGCCTGTCCCGCCCCGCGTTCGTACGGAACGGCGACCACCACTACCTCGTACAGCTCGGGATCTACGCCGACGGAATGATCGACTGCTGGGAGCTGCTCACGCTCGAGGAGTTCGCCGCCGACCTGCGCCGGGGCCGGGTCGTGACGAGGTTCGAGGAGGGGGCGCGGGCGGCGGTTCACGAGACGGTCGAGTGGGAGTTCAGCAAGGTCAACGGGCATCTCACGCCCGAGTCGCTGTACGCCGAGGTCCGGGACGACATCGACGACCTGAACGGCCGGCCCGACTCCACGGCCCGGGCCTGGCGCGCCCTGCAGGAGTTCCGGGCGGACCCGACCGAGGAGCGGCGGGCCGTCCTGCGCGCCGCGTACGAGGAGATCCCCGAGCACGAGCTGCACGCGGCGCTCGCGGACCACTCTGTGGGGGACGGTCCCCTGTACGACCTGGCCATGGGGCCGGGCGGGGACGTGACGTCCGAGCGGTACCAGGAGGCGCTGGACTACTTCGACGAGGAGTGGGGCGATCCGCGGGAGTGGCTCGCCCGGCAGGACCGGGCCCCGGAGCCGGCGGCCGCGACCCTCGTGCTCCACTGGCCCGACACCTCCGGCCCGTCGGCGGCCCTGCGCAACGAGTACCCGGCGCCGATCCGGATCGGGGAGGTCACCTATCCGAGCGTTCACGATGCCTGGCCGGCCATCGATCCGGCCCCGGAGGCCCGGACGGCGGTGATGGCCGCGCTCCTGCGGGCCAAGTACGACCAGCACCCCGACCTCGCCGCCGTCCTGACCGCCACGGGATCGGCCCGCATCCACTACCGGGCGAACTCCCGCGACCTCTCCGAGATCGCCTTCTGGGGCCACGAGGACGAGGGCCGCAACTGGATGGGCCGCCTCCTGGAATCCACCCGCGCCGAACTCCACGCCCGCCGCCTGGGCCTGCCGTACTGACCGGGGCGGCCGAAGCCGAATCGACTGATCACCGCCCGACTGATCACCGCCGGCCCAGCCCTCAGACGAGAAGCAGCACCTGACTTGCGAGGCTGAAGTGCAGCAGCAGGCACGTACCCCACCCCTTGGCGCCCCGCCTCCTCTGGCGGGCCACGCTCACCCATCCTGCGACCGTCAGCACCGCGACGAGTGCCAGCAGACTCCACGCCGTGATCAGCCACGGCGTGGAGAGGTCGCTCAGGTGCCTGATCAGTAGCACCGGTATGAGCAGGACCAGGGGCGCACCCCACGTGCCCTCGCCCACCTTGCCGTCGGAGGCCGGTTCGTCGGTCTTCGTGTCGTTGTTCACCCGCAGATCCTGCCTGCCCTACCGGCCCCGCGGGAAGCCCCGGCCCCTACCTCCGCGGGAAGCTGACCTCCACCCGGCGGTTCTTGCGCCGTCCGTCCTCCGTCGTGTTGTCGGAGATCGGGTACTGCTCGCCGTACCCCCGGATCTCGTAGCGGATCGCCGCCGAGCCGAGGTTCTTCGCCAGCTGCCGCTGCACCGCGTTGGCGCGCTCCTTGGACAGGGCGACGCCGTGGTCCGCCGAGCCGAGGTTGTCGGTGAATCCGAAGATGCGCAGGGCCGTCGCGTGCTGCTTCTTGACCTCGCTCGCGATGGCGCCGATACGGGCGTTCGCCGCGCCGCTCAGTTCGGCGCTGTCCTTGTCGAAGAGGACCTCGGCCTGCAGGGCGAAGGTGACGTTGACGTTGGTGTCCTCACGGCGTTCCTCTCCGCCGTCCGTTTCGACGACGGACTTGATGTCGAGGACGCGGCCGGGCGCCAGCTTCGCGCCCGAGCGCAGCTTGAGGCCGGACGCGCCGGCGTCGATCTTCACCGGTGGGGTGGTGTCGGCGGGGCTGCCGGGCCCGCTGTCCGCGTACGCGGCCGTGGTGGCCAGAAGGACCGTGGCCAGGGCCGTGACCGTGCCGTGGAGGATCGTCGACGGCATCGGACCTCACCCCGAAATCTTGATGCGGACGGATGGCATGGTCGGCAGCTGGAAGTCGACCTCCCTGACGTCGTCGGGCGGCGCCGGGAACTGGGCGAAGATGGCGCGGCTCTCGTCGGGGCGGATGCCCACGAGGCCCGTGGTGCACAGGCATTCGCCGTCCGTGTCGCGCAGGACGAGGTACCGCTTCTTGCCGGCCTGGTCGATCAGCGAGGCCCCGGAGACCGAGGACTGGGACTTCAGCTCCGTCTCCTTCGAGCGCCACGTCAACGGGGTGTACGGCTTGGTGCCCCGGTTGGCGACCGTGCCGTTGACCGTGACGAAGCCGCCCTTGTCGCGCACCGCCGAGTGGAGGGTGACGACGATGCCGTCCGGGCCCTTCAGTTCGCCGATCGTCTCCGTCGGCCGGGGCGCGGGCGCTTCCGTGGCGGCCCCGGTCCGGGCGGCGGCGGTGCCCTTCGCCGGGCCCAGGTCGACCTTCTTCTCGGCGCCGTCGCCTTCGCCCCCGCAACCGGCCACCGCGAGGGATATGACGACCGCGAGCGCCGCTCCGGCCCTGGCCATCCTCGAGCTCATGGGTACGTTCCTTTGCTGGTCGGTCGGCGGTCAGTCGGCGAGGTGCACGGTGAACAGGTCCGTGGCCCTCACCACCGCGTCCGGGCGCTTGGGGTCGATGACCAGCGCCTTGTCGCCACAGGTGAGGTCGATGCCGGGGCGGGGGTCCGGGCCGGGGGACGGCCGGCCCTGCCCGTCGTCCGGCGGAGGAGTGCTCGGGGGCGGGGTGCCCTGCGGGCGTGGCGGAGGCTCCGCTTTCGGCGGCGCGGCCGTGCAGCGGGGGGTGACGACCGCCTTCGCCGTCGCCGTGGCGTGCCGGCGCTCGGTGCCGGGTACGGCCGACTTCCCCACCGCCCGCGCCGAGGTGACGGTCACCGTGAACGAGCCGGGCTCGGCGCCCTCGTCGCAGGTGATGTCCGGCCGGGCGCCGTTGAGGTCCGCGTAGGCGGCCGCCGCCCGGCAGGCCCGCCCGGCTTCCGCGCCCCGGCCGGCGAGCCATTCGGCCCAGCCGCCACCCGTGCCCACGGCCGCGAGGAGGCCGGTGTGCAGCTGGTCCCGGTAGTCCTGGGCCGCTGCCAGGGCGGCGGCGTCGGCGGCGGTCTGCGTACCGTTCTTGGTCGCCCCGGCCTGGCCGACGGCGAAGAAGACGAGCGCGAGGAAGAGCAGTGCGGCCACCGCCGTGATGTACAGCGGGAACGCCTGGCCCGCGTCCGGCCCGCCACCCCGGCGGGTGGGGCGGATGGGGCGGATGCTGCGGGCGCGGCGGCTCAGCCGGTGATCTGCGTGATCTTGTTGGTGATGGCGGTCGCGATCATCGTGCCGAAGTCCGTCGTCATCAGCACCAGGATGATCGCCACGACGACCGCGATGATGCCCAGGTACTCGATCGAGGTCTGGCCGCGATCGTCCCCGCGGCGTCCACGGTCCTGCCGCAAGCGCTTCCGCATCGGCTCCGGCATCGGCTTCCGCATCATCTTGCCCTCCATGGGCGGTGTCCGCCGGACCGCTGCGGGCCGGCGGGAGAGTCACTGCGCGAGTACGACTCCATTCCCTTCCCCCATAAGGCAGTTGGGACACCATGGGTCTCACCCCCGCTCGGCCGCGCCCTCGGACGTCGAATGTCCCACATCCGATTGCAGGCGCGAAGGCCCTTCACGGTCTTTACGCATTTCCACCGACACGGGCCCCCGGCCCGGCGGCGGAGCCGTTCCCGCCCCCTCCGAACAGGGGGCGGGGTGGTGCGGTGATATGTGCTGGGAAGCGTTCGGCATGGCGGGGTCTCCTCTCACAGGCCATGTTCCGGACAACGGCGCACCGGCGACCGCTCGCATCGGCGTATGCACCTCAATCCCCCGTGATGGAGCCGAAATCCGTACCGGATCCCAGGAAGAATCCCGCAATCAGCAGGATGACCGTTCCGGGGACCATGAACGTCGTGATGACCATCGTCGCCTTCGGCACCGTCCGCGCCGCCCTGCGGCGGGCGAGCTGGGCGTCCGTGCGGCGCATGTCGGTCGCGATCTCGATGAGCGTGTCGACGATCGGGGCGCCCAGCTCCTCGCCCTGCTGCAACGCGGTGACGAGTTGGGCGACCTGCTCCGAGTCGTTGCGCTTGCGCAGTTCGTCGAACGCCTGCCGGCGGCTGACGCCCATGTCCATCTGGCGCAGGGTGATCCGCAGTTCGTCCGCCCACGGCCCCTCGTAGCGCTCGGAGACCCGGTCCAGCGCCTGGCGGAAGCCCAGGCCCGCGCTCACCACGACGGCCAGTACGTCCAGGAAGTCCGGCAGCGTCCGCTCGATGGCGTCCCGCCGCTCGCGGACCGCCGCCCAGATGCCGACCTCGATCCAGAACAGCCCGAAGCCCACCAGCAGCAGCGCGAGCAGGGGCTGCCCCTTGGCGAGCATGACCAGCGCACCGCCGAAACCCAGCGCGCCGTAGACGGCGCGGCGGGCCGCGTACCGGTCCACGGTCAGGCCGCCCGGGTTGCCCGCCCGGTCGATGCGCCGCCGCACCTTCGCCACGCGCTTGTCGCCCATCAGCCGCAGCACCAGCGGCGCGTACCGCATGCCGAGCCGGTCGACGGCCGAGCCGACGGCCGACGTGCGGGTGGCGCCGACCTCCAGGGCTAGCGCCAGGTCGGGCGGCAGCCTGGCCTCGCTGCGCAGGAGCGCGACGCCGTAACAGGCCCCCGCCACGGCCGCCCCGGCCGTCAGCGCCAGCAGGAATCCCATGAGCCCCATCGCCTCCTCCACCCCCTCACACGTCGATCTTCGACATCCGGCGGATGAGGAAGAACCCCAGCCCGTACAGGCCGAAGGCGGCCACGACCGCCACCTGCCCCAGCCAGTCGCCCGTCATCCGGTCGATCGAGCCGGGCGCGATCCGGTCCATCAGCAGCAAGGTCCCGATGCCCATCAACGGCACGACGTACGCCGTCACCGTCACCTGGGACAGCTGTGTGCGCACCTCGCGCCGCGTCTCCTTGCGCTCCTCCAGCGTCGCCGTGAGGTTCCGCAGGGAGCTGACGACCGTGCCGCCCGCGCGGTTGGAGAGCACCAGGGTCGTCACCAGCACCACCAGTTCGCGCGAGGGCAGCCGCTCGGCGAGCTCGCCCAGGGCCTCGTCGACGGAGTGGCCGACGGCGAGCTTGTCGGCGACCTTGGCGAGCTCCTCGCCCGCCGGGGCCTCCATCTCCTCGGCGGCCATGCCCAGGGCCGTACGCAGGGCCAGGCCGGCCTGGGTGGCGTTGGCCAGGATGCGCGACAGCTCCGGCAGCTGGTTGATGAACCTCTCGATCCGCTTGCGTCGCTGCCACGCCAGGAAGGCGTGGGCCGACCAGAGCGCGACGATCGCCGCCAGCGGCCCGAAGAACGGCGCGAGCACCGAGGAGGCCAGCAGCCACAGCCCGGCCGCCCCGCCCGCCACGCACGCCGTGAACTCGCCCACCGTGACGTCCAGCCCTGTCGACGCGATCCGCAGCTCCAGCCGCCCGCCGAAGCGCGTGGCGCGCAGCCACCGGTCCGTACGCCGGAAGTAGCGCGTCCGTCCGGCCGGCGGCGGGGGCGGGGCGTCGGAGAGTCGCTCGACCAGTGCCTGGTGGCGGTCCCGGCCGGTGACGTACGCCCGTACGCCCGCGACGGCGAGCGCCCCGCACAGGAGGGTGGCGCCGGCGGTCAGCGTCGCGAGGTCGCTCATGTCACCCATGCCTCATTCCGTTCTGCCCGGCCTCCCGGGTGGTGAGCTCGCTGGGGAACGCGGCGACGCCGAACGCGGGCGGTACGGACTCGTCGGCGAGCCGCAGCCGCTCGGCCACCCGCTCCGGGAGGGGGAAGTGCGCGAACGTCCCCCGTACGACGCGGTCGGGTCCCATCGGCTCGGCGTCGAACCGGCACACGGTCACGAGGCGGGAGCCCGCGCCCCAGCCGGCGCCGCCCGCGGAGTCGAGCAGCGCGATCTCCGCGATGCGGCGCGAGCCGTCCGCGTTGCGCGTGAGCTGGACCAGGCAGTCCACCGCGCTGTCGATCTGATCGCGCAACGCCTCGTAGGGGATGCTGACTTCCGACATCGACGCCAGCGTCCGCAGCCGCATCAGCGCGTCCTCGGCGCTGTTGGCGTGCACGGTCGCCAGCGAACCGTCGTGACCGGTGGACATGGCCTGCAGCATGTCGAGGGTCTCCCCGCCGCGCACCTCGCCCACGATGATGCGGTCGGGCCGCATGCGCAGGGAGTTGCGTACGAGGTCGCGGATGGTGATGCGGCCCTTGCCCTCGACGTTCGGCGGGCGCGATTCGAGCCGGATGACGTGCGACTGCTGCAACTGCAGCTCTGCCGCGTCCTCCACGGTGATGATGCGCTCGCCGTCCGGGATCAGCCCGGACAGGGCGTTCAGCAGCGTCGTCTTGCCGGCGCCGGTCGGGCCGGAGACGACGATGTTGAATTTCGCCCGTACGAGTGCCGCCAGCAGCATCAGCATGTGCTCGTCCAGCGTCCCCATGCCGATCAGCTCGCGCAGGGTGTAGGAGCGCGGGAAGCGCCGGATGGTGAGGGTCGCGCCGTTCAGCGCGAGGGGCGGAATAATCACGTTGACGCGCTCTCCCGACGGCAGGCGGGCGTCGACCATCGGATTCGACTCGTCCACGCGGCGGTTGACGGTGGAGACGATGCGCTCGATGGTCTGCATCAGCTGCTCGTTGGAGGCGAACCGCACGGGTACGAGCTCCACGCGGCCGGCCCGTTCGACGAAGACCTGGTCGGGCCCGTTGACCATGATCTCGGTGACGGACGGGTCCTCCAGGAGAGGCTCGAGCACTCCGAGCCCGAGCGCCTCGTCCACGACCCGCCGGATGAGGCGGTCGCGTTCGGCCGTCGACAGGACCGGGCCCTCGCGGCTGATGATGTGGCCCAGGACGCGCTCCAGGCGGGAGCGCCGTTCGCCGGCCGCGAGCGCCGACATCTCGGCGAGATCGATCTCTTCGAGCAGCTTCACGCGGTAGACGGGGACGAGGTGGTCCGACTCGCGCCCGTCGGGCGGGGCGTCCGGGGCGACGATGCGGGCGCGCAGGCTCATGGGGCGCCGCCCGGTGCCGCGATGGCGGTGGCCGCCGCCGGGCAGCGCATCGTCGCCCGGCGGGTGACGGTGAAGTCCGCGCCGGGGATGACCGCCGGTACGGTCACGGTGACCGTGGCGGTGACCTGTGTGTCGGCGGCGGTGCACGGCCGCGCGGCGACGGTCGCGTGGGCGGCGACCCAGCCCGTCATCGCCGCGTCGCCCGCCCCCGCGGGGGTGGCCTCCGGCTCGTCGAGAGTGGCGGTACGGGCTGCCGCGCGGGCGCCGGTGCCGGCCTGCTGGGCGGCGAAGGCCGCCAGGCCCAGGTGGAGGGCGGCCAGGGCGACGAGGAGGAGGACGGGGAGGAAGCCGAGGAATTCGACAGAGGCGGAGCCTCTGTCTTTCCCGGGGGCTCCGCCCCCGGACCCCCGGTCCTCAAACGCCGGACGGGCTGCTTGTTGCCCGGCAGGGGCTGATGGTCGTAACGCCATCAGTCCTCCCGTGCCACGCCGGCCGTGCTTTCCACCGGCCACGGCCAGTCCACCGAACCCGGGAACAGCACCGGCACCCGCAAGCGCACGCTCGCTCGGTAGACGCCGTCCTCCGGGCCGCAGCTGGGGGTGCTGTCCCAGGCGCTCGGCAGGTCGGACCGGGCTGCCGCCGGGCAGTCGCGGCCCACCGCGCCCGCGCGGGCGCCCTTGTCGGCCGCGTGGCCGGCCAGGGAGTAGGTGTAGCCGACCAGGACGCACTGCCAGACCACCGCCAGGGCTACGAGGATCAGGGGCAGCAGGCCCGCGAACTCCACCGCGATCTGGCCGCGGTCGCCGCCGCCGCGGCGGCGGAAGCGGCTCATCGGGAGGGGTGAGCCGCTGGGCACGGGGGACAGTTGGTCCGGGCCCGTGCCGCCGCTCGCGGGGGTCTCGGGGCCGCCGCCCCCTATGGCGCGGCGGCGCCGCAGCCCCCCGGTGAGGGACCGGTCGGCGTGCCCGGCGTGGGCGGCGCCGCCGCGTGGCGCGGGGGCGGCCAGGCCCAGTTCGCCGGCCAGGGCCCACAGGGCCTGGCGGACGCCGGAACGGGCGTCCAGGTCCTGCATGCGGCCGGCGTCGACGGCACCCTGAAGTTCCTTGTAGGCGGCGGGAATCGTCGTCCGGGCGGTGCGGGTGCCCGTGGTCCGGGCGACGAGGGGCGGCTGGATCTCGGCGGTGCGGGTGTGGCGGTTGACCACGGTCGTCGTCTCCTCGGGCTTGCGGATCTGCAGCCGTTCCCAGAGCCGGACCATGCGCTTGGCCGCCCTGACGGCCACCACGTCCGGCGTCGTGACCAATAAGGCCACGTCCGCCGTCTCGATCAGCGCCGCGCCGGCGGCCGTGATCTGCGTGCCGCAGTCGACGACGACGAGCTCGTAGCGGCCGCGGAGGGCGGCGGCGATCTGCCGTGCGGCGAGGTCGCCGACCTCCTCGCCGCGCTCGCCCTCCGCCGGGGCCAGCAGCAGGCCGAGCCCGGTGGGGTGCGGGAAGACGGCGTCCTGCAGCACGCGCGGCGAGATGTCGTTGATGCCCGCCAGATCGGCGATCGACCGCCGGAACTGCACGTCCAGATACGAGGCGACGTCACCCGACTGCAGGTCCAGGTCCGCCAGCGCCACGCCGCGCCCGGCCGCGCAGGCCGCGAGGGCGAGCTGGACGGCGGTGACGGTCGTGCCGACGCCGCCCTTGGCCCCGACCACCGCTACCAGCTTGCCGCCGGCGCCGCCGCCCGCCGCGCCGGGCCGGCCGTCGCCCGGCCCGCCCGCGCCCAGGTGGCGACGGACGCCCGTGGCCCAGTGGGCGGCGGCCTGGACGCGGGTGCCCAGCTCCTCGTACGAGAGCGGGAGTGCGGCGAGGCCGCGGGCGCCGCAGTCCATGGCGGCGGCGTACAGCGCGGGCCCGGCCTCGGCGCTGAGGAGGACGGAGCCGGTCGCCGGGAAGCGGAGGGCGATCTCACGGATGAGTTCGAGGGCGGGGACGGGCCCGAGCCGCTCGTGGACGAGGACGACCTCCGGCAGGTCCTCGACCGAGGCGGCGGCCAGCACGGCGAGCGTGTCGAGCAGACGGGTGGAGTCGCCGACGGTCTGCAGTGGTTCGACGCCCGGGAGCTGGCCGAGCAGCCCGCTGACGGCGCGGGCGGCGTCCGGGTCGCCGACGGCCGGGAGGATTCTGATCGTCACCGTGGCCCTGCCTCCATCCACAACAACCGCTGGACTCCTTCCGGGCTGTTTCCGCGCTACTTGTCGCCGTCGAGGGTGTACGTGCGGTCGGCGCCGCTGACCGTCCCGTCACCGCCGGGGGCGACGAGGGCGAGCCGCACGTGGGAGGCGAACGACTCGGCGTACGCCACGCGCTGCGCGTCCTTGGTGTCCAGGGCGAACGTGATCGGCACCGCCTCCCCGGCCTGCCGGGTCGTGGTGCCGCTCCCCCGGCTCTCCCCGTCCCGCTTGAAGGGGGCCAGCTTGCCGACGTCGATGACCTGGGCGCCGCTGACGATGACCTTCGAGACGGGCTTGGCGCCCTGCTCCTTGGCGTCGAAGGTGGCGTAGATGTTGACCTGTGAGCCCGGCCGGATCTTGCCCGCCACACCCGTCGCCGCGTCGATCATGATGGCGATCTCCTGCTTGCCGGCCGCGAGCGCGGGCCGGGCGACGATCATGTCGTGCTGGAGCAGCGAGCCCTTCCGCAGCGGGGTCACGGCGATCTTGCCGCGGAGGGCGGAGAGGTCGGTGACCGCGGTGGAGGGCAGCCAGCGCCGGGGCATGGAGATCTTCTCGAACGCTCCGGTCTCCCGTTCCAGGTCCTGGTAGGCGGGGACGTCGGCCTTCAGCCGGTAGGCGGTCGTCTCGGGGCCGACCTTCGACTCGGCGTCGTGGATGACCGAGAACACTCCGGCGAAGGCGCCGACGGCACAGAGGACCGACAGGAGCAGCAGGATGATCCCGCGGCGCTGGCGTGAATTCATGGGACGGCGAACCTCGTTCGGGACCTCGGTTGGGACCTCGGCTGGGACCTCGGTTGGGGATGTGACCGGGTGGTGGGCCGTCGGCGGGCCCGGCTCGCGGGCTCAGCGGCGGGCCGTCGGGGCGGCACGTGCCGTGGCCGCCGTGGCCGTGGCCCTCCGGCTGGTGCCCGGCGGCGGGTCGAGCGCGTGGGTGGTGCCCGTGCGCGGCACGGGCGCGGAGCAGAACCCGCAACGGTCACCGATGAGTTCGAGGCCGCACCAGTGGCACTCGTCCCGCCGTACGGAGGCGACGAGCTGGTACAGCACGGTCGGGTCGGGGATGGCGGCGGCGAACTCCACCGCGCGGTGGGTGCCCCACCAGCGCCGGGATTCGGCGGGCAGCGGCTCGATCTCCTGGACGCCCTGGACCCGCCAGGCCGGGGCGACGGTGTCGGTCACCCAGTCCTCGCCCTTGCGGGGCCTGCCCCGGGCCACGGTCATCCGCGTGGCGAAGCCCGGGCCGTCGGGCACCTCGCCCGTGGCCGTACGCACCAGCTGCCGGCCCGGGTTGACGAGCACGCCGAAGTGGGCGCCGGGCAGGAGGGAGGCGACGTGCGCGCCGAGGCCGACGTCCACCTGGTCGAGCCGGGAGACGGTGGCCAGCTGCGCGCCCGCGTAGATGTAGTGCGCGAGCAGACGCGCGGCGGACGCGAGCACGCCGGGGCTGAGGTCGGAGACGGACAACTGCCGTAGCTGGCGGGCCAGTACGGCCACCGCGAGCGGAGGCAGCGCCACCGGCAGCAGGGCCACGCGGTCGCTCTCCAGGACCGACCGCACGGTGTGCAGGCGCCGTACGTAGGCCGCCGGGAGGGTGTCGGGGTAGAGCACCACCAGATGGCCGCACTGCTCCAGCAGCAGGGCCGCCTGCGTGACCGCCGTCTCCAACGGCTGTGCCTCGGGGGGCTGGAGTACGGCGGCGGCCGGTGCGGGCCCGCCGGGCGGGGGGAGCACCAGGTCGGAGCTGGTGACCGCTATCGCAATCGGCACGTCGGCTTCCCCGTTCACTCCGGCCGCGGGGGCTCCGGCGGTCGCAGATCGATACTGCCCGGTGCTGGTGCCTCCGCACTTTATCCACGAATGGAGCGACTGAGAACCGTTCCTCGATTTTCGCCACGGGGCGGTGGGCGGACCGGAGTTCCGGCCCGCCCGGCGGCGGGAGCACAGGGTCGGCGGGGTGCGTGCGGCCGGCTCAGGGCAGAGACTCCGCCCCTTCCTCTTCCGCGGCGGGCTTGGGCAGCTCGCACCCCGGCAGGCCGAGGTCGAGCTTGTTGCCGGCGCCGAAGCACTTGGTGATGCCGTACGTCTGCTGGGCGTAGTTGATGCCCCGGCGGACGGTGATCTGGCCGTTCTCGTCGACCTCGCAGGGGTTGTTCATCGTGCAGCGCCCGCCGCTCTCGTTGCCCGTGTTGTTGACGGCGACGACCTTGCCGCTGTTGACGTCGACGACGGGCGAGCCGGAGGTGCCGCCTATGGTGTTGCACGACGGGGTGTAGCGGAGCGAGTCCTTCCAGGTCCAGTCGGCCTCGCGGAGCTGATGGACGAAGCCGTCGACGTTGCAGGTGTAGATGCGTTTCCAGTAGCCGGAGACGACCTTTATCGGGGTCCCGGCGGTGGGGTGGTCGCCCGAGAGGGCGAGGGCGCTGATGCCGTACTGCTGCTTGATCTTCGCGTAGGTGGTGTTCAGCTCGTACAGGGTGACGTCGGTGTCGGTCATCGTCGCGTACGAGATCTTGACGGCCCGCAGTGTGGCGACCTTGCCCGCGGTGGCGTTGAGAAGGCTGAAGCTCCGGCTGGAGGGCCGGTCGGTGATGACCTCGCCGGCGGCGGGCATGCCCGATTCCAGGCAGTGACCGTTGGTCAGGACGAGGGCGGGGTCGTCGTCGGCGGAGCCGGGCAGGCGGACCAGGGAACCGGAGCAGTTGCTGAGCGCGACGGTGCCGGCGAAGTCGACGGCCTTGGCGCCGGTCCGCTCCTCTCGCTCCTGCGGCGCCGCGCCGGCGGAGCCGATGCCGGCGACGGTCGCGCCGCTCGCGAACAATAGGGTCGTGAGCGCACAGACGAGGGGTCGTCTCATGGGGGGTGGTCCTCTCCGATCACACAACGCATTCGGATTGACGTGTGCATTGTTGGGGCCGGTGATACCGACAGGCAATCAGCCGGTCTGATGTGATGGGGAAGTTGGCCTGATTCACCCGCACGGCGGCGCTTGACCGGTTCATGTCATCAATCGAACACTGAGAAGGCTCACCCACCGCATTCGTCGCACGAACGGACCCCTCAGGAGGCCGCATGCGACCCCCCACCCCCCGATCCCCGCGCCGGCGCGTGCCGCACGGCAGACTCGCGACGGCCGCCACCGCCGTCGTACTGGCTCTGGCCATGGCCGCACCGGCGTCGTCGGACACGGCAGAACGGTCGCGGTCGTACGAGGTCACCGGGCCGAGGACCGCGGCCCAGCGCACCGCCGTCGCCGCGACCGGCGCGTCCGTCGACGCCGTGCGCCCCGGCTCGGTCGTCATCACGGCGGACGCCGCGCAGGCCGAGCGCGTCCGCCGCATGGGCTACGCGGTCCGGGTCCTGCCCGGGCCCCCCGACCGCAGCGACGGCCGCAAGGCCACTCCGTTCGACTTCCCGCCCGCGGACGCGAAGTACCACAACTACAAAGAGGCCATGGCGGAGGTCGACGCGAACGTCGCCGCGCACCCCTCCCTCATGAGCAAGCAGGTCATCGGCACGTCCTACGAGGGCCGGGACATCGTCGCCGTCAAGATCACCAACGCCGCGAAGAAGCCGCCCGGCACGACGGCGGCCAAGCCCGAGGTGCTCTTCACCGCCCACCAGCACGCCCGTGAGCACCTGACCGTGGAGATGGCCCTCTACCTGCTCAAGGAGTTCGGCTCCCAGTACGGCAAGGACGCACGCGTCACCAAGATGGTGGACGAGCGCGTGATCTGGGTCGTGCCCGACGTCAACCCCGACGGCGGCGAGTACGACATCGCCACCGGCAGCTACCGCAGCTGGCGCAAGAACCGCCAGCCCAACGCCGGCTCGTCCGCCCGCGGCACCGACCCCAACCGCAACTGGGACCACAAGTGGGGATGCTGCGGCGGCTCCTCCGGCAGCCCGGGCTCCCAGACCTACCGCGGCACCGCACCCGAGTCGGCGCCCGAGGTGAAGGTCGTCGCCGACTTCGTCCGCAGCCGGATCGTGGGCGGCAAGCAGCAGATCAAGGCCGCCATCGACTTCCACACCTACAGCGAGCTGGTGCTGTGGCCGTTCGGCTGGACCTCCAGCGACACCGCGCCGGGCATGACCAAGGACGACCGCGACGCCTTCGCGACCGTCGGCACGTCCATGGCGGCCAGCAACCGCTACACGCCCGAGCAGTCGAGCGACCTCTACATCACCGACGGGTCGATCGACGACTGGCTGTGGGGCAACCAGAAGATCTTCGCCTACACCTTCGAGATGTACCCGGGCCCGAGCGGCGGCGGGGGCGGCTTCTACCCGCCCGACGAGGTCATCGACCGGGAGACCGCCCGCAACCGCGACGCGGTGCTGCAACTGCTGGAGAACGCGGACTGCATGTACCGGTCCATCGGCAAGGAGGCACAGTACTGCCGGTGACCCGTACGGGCCCCCGAGCCGCGCCCGGGGGCCCGTGACCTCCACGGCCGGCGCGTTGACCAGGCACTTGGCGGGATGTTAGACAGCACGCAGCTCCACGCGCCCCACGTCGCGGAGAACGCGACACGATCTTCACGGGAGGCCCGCATGGCCGCCATAGCCGACGCAGCCGTCGCCCGCCTCGCCGAGGAGCGGGTCGACCACCGCTTCAAGGGCCTGCCCCCGGACGCGGCGGGCCGGACCGTCGGCGAGCTGGCGGCCGAGCGCCGCTCCCTGTTCACCGGCGGCTTCACCACCCCCGTGCTGGCCCTCTCCGCCGAGGCGCTCGACCACAACCTCGCCGTCATGGAGCGCTACTCCGCCGGGCACGGCCTGGCCTTCGCCCCGCACGGCAAGACCTCCATGGCCCCGCGGCTCTTCCAGCGCCAGCTGGCCCACGGCGCCTGGGGCATCACCGCCGCCACGGCCGCCCAGGTCCGCGTCTACCGCGCCTTCGGCGTCCGGCGGATCTTCCTCGCCAACGAGGTCGTCGACGCCGCCGCCCTGCGCTGGATCGCGGCCGAGCTGGCCGCCGACCCCGGCCTCCGGCTCATCACCTACGTCGACTCCGTGCGCGGCGTCGAACTGATGGACGCCACCCTGCGCGACGCCGGGGCCGGCCGCCCCCTCGACGTCGTCGTCGAGCTCGGCGCGCCCGGCGGCCGTACGGGCGTCCGCACGGAAGCCGACGCCACCCTCGTCGCGGACGCCGTCGCGGCGACCACCACCTTGCGCCTGGTCGGCGTCGCCGGCTACGAGGCGGAGATCCCGGACGCCGACGGAGAGCTCGTACGGGCCTGGATGCGCCGCCTCACCGGGATCGCCGTCGCCTTCGACAAGGAGGGCCGCTTCCCGGGTGTGGAGGAGATCGTCGTCAGCGCCGGCGGCAGCGCCTGGTTCGACGCGGTCGCCGAGGTCCTCGGGGAGCTCCCGACGCTGTCCGCGCCGGCGCTCAAGCTGCTGCGCTCCGGCGCGTACGTCACCCACGACGACGGCCAGTACCGCAACAAGACCCCCTTCAACCGGCTCCCCGAGGAGGGCGCCCTGCAGCCGGCCCTGCGCCTGTGGGCGCAGGTCGTCTCCCGTCCGGAGCCCGGCATGGCCTACCTCAACGCCGGCAAGCGCGACGTCTCCTACGACCTCGGCCTGCCGGAACCCCAGCTCGTCCGCTCCGCCCGGGACGGCTCGCTGCGCCCGGCGGCGGGCCTGACGGTGACACGGCTCGCCGACCAGCACGCGTTCGTGACCCTTTCCGGGGACACGGAGCTGGAGGTCGGGGACTGGGTGGGGCTGGGGCTGTCGCACCCGTGCACGGTGTTCGAGAAGTGGCCGCTGATTCCGCTGGCGTCGGCGGACGGCACGGTGACGGAGTACGTCCGTACCTTCTTCTAGCCCCCAGCGGAGCGGGGGTCCGGGGCGGAGCCCCCGGTTTCGGGAAGGGGCGGGGTGGGGGAAAGAACCCCTCCATGGACCTCGTCTTACGTGACGCACGCGTCATCGACGGCACCGGCCGCCCCTCCTACCGCGCCGACGTCGCCCTGGCCCACGGCCGGATCGCCGGGATCCACCGCGAGGGCACGGGCCCGAGACTGTCGGCACGCCGCGTCCTCGACGTCCACGGCCTGGCCCTCGCCCCCGGCTTCATCGACATGCACGCCCACAGCGACCTCGCCCTCCTCCGCGACCCAGCGCACACCGCCAAGGTCGCCCAGGGCGTGACGCTCGAGGTCATCGGCCAGGACGGGCTGTCGTACGCGCCGGTCGACGACCGCACCCTCCCCCAGATCCGCACGGCGATCACCGGCTGGAACGGCGACGGCAACGGCATCGATATCGATTTCGACTGGCGCACCGTCGGCGAGTACCTGGACCGGCTCGACCGTCGGGGCACGGCCGTCAACGCCGCCTACCTCGTACCGCAGGGTGCGGTGCGGATGCTGGCCGTCGGCTGGGAGAACCGGCCGGCCACCGCCGCCGAGCTGGGGCACATGAGGCGGCTGGTGGCCGAGGGGCTGGAGCAGGGGGCCGTGGGGATGTCGTCCGGGCTCACCTACCCGCCCGGGATGTACGCCGACGACGCCGAGCTGACCGAGCTGTGCCGGGTCGTGGCCCGGTACGGCGGCTACTACTGCCCGCACCACCGCTCGTACGGGGCGGGCGCCCTGGCCGCGTACGAGGAGATGATCGACCTGGCGCGGGCGGCGGGCTGCGCCCTGCACCTGGCGCACGCCGTCATGAACTTCGGCGTGAACACGGGGCGGGCCGGCGCGCTGCTGGCCCTGCTGGACGCCGCCCTCGCCGACGGCGCGGACATCTCCCTCGACACCTATCCCTACACACCGGGCTGCACCACGCTCGCCGCGCTGCTCCCGGGCTGGGCGAGCGAGGGCGGGCCGGAGGCGGTGCTGGCGCGGCTGCGCGACGACGCCACGGCCGGGCGGATCCGGTACGCCATGGAGGTGACGGGCGCGGACGGCTGCCACGGCGTGCCGGTCGACTGGGACACCGTCGAGATCTCCGGCGTGGCGGGGCCGGGCCGGGCGGAGTACGTGGGCCGGACGGTCGCCGACGCGGCGCGCGAGCGCGGCGAGGCGCCGTTCGCCACGGCCCGCCGGCTGCTGGTCGAGGACCGGCTGGGGCCGACGATCCTGCACCACGTGGGGCATGAGGAGAACGTCCGCGCGATCATGCGGCACCGTGTGCACACGGGCGGCAGCGACGGCATCCTGCACGGCGCGAAGCCGCATCCCCGCGCCTTCGGCACGTTTCCGCACTACCTGGGCCGGTACGCGCGTGAGCTGGGCGTGTTCTCCCTGGAGGAGTGCGTGGCGCATCTCACGTCGCGGCCCGCGGCCCGGTTGCGGCTGCCGGACCGGGGTCTCGTACGCGAGGGGTACAGCGCCGACCTGGTGCTCTTCGAGCCACGGACGGTGGCCTCCGGTGCCACTTTCGAAGCCCCGCGGACGCTTCCGACCGGCATTCCTTATGTCCTGATTGCCGGACGCTTTGTGATGGAAGACGGGCGCCGGACGGACGTTCTGGCGGGACGTACAGTCCGGCGCACTCCGGGGGGCTGAGGGGCCTCGCCCGGGCGGTCCCGGTGGGGCGGGAAAGGGCGCGCGTGCCGTCTGACGTCCCCGTATGGTGGCCGTCATGCAGGTGATCCAGTCAACGAAACTCGCCAACGTCTGCTACGAAATCCGTGGCCCGGTGCTCGAGGAGGCGATGCGGCTCGAGGCAGCAGGTCACCGCATCCTCAAACTGAACACCGGCAATCCCGCGATCTTCGGGTTCGAGTGCCCGCCGGAGATCCTCGAGGACATGCTGCGCAACGTCGGCGACGCGCACGGCTACGGCGACGCCAAGGGTCTGCTCGCCGCCCGGCGCGCGGTGGTGCAGCACTACGAGACCAAGGGCATCGAGCTGTCCGTCGAGGACGTCTACCTCGGCAACGGCGTCTCGGAGCTGATCCAGATGTCGATGCAGGCGCTGCTCGACGACGGGGACGAGGTCCTCGTCCCGGCGCCGGACTACCCGCTGTGGACGGCGTCCGTCTCGCTCGCGGGCGGTACGGCCGTGCACTACCGCTGCGACGAGCAGTCGGACTGGATGCCGGACCTGGCCGACATCGAGCGCAAGGTCACCGACCGCACCAAGGCCCTCGTCATCATCAACCCGAACAACCCCACGGGTGCGGTCTACGACGACGAGATGCTGCGCGGCCTGACGGAGATCGCCCGCCGCCACAACCTGATCGTCTGCTCCGACGAGATCTACGACAAGATCCTCTACGACGGCGTCACGCACACGCCCACGGCGGCCAACGCCCCGGACCTGCTGACCCTCACCTTCAACGGCCTGTCCAAGGCCTACCGCGTGGCCGGCTACCGCAGCGGCTGGATGGCGGTCTGCGGCCCCAAGGCGCACGCCGACAGCTACATCGAGGGCCTGACGATCCTGGCCAACATGCGCCTGTGCGCCAATATGCCGGCCCAGTACGCGGTGGCCACCGCCCTCGGCGGCCGGCAGACGATCAACGACCTGGTGCTGCCCGGCGGCCGGCTGCTGGAGCAGCGCGACGTCGCGCACGAGCTGCTGACCCGGATCCCGGGCGTGACGTGCGTGAAGCCGAAGGGCGCGCTGTACGCCTTCCCCCGGCTCGACCCCAAGGTCTACAAGATCAAGGACGACCGCCAGATGGTGCTGGACCTGCTCCGCGCCGAAAAAATCATGGTCGTGCACGGCACGGGCTTCAACTGGCCGGAGCCGGACCACTTCCGCCTGGTCACGCTGCCGAACGCCAAGGATCTGGCGGAGGCCGTGACCCGGATCGGGAACTTCCTGGACGGCTACAGCCAATAACTTTAGACGCTGTCTAAGTTAGGATGGCCTTCAGAGGTAACTCAGGAGGCCATCCATGTACGAACCGATCCGCACCAAGTCGGTCCACGCACACGGCCCGCACCGCTCCCGCGAGGAGGAGCTGGACATCCGGCTGGCGGGGCACTTCACGGCGCTGCTGACGGTGACGGACGAACTACGCGCACTGACCCCGGCGACCACCCTGGACGACGCGGCGGCACGCCTGGCCCAACGCGTGGAGCACCTGCGCGGCCACTCCCCCCTGCGCGCGGCCCCGACGCAGGGCGCCACCGACGCCGCCCATGTGACCGCCCTGCACCAGCGGGCGCACATGCTGGCGGGCCAGGCGCTGGTCGTCGCGACGCAGCGCGGCGACGCGGCGGGCGCGGCACTGGCGGCCGAGCGCATGCACGCTCACGCGGGGACGCTGGGGATCAAGGACGAGGCGTGACGGTGCGGGGGCCGGGGCGATTGAACGCGCGCCAGTGAGCACACCCCACCAAAACGCGAACCTTGATGATTGTCATGCGCGCGTCATGGACTACCGATGGTAAGCCGCTCGCCCATTGGGGCTCACACGTAACCAAATCACCAAGAGTTCATAAAGACTGACAGAGTGATAGGTTTCTTCTCGTTTGGCCTTATTTCGCCATTACGTCTGGCCGGGCTCTGCCTCGCGGGCATCTCCGCCCTCAGCTGCACCAGCACCGCGAGCTGCGTTTCGCGGCCTGACCGCCGGCGCCCTCCACTGCACCGCATCCGGTGCATCGCCTCGGAACTCTGACCTCGGAAAGAAAGAAACACATGTCTGCCAGACGTCCGCGCGTCGCGCTGATCGCTGGGCTTATAGCCTCCGGAGTCGCAGCCGGCCTGCTGACTGCCGCCCCCAGCCACGCTGTTGTTGGTTCCGCTGCCGAGGACGGCTCGTACGCCTTTACCGCCAAGCTCGACATCGGTAATGGCAAGCGCAGTTGTTCCGCCGCCCTGGTCGAGCAGCAGTGGTTGGTCACGGCGGCCAGTTGCTTCGCCGAGAATCCGGCCCAGGGCCTCAAGGTCACCGCCGGTGCCCCCCAATGGAAGACCACGGCCACCATCGGCCGCGCCGACCTCACCCGGGACACCGGCAGCGTGGTGGAGGTGGTGGAACTCGTCCCGCGCGACGACCGCGACCTGGTGCTGGCCAGGCTTGCCACGCCGGCCGCCGGAATCACCCCCATCGACATCGCCACCCACAAGCCCGTGGCGGGCGAGGAACTGCGTGTTACCGGCTACGGGCGCACCGAGGACGAGTGGGTCCCCGACCGTCTGCACAGTGCCGGCTTCACCATCGGGGCGACGGGTGCCACCTCGCTGGACCTGACCGGCAAGTCGCCCGGCGCGGCGATCTGCAAGGGCGACACCGGGGGCCCGGCCTTCCGCGACGTCGGCGGCCGATTCGAACTGGCAGCCGTCCATAGCCGCTCCTGGCAGGGCGGCTGCTTCGGCGAGGACGAGTCGCGCAGCGGTGCTGTCGAAACCCGCGTCGACGACGTCAACTACTGGGTGCGTCAGGTCATCTCGCGGTCCGACACAGCCAAGGGCGCCAATAAGCTGACCGTCTCGGGTGACTTCGACGGTGATGGCCGCGCCGACACCGCCGCCATGTACGGATACGACGACGGCTCGATGGCACTGTTCACCTTCCGTTCCACGCCCGACGGAGGCTTCGAGGAGCCTGTCAAGTCCTGGAGCACCAAGCCCGGGCAGTGGGCGTTCAAGAACGTCAAGCAGATCGTGGCAGGTGACTTCAACGGCGACGGCCGCTCCGACCTGGCCACCATGTACGGATACGACGACGGCTCGGTAGCCCTGTTCACCTTCCTCTCCGAGCCCGACGGCACCTTCCGCAAGGAAACCAAGTCCTGGAACACCAAGCCCGGCCAGTGGGCGTTCAAGAACGCCAAGCAGATCGTGGCAGGTGACTTCAACGGCGACGGCCGCTCCGACCTGGCCACCATGTACGGATACGACGACGGCTCGGTAGCCCTGTTCACCTTCCTCTCCGAGCCCGACGGCACCTTCCGCAAGGAAACCAAGTCCTGGAACACCAAGCCCGGCCAGTGGGACGTCAACAACGTCCAGATGGCAGCGGGCGACTTCGACGGCAACGGCCGAGCCGACATCGCCGCGTTCTACGGATACGGCGACGCCCGCGCCGCCCTGTTCACGTTCCTCTCCGAGCCCGACGGCACCTTCCGTAAGGAAAACAAGTCCTGGAACGCGCCCGCCAACAGCTGGTGGGGTCGCAACATGAGGATTGTCGCCGGTGACTTCGACGGCAACGGCCGAGCGGACATCGGTGCCATGTACGGCTACGGCGACGGCTCGGTGGCGCTGTTCACGTTCCCCTCGGACCCCGACGGCGGCTTCGGAACTCCGGTCAAATCCTGGAACGCCAAGCCCGGTGAGTGGAACGCCGGCAACGTTCAGCTCGTCACAGGTGACTACAACAGGGACGGTCGCGCCGACTTGGCCACGTTCTACAGCTACGGCAACGACAAGTCGGCCCTCTTCACCTTCACGTCCGAGTCCAATGGCGCGTTCCAAGCGCCGGTCCGGTCCTGGAGCGTTTCCGGCGTCTGAGACCTGGCACTGGGCAGAACCAGCACACCCTCATCGGCCGCCGACTCACGTCGGCGGCCTATCTGTGGAGACCATATGGATCACGTTCATCCCCCCGGGCGCAGAGGTCGCAAGGGCCAGGGCCTCATGGCCCTCGCCACTGCCTTGCTGGCCTGCGCCGCGACCGTACTCTCTCCCGGCGATGCGACCGCTTGGGCGTCAGCTTCTCCTTCGTCGAGCGCGGACAGTGCCCGCACGTCCACGGCCGCATCACCGTTGGGTGGAACTCTGTTCGACGACTTCCACTACGCAGGAGCGAGCGACCCCGATATCACCGCCCATGGCTGGACCATACGCGCCGGATCCGGCGGGCCCGGCCCAGCCGGCAGGTGGCGGCCGGACGCGGTGAGCTTCCCCGCTGACCCTTCTGCGGAGGGCGGCCGAGTGATGCAACTACGAGCCACGACGGACGGCACAGCAGCCGGCACGAGCCAGGCCCAGATCAGCACTCAACGTAAGTTCTATTCCGGCACCTACGCCGCTCGCGTCTATTTCAACAACAAGCCCACGGCTGGTCCCGACGGCGACCACCCCGTGCAGACCTTCTATGCCATCTCCCCGGAGAACTCGCTCTACAGCGAGCTGGACCACGAGTACCTGCCCAATGGCGGCTGGGGCGCGTCCGGCCCTTCGCACTTCACCACCGCCTGGCACAGCCTCCAGGACAGCGTCACCTACAACAAGAACAACGCCGTCAACTCACTACAGGGGTGGCACACCCTCCAGATGACCGCCGACGACGGCAGCGTCGTCTTCTACGTGGACGGCGAGCGGTACTTCAGCGCTGACTCGAAGTACTATCCGCGTGAGACCATGACCATCAACTTCAACCACTGGTTCCAGGACTTGCCGTTCACCGGTCAGTCCCGTACCTGGGACCAGAAGGTCAACTGGGTCTACTACAACAACTCAGCGTCCCTGGCACCGGCTCAGGTCGATGCCGCGGTCAAGGGCTACTACGCGAGCGGTACCCACTTCGTCGACACCGTGCCCAGGAACGCGGCACACGATTACAACGGCGACGGCATCAGCGACGTCTCCCAGACGTACAACTACGGCGCGAGCAATTCACCCGGCTGCGATCTGAGCGGCGCCAATCGCACCGCGATGTTCACGTTGGCCGGCAAGCCGGACTACTCCGGCGCGCTCAACGGTCTCGTCTCCCAAGCGGACTCCCCCTGCCTGCCCGGCAGCCCGAAGTTCGTCACTTCCGGCGACTTCAACGGTGACGGCAAGAGCGACATCGCCACGTTCCACGACTACGGCTCCGTCGGCTCCACCTGCAAGGGAAGCAACCATGTCGCCATTCTTGAATGGCTGGCCGATCCGAACGCGACCGGCACTCTGAGAGGCCCCAAGACGGTCTGGGAAAGCACATGCTGGGGAGGCGGGACGAAGTTCATGACCTCCGGTGACTACAACGGCGACGGCAAGAGCGACATCGGCCTGCTGTACGACTACGGCGGCAAGCACATCCGCCTGTTCACCCTCAGCGCCGCCAAGAACGGCGACGGCACATTCGGTGGAGTAGTCCCCCGCTGGGAATCAACCAACACCGTCGCCGACACCAGATTCATGACCTCCGGCGACTACAACGGCGACGGCAAGAGCGACATCGCCCTCTTCTACGACCACGGCACCAACGGAGCCACCTGCCAGGGCCCCGCCCACCAAAGCATCCACACCCTCACCGCAAACCCGAACGGTGACGGAGACTTCAACAACGGCGGCAACCCCACCAAGGTCTGGGAAAGCACATGCTGGGGAGGCGGCACGAAGTTCATGACCTCCGGTGACTACAACAGCGACGGCAAGAGCGACATCGCCCTGCTGTACGACTACGGCGGCAAGCACATCCGCCTGTTCACCCTCAGCGCCGCCAAGAACGGCGACGGCACATTCGGTGGAGTAGCCCCCCGCTGGGAATCAACCAACACCGTCGCCGACACCAGATTCATGACCTCCGGCGACTACAACGGCGACGGCAAGAGCGACATCGCCCTCTTCTACGACCACGGCACCAACGGAGCCACCTGCCAGGGCCCCGCCCACCAAAGCATCCACACCCTCACCGCGAACCCGAACGGTGACGGAGACTTCAACAACGGCGGCAACCCCACCAAGGTCTGGGAAAGCACATGCTGGGGAGGCGGCACGACATCCGTCAACTGACCGCTCGCTCCCGTCCTCGGCAACCTGGCCGCGGACGGGAGCGGGACGCGCCCCGAGGTGGGAAAGCGGTCTCAGCCCAGGCGCTCGACCAGGGCGCGGTACTCGTCCCACAGCTCCTTCGGGGTGTGGTCGCCGAAGGTGTTCAGGTGCTCGGGCACCAGCGCCGCCTCCTCGCGCCAGACCTCGGTGTCGACCGTGAGGAGGACGTCCAGGTCCTCCTCCGGCAGGTCGAGGCCCTGGGTGTCGAGCGCGGCGCGCGTCGGGAGGATGCCGATGGGGGTCTCGACGCCCTCGGCCTTGCCGTCCAGGCGCTCGACGATCCACTTCAGCACGCGGCTGTTCTCGCCGAAGCCCGGCCAGACGAACGAGCCCGCGTCGTTCTTGCGGAACCAGTTCACGTAGTAGATCTTCGGCAGCTTGGCCTGGTCGGCGTTCTTGCCGACCTGGATCCAGTGGGCCATGTAGTCGCCCATGTTGTAGCCGCAGAACGGCAGCATGGCGAACGGGTCGCGGCGCAGCTCGCCGACCTTGCCCTCGGCGGCGGCGGTCTTCTCGGAGGCGACGTTCGCGCCGAGGAAGACGCCGTGCTGCCAGTCGAAGGACTCCGTCACCAGCGGTACGGCCGAGGCGCGGCGGCCGCCGAAGAGGATGGCCGAGATCGGCACGCCCTTGGGGTCCTCCCACTCGGGTGCGGCGATCGGGCACTGCGAGGCGGGCACGGTGAAGCGGGCGTTGGGGTGGGCGGCCGGGGTGCCGGACGCGGGGGTCCAGTCGTTGCCCTTCCAGTCCGTGAGGTGGGCCGGGGCCTCCTCGGTCATGCCCTCCCACCAGACGTCGTTGTCGTCGGTGAGGGCGACGTTGGTGAAGACGGCGTTGCCCCACAGGGTCTTCATGGCGTTGGCGTTGGTGTGCTCGCCGGTGCCGGGGGCGACGCCGAAGAAGCCGGCCTCGGGGTTGATGGCGTAGAGGCGGCCGTCCTCGCCGAAGCGCATCCAGGCGATGTCGTCGCCGATGGTCTCCACGGTCCAGCCCGAGACCGTGGGCTCCAGCATGGCGAGGTTGGTCTTGCCGCAGGCGGAGGGGAAGGCGGCGGCCACGTACTTGGCCTCGCCCTGCGGCGGGGTGAGCTTGAGGATGAGCATGTGCTCGGCCAGCCAGCCCTCGTCGCGCGCCATCACGGAGGCGATGCGCAGGGCGTAGCACTTCTTGCCCAGCAGGGCGTTGCCGCCGTAGCCGGAGCCGTAGGACCAGATCTCGCGGTCCTCGGGGAAGTGCGAGATGTACTTGGTGGTGTTGCACGGCCACGGGACGTCGGCCTCGCCCTCGGCCAGCGGGGCGCCGAGGGTGTGGACGGCCTTGACGAAGAAGCCGTCGGTGCCGAGCTCGTCGAGGACGGCCTGGCCCATGCGGGTCATGGTGCGCATCGAGACGGCGACGTAGGCGGAGTCGGTGATCTCCACGCCGATCGCGGACAGCGGGGAGCCGAGGGGGCCCATGCAGAAGGGCACGACGTACATGGTGCGGCCGCGCATGGAGCCGCGGAAGATGCCCCCGTCGCCGTCCTTGCCCGTGAAGATCTCCCGCATCTCGGCGGGGGCCTTCCAGTGGTTGGTCGGGCCCGCGTCCTCCTCCTTCTCGGAGCAGATGAAGGTGCGGTCCTCGACGCGCGCCACGTCGCTGGGGTCGGAGGCGGCGTAGTAGGAGTTGGGGCGCTTGACCGGGTCGAGCTTGCGGAACGTGCCCTTGGCGACGAGCTCCTCGCACAGGCGCTCGTACTCGGCCTCGGAGCCGTCGCACCAGACCACGCGGTCCGGCTGGGTGAGGGCGGCAATCTGGTCGACCCAGGAGATCAGCTCCTGGTGGCTGGTGGGGGTGGTGGGAGCCGCACTGCTGCGCGCCACGATCGCTCCGTCCCGCCGGAACCCGCTGTCCGGCGTCAGATGTTGAGGGTGGAACGGGCCCTTATGTCCCGGCATACGCCGGTTTGGACCCGCCTCTGCACATGTATGCCCCTTGGGGGCTGCGACCCAGACGCTTCGTGACCGCTCATCCGGTGCCGCCCGCACTCATTTGATCATCCGACTCATCATCCGATCTGTCCAGGGGGCGCCCCCGTGACCATCGCCACGCGATACCGGCCCGTAACCTACGGTGGCGTAGGTAGCATGACGGGCATGACTTCCGCGCCCGACGCAGCGCGAATCGCGCCCTCCGCTTCCGCCGCGGCCGCGACCGCCGCCCCTCCCGATGTCATCCCCTCCCCCGTCGCCGCCGTGGTCAAGCCACGGCTGCGCGGCTGGCTGCACGCCGGAATGTTCCCGGCCGTGCTCGTCGCCGGCGTCTTCCTCACCGCGCTGGCGGACAGCACCCGGGGCCGGCTCGCCTGTGCGATCTTCGTGCTCACCGCCTGCCTGCTCTTCGGCATCAGCGCGCTGTACCACCGCGGCAACTGGAGCCCGCGGACGACGGCCGTGCTCCGCCGCCTCGACCACGCGAACATCTTTCTGATCATCGCGGGCACCTATACGCCGCTGACCATGCTGCTGGTGCCCGGCAGCAGAGGGCAGGTGCTGCTGTGGGCGGTCTGGGCGGCGGCCCTGGCGGGCATCGCCTTCCGCGTCTTCTGGGTCGGCGCGCCGCGCTGGCTCTACACCCCCTGCTACATCGCCATGGGCTGGGCCGCCGTCTTCTTCCTCCCGGACTTCCTGCGCAAGGGCGGCGTCGCCGTCCTCGTGCTGGTGATCGTCGGCGGCCTGCTCTACTCCGCGGGCGGCGTGATCTACGGAATCAAGCGCCCGAACCCCTCACCTCGGTGGTTCGGCTTCCATGAGGTCTTCCACTCCCTCACGCTGGCCGCCTTCGTCACGCACTACGTGGGCATCTCTCTGGTGGCCTATTCGCACGCCTGACATACCGGGCAACGACACCGGGCGCCTCACCCGCGCCCGCCACCCTCTCGCCGGCCGCGGCCTCGACGCCGCGGCCACCCGCCAGGCCAGCGAGGCCACCCCGGCCAGCACCACGGTCAGCACGGCCAGCTCACCGACCACCACATAGCCCCCGACGCATAACCCCGCCACCAGCACGGCGAGAGCGTTCACAGCGGCAACCGTCATGACTACCTCCGATCATTCACTGATCGTTCCCCTGCCCCGCACACAGCGTCACACACCGCACTGACAGTCAGTGTGGCATCAAGGATCCGGCCGGTCCCGGGCCCGGGCGGATGACCGAGAATGCAGGGCATGGCCTCAGCACAGACCTCCCCCACCGAGCAGCCCGAGCCCAGACTCGGGCTGCGCGAGCGGAAGAAGATCCAGACCCGCCGGGCGATCCGCGGCGCCGCCTACCGCCTCTTCGCGGAGCAGGGCTACGACGCCACCCCCGTCGACCGGATCGCCGAGGCCGCCGACGTCTCCCCCAGCACCGTCTTCCGCTACTTCCCCACCAAGGAAGACATCGTGCTCACCGACGAGTACGACCCGCTGATGGAAGCCGCCATCCGGGCCCGCCCCGCGGGCGAGCCGCCCCTGGAGTCCATCCGCCGGGGCGTCCTGGACGGCCTGCGCCACCTCGTCGACGCCGACCTCACCGAGCTCAGGCAGCGCACCCGGCTCGTGCACGAGGTGCCCGCGCTGCGCGGCCGGTCGGCGGAGGGCATGGCGCAGACGGGCCGCATGCTCTGCGGCGTCCTGGCCGAGCGCACGGGCCGCTCCCCGGACGACCTGGAGCTGCGGGTGGCGGTCGCCGCCGTCCTCGGCGCCATGCAGGAGGCGATGATGCACTGGGTCGAGCAGGGGCAGACCGAGGACCCGCTGGCCCTGATCGACCGCGCCCTGGGCGTACTCGTCCGCGGCCTCACACGCTGACCCGGATCGGCCTCTGACCCGGATCCCCCCTCAGCCGCCCAGCTTCTCCGCCAGGGCCTTCGCGTCGGCCGTGGGCGCGTCACAGGTGAAGTTCCGGCACACATAGGCCGCCGGGCGCCCGTCGAGCAGGGTGCGGCCGTGCAGGAGCGGTACCTCCTCGGAGCCCGGCTCGCCGACCGCGACCACCAGGCCGGGGGCCGTCGACAGCAGCGCCGTGTGGTGCAGCTGCCGGGTGACCGGATGATCGGCCTGGCCGACGACCGCGACCTCGCGCGGCCCGTCCAGCAGGGCCTCGGCCACCGCCAGCCCCCAGCTGATGAAGCGCGGCGCCTTCGCCCCGAGCGTGCGCACCACGCCCAGCGCCTTCTCCGCCGCCTCCCGGTGCGCGGAACTTCCGGTGTACGCGGCGTACGTCAGCAGGGCCCCGGCCGCCGCCGTCCAGCCGGAGGGCGTGGCGTTGTCGGTGGGGTCCTGGGGGCGCCGGATGAGGATCTCGGCGTCGTCGGCGGTGTCGAAGAGCGCCCCGTCGACGTCGGTGAAGCGGATCAGGACGGTGTCCAGGAGCAGCCCCGCGAAGTCCACCCACACGCCCTCGCCGGTGACGGCGGACAGGGCCATGAAGCCCTCGGCGACGTCCGCGTAGTCCTCCAGGACCCCCGCGTGGCCGCCGGCGACGCCGTCCAGCGAGGTGCGGTACAGCCGCGCGTGCCAGTCCATGTGGGTGCGTACCAGCAGGTCGGCGGCGTCCGTGGCGGCCTGGACCAGGTCCGGGCGGTCGAAGTAGGCGCCGGTCTCGGCGAGCGCGGCGATGGCCAGCCCGTTCCAGGCGGCCACGATCTTGTCGTCCCGTCCCGGGCGGGGCCGCTGCTCGCGGGCCGCCAGCAGCCGGGCCCGTACGGAGGCGACCTTCCCGGCGTCCCACAGCTGTTCGGTGTCGGGCAGCCGCAGGACGGAGGCGCCCTCCTCGAAGGTGCCCTCCTCGGTCACCCCGAAGTGGACCGCCGCCATGGCCGCGTCCGCCTCGCCCAGCACCTCTCGCAGCTGGCGCGGCGTCCACACGTAGTACGCGCCCTCGACGTGCTTGCCCGTGCCGTCGTCGCTGTCGGCGTCCAGCGCCGAGGCGAAGCCGCCCTGCTCCGTGCGCAGTTCGCGGACCATGAAGTCCGCCGTCTCCAGGGCCACGCGCCGGGCCAGCTCCGAGCCGGTGGCCCGCCACAGGTGGGCGTAGACCCGGCACAGCAGGGCGTTGTCGTAGAGCATCTTCTCGAAGTGGGGCACCACCCAGCCGGCGTCCACCGCGTAGCGGGCGAAGCCGCCGCCGAGCTGGTCGTAGATGCCGCCGCGGGCCATCGCCTCGCACGTGGCCCCCGCCATCTCCAGGGCCGCCGCCGAGCCCGTGCGGACGTAGTGGCGCAGCAGGAACTCCAGCGTCATGGACGGCGGGAACTTCGGCGCGCCGCCGAAGCCGCCGCGCACGGCGTCGAACTCCCGGGTCAGCCCCAGCAGCGCGGCGTGCGCCTCCTCGGCGCCCGGGGGCCGCGTGGTGTCCACGGACAGCGTCCGGTCCGCCAGGTCCCGCACGATGCGCCCCGCGACCTGGCCCACCTCGTCCCGCCGGTCGCGCCACGCGGCGCGGACGCCCTCGAGGACCTGGACGAAGCCGGGCATGCCGTGCCGGGGCTCGGGCGGGAAGTAGGTGCCGAAGTAGAACGGCTCGGCGTCGGGGGTGAGGAAGACCGTCATGGGCCAGCCGCCCTGGCCGGTGGCGGCCTGGACCGCCTCCATGTACACGGCGTCGATGTCGGGCCGCTCCTCGCGGTCGACCTTGACGGAGACGAAGTGCTCGTTGAGGTAGGCGGCGGTCGGCTCGTCCTCGAAGGACTCGTGTGCCATGACATGGCACCAGTGACAGCTGGAGTACCCCACGCTCAGCAGCACCGGCACCCCCCGCCGCCGGGCCTCGGCGAAGGCCTCGGGGGACCAGGGCCACCAGTCGACCGGGTTCCCGGCGTGCTGGAGGAGGTAGGGGGACGTCTCGTGCGCCAGACGGTTCGGCATGGGGCCCATCCTTCCCCACGGCAGCACGAAACCGGGGCTCCGCCCCGGACCCCCCGTCCTCAATCGCCGGACTGGACGTTCCCCCCGTCCGGCGATCGAAGGACGGCGCCTACGCCGTCGTCTTGCCGGCCCCGCCGGGCAGCGGCTCGGCGGAGGGGTCCGGCGCCTCCTCGAAGTCCACCCGCTGCATGTGCTTGTTCATGCTCTTCATCAGCATCCACACGGCCCCGCCGATCACGGCGAAGACGATGAAGCCGAGCACACCGGGCGTGACCTTGTTCTTGTCCAGCTCCTCGGCCGCGAACGGCACGAGGTGGGTGGCGGCGAGGGTTGCAGTCGCGCTCATCATGGGGTCAATTGTTGCGGATGCCCGCGAAGAGGTCGTCCTCGGGGAGGGAAGTGTCGACGAGGGACTTCGCGAGCTCGTACTCCTCGGTGGGCCAGACCTCGCGCTGGAGGTCCAGCGGCACCCGGAACCAGCCACCGTCGGGGTCGATCTGGGTGGCGTGGGCGATCAGCGCCTTGTCGCGGATCTCGAAGAAGTCGGCGCAGGGCACGAACGTGGTCAGCGTCCGCTCGCGGCCCATCTCGTTCCACCGCTCCAGCCACTCGCCGTACGGGGACTCCATGCCGCGCCCGATCAGGGCGTCGTGCAGGGCCTGGGTGCGCTGCCGGTTGAAGCCCTGGTTGTAGTAGAGCTTCTGCGGCTGCCAGGGCTCGCCGGCCTCGGGGTAGCGCTCGGGGTCGCCCGCGGCGTCGAAGGCCACCATCGAGATCTTGTGCGTCATGATGTGGTCGGGGTGCGGGTAGCCGCCGTTCTCGTCGTACGTGGTGATCACGTGCGGGCGGAACTCGCGGATCAGCCGTACCAGGGCCCCGGCCGCCTCGTCGACGTCCTGCAGGGCGAAGCAGCCGTCCGGCAGCGGGGGCAGCGGGTCACCCTCGGGGAGCCCGGAGTCGACGAAGCCCAGCCACTCCTGCTTGACGCCGAGGATGTCACGGGCCTCGGCCATCTCCTTGGCCCGGACCTCGTGGATGTGCTCCTCGATGTAGGGGTCGCCCTGGAGCTTGGGGTTGAGGATGGAGCCACGCTCACCACCCGTGCAGGTGGCGACCAGCACGTCCACCCCCTCGGACACGTACTTGGCCATCGTGGCCGCGCCCTTGCTCGACTCGTCGTCGGGGTGGGCGTGAACGGCCATCAGTCGCAGCTGCTCAGTCAAGGCTCGATCCTCAGTCACTGGTCACGGGAGACGCCTCCTATAGTGACCGAAACGGGCGCCGATTCATTCCGCGTCCGGCGAACGAGACCCAGGAGGAACGATCATGGCTGCGGAACGCGGGACCGCCCTGCCCGAGGGCCGCTACGGCCGCTCGGCGGACGAACGCGCCGACCGCAAGCTGAAGATCGTCGGCGGGGTGCTGGGCGCCGCGCTGCTGGGCTTCGTCGCCTGGGCCGGTGTGCACTACGTCACGAAGTCGGACGTCAGCGGTCAGCTGGTGCGTTCGAAGACGATCTCGGACGACACCGTGCAGGCGGTCCTGGAGGTTCGCAAGGGCAAGGACGCCACCGGGGTGTGCACGCTGCGCTCCCTGGGCGAGGACGGGGCCGAGGTGGCGCGCAAGGACGTCACCTTCGACCGCCGCGAGGGCCACTACACGGAGCTGGTCACCGTCCGGACGACCGGTCGGGCCACCGCCACGGAGCTCGAGGGCTGCCGGAGCGCGTCCCGCGGCTGACCCGCGACCGGGCCAAAAGGGACGGACCCGCCGCTGACCTGCGTTGACGCGATTCTTGCGCGGTTCCTCCCCTTTACTTCTTCCCCCTTTACGGACGTAATTGTTAGGCTCGTGGTTTCGCCCCGCTTTGAAGGTGCACCCTTCTGAGTAGGGCGTTCATTTGTTATCGCGATGTACCCCAAGCATTCCCCAGTACCGACGAGGAGCACCTGTGACCCAGACCAGCGACAACGTCACCTGGCTGACTCAGGAGGCGTACGACCAGCTCAAGGCCGAGCTGGAGTACCTGTCTGGTCCCGCTCGCACCGAGATCGCCGCGAAGATCGCGGCGGCCCGCGAGGAAGGTGACCTGCGAGAGAACGGCGGTTACCACGCGGCCAAGGAGGAGCAGGGCAAGCAGGAGCTCCGCGTCCGCCAGCTGACCCAGCTGCTCGAGTCCGCCAAGGTGGGCGAGGCCCCCGCCGCCGACGGCGCGGTGGCCCCGGGCATGGTCGTCACGATCGCCTTCGACGGCGACCCGGACGACACGCTGGAGTTCCTGCTGGCCTCGCGTGAGTACGCCAGCTCGGACATCGAGACGTACTCCCCCCAGTCCCCGCTGGGCTCGGGCGTGAACGGCAAGAAGATCGGCGAGGACGCCGAGTACGAGCTGCCGAACGGCCGCAAGGCCAAGGTCCGCATCCTGGAGGCCAAGCCCTACCAGGGCTGAGCGGGACGCCGCCACGGCCGGAGCCCCGGACCCCTCGCGGGTCCGGGGCTCCGCCGCGTTCACAGGGCCGCCGTGGGCCCCTCGCCGCCCGTCCCCGGCCTCACGCCGTCGCCGAGCGGTACTTGCGCACCGCCAGCGACCGGAAGACGAGGATGATCAGCACGGACCAGATCAGCGACGCCCACACCGGGTGCTGCATCGGCCACGCCGCCGGCACCGGGTACCCCTCCGGCAGATTGCCGAAGAGCTGCCGCGCCGCCTGCACCGTGGCGCTGAACGGATTCCACTCCGCGATGGTGCGCAGCACCGTCGGCATGTTGTCCGCCGGCACGAAGGCGTTGGAGATGAAGGTCAGCGGGAAGAGCCAGATCAGCCCGCCCGACGTGGCCGCCTCCGGGGTGCGCACCGTCAGCCCGATCAGCGCGCCGATCCAGGAGAAGGCGTAGCCGAGCAGGAGCAGCAGGGCGAAGCCGGCCAGCACCTTGGGGATGGCGGCGTGGGTGCGCCAGCCGACGATCAGGGAGACGACGGCCAGCACCACGAGCGTGAGCGCGGTCTGCACCAGGTCCGCGAGCGTCCGGCCGGTGAGCACGGCCCCGCGGGCCATGGGCAGCGAACGGAAGCGGTCGATGAGCCCTTTGTGCATGTCGTCGGCGATGCCCGCGCCCGCGCCGGCCGTGGCGAAGGTGACGGTCTGCGCGAAGATGCCGGCCATCAGGAACTGCCGGTAGCGGTCGGGGTCGGTGCTGCCGCCCACGGCGATCGAGCCGCCGAAGACATAGCTGAACAGCACCACGAACATGATCGGCTGGATCAGCCCGAAGATCACCACTTCCGGGATGCGGATCATGCGGATCAGATTGCGCTGGGCCACGACCAGGGAGTCGCGGACGGACTGGATCGCGCCGCCGCGCGCCTTGGGGACGGGCCGCCGCGAGAGAGTGCCCTCGGCCGCGCTCATGGGGTGGTCCCTTCCTGTGCCGGGCCCTCGCCGGCCTCGCCCCCGGCTTCGGCGACGTGTCCGGTGAGGGAGATGAACACGTCGTCCAGCGTCGGGCGGCGCAGCCCGATGTCGTCGATCTCGATGCCGCGCGTGTCCAGCTCGCGGATCACCTCGGCGAGCAGCTTGGCGCCGCCGGAGACCGGGACGATGACCTTGCGGGTGTGTTCCTCGACGGTGGATTCGCCCTTGCCGAAGGCGCGCATGACCTCCAGGGCGGGGGCGATGTGCTCGCGCTCGTGCACGACCAGCTCGACGCGCTCCCCGCCTGTGCGCGCCTTGAGCTGGTCGGAGGTGCCGCGGGCGATGACCTTGCCGTGGTCGATGACGCAGATGTCGTGCGCGAGGTGGTCGGCCTCCTCCAGGTACTGGGTGGTGAGCAGCAACGTGGTGCCGCCCGCGACGAGTTCCTGGATGACCTCCCACAACTGCTGCCGGTTGCGCGGGTCCAGGCCCGTCGTGGGCTCGTCCATGAACATCACGGGCGGGCTGACGACGAGGGCGGCGGCGAGGTCGAGGCGCCGGCGCATGCCGCCGGAGTAGGTCTTGGCGGCGCGGTCGGCGGCGTCGGCGAGGTTGAAGCGCTCCAGCAGCTCGCCCGCGCGTGCCTTCGCGTCGCGCGCGCTCATCTGGTAGAGCTGGCCGACCATCCGGAGGTTCTCACGGCCCGTCAGATATTCGTCGACTGCGGCGAATTGTCCGGACAGACCGATGGAGTGACGGACCTCGTTGGGTTTCTTCAGTACGTCGATGCCCGCCACGACGGCCTTGCCGCGGTCGGGCTTGATGAGGGTGGTGAGGACGCGCACGGCGGTGGTCTTGCCGGCGCCATTGGGGCCGAGCAGTCCTAGAACGGTTCCTTCCGGGACGTCGAGATCGACGCCGTCCAGAGCCGTGACGTCGCCGAAGGTCTTGACCAGGCCTTCGGCGTATATCGCGCCTGGCATGGAGGTTCTCCCCGTTTAAAGGTGACGTAATACACGATTTTACGTTCACCCGAGCCGTTCCGCCCTCCGAATGAAACCCACCGCCGAAACCCGTGGGAAACCCGCCTTGAAGCAGGCGGACAAACCCCCGGCGGAAGCGGGGATATCCGGTGGGTTTGTCCCACCACCAGTCGCCGGATATCAGGACATCACCAGATAGCCCGCCGCCCGCAGCGCCTGACGCACCTGGGCGCAGTGTTCCGGCCCCGCCGTCTCCAGGTGCAGCTCGACCTCCGCCTCCGTCAGGCCGAGCCGTGGATCGGTCCGGACGTGGCTGATGTCCACGACGTTGGCGTCCGCGGCGGACAGCACCGCCAGCAGCGCCGCCAGCGCGCCCGGACGGTCCGTCAGCCGCAGCCGCAGCGAGAGGTAGCGGCCCGCCGCCGCCATGCCGTGCCGCAGCACGCGCTGCATCAGCAGCGGGTCCACATTGCCGCCGGACAGGACGCACACGACCGGGCCGCCGAACGCCGCCGGGTCCGCCAGCAGCGCCGCCACCGAACTCGCCCCGGCCGGCTCCACCACGAGCTTCGCCCGCTCCAGGCAGAGCAGCAGCGCGGCCGCCAGCTCGTCCTCGGAGACGGTACGGACCTCGTCCACGAGCTCCTCGACGATCCGGAACGGCACCTCGCCGGGGCGCCCCACCCGGATGCCGTCCGCCATCGTCACCGGGGCGTCCACCGTCACCGGGTGCCCGGCCGCCAGCGACGGCGGGTACGCCGCGGCACCGGCCGCCTGCACACCCACGATCCGCACGTCCGGCCGCAGCGCCTTGACGGCCACCGCGATCCCCGCCACCAGCCCGCCCCCGCCCACGCCCACCACGACGGTGGCCACCTCGGGGCACTGCTCGAGGATCTCCAGGCCCACCGTGCCCTGACCCGCGACGATGTCGGGGTGGTCGAAGGGGTGGATGAAGACGGCGCCGGTCCGCTCGGCGTGCTCGCGCGCGGCACCCAGCGCCTCGTCCAGGACCTGGCCGCCCGGCCGGACTTCGGCGCCGTAGCCGCGCGTGGCGGCCACCTTCGGCAGCGGGGAGCCCTCCGGCATGAACACCGTCGACCGCACGCCCAGCAGTGAGGCCGCCAGCGCCACGCCCTGGGCGTGGTTGCCGGAGCTGGCCGCGACCACCCCGGCCGCCCGCTCCCGCGGCGACAGGCCGGCGATCCGCACGTAGGCGCCGCGCAGCTTGAAGGACCCGGTCCGCTGCAGGTTCTCGCACTTGAGGTGGACCGGGGTGCCCACCACAGCGGACAGATGACGGCTGCTCTCCAGGGCGGTGATCACGGCCACCGAGGACAACGTCCGCTGCGCACGGCGCACATCGCGGAGAGAGACCAGGCGTGCGGCCATGAGGCAAGTATCCTGCGCGGTCCGCCCCCGGGCGCGCCGGCCCGCCCCGCCCCGTAGGCCCTCAACCGGCCTCTCACCTGGGGCTTTGCCCCGCCGCCCGCCCGCTGCCGCGCCGCCGCCGACAGGGGCCGCATACATACATACCGACCGGTTTGCGGAGCACTGGTACGAGCACGCCCCGGGCCGCGTACTCTGTCCCCCATTCTGAGCAGTTCACAGCCCGTTCCCTGCCCGCCGTACGAAGTGAGCCCCAGGCCATGCCCACCCATCAGGACATGACGACCGACCTCGCCCCCGGTGTCCTCGACGCCCTCCAGCACCAGGTGGCCGTCTTCGCCCGCCGTGCCGAGCAGACCCGGCTCGGTGGCGTAGGCCGGGTCCACAACTCCATGGACCGCGCCGCCTACCTGTTGCTCAACCGCCTCGACCAGGAAGGCCCGATGGGCGTCAAGGCCCTCGCCGCGGGCATGGGAATCGACTCCTCGACCGTCACCCGCCAGGTGGCGCCGCTCGTCGACACCGGCCTGGTCAAGCGCACCTCGCACCCGGAGGACGGCCGCGCCGTCGTCCTGCAGCTCTCGCCGCGCGGCAAGGCGCGACTGGAGGAGGTACGCGCCTCCCGGCGCGAGCTGATGGCGCTGGTGACGGAGGGCTGGACGGAGAACGAGCGCGAGGTGTTCTGCACCCTGCTCACCCGCTTCAACGGAGCCCTCTCCGACATCCACTTCACACAGCCGGGCCCGGTGCCGCCCGCTTCCTGAGACGGGCCCGGGCCGGTTCGGGCGTTCGCGCCCCGGCCCACCGGACCCCCTTCGGCGGGCGGCCGGTCGCGTGGGCGCGACCGGTCGGCCAGGGCCGACCGGTCATCGGCGAAACGATCCGGCAGCGGCGCGCGGCCGGGCGGGAGGCCACGGGGGGCCACGGTGTGGAGCGGGCGGTGAGCCGCGACGGGCCGCCGTGGGGGGGGAGCGGGGAGGAGAGGCCGCAGGGCCTAGCCCAGCGCCTGCGTCAGGTCGGCCAGCAGGTCGTCCGCCGACTCGATGCCGACGGAGGCGCGCACCAGGTCCGCCGGGACCTCCAGCGCGGAACCGGCGACCGAGGCGTGCGTCATCCGGCCCGGGTGCTCGATCAGCGACTCGACGCCGCCCAGCGACTCGCCGAGGGTGAACAGCTTCGCGCGGTTGCAGACATCGACCGCCGCCTGCTCGCCGCCCGCGACGCGGAAGGACACCATGCCGCCGAAGGCGCGCATCTGCTTGGCCGCGACCTCGTGCAGCGGGTGCTCGGGCAGGCCCGGGTAGTAGACCTGCGTCACCTTGGGGTGCGCGACCAGCATCTCCACCACGCGCTCGGCGTTGGCGGTGTGGCGGTCCATGCGCACGGCCAGGGTCTTGATGCCGCGCAGCGTCAGCCAGGAGTCGAAGGGGCCGGCGACGGCGCCCATCGCGTTCTGGTGGTAGGCCAGTTCCTCGCCGAGGCCGGCGTCGGAGGTGACGAGGGCGCCGCCGACGACGTCGGAGTGGCCGCCCATGTACTTGGTGGTGGAGTGGACGACGACGTCCGCGCCCAGCGCCAGCGGCTGCTGGAGGTAGGGGCTGGCGAAGGTGTTGTCCACGACCAGCTTGGCGCCGGCCTCGTGGGCGACGCCCGCGACGGCCGCGATGTCGGTGATGCCGAGCAGCGGGTTGGACGGGGTCTCGACCCAGACGGCCTTGGTCTCGGGCCGGATGGCGGCGCGCACGGCCTCCGGGCTGGAGGTGTCGGCGACCGACCACTCCACGCCCCAGCGGCCGACGACCTTGGCGAAGAGCCGGAACGTGCCGCCGTAGGCGTCGTTCGGGATGACCACGTGGTCGCCCGGCGCCAGCAGCGTGCGCAGCAGGCAGTCCTCGGCCGCCAGGCCGGAGGCGAAGGCCAGGCCCCGGACGCCGCCCTCGAGGGCCGCCAGGTTCTCTTCCAGGGCGGTACGGGTGGGATTGGCGCTGCGGCTGTACTCGTAGCCGCCGCGCAGGCCGCCGACGCCGTCCTGCTTGTAGGTGGAGACTTGGTAAATGGGCGGCACGACGGCCCCGGTCAGCGGGTCCGCCTCCTGCCCGGCATGGATGGCGAGGGTCTCGAAGCTGTGCTGGTCGCTCATTTACCCGAGCGTAGTACCCGTTCCGCCGAACGCTCCTGTTCACTTGTAACCGGCGGATGAACGATCCGCCGGTTTGTCGCGTTGTACCGTCGTCGACCCTTGTTTCTCTGCTCTCGGGACACCTCATGGAGTTTCTGTTCATCCTGCTCGCCCTCGTCGTGATCTGCGGCGTCGTGGTGGTGCCGGCGCTGCGCCGCCGCCGCGCGGAGCAGGACGCCCTGCGGGGTGCCGGTCCGGCCGTCGACCCGGTGGGCGCCCATGGCTTCGTACCGCCCGGGATGCTGGACGTACGGCTCCCGGGTCCCGACCCCGAGCTGCTGGCCGCCGTGGAGGAGGCCCGCCGCACCCAGGACTGGAAGCCCGCCTCCGAGCTGCTGGCCCGCACCTCCGCCACCGAGGCGCCCGAGCTGCGCTGGCAGCGCGTGCAGACCCTCGCCGGGGCCGCCGTGCGCGAGCTGGCCGAGGCGCCGGGCACGGGCGGGATGTGGCTGCGGCACTGGCGCGTGGTGGCCCCCAAGGACGCGGGCGGCGCGGCGGTGCAGGCCGAGTTCCTGGTCCAGCAGGCGCTGCGCGACCCGTCCTCGCAGGACTTCCGGATGATCCTGGAGGAGGCGCGCACGGTCTGCGCCGAGGCGGCCCTGCTGGCGCCGGGTGACCCCGTGCCGTACATCGTCGAGCTGGGCGTGGCCCGGGGCCTGAACGCGAGCGAGGCGGAGTTCCAGTCCGTGTGGGAGACGGTGGTGGCCCGCGCCCCGCAGCACATGGGCGCGCACCTGGCCGCGCTGCGGTACTGGAGCGCGAAGTGGCACGGCTCGCAGGAGCAGGCGGACGCCTTCGCCCAGCGGGCGGCGGCGGCCGCGGCACCGGGCAGCCTGCTGCCGGCGCTGCCGCTGTTCGCCGTCTTCGACCACCTGCCCGACGTACAGCTGGTGCGCGGCCTGTTCCAGAGCGTGGTGATCCGCCAGGCGATCGAGGCCGCGCAGTTCGCGGTCGCGGGCGCGCCGGAGAACCATCCCGTGCTGCCGCACGTGCGCCACCTGCTGGTGTGGTTCCTGGTGCGGGCCGAGCGCCACGGGGAGGCCCTGGAGCAGCTGCGCAAGGTCGACGGCCACATCGGCGCGGTGCCGTGGACGTACGAGCAGGACCCGGTGGCGGCGTACACCGCGTACCGGGCGATGGCGGTGGCGGGCTTCGAGTCGGGGCGGCACTCCGCCTAGCGATCGCGCCGGTCCGGCGCCGGGCGGAATCGCACCGGGCGGAATCGCACCGGCCGAAATCCCGTCGAGGCGAAATCCCGTCGAACGGCGCCGGAATCACACATATGATCCCCTTGCTCTGTTTACCGATCCTTTAGGCGGGGGATTTCGTCCGGTGGGCACCTCTCTGCGCGCCCTGCGGGCATTCGCCCTGCTGGCCGGTTTCCATCTGCTCACCCTGGCCGTGCTCGGCGCGCTCCTCGGCGCCGGCGCCGCCGCCTGGGCCTGGGCGCCGACCGCCATCGCGGTCAAGCTGACCGTCCTGTCCGTCCTGCTCGGCATCCCCGTCGTCCGCGGGACCCTCATGCTCGGCAGACCGGGCCACGCCGACATCGCCGGGCTGCCCGTCACCGACGCCGAGCAGCCCGAACTGTGGCGGACCGTCCGCTCGTTGGCCGAGCGCGTCGGCACCCGGGCGCCCGACGCCCTCCTCCTCACCGGGGACGCCAACGCGGGCGTCTCCGAGGACACCCGCCTGCTCGGCCTGCTGCCCGGCCCGCGCCGCCTGTACCTCGGCGTACCGCTGCTGACCGGGCTCACCGAGGCGCAACTGCACGCCGTGCTCGCCCATGAGCTCGCTCATTACGGCAATGCCGACACCCGGCTCGCCGGCATCACCCACCGCGGCCGCGACAGCGTGCTGCGGACCGTGGAAGCCTTCCAGGAGCAGGAGCGGAAGCGGATCGACAAGGAGCGCTCCCGCCGGGAGAAGGCCGCCGCCAAGGCGGTCGCCAAGGGCCGCGAGGCCAAGGAGGTGCACGCCGGCCGGGCCGGATTCACCTACCGGATGATGGCCAAGCCCTTCCTCGCCTACGCCAGGTTCTTCCTGCGGGCCACCCACGGTGCCGCCCGGGCCCAGGAGCTCGCCGCCGACCGGGCGGCCGCGAGGATCGCCGGACGGGACGCCACGGCGTCGGCGCTCCGCGAGACCGCCGCCCTCGACGCGGCCCACGACTTCTACATGAGCCGCTACGCGACGATGGGCGTTCCGGCGGGCCTCCTCCCGCCGCACGGCGAGGTCTTCGGCGGCCTGCGCCGGCTGCTCGCCGCCCCCGGGCGCCAGGAGAACCTGGCGGAGCTGCGCGCCGACCCGCCGGCCGGGGAGACCTCCCCGTACGACACCCACCCGTCGCCGGCCGACCGGATCCGCCTGATCGAGGCGCTGCCCGACGACGGCCGCGCGACCGCCCCGGCACGGCCCGCGCTCACGCTGCTGCGCGAGGCCGACCGGGTCCTGAGGGAACTGGAGAGCGCCGTCCTCACGCCCGAGGCCCTGGCCCTGGAGCGGGTGGACTGGCCGGAGCTGACGCACCGGACCCTGCACGCGCTGACCGTGGAGGAGGCACGTCCGCTACGCGCGGCGCTGGTGGCGGCATCACAGGCCGGGACTCCGGGCGCCACGGCGGATCTGACGGCGTTCCTCGACGCCGTCGACGCCGGCAGGCTGTGGCAGATCGCCGACCACCTGCCCAAGTCACCGGAGGCCGCCCGGGCCACGGGCCGCGCCGCCCGGGAGTTCCTGCGGCCCTCGCTGTACAGGGGGCTGTACAACCTGGCCGAACTGGCCCTGGCCGAGACGGCGGGTGCCCGCTGGGAGCTGTCCTGGTCGGAGCCCGCACGGCTCCTGCTGCCGACGGGCGCCGGGACGGACGAGGCGGTGGCGGCGGCGGTACGGGCGGCGGTGGGCGACGTGCCCGACACGGCCCCGCTGCGCGAACTGCTGAGCGCGAAACAGCCCCTCTGACTACCCCCGCTCCCTTACCTCCCGATCGGATCACTTACCCGCATGCTGCTGTCCCTCATCGTCATCGCCGTGTCCGCCTTCTTCTGGATCAGGAGGAAACGGCGCGCGACACCGTCCGCGGCTCAGCTGGCCGCGGCGGGCTGGCTGCCGCCGGAGCGGCAGAACACGGAACGTTCCCTCCCGGACCCCGAGGCCGAGGCCGTCGAGGCGGCCCTCGCCCGGGGCGACTGGCAGCCCGCCGCGCGGGCGCTCGCCGCCACCGGCACCGACTGGGAACGGCGCTCCGCGCTGGTCGGGATCATCGCGGCCGAAGCGGTCAAGGACGACACCTGGCTCCGGGCCTGGGAGACCGCGCACCCCGACGATCCGGGCGCCGCCGTCGTCAAGGCCGACGCGAAGGTGTCGCTGGCCTGGGAGGTCCGCGGCGGGTCCTGGGCCAAGGACACCACGGCCGAGCAGTTCGCCGGCTTCCACCGGCTGCTGGAAGAGGCCCGGGAGGACTTCGGGCGCGCCGTCTCGCTGGCCGCACCCGACGACCCCACCCCGTACGCCCTCCAGATCCCGCTGTACATGGGCCTGGGCGCGCCGCACGAGGCGATGCGCGAGCTGTGGGCCGAGGTCACCACCCGGGCCCCGTACCACTTCGAGGCCCACTGGTACGCGCTCAAGTACTGGTACCCGAGGTGGCGCGGCTCCGAGGAGCTGGCCCGCGACTTCGCCTACGGGGCGGCGCTCACGGCCCCGCCCGGCAACCTGCTGACCATGTTCCCGCTGGTCAATTGGTACGACCACCTCGACGACGATGCCCCGGAGGTCGCCTTCCGCTCGGTGGATCTGACGGCCATGGTCGACGCCGCGCTGATGGACGTGGCGGCGTGCCGGCCGGACCACCCCCGGCTGGCGGAGGTGCGTCACCTGCTGGCGTACGTCCTGACGAAGCAGGAGCGGTACGCGGAGGCCGTGGAGCAGTTCCGGCGGGTGGACGGTCACGTGGGTGCCATGCCGTGGACCCACTACCCCACCAAGCAGGCGGAGGCCTTCTGTCTCTACCGTGACGCGGCGATCGTGGGCTCCGGCGCCCTCCGGGGCCGCCGCTGACCGTACGGCCGGGGCCGGGGCCAGGAATCCCCGGCCCCACCCGTACGTTCTCATGCGAAGGACCGCTGGAGCCGAGGAGAGCGAGAACCGGATGTTCCCGAACCGCCTGCCCACCCCCGAGGAGGCCCTCAAGGGCCGCCCCGCCCCGGAGTTCCCCCTCCAGGAGCACCACACGGTCCTGGGCACCCCCCTGGCCGCCCCCTACCCCGAGGGCCTGGCGGTCGCCGACTTCGGCCTGGGCTGCTTCTGGGGCGCCGAGCGCAAGTTCTGGCAGGCGGAGGGCGTGTGGACAACCCTGGTCGGCTACCAGGGCGGCACCACCCCGCACCCGGTGTACGAAGAGGTCTGCAGCGGCCTGACGGGCCACACGGAAGCGGTCCGCGTCGTGTACGACCCGTCGCTCACCTCTTACGAGTCCCTGCTCAAACTCTTCTGGGAATCCCACGACCCCACCCAGGGCTTCCGCCAGGGCAACGACCGCGGCACCCAGTACCGCTCCGCGATCTACACCCACACCCCCGAGCAACAGACCACCGCGGAAGCCTCCCGCGAGGCGTACCAGTCCGTCCTGACCGGTTCCGGCTACGGCGCCATCACCACGGAGATCCTCCCGGCGGGGCCGTTCTACTACGCGGAGCCGTACCACCAGCAGTACTTGGAGAAGAACCCCGCCGGGTACTGCGGGATCGGCGGGACGGGCGTCAAGCTGGGCGACCCGTCGGAAGACGGCTGGGGCGGCTCGTGCCCGACGGGGATCGCGCCTCTCGACGACTAGAGCACCGCGGTGGCGGTCTCCTGCTGTCCCCCGGACGGCGAGGGAGACCGTGCCCGGCCGGCCGGTGCGGTCGTTGGTTTCGCCATGAACCCTCGCACTCTCGCGTATGCGGCACTTCTCTTCGGGCCCATGCTGACTGCCGTAGGGGTGGGCGAGCACCCGGCCTCGGCCGGCGGCCTGGGTGGCGGTCTGCTCTCGCCGGCGATCAACAACGGATGCGCCAACCAACCCAGTGGCAACGCGCGGGGTTCCGCCACAGCCGGTCACGGAACGGCCGACGGTAACCACGCCGCCATCCCCGGCAGCTTCCTCCTCAACCAGTGCGGCGGAGCCGACCTCCTGCCCGACTTCTCCAGCCCACAATCCGAAGTTCCTTACGCACAGTGCCAAGGGGGTGACGCCGGGGTGCAGGGGCTCGCGAACGATCTGGAGAATCCCGGGGCCGGTATGGAGTTCATCAACAAGCTCCTGAACTGCGCGCCCGGCAGCAGCAACATCCCCCTCGCGCATGGGCCTGAGATCATCTCCCGGTGACAGCCCGCACCACCGCCCCCGCCCCCATACCCGCCCCCACCACCACCTTCACCGGTGACTTCGAAGCGCACCTGACCGTCCGCGCCGCCGACCCCACCACGGTGGCCGCGCTCGAGCGGTATGCGGTCGGGCGGAATGTGAAGTTCGCGCATATCGTGCTGGATCGGGGGCGGACGGTCAGTCAGCCGATGCTGACGCTGCGGGGGTTCGGGACGCTGGCCGCGGTGCGGGGCGTCGTCGCGGAAGCCGTGGGAGAGGTGCGGGGCGCCGGGTTCGAGGTGGTGCGGGTGAAGGTCGAGGCGGCGCCGTGGGCCGACGGGGTGCCTGAGGGCGATGAGGGGGCGGTGGCTCTCGGGGCGGGGTATTACTTCGAGCATCACCTCAAGCTGTTGCTGCCACCCGGCGCCGACGTCGCCCCGCTCGCGGAGCTCGCCTCCGGGCACTGCGCGCACCTGTCGCGCAACGCCCGCCGGGTGCGGGCGGACGGCCGCGCCGAGCGGTTCGTCACGCAGCGCTGCCGCCTGGTCGGACGGCGGACGGCCGGGTCGCGGCTGGACGCGCTGGTGGCGGCAGTAGGGGCGGGCGGGTACGAGATGGTGTCCGTCGAGCGGGAGTTCGTCGTGTACGACAGTGACGCGTCGCTCGACGCGGGCTGGATCACCGAGGAGGGTGCGGGGGAATGACGACGACGCCGTGGGAGCGGTTCGGCTATGGGCCGTGGGACGACGACATGGTCGTCCCACGGACGCCGCCGGCCGAGGTGACGCGTGCGGACAAGGATCTGCCGCGGACGCTGCGGCCCGTGCCCGGTGAAGGGGTGCGGCAGCGCCCCGCCTACGACCCGGCCGCCAACCACCATGAGCGGGGCATGCGGCTGAGCGAGCCGCAGTTCACCGACGATGTCAAGGGCAGGGCCTGGTACGCGGCCCGGCGGCACGCCCTGGACCTCGCCCTCGCGGCCGTCGCGGGCTCCGAGTGGGCCGGCCATCTGGTGCTGCGCGGCAGCATGTTGCTGAAATCCTGGTTCGGGGACGCCGCGCGCGAGCCCGGCGACCTGGACTTCGTGGTCGTCCCCGCCACCTGGCGGCTCGAGGACGAGCGCACGGACGCGATGCTCGACGGCATCGCCCGTGCCGCCGAAGCGCTGTCGCGGGAGACGGGCGGCCCGGTGCGCATCGACGCGGCGGGCGCGGTGAGCGACGAGATCTGGACGTACGACCGGGTGCCGGGCCGCCGCCTCGTGCTGCCCTGGTCGGCGGAGGCGGACGGCGTACCGCCGGGCACGGTCCAGCTGGACTTCGTCTTCAACGAGACCCTGCCCGCCCCGGCGGTCCGCACCGAGATCGCCGGCCGGCAGGTGAACGCGGCGAGCCCGGAGCTCTCGCTCGTGTGGAAGATCCTCTGGCTGGTCACCGACCACCACCCCGAGGCCAAGGACCTCTACGACGCGGTGCTCCTCGCCGAGAGCGCCGCGGTCCCCTACGAGCTGCTGAAGCAGGTCCTGGTGGCGGCCGGCGAGTGCTCGGCCGAGTCGGAGATCTATCTGAGCTGGATCCTCGCCGCGGCGGAGAACGCCGACTGGTTCGAGTTCCTCAAGGACCGCCCGATGCTCCAGGACACGGGCGACGGCTATCTGGCGCGGCTCGTCATCGCCCTCGCCCCGGCCTTCGCCGCCGCGTCCGGGGAGGCCGCCGGCGACGCCGGCGCGTACGCCCACCTGGCCGCGGCCTTCGCCGGTACGACGGCCGCGGTGCGCGAGGAGTACGAGGCGGGCGGCATGGCGGCCGTCGAGAAGTGGTTCATGGACCGCACGGTGCACAGCGTCTGCGCGGTCGTCGTCATGCGCGAGCTGCTCGGCCGCGAGGAGTGCACCCTGCGCGAGGCCGCGGACGCTCTGGTGTCGTTCCGCCGCACCCGCTGGGGCGGCGAGGTCGAGCAGCCGTACGCCCATGGCCTGCGCGGCGACCCCCACGACATGGCCGTCCGGATCGAGGCGGCGGACGTCAGCCCGTAGCGACCGCCGTGAAGCGGAAACTCCCCTCTCCTGTCGTCACCTCGGCGTCCGCGAACCCCGCCCGCCGCAGCCGGTGCGCCAGCGTCTCCGGCGGCACCGGCACGCACGTGTCGCCGAGGTGGATCAGCCGGAAGCCCCAATTGCTCAGCGCGTCGCAGCCGGTGAAGACGCCGCCCGGCCGCAGCACCCGGCACGCCTCCGCGAAGAGCGTGTCCTGGCGCCACACCGAGGGCACGTGGTGCAGCATCGTGAAACAGGCGACGGAGTCGAAGCTCCCGTCGGCCCACGGCAGGGCGGTGCCGTCACCGTGGACGACCTCCGCCCGGTCGCCGAACTCCCGGCGCAGCCCCGCCACCGAGGCCGCGTCGACCTCGATGATGCTCAGGCGCTCCACCTTGCGCAGCAGCACGCGTGTCGTGGCCCCGTAACCGGGGCCGATCTCCAGGGTCTCGGGCCCGAGCTCCACGCCCTCCAGGGCCCACGGCAGCAGCTGGTCCTCGATGGCCCGTGCCCAGCGCTGGGAGCTGCACAGGCGGCGGTGAAGAAGGTTCATCGGCATACGACGAGGCTAGGAATCCGGTACCGGTGTCGTACACGGGCCAGGAGGCCAACTCATGTCGTCAGAAGGACATATCGTCGCTCCCGTCGGTGGCGCCGTCGTCGTCGGCAGCTTCGCGCTCGACGGCGACGAGTGGTTCGGCGTCCATCAGCACGGGGCGCATCAGCTCGCCTGGGCGCAGCGCGGTGTGCTGGCCGTACGGGCGGCCGACCGCACCTGGGTGCTGCCCTCGACCGTCGCGCTGTGGATCCCGGCGGGCGTCCCGCACGCCACGGGCGCGACCTCGGCCGCGCTGCTGCGCAGTCTGTACTTCTGGCCGGAGCACTGCCGGTTGACGTGGGCGGAGCCTCAAGTCATGCCCGTTTCGGGGCTTTTGCGGGAGCTGATCGGGCATCTCGCCCAGGAGGGCCTCGACGCCGCCGCGCGCCGCCGCGCCGAGGACGTCGTCCTCGACCAGCTCCACCCGGTGTCGGTGACGACGGTACGGGCTCCCCTGCCCGCCGACCCGCGTGCCCGGCGCGTGGCCCTGGCCCTGCGCGCGGACCCGGCGGACGGCCGTGGCCTCGCGCAGTGGGGCGCGCTGGTGGGCGCGAGCGCCCGTACCCTGGCGCGGGCCTTCGTGGCCGGTACGGGCATGCCGTTCGGGCAGTGGCGCACCCAGCTGCGGCTGGAGGCGGCGATGCCGATGCTGGCGGCGGGCGCGACGGTCTCCGCCGTGGCCCGGCGGGTGGGCTACGGCTCGCCGAGCGCCTTCGTCGCGGCCTTCCGCCGGGGTGTGGGCGTCCCGCCCGGTACGTACTTCGCCCGTCCGGACGCCCGTACCTGAGCGGACGCCATCCCGCCGCCGCCCCTCCGGTACCTGCTTCGCCCGTCCGGACGCCCGCATGTGAGCGGACGGCATCCCGCCGCCGCCCCTTATGCCCCCGTGCCGCCCGCGAGCCGGGCCGCGTCGGCGGCCTCCCTGCCACGGGCCCAGCCCTCCGCGTCGCGCCCCTTGAGCCGGTGGGAGGTCGTCTCGGGGAACATCCGCCCGGCCGTCTCGCCGACCTCCACGTCCCGCGCGGCCAGCACCGGCAGCACCTCCGGGCGGGACTCCTCCGCCGCCACGTCCCGCACGGCCGCGGACAGCCGGTCGCTGATGCGGCCGGCGTAGGCGATCAGGAAGGACTCCCGGAAGTCGCGCGTGCGGCGGGAGCGGCCGCGGGCGTGGTGCTCGTCGGCGGCGCGCCGCATCGCGGAGGTGGCCTGCACCAGCAGGGACGTGTACAGCAGCTCCACGAGCTCCAGGTCCGCCTCGAAGCCGACGACGGTGGAGAAGCCGTACTCGGCCGACCAGACCGCCTGGCAGTGGTTGGCGGCGGCCACCGCGTCCAGGAGCAGCGCCTTGGCGGATTCGTACGGGCCCTCGACCCCGATCCGGCAGGCGCCCGGTCCCTCCGAGGGGCCGGTGGAGCCCGCGGCCAGCAGCGCCTCGTCGATCGAGTGCCGCGCCATGAGCTGCTGCGCCTTCGCCGAGAGCGCCTCGGCCTCGTCCGGGAACTGCGTGGACTCGGCCTTGGCCAGCAGCGCGCGGATCCGCCCGAGCATGCGCGGCGGCACGGCCTCCGCCTGTGCCCGGACGGCCTGCACATGGGCGGTCCCGGGCAGCGGGCCCACGACGCCGATGCGGGGCAGCGCGTCCATCAGCCGCAGCGCGCCGAGCGCGCACGCCGCCGTCTCGAACCGGCTCAGCCGCTCGCGCCCCGCGAAGCCCTCGAGGAACGTGTCGTCCCCCTGCCACCACTCGCGCGCCCCGATCTCCTCCAGCTGCGCGGCCCACCGCGTGGCGAGCGTCTCCGGCGCGTATCGCCGCGCCTCGGCCGCGATCACGTCGACGGCGAACCGCGTCTCGGCGGCGGTCAGTTCGCGCCGCGCCAGCCGTACGACGTCGGCGGGCTGCCACCCGTGCTCCCAGCACCGCCGTGCGATGCCCGAGCCCACCCGCAGCACGGCCCCGCTGACGGCCTCCCATCCGGCCGGGGCGGCGGCCACGACGGAGGCGGCGGCGTAGACCGCGTCCTCGAGCGCGTCCCCGGGCACCGCCCGCAGGCCGCGCAGGGCGGCGGAGACGGTCTCCAGGGGCGGCTCGTTGTTCTGCACGTCGCGGGCTCTTTTCCTTCGAAGGAGGGGAAGACTCCATTTTCACGCACGCCCACACCGCCCCACGAGCCCCACCGCTGTCCGGCCGGTGAACGCGAAGGGGCCCTCCCGGCGGCGGTCCGCCGGGAGGGCCCCTTCACACGTCAGTGGCGAGGGCTCACGAGCCGGTCGCGCTGCCCGCGACCCACTTCTGCCAGTCCATGTTCCAGCCGTTGAGGCCGTTCTCCGGGGCGATGGTCTTGTCGTCGGAGTTCTTGACCTCGACCACGTCGCCGAGCATCGAGTTGGCGAAGAACCAGGCGCCCGAGGTGTTCGGGTCGTCCGCGCCCTGCTTGTCCTCCAGGCCGATGCAGCCGTGGCTGGTGTTGGCGACGCCGAAGATGCCGCTGCCCCAGTAGTTGCCGTGGATGAACGTGCCCGACGTGGACAGGCGCATGGCGTGCGGCACGTCCTTGATGTCGTACTCGCCCTTGCCGTCCTTCTTGGTGAAGCCGACGGTCGAGCCGTCCATCCGGGTCTCCTTGAACTTCTCGGAGATCACCATCTTGCCGTTGTACGTGGGGCTCGACGGGCTGCCGGCCGAGATCGGGATCGTCTTGATCGTCTGACCGTCGCGCACGACCGTCATCTTGTGCGTCTTGACGTCGACCGTGGAGACCTGGACGCGACCGACCTTGAACTTGATCGTCTTCTTCTGGACGCCCTTGATGCCCGGGGCGCCCTCGACGCCGTCGAGGTCCATCTTCAGCGTGACGTCCGAGCCCGACTTCCAGTACTCCTGCGGGCGGAAGTCCAGGCGCTGGTCGTTGAACCAGTGACCGACGACCTGCTGGCCGCTGCTGGAGGTGACCTCCAGGTGCGACTGGACGGCCTTGCGGTCCTTGATCGGCTTGTTGAAGTTGATCGACACCGGCATGCCGCCACCGACGGTCGAGCCGTCCTCGGGCGTGAAGGAGGCGATGAAGCTGTTGTCGGGCGAGACGGTGGAGAACTCGGAGTGCTCAGTGGCCTTGCGGCCCTTGGCGTCCTTGGCCTCGGCCACGACCTTGTACTTCGTCGAACGCTCGAGCTGCTTGTTCGGCTTCCAGGTCTTCTTGTCCGAAGATATTGAACCCTCGACGGGGGTGCCCTTGTCCGTCGTCATCTTGACGCTCACGAGCTCACCGTCACTGACGGTGACCTGAGCGGCGTCCGCCGTGATGCCGGCGTTCGTGGTGCCGCTCTTGGGCGTGATCTTGATCTGCGCCTCGGAGGCATCCTTGGCGGCCGCGGCGTCGACCTGGCCCTGCGACTTGCCCTTGCCGTCGCCCGTGCCCTTGGCGTCGTCACCGTCGCCGCCGCACGCCGCCAGAGTCAGCACACCGCCGAGCACAGCGGCCGCGGCCGTGAGGCCCTTGCGGCGCTTGCCGTACGTCATCACACGCTTCTCCATTGCTCCTGGACCCCGGAATCCCCGAGCCGATCGTGGGGCTCGTGGGGTTACACGCATCCCGGCTACTACTTAAAAGAACGCCTGCACCCTTTCTCCCGTTCCACACTTGGGGAAATTGTGGGGAAGGCCACGCCAGTAAAGACCCTCGGGCGACTGTCGCCGCAACCGGGGTCTTGATAAAGGCCAGGAGCCCTGCTAGAAGGCCGGATCGCACCCACGGCTTCCCCCTGGGCCACCCGTATCACTAACATCGTGTCAGTCGGGACGCGCCGAAGCTCCACGACCCCCAATCACCGTCACCGCAAGGGGGATTCATCCTGTGACCGCACGCCGCCCGCTGCTGACCGCCGTGGCCGCAGGCACGCTGTTGTGCGCGATGTGGTTCGTGCCGAGCGCCAACGCCTCCGCCGAGCACCCGGCCCCCGCCCGCCCCGCCCCCGCCGGGCAGCAGCCGCAGCCGGCCGGCGCTCCGGCCACCGCGCAACTGGCCCTCGCGGACAGCGGCAGCATCGACACCACCCCGTACCTCTTCGGCGGCGTGGCCTTCGTCGCGGCCGGTGGCGCGCTGGTGACGGCCGCCGTGCGCAGGTCGCGCCCGGCGGCCCGGTAACACCCCAGGTCAGCCGAGCGGACCCGTCACCGTCTCCACGGTCTCGACGAGCGTGCCGGCGCGTACGAACGCGTCCGCCGCGGCCAGGTCGGGGGCGAGGAAACGGTCCTCGCCCGGACCCTCGACGCCCGCGGCGCGCACGGCCTTCAGCACCGCCTGCGCGGCCGGGCCCGGCGTCATGCCCTCGCGCAGCTCGATGGCGCGGGTGGCGGCCACCAGCTCGACCGCGACGACCCGGCCGAGCGCGTCGACGGCCGTCCGCAGCTTGCGCGCCGCCGACCAGCCCATGGAGACGTGGTCCTCCTGCATCGCGGAGGACGGGATCGAGTCCACGGACGCCGGCACGGCGAGCCGCTTCATCTCGCTGACCAGGGCGGCCTGCGTGTACTGAGCGATCATCAGCCCCGAGTCGACCCCGGGGTCCCCGGCCAGGAACGGCGGCAGGCCGTGCGAACGGGCCTTGTCCAGCAGCCGGTCGGTACGGCGCTCGGCGATGGAAGCCAGGTCGGCGGCGGCGATCGCCAGGAAATCAAGCACATAAGCCACTGGTGCGCCATGGAAGTTACCGTTGGACTCCACACGGCCGTCGCGCAGCACGACCGGGTTGTCGACGGCGGCGGCCAGCTCGCGGTCGGCGACCAGCCGGGCGTGGGCGAGCGTGTCCCGCCCGGCCCCCGCGACCTGCGGCGCACAGCGGATCGAATACGCGTCCTGCACCCGCGGCGCGTCGTCCTGGTGGTGCCCGGTGAGCCCGGAACCGTTCAGGACGGCCGCCATGTTGGCGGCGCTGACGCCCTGCCCGGGGTGCGGGCGGATGGAGTGCAGCTCCGGCGCGAGGACCTTCTCGGAGCCCAGCAGCGCCTCGAGCGACAGCGCGGCGGTGATGTCGGCGGACGTGATCAGCCGCGCGAGGTCGGCACAGGCCATGACCAGCATGCCGAGCATGCCGTCGGTGCCGTTGAGGAGCGCCAGCCCCTCCTTCTCCCGCAGCTCCAGGGGCTCGATGCGGTGCTCGGCGAGCAGCTGGGCGGCGGGCCGTACGACCCCGTCGGGCCCCTCGGCGTCCCCCTCGCCCATCAGCGCGAGGGCACAGTGCGACAGCGGCGCCAGGTCGCCGGAGCAGCCCAGCGACCCGTACTCGTGCACCACGGGGGTGATGCCGGCGTTCAGGACGGCGGCCATGGTCTCCACGACCACCGGCCGTACGCCCGTATGCCCGGAGGCGAGGGTCTTCAGACGCAGGAACATCAGCGCCCGCACCACCTCGCGCTCGACGCGCGGGCCCATGCCGGCCGCGTGCGAGCGCACGATGTTGCGCTGCAGCTGGGCGCGCAGCTCGGGGCTGATGTGGCGCGTGGCGAGGGCGCCGAAGCCGGTGGAGACGCCGTAGACGGGGTCGGGCTTGGCGGCGAGGTCGTCGATGACCTGCCGCGCCGTGGCGACGGCGGCCAGCGCTTCCTCGGACACGACGACGCGCGCACCGTCGCGCGCCACGGCGATCACGTCTTCCGCGGTCGTCCCGGCCGTCCCCACCACCACAGTGTGCATATCCATATTCAGGCACCCTAGAGACTGAATCGCGACCTGTCACTAGTCGCCCGTGCAGCAGTTATAACGTCGCCGCGGGCGTCGGCCTTCCAGGCCCGCCGTGCCTCACGCGGCCCCGGAAGGGCCCGTCCCGCCCCGGCCACTGCCCCGTCCCCGGAACCGCCGCCGCTCCGTGCCGGCCCCCGCCCCGGGCGGCGGCCGGTCCGCCATCCGCACCACGGGGTCCTCCCGTCCCCCGTCCCGCCCCGCCACGACCGGCCCGGTGGCCCGCGCCCCCTTGGCCCGGTACTGCGCCGCGTCCGCCAGCCGGAACAGCCGCCGGGCGGAGCGCACCGGCCCGATCGGGTCCCCCGTCGAGGCCACCCCGCACGCGACGCCTTCCCCCAGCTCCAGCGCCGCCGCCCGCCGGCACAGCTCTTCCGCGACCCGTACGACCTCGTCCGCGGCGGGCCCGATGGTCAGCAGGCAGAACTCGTCACCGCCCAGCCGCGCCGCCAGCGCCCCCGGCAGCCGCGCCCCGCACAACGACAGCACCGATCCGAAACGTTCCAGCAGGCGGTCCCCCACCGCGTGCCCCAAGGTGTCGTTGACCCGCTTGAGCCCATTGAGGTCGCACACCACCAGGCTCACGACGACCCCGTCCGACTGGTGCCGCTCGATGGCCTCGTCGAGACGTGCGTCGACGGCGCGCCGGTTGGCGAGCCCGGTGAGCGGATCCGTGAACGCGAGCCGCCGCACCTCCTCGAGCCGCTCGGTCTGCGCGATGCCCGACGCGGTCACCGCCGCCAGGACGGTGGCGAACTCCGCGTCCTGGGGCCCGAACACCGGCGCCCCGAGGGGCCGCGCCACATACAGCTCGCCCCAGGCCCGGCCGTGCAGCACGATGGGCGCGACGACGCAGCACCCCCGCCCGCGCCGCCGCAGGGCGGCGACCCTTTGATGACAGTAGGCACCGACGCCGCTCCCCTCGCCCTCGGCGGTCTCCACCCAGGCGTGCGGCGCCCCGGCCACCCACTCTTCATGCAGGAACGAGGCGATCTCGGGAAAGGCGTGCACAGGATAGGACTCGCCACCGGGGAACCGCTCCTCCCCCGCCGCCCGCTCCCCGACGTTGACCAGGACCCGCAGCCGCCCGTGCTCACGCTCCCAGACCGAAACGGCGGCGAAGGTTCCGCCCAGGGCGCGCCGCGCCCCTTCCGCGGCGGCCTCGACGCTCTCGAGCGGGGTGTACGCGGCGGCCATCGCCTGCGCCAGTTCCACCACGGCGCGCAGGCGGTCGTCGCGCTCCCCGTCAGCAGCCACCCGAGCCTCACATTCCGTCACTGCGCGCAGGTCCTGCACTCCAGCGTAAGAACGTGCGGCTCATTCCGCTTTATAAGGGGCGTTACGCACCTTGATAAGGGGCGTTACGCATCCCACGCGGCACCCGGCTCCGCACCCCGCTCAGGAGAGGCCGCTCACTCCCCCGGCCAGTCGGGCGCGCGCTTCTCGTTGAAGGCGGCCACGCCCTCGGCCCGGTCGCCGGAGAAGGCCACGGTGCGCCAGGCGGCGTCCTCGACCTCGAGGCCGGCCCGCAGGTCCAGCCCCTGCCCCAGCCGCAGCGCCCGCTTCGCGGCACGCACACCGACCGGCGAGTTGCGGGCGATGCGCGCGGCGAGGGCCAGCGCCTCCTCCCGGTCCCGGCCGGGCTCGACCAGCACGTCGACGAGGCCCAACTCCCGTGCCTCGGCGGCCTCCACCCGCCGGGCGCTGAAGATCAGCTCGGCGGCCCGGGCGGCCCCGACGCGGCGCGGCAGCAGCTGCGTACCGCCGCCGCCGGGGATCACCCCGACCGACACCTCGGGCAGCCCCACCACGGCGGTGGCGTCCGCCACGATCACGTCGCAGGACAGCGCCAGCTCGAAGCCGCCGCCCAGGGCGAAGCCGTGCACGGCGGCGATGGCCGGCATGGGCAGCTCCAGCACACCGGTGTAGCAGGCGCGCGAGAAGGGGCGCTGGCGGCGCAGGTCGTCGTCCGTGAAGGAGTTGCGCTCCTTGAGGTCCGCGCCCACGCAGAAGGCGCGCTCATGGGTGGAGGTGAGGACGACGGCCCGTACGTCACGGTCCGCGGCGAGCGCGGCGGTGGCCTCGATGACGCCGCGACCGAGCCCGGTGGAGACGGCGTTCATGGCCTTGGGGCGGTCCAGCACCAGCTCGGCCACGTGACCGCCCTCGTGCTTGCGGATCGCGATCCATTCCCCGTAGCGCTGTTCGCTCACGCGGCTCACCCTCCCGGTCGTCGGCTACGGGACGATCATGCCCCGCGGCCGCCCGGCAGGCCAGCCCCTACGGGGAGCCGGTCCTATCCGGCTCACGGCTCCCGCCGGGTGAGCAGCCACGGCTCCACGACGCCCAGCCCCCGCACGGGCCGCTGCCACATCGGCTGCAGGGCGAACCGGTACGCGACGGGCTCCTCGCCCGCCTGCTCCGCCGCCGCGGCCTCGGCCTCGGACTTGGGCGCGTCGCCGGCGCGTGCGAGCTCCTCCGCGAGGGCGCCGTCGACGAGGACGGCGTCCTTCGGCGCTATCGACGTCAGCCGGCTCGCGAGGTTGACGGTCGTGCCGAAGACGTCGCCCATGCGCGTCGTGACGGTCCCGAACGCGATGCCGACCCGCAGCTCGGGCATCGTCTCGTCGTGCGTGAGGGTCTCGATCAGCCGCAGTCCGATCTCGGCGGCGGTACCGGCGTCGTCGGCCGCGAACAGCACCTCGTCGCCCAGGGTCTTGATGAGCCGCCCGCCGTGCGCGGCCACCAGGTCGGCCGCCGTGGTCTCGAAGGCCTCGACCAGCTCGCCGAGCTCCTCCTCCTCCAGGCGCCGGGTCAGCCGGGTGAAGCCCACGAGGTCGGCGAAGCCGACGGCGAGCCGCCGGTCGACCATCTCCGCGTCGTCCGTGGCCTGGACGACGCGGCCGGTGGCGGCGGCGAGCTGCCGGCGCCAGACGTAGACGAGGAACTCCTCCAGCTCCGGCAGCAGCAGCTCGACCAGCGGGTAGGTGATCTCCGTGCGGGTCATTCCCTCCTGAGGCTCGGTCAGGCCCTCCAGGAAGGAGTCGATCTGCCAGTCGGCGAGCCGCGAGGTGGTCTGGCCGGTGGACCGGGCGACCTGGACGGCCATGGGCTCGCTCAGCAGCCCCGCCTCGACCAGACCGGCGAGCCGGCGCAGCGCCAGCACGTCGGCCTCGGTGAGGGCCTTGGCCTGCCCGATGTCGGCGAACCCCATGGCGCGCCAGAACCGGGCGGCCAGGTCCATGGAGACTCCGGCCGCGCGCGCGGCCTGGAAGGGGGTGTAACGGCGCTCGGCGCCGAGAATCAGGGCTTCGAGCCGGAGCGCGAGGGGGTCGCCGCCCTCGTCGCCGATGTCCTGCCCGACGTCCTGGGAAGCGGCCTCGCGCGCAGCGCTGTCCTCCCCCTTGGCCTCAACGGCACGGGAGGTTCCCCCACCGTCGGCGGTCACCGCCCGCCCCCTGTCCGATCCGTGCGCACTGCCCTGCCGATCGCTGCTCGCTTAGGTTCCGGGCACAACGATACGTCAGGTGTGCCGTAGCTCACTCTCCCCACGGCACGCCGCTCACTCTTTACGACGTTTACGACCCTGCCGGCCGCAAATGGACGATGTCACCCGCTCCCACCGGCTCCTGCACGCCCTCGGCCGTCGCCAGTACCAGCCGTCCGTCGCCGTCCACGGCCACGGCCTCGCCGACGAGCTCCCGGCCGCCGGGCAGTTCGGCCCGTACGGACCGGCCGAGCGTGGCGCAGCCGGTGGCGTACGCCTCCTGCAGCCGGCACAGGGCGGGGTCGCCGCCGGCGCCGCGCCACTCGCCGTACCACTCCTCCAGGGAGCGCAGCACGGCCCGCAGCAGCGGGTCGCGGTCGAGCACCGTGGCGCCGGCCAGCGCCAGCGAGCCGGCGCCGGGCACCGGCAGCTCGTCGGCGCGCAGGGTGACGTTGAGGCCGATGCCCACGACGACGCTGTCGCCGGTGCGCTCGGCGAGGATGCCGCCGGCCTTGCGCTCCTCGCCGCCGACCGTCACGAGGAGGTCGTTGGGCCACTTCAGGGCGGTGTCGACACCGGCCGCGCGGGAGACCGCGGCGGCGGTGGCGACGCCGGCGAGCAGCGGCAGCCAGCCCCAGCGGGCGGCGGGCACACCGGGGCCGGGGGTGAGCAGGACGGAGAAGAAGAGGCCGGAGCGCGGCGGCGCGGACCAGGTGCGGTCGAGGCGGCCGCGCCCGGCGGACTGTTCCTCGGCGACGAGCACGGCCCCCTCGGCGCCGCCGGAGGCGGCGAGGTCGGTGTTGGTGGACCCGGTGCGCGCGACCACGTCGACGGAGGTCCACAGCGCGCCGGGGCGCAGCAGCCCGCGCCGCAGGGCAGCGGCGTTGAGGGGGGGCCGGTCCAGGTCGGACCAGCGGTTGCCGGAGGCGTCGGAGGGCGTCATAACAACCACCATAGGAGGCAGGCGAGGACGAATCGGTGTGGCCAACGACGCACTGCCGCAGCGCATCCGCGCGGATACGCTACGAACCGGTAGCACCGGTCAGCCGTACCTCTTCAGCCCACACCCCTGGACGAGCAGGAGCCGCATCCCGTGTCCGAGCCGGAAGCCAATGGATTCGACATCCACACCACCGCGGGCAAGCTCGCGGATCTGCAGCGCCGGATCGAGGAGGCGACGCACGCCGGCTCCGCGCGGGCGGTGGAGAAGCAGCACGCCAAGGGCAAGTTGACGGCGCGCGAGCGGATCGAGCTGTTGCTGGACGAGGACTCGTTCGTCGAACTGGACGAGTTCGCCCGGCACCGCTCGACCAACTTCGGCATGGACGCCAACCGCCCGTACGGGGACGGTGTGGTCACCGGCTACGGCACGGTCGACGGCCGTCCGGTGGCGGTCTTCTCGCAGGACTTCACGGTCTTCGGCGGCGCGCTCGGCGAGGTGTTCGGCCAGAAGATCGTCAAGGTGATGGACTTCGCCCTCAAGACGGGCTGCCCGGTCATCGGCATCAACGACTCGGGCGGCGCGCGCATCCAGGAGGGCGTGGCGTCCCTGGGCATGTACGGCGAGATCTTCCGCCGCAACACGCACGCCTCCGGGGTGATCCCGCAGATCTCGCTGGTCGTCGGCCCCTGCGCCGGTGGCGCGGTCTACTCCCCGGCGATCACCGACTTCACGGTCATGGTCGATCAGACCTCGCACATGTTCATCACCGGCCCGGACGTGATCAAGACGGTCACCGGCGAGGACGTCGGCTTCGAGGAGCTGGGCGGCGCCCGGACGCACAACACCACCTCGGGCGTGGCGCACCACATGGCGGGTGACGAGAAGGACGCCATCGACTACCTCAAGGCCCTGCTGTCCTACCTGCCGTCCAACAACCTCTCCGAGCCCCCGGCCTTCCCCGAGGAGGCCGATCTGGAGGTCTCGGAGACCGACAGCGAGCTGGACGCGCTGATCCCGGACTCGGCGAACCAGCCCTACGACATGCACACCGTGCTGGAGCACGTGCTGGACGACGGGGAGTTCCTGGAGACCCAGGCGCTGTTCGCGCCGAACATCGTCACCGGCTTCGGCCGGGTCGAGGGGCGGCCGGTGGGCGTGGTCGCCAACCAGCCGATGCAGTTCGCCGGCTGCCTGGACATCAACGCCAGTGAGAAGGCCGCGCGCTTCGTCCGCACCTGCGACGCCTTCAACATCCCGGTGCTCACCTTCGTCGACGTCCCCGGCTTCCTCCCGGGCACCGACCAGGAGTACAACGGCATCATCCGCCGCGGCGCCAAGCTGATCTACGCCTACGCCGAGGCCACGGTGCCCCTGATCACGGTGATCACGCGCAAGGCGTACGGCGGTGCGTACGACGTCATGGGCTCCAAGCACCTGGGCGCCGACCTCAACCTGGCCTGGCCCACCGCGCAGATCGCCGTCATGGGCGCCCAGGGCGCGGTCAACATCCTGCACCGCCGTTCGCTGGCGGCGGCGACGTCGCCGGAGCAGCAGGAGGAGCTGCGCGCCCAGCTGATCAGCGACTACGAGGACACGCTGCTCAACCCGTACGTGGCGGCCGAGCACGGCTACGTCGACGCGGTGATCATGCCGTCGGACACCCGCCGGCAGATCGTGCGGGGGCTGCGCGCGCTGCGGGACAAGCGCGAGGTGTTGCCGCCCAAGAAGCACGGCAACATCCCCCTGTAGGCCGCCGCCGTACCGGCCTCGAAGGACCACGAAGGACCGGTAAGGACCAGGAAGGAAGGTTCGCCGACGTGATCAAGGTCGTACGGGGCAATCCGACCCCCGAGGAGCTGGCCGCCGCACTGGCGGTGGTCCAGGCCCGCGCGGCGGCGGGCGCCGCCGCCGCGCCTCCGGAGCCCACGCGCCCGGAGTGGGCCAGCCCGGCCCGGCTGGCGGCGTCCCGCCGCGTTCCGCACCCGGGCCCGCGGGCCTGGCGCACCACCTACTGGCCCTCCTGAGCCCCGGGGGCCCGCCGATTTGCCCGTGGCGCTTGAGTACGCGTACTCAGGCGCCACGCCCTTTCCGGCCGGACCATGGAGGCCATGCTCTGGTCCGACCCGTCCGAAGAACCGCCCGAGGAGCTGCGCGAGGCGCAGGCCATGCTCCGGCGGGCGGGGGTCGTGCTCGCCGTGGGGATGGTGGTGCTGTTCGTCCTGCTGGGCATCAGCTGAGACGCCTGGGTCATCAGAGGTCATCAGAGGTCACAGGCGCCTCATAGGTTTGCCCTGACCGCAACCGCATTCGCCCGATTCGCGTCATGACCAGTGATATGCCGCGAACCGGGAAGACTGCGGGAGTAGCCACACCATGAACAGGCCCGTGCGCCACATAGCGATATTCGCGGGGGTGCTCATCCTCGCCCTGCTGCTGCAGGCGACCTGGGTGCAGTTCGTCCGCACCGACGAGCTGGCCGGCCACGAGAAGAACCGGCGGGTGGCCATCGCGAGCTTCTCCCAGCCACGCGGCAACATCATCGTCGGCGGCGAGCCCATCACCGGTTCCACGGCGACCGAAGGCAGCGACCTGAAGTACAAGCGCACCTTCAAGGACGGCGAGATGTACGCCCCCGTCACGGGCTTCTTCTCGCAGGGCTACGGCAGCACCCAGCTCGAGAGCCTCAACAACAAGCTGCTCAACGGCACCGACGACCGCCTGTTCCTCCAGCGCACCAGCGACATGCTCACCGGCAAGAAGCCGCGCGGCGGCGACGTGGTGACCACCATCGACCCGAAGGCACAGAAGGCGGCGTTCGAGGGCCTCGGCGACAAGAAGGGCGCCGTCGTCGCCCTCGACCCGCGCACCGGCAAGATCCTCGCCCTCGCCTCCACCCCCTCGTACGACCCCTCGGTCTTCGCGGGGACCAGCGGCAAGGACAGGGCCGCCTGGGAGGCGCTCGAGAAGGACAAGGACAAGCCCACGCTGAACCGCGCGCTGAAGGAGGTCTACCCGCCCGGCTCGACCTTCAAGATCGTCACGGCGTCGGCGGCCCTGGAGAACGGCCTCTACAGCGACATCGACGGCAGGACCGACTCGCCCGACCCCTGGACCATGCCCGGCACCCGGACCGTGCTGCCCAACCAGAACCCCACCGCGCCCTGCAAGGACGCCTCGCTGAACGTCGCGATGCAGCACTCCTGCAACAACGTCTACGGCAAGGTCAGCTCCGACCTCGGCAAGCAGAAGATGAAGGAGACGGCCGAGAGGTTCGGCTTCAACAACGCCAAGGTCGACACCCCCGTCCGCGCCGCGAGGAGCACCTTCCCCGACAACATCAACACCTCGCAGACCGCGCTCGCCGGCATCGGACAGGGCAGCCTGACCGCCACCCCGCTCCAGGTCGCCATGATGACCGCCGCCATCGCCAACGACGGCAAGCTGATGAAGCCCTACATGGTCGAGGAGCTGCGCGGCCCGGACCTGCAGAGCATCGAGAAGTACCAGCCGGAGGAGATGTCGCAGGCCGTCTCGCCCGAGGTCGCCAAGAAGGTCCAGCGGATGATGGAGGACACCGCCACCAAGGGCACCGGCAAGTCCGCGCTCATCGACGGCGTCACCGTCGGCGGCAAGACCGGCACCGCCGAGCGCGGCAAGGACCAGAAGAACCTCGCCTGGTTCATCTCCTACGCCAAGACGGCCGACGGCTCCCCCGTCGCCGTCGCCGTCATGATCGACCCCGACGACAGCGTGCCGAACGACGAGATCTCCGGCGGCAAGCTCGCCGGGCCGATCGCCAAGAAGGTCATGCGGGCCGTCCTCGACAAGTGACGCCCCGTGCCGCCCTTAGGCTGGCCCGTATGACCGACAGCACCCGCCGCCGCCTCGTCCTCGCCTCCCAGTCCCCCGCCCGCCTCGGCCTGCTGCGCCAGGCCGGGCTGGCCCCCGAGGTGATCGTCAGCGGGGTGGACGAGGACGCGCTCGACGCCCCGACCCCCGCCGCGCTGGCCCTGGTCCTCGCCGAGGCCAAGGCCGCGGCCGTCGCCGGCCAGGAGGCGGCGGCGGGGGCGCTGGTCGTGGGCTGCGACTCGGTGCTGGAGCTGGACGGCCAGGCGCTCGGCAAGCCGGCCGACGCCGAGGAGGCCACCGCCCGCTGGAAGGCGATGCGCGGCCGCTCCGGCGTCCTGCGCACCGGCCACTGCGTCATCGACACCGCCACCGGCCGCCGGGCCTCGGCGACCGCCTCGACCACCGTCCGCTTCGGCGAGCCGTCCGATGCCGAGATCGCCGCGTACGTGGCCTCGGGCGAGCCGCTGCACGTCGCGGGCGCCTTCACCCTCGACGGCCGTTCCGCACCGTTCGTCCGGGGCATCGACGGCGATCCCGGCAACGTCATCGGCCTGTCGCTGCCGCTGCTGCGCGAGCTGCTGGCGGAGCTGGGGACCGGCATCACCGACCTGTGGGCGTAGCCCTCGCGGGCGTAGCCCCTACAGCGGCAGGGCGTTCGTGGCCTGGCCGACTTCCTTCAGCTGGCTGAGCTGGTCGAGCTTGCCGAGCCCGTTGACGACGCCGGGGTAGAGGCTCTGGTCCTGCGAGGGGGCCATGTCCTGGGGGCTGGGCATCCCCTTGGGGGGCTGCACCCCGGACGGCCCGGCCTGCGGCCCCGGCGCGCCCTTGACGGGGGCGGCCTTCGGGGGAGCGCTCTTGGCCGGCGGGACCTTGGCGGGGGCCGGCTTGGCCGGCGCGCTCTTGGTGGGTGCGGCCTTGGCCGGAGCGGCCTTGGCCGGGGCGCCCTTGCCCGGAGCGGCCTTGGCCGGAGCACCCTTGCCCGGAGCGGCCTTGGAGGGGGCCGCCTTGCCCGGGGCGCCCTTCGCCGGCGCACCCTTCGCGGGAGCGCCCTTGCGCGGGGCGTCCTTCGTCGGGGCATCCGTCGGGGTGCCCTGCGACGGGTCGGTGACGCTGACCGGGCCCGCGTTCGACGTCGTCGGCGGCGGCGCCACCGGCGTCGGCGCGACGGGCGCGGCCGAGGCGGTCGCGGTGGAGGACATGGACAGAGCGGCGCCGGCCAGGACGGCAGCGGCAGCGATGCGCTTGATCATGACTTCATCAACGATGTCAGGGTATTTCGGTCACGTTCGCCTCCACCAGGAGGGTAACCGCCCACAGAACAGCGGCAGTTCACCCCCACCCAGAGTTTCACCCTCCGCAACTGGCGTACCGGACCGAGGATTCCCGCCCCCGCTCCGCACGCCCGCGGTGGCCACCCGGACCGTCCCGGCCCCTGTGCGAGGCTGGGAGGTCCGCCCGTACCGCCTCCCCGTAAGGAGCCCGCCCCTCATGCCGCAGTCCGTGGACCGCGCCCTGGACGTCCTGGACGCCGTCGCCGCGTCCGACGGGCCCGTACCCGCCAAGGCCCTCGCCCGGCGGCTGGGCTGCGGCCTGTCCACGGTCTACGAGCTGCTGGGCACCCTCACCGCCCGCGGCCACCTGGTGCGCACGCCCGCCGGCTACGTCCTGGGCTACCGCGTGCCGTCCCTGCACCTCGCCTTCCAGCGCCAGATGCGGATGAGCGGCGAGGTGCAGGAGCTGCTGCACAGGACCCGCCGGGCGGCCGGCGTGGACACCTACTTCAGCACCTACCGCGACGGCGGCATCGCCGTGCTCGCCGCGGCGACCGCCTCCCACCCGGCCACCGGCGGCTTCACGGTCGGCCAGGACACCACCGGCCACGCCACCGCCCACGGCAAGGTCCTGCTGGCGGCCCTGCCCCGGGCCGCCCGGCTGCGCTATCTGGCGGCGTCCGGGATGCGGGCGATCACCCCGCACACGATCACCTCACCGGAGCGGCTGGACGTGCAGCTGCGCCGGGTGAGACATGAAGGGGTGGCCGTGGAGGTCGAGGAGTGCGCGCCCGGCGTGGCGTGCGTGGCGGTGCCGGTGCCCGCCGCCGGGGCGCCCACCGCGGTCTCCGCGGCGCTGCCGTTGGAGGAGTTCCACCGGCGGGGGCACCAGGTGGCCGAGGCGCTGCGGCAGGTCGCGGCGGAGGCGGCCACGTTCCAGGGGACGGCCGACATCAGTGGCTCTACTGGCGGGTAAACCTCCGGCAGGAGGCCCTACCGTCCGGGACGGCACGCAAACTTTGTGTCACCCATTTGTAGGGACTCCACTAAGAAACGGCCTCACCGCCCCTCCCCGGCCCCCGAGAGCTTGACCACACCTTCGCGCGATCGGCAGGCGGGGAAACCCGGCGTACCGTGGATGATCTGGGGACTTCGGCCCGCACACGGCTCCCCCTTCACGCTCCGTGTGGGCAAGGTCACCCTCGAAGTCGGGTCGGCACAGAGTGTCGCCAGTACCTAAACTCACCTTGTTTCAAGGAGGGAGCCATCGTGCGCAAGGTGCTCATCGCCAACCGTGGCGAAATCGCTGTCCGCGTCGCTCGTGCATGCCGGGATGCGGGGATCGGAAGTGTGGCGGTCTACGCCGACCCCGACCGCGACGCGTTGCATGTCCGCGCGGCCGACGAGGCCTACGCGCTGGGTGGTGACACTCCCGCGACCAGCTACCTCGACATGGCCAAGGTCCTTGCCGCCGCCGCCGAGTCCGGCGCGGACGCCATCCACCCGGGCTACGGCTTTCTCTCGGAGAACGCCGAGTTCGCGCAGGCGGTCATCGACGCCGGCCTGACCTGGATCGGCCCGCCCCCGCAGGCCATCCGCGACCTGGGCGACAAGGTGGCGGCCCGTCACATCGCCCAGCGGGCGGGCGCGCCGCTGGTCGCCGGCACCGCCGACCCCGTCTCGGGTGCGCAGGAGGTCGTGGCCTTCGCCGAGGAGCACGGCCTGCCGATCGCCATCAAGGCCGCCTTCGGCGGCGGCGGACGCGGCCTGAAGGTCGCCCGCACGCTCGAAGAGGTGCCCGAGCTCTACGACTCGGCCGTCCGTGAGGCCGTCGCGGCCTTCGGCCGGGGCGAGTGCTTCGTCGAGCGCTATCTGGACCGCCCGCGCCACGTCGAGACCCAGTGCCTGGCCGACAAGCACGGCAACGTGGTCGTGGTCTCCACCCGTGACTGCTCGCTGCAGCGCCGCCACCAGAAGCTCGTCGAGGAGGCCCCCGCGCCGTTCCTGTCCGAGGAACAGAACGCGGAGCTGTACCGCGCCTCGAAGGCCATCCTGCGCGAGGCGGGCTACGAGGGCGCCGGCACCTGCGAATTCCTGGTCGGCCAGGACGGCACGATCTCCTTCCTGGAGGTCAACACCCGGCTGCAGGTCGAGCACCCGGTCACCGAAGAGGTCACCGGCATCGACCTGGTCCGGGAGATGTTCCGCATCGCCGACGGCGAGGAGCTGGGCTACGACGACCCGCCGCGGCGCGGCCACTCCTTCGAGTTCCGCATCAACGGCGAGGACCCGGGCCGGGGCTTCCTGCCCGCCCCGGGCACCGTCACCCGCTTCGAGGCCCCGAGCGGTCCCGGCGTGCGGCTGGACGCGGGCGTGGAGTCGGGCTCGGTCATCGGCCCGGCCTGGGACTCGCTGCTGGCCAAGCTGATCGTCACCGGCGCCACCCGCGAGCAGGCCCTGCAGCGCGCGGCCCGTGCCCTGGCGGAGTTCCAGGTCGAGGGCATGGCCACGGCCATCCCCTTCCACCGGGCCGTCGTCGCCGACCCCGACTTCACCGCGGACCCCTTCCGGGTCCACACCCGCTGGATCGAGACCGAGTTCGAGAACACCATCGCGCCGTTCGCCGGCGCGACGGCGGAGGAGGACGAGGAGGCCCCGGGCCGCGAGACGGTGATCGTCGAGGTGGGCGGCAAGCGCCTGGAGGTCTCCCTGCCCTCCTCCCTCGGCATGACCATCGCCCGCACCGCCGCGGCCGGCGGGGCCAAGCCCAAGCGCCGCGCCGCGAAGAAGTCCGGCTCCGCCGCCTCCGGCGACGCCCTGGCCTCCCCGATGCAGGGCACCATCGTCAAGGTGGCCGTCGAGGAGGGCCAGCAGGTCAACGAGGGCGACCTCGTCGTGGTCCTGGAGGCCATGAAGATGGAGCAGCCCCTCAACGCCCACCGCTCGGGCACCATCAAGGGCATCACGGCCGAGATCGGCGCGTCCGTCTCCTCCGGCGCCGTCATCTGCGAGATCAAGGACTGATCCCGGCTCCGCAGCGCCCACGGGCCCCGGCCGCACAGGCCGGGGCCCGTGGGCATTCATGGACCGGCGCGCACACCGGCCTGGCATCCTTGACTGACGGGGACTGTGGGACCTGAGGCCGGCACTGCGGCCACCGATCGGGAGGACTGACCCAATGGCGACCGACGCGGCGCAGACGTCACCACGACCTATGCGCGCGGACGCCCGGCGCAACTACGAGCGGCTGCTCGTGGAGGCCCGTACGGCGTTCACCGAGCACGGCACGGACGCCTCGCTGGAGGACATCGCCAAACGGGCCGGCGTCGGCATCGGCACCCTCTACCGGCACTTCCCCAACCGCACCGCGCTGATGAGCGCGGTCTTCCAGGGCGAGGTGGACGGCCTGCTGGCCCGCTCCCGCGAGCTGCTGGCGTCCCCCGAGCCCTGCCGGGCGCTCGTCGCCTGGCTGCGGGCCATCGTGGCCCACGCCAGCACCTACCGCGGCCTGTCACGGGCCCTGATGGCCGCACAGACCGACGAGGCGTCCGCGATGTCCCGGTGCAGCCTGCCGATGCGCGAGGCGGGCAGCACGCTGCTCGCCCGGGCGCAGCGGGCCGGCGCCATCCGCGAGGACGTGGACATCGTCGACCTGATGCAGCTGACCAACGCCATTTCGCTGGCGGTCGAACAGTCCCCGGACGACCCGGGGTTGGCCGACCGCCTGCTCACCCTGACGCTGACGGGGATAAGGGCGCAGCGCACCCCCGCCTAGCGCCGCCTCGGGGCCAGGTCAGCGACCCGGGCCGTGGCCTGGCCGTCCAGGGACACCGCGCTGCGCAGCTGCGCGCCCGGCGGGCCGCCCTGCCCCGGCCCGCCCGGCTGGCCGTGACCCAGGGGCAGGTTTCTGCGCTGTCCGGGCAACGGTGGCACGTCCCGGCGGCGGGCCGCCTGGGAGACCGCGTCACCGTGCACGGCACCGGCGCCGGAGCCCGACCCCGCGCCGGGCCCGGCGACGGAGATGTGCACACCCTGGTCGGCCAGCGCCTGGAGCTCGGTGGCGGCCCGGTCGTCGTGGGCGGGCGGCTCGTCGGTCACGAGTCTGGTGATGACGTCCGTGGGTACGGTCTGGAACATCGTGTCGGTGCCCAGCTTGGTGTGGTCCGCGAGGACCACCACCTCCGCCGCGGCCTGCACCAGCGCCCGGTCCACGCTCGCGGAGAGCATGTTGGACGTGGACAGCCCGCGCTCGGCGGTCAGCCCGCTCCCGGACAGGAAGGCCCGGGTGACCCGGAGCCCCTGCAGGGACTGTTCGGCACCGCTGCCGACCAGGGCGTAGTTGGAGCCGCGCAGGGTGCCGCCGGTCATGACGACCTCGACGCGGTTGGCATGGGCCAGCGCCTGGGCGACGAGCAGGGAATTGGTGACCACCGTCAGACCCGGTACCCGCGCGAGCCGGCGGGCCAGCTCCTGCGTGGTGGTACCGGCGCCGACGACGACGGCCTCGCCCTCTTCGACGAAGCTCGCCGCGAGATCGGCGATGGCCGTCTTCTCGGCGGTCGCTAGATGGGATTTCTGCGGGAAGCCGGACTCCCTGGTGAAACCGCCCGGCAGCACCGCACCGCCGTGCCGGCGGTCGAGCAGTCCTTCGGCCTCCAGCGCCCGCACGTCACGCCGTACGGTCACTTCTGAGGTCTGGACGACGCGGGCGAGCTCGCGGAGCGAAACCGCTCCGTTGGCCCGCACCATTTCGAGGATCAATTGGCGACGTTCTGCAGCGAACACGAAACCGACAGTAACGCCAACGACCATCTGTTTTCAGCAGGTTGCAGCAATTAACGGAAGTTGTCCGTAGTGCGGTGCAAGGAGTGGTATAGGGAACCGGAACACCCGGTCCCCTGTCCCTACGCCTCCCGCTGTGTCTTGCGCGTGTGCAGCTGCCGCGCCACCTCGGCGATGGAGCCGGACAGCGACGGGTAGACGGTGAAGGCGTTGGCGATCTGCTCCACGGTCAGGTTGTTGTCGACCGCGATCGAGATCGGGTGAATGAGCTCGCTGGCCCGCGGCGAGACGACCACACCACCCACGACGATGCCCGTGCCGGGACGGCAGAACATCTTCACAAAACCGTCCCGAATACCTTGCATCTTCGCTCGCGGATTACGCAGCAACGGAAGCTTGACGACACGGGCGTCAATCACACCGTTGTCGACATCGGCCTGCGTATACCCGACCGTAGCAATCTCCGGATCCGTAAATACGTTCGCGGATACAGCCTTGAGATTGAGTGGCGCGACCGTGTCGCCGAGGAAGTGATACATGGCGATCCGGCCCTGCATCGCCGCCACCGACGCCAGCGCGAGCACGCCCGTGCAGTCACCGGCGGCGTAGACGCCCGGCGCGCTGGTCCGCGAGACCCGGTCCGTCCAGATGTGCCCGGACTCCTTGAGCCGGATCCCGGCCTCCTCCAGCCCTATCCCCGCCGTGTTCGGGATGGACCCGACCGCCATCAGGCAGTGCGTGCCGCCGATGACGCGCCCGTCGGCGAGCGTCACCTCCACCCGGTCGCCCACCCGCTTGGCGGACTGCGCCCGGGAGCGCGCCATGACGTTCATGCCGCGCCGCCGGAAGACGTCCTCCAGGACGGCGGCGGCGTCCGGGTCCTCACCCGGCAGCACCCGGTCCCGCGACGACACCAGCGTCACCTTGGACCCCAGCGCCTGGTACGCGCCGGCGAACTCGGCACCGGTCACACCGGAGCCGACCACGATGAGCTCCTCGGGGAGCTCGTCCAGGTCGTAGACCTGAGTCCAGTTCAGGATCCGCTCGCCGTCCGGCAGCGCGTCGGGGATCTCCCGGGGGTGCGCACCGGTGGCGATCAGCACGGCGTCCGCGGCCAGCGTCTCCTCGGTCCCGTCGGCGGCCGTCACCACGACCCGGCGCGACCCGTCCGGCGCCTGCTGCGGCTCCAGCCGCCCGCGACCGCGCAGCACCCGCCCGCCGGCCCGCGTCACCGAGGCCGTGATGTCGTGCGACTGGGCCAGCGCGAGGCGCTTGACCCGTCGGTTGACCTTGCCCAGGTCCACGCCCACCACACCGGCGGCCTGTTCCAGCGGCGGCGTGTCGTCGGCGACGATGATCCCCAGCTCCTCGTACGAGGAGTCGAAGGTCGTCATCACCTCCGCCGTCGCGATGAGAGTCTTCGAGGGCACGCAGTCGGTGAGTACCGACGCCCCACCCAGACCGTCGCAGTCGACGACGGTCACCTCCGCGCCGAGCTGCGCGGCGACGAGCGCCGCCTCATAGCCGCCGGGTCCGCCACCGATGATCACGATCCGAGTCACGTACTCCATTGTCCCGCACCCATCAAAGCGGCTCCTTCCGGGGCCTCCCTATGCGATTACGACGCTGATCTGTGCGACCTCTGTACGAAATCCGACAGAAAGTTCCGCACGAACCTCCCTTCGAGATTGCCACCCCAAATGCCGTCCCGCCTCACTCACGTACCCTCGGAACCATGTCGCTCTACGCCGCGTACGCCGGCAACCTCGACGCGCGGCTGATGACCCGCCGCGCACCGCACTCCCCGCTGCGCGGCACCGGTTGGCTCAACGGCTGGCGACTGACGTTCGGCGGGGAGCAGATGGGCTGGGAGGGCGCACTCGCCACCATCGTGGAAGCCCCCCGCTCACAGGTCTTCGTGGCCCTCTACGACATCGCCCCGATGGACGAGGACTCGATGGACCGTTGGGAGGGTGTCGGCCTGGACATCTACCGGCGCATGCGTGTCCGCGTCCACACTCTCGACGGTGAGGAGCCAGCCTGGGTCTATGTCCTCAACGGCTACGAGGGCGGCCTGCCCTCCGCCCGCTACCTCGGCGAGATCGCCGACGCCGCGGAATCCGCCGGCGCTCCGCACGACTACGTCATGGAGTTGCGCAAGCGCCCGTGCTGAAGGTGACGATTCCATCTCGTCGCAAAGCACAAAGCAACAATCGGAACACCGTAACCAGCGACATCTACGCGCGTAGGCCATTAGCGGTTACCCTCGTCCGCGTGAACGCATCAGTTACCCCCGAGATCCAGGCCGACCCGTACGCCGCGGCCGACGCCGCCGCCGCCCGCCTGCGCGAGCTCACAGGCGCCGAGACCCACGACGTCGCCCTGGTCATGGGCTCCGGCTGGGTGCCCGCCACCGAAGCGCTCGGCACCCCCGAGGCCGAGTTCCCGGTCACCGAGCTCCCCGGCTTCACCGCCGCCGCCGTCGCGGGCCACGCGGGCACGATCCGCTCCTACAAGGTCAACGACAAGCGCGCGCTCGTCTTCCTCGGCCGTACGCACTACTACGAGGGCCGCGGCGTCGCCGCCGTCGTGCACGGGGTCCGCACCTCCGTCGCCGCCGGCTGCAAGACCGTCGTCCTGACCAACGGCTGCGGCGGCCTGCGCGAGGGCATGCGCCCCGGCCAGCCGGTGCTGATCAGCGACCACATCAACATGACGGCGACCTCGCCGATCGTCGGCGCGAACTTCGTCGACCTCACCGACCTGTACTCGCCGCGCCTGCGCGCGCTGTGCAAGGAGGTGGACGCCAGCCTCGAGGAGGGCGTCTACGTCCAGCTGCCCGGCCCGCACTACGAGACCCCGGCCGAGATCAAGATGGTCCGCACCCTCGGCGGTGACCTCGTCGGCATGTCGACCACGCTCGAGGCCATCGCGGCCCGCGAGGCCGGTGCCGAGGTCCTGGGCATCTCCCTCGTGACGAACCTCGCCGCCGGCATGACGGGCGAGCCGCTGAACCACGAGGAGGTCCTCGAGGCCGGCCGCGACGCCGCTTCGCGGATGGGTTCCCTTCTCGCGCAGGTTCTGCCCAAGCTCTGAGCTTGACCACTCCGCACTGGAGGCCCCGCGCCTCCGGCGCGGGGCTTTTGCGCGCCTACGGCGCGTGACACCGTGCGGCCGGTGGTCGCGTTTGTGCCCACCCGTTCCGCCCTGCGGAACGACTGCCCACAAACAGGTCGCCGTCGAACCGGCGTGAGGGGGCGGGGTGGGATGGGCCCTGGCAGGGGGCGTTGGGGGCACCCCCAGCGTCTAGCTGGGGGAGTGATTTGCGGCGGCATTGGGGGCACCCTCAACGCTGGGCCTCATCCGCCGTAAATCATGCAGCCCCCAGAAGGGCACGTCCCGCCCCGGCCCCGCCCCGAAACGCACCGCACCCGCACCCGCACCCATGCGCACCCCCAAAGACCTCCGGAGGAGAACCGTGGAGCGAGACCTCATCGCCCAGGCCCAGGCCTGGCTCGCCGAGGACCCCGACCCCGAAACCCGCGACGAGCTCGCCAAGCTCATCGACGCCGGCGACCTCACCGAGCTCGGCAGCCGCTTCGCCGGCACGCTGCAGTTCGGCACCGCCGGCCTCCGCGGCGAACTCGGCGCCGGCCCCATGCGCATGAACCGCGCGGTGGTCATCCGCGCCGCGGCGGGCCTCGCCGCGTACCTCAAGAAGCAGGGCCACGCCAACGGCACGGTCGTCATCGGCTACGACGCCCGCTACAAGTCCGCCGACTTCGCCCGCGACACCGCCGCGGTCATGGTGGGCGCCGGCCTGAAGGCGGCGCTGCTGCCCAAGCCGCTGCCCACCCCCGTCCTCGCCTTCGCGATCCGCCACCTGGGCGCCGTCGCCGGCATCGAGGTCACCGCGAGCCACAACCCGCCCCGCGACAACGGCTACAAGGTCTACCTCGGCGACGGCTCCCAGATCGTGCCGCCCGCCGACGCGGAGATCGCCGCCGAGATCGCGGCCGTCGCGAGCCTGGCCGACGTGCCCCGGCTCTCCACCGGCTGGGAGACCCTCCGCGAGGACGCCGTGGTCGGCGCCTACCTGGAGCGCACCGACGCCGTGCTGACGGGCGGCTCCCCCCGCGACGTCGGCGTGGTCTACACGCCCATGCACGGCGTCGGCCGTGACGTCCTGACCGCCGCGTTCGCCCGCGCGGGCTTCCCCGCGCCGACGGTGGTCGCCGAGCAGGCCGAGCCGGACCCGGACTTCCCGACGGTGGCGTTCCCGAACCCGGAGGAGCCGGGCGCGATGGACCTGGCCTTCGCGACGGCCCGTGCGGCGGTGGCGGCGGGCGAGTCGCCCGACATCATCATCGCCAACGACCCGGACGCCGACCGCTGCGCCGTGGCGGTGCCGGCGCCGGAGACCGTCGAGGGCTGGCGGATGCTGCGCGGCGACGAGGTGGGCGCGCTGCTGGCCACGCACCTGGTCCACAAGAGCGCCCGCGGCACGTTCGCGACGACGATCGTCTCGTCCTCGCTGCTCTCCCGCATCGCGGCGGCCGCCGCCGGAGCCTCGTACGAGGAGACGCTGACCGGCTTCAAGTGGCTCGCCCGCGTGGACGGCCTGCGCTACGCGTACGAGGAGGCGCTGGGCTACTGCGTCGACCCCGAGGGCGTACGGGACAAGGACGGCATCACCGCGGCCCTGCTGGTCGCGGAGCTGACCGCGGAGCTCAAGGCGACCGGGCGGACGCTGAGCGACCTGCTGGACGACCTGGCGGTCGAGCACGGCCTGCACGCGACGGACCAGCTCTCGGTGCGGGTGGAGGACCTGTCGCTGATCGCGGCGGCGATGCGCCGCCTGCGGGAGCAGCCGCCGACCGTGCTGGCCGGGCTGCACGTGGTGTCGGCGGAGGACCTGACGAAGGGTACGGAGTCGCTGCCGCCGACCGACGGCCTGCGGTACCACCTGTCGGGTGACGAGTCGGGCACGGTCTCGGGGGCCCGGGTCATCGTGCGCCCGAGCGGCACGGAGCCGAAGCTGAAGTGCTACCTGGAGGTCGTGGTACCGGTAGCCGCGGCAAGCGCCCTGGCGGACGCACGCGTGCACGCCGCCGAGGTCCTGGCAGCCATCAAGGTGGACCTGTCGAGGTCAGCGGGCATCTGACGCCGTCTGGTGGGTCGGGGCGGGGCGGGCAATCGTTCCGCCCCGTTGTGGGCAATCGTTCCGCAAGGCGGAACGGGTGGGCACAACGGAACAACGAACCCGCACCACCCCGCCCCCTCCCGCCGGTGGGCGGCTGCGGACCGGAAGGCCCAACGGCGTCATCGCCGTTCCAGTCATGGGCGGGTGGGTGGGAGCGGCACGCGCCGCAGGCGCGGGCCCCATCCACGGCGGCGTCAGCCAACCGCGGCCAGCACCACGAGCAGCACCAGCCCCACCACAGACGGCACGATCAGTTCGTACGCCCACCGAACCGCCGGCTCCCCCCGCGCCCCCTCCCGCGAAGCGCACCGCTCCGCGAGCTCGCCCAGTTCCTGGACCGCCTGGTCCGACGGCGCACGCGACGGCTCCTCGCCACCGCGCGCACTCGCCCGCGCCGCCCGCTTGCGCTGGCGCAGCGACACCGGGATCGCCCAGAGCTGGTACTTCGCCCCGCCGGCGAGCACCTCACTGGAGTACCCGGCGCGAACGGCCTCGACAGAGGCCCACGGCAGCGTGATCGTGCGGAACGGATTGCGCACCAGCAGCCGCTCCTCCCCCGCCCACACCGCGGGCCGCAACGTGAACGCGATGATCAGCGGCACCGCCCACAGCAGTCCCGCCAGGGCGAGCCACGGCGTGTCGCCCTCGCCGCTCGCGATCGCGTCACCGCCCAGCCACGCGGCCAACGCCAGCAGCAGCACGCCTCCGCCGATGCCGGCGGGGGACCGGTAGCACCGCTCGGCGTATTCCTGACCGGGGGCCTTCGGGGAACTCGTCATGGCGCCGATTCTGCCCGACCCGCCGGGTACCGGACATTGCGGTACGGCAACGCTAGGAGCGCCCGCCGGAGGTCGCGGTGAGGTCGGCGTAGACGACGATGTTGTCCGGGCGGTGGCCGTCACGCAGGTCGCCGCCGCAGGTGATCAGGCGGAGCTCGGGGCGGTCGGTGTTGCCGTAGACCTTGCGGGTGGGGAAGTCCTTCTTGTCGACCTGCTGCAGCTCTCGGACCGTGAACGTGGCCGTGGAGCCGTCGGCGCGGCCGACGGTGATGGGGTCGCCGACCTTGAGCCTGGCGATGTCCTTGAGGACGGCCGGACCCTTCGCGGTGTCGAAGTGGCCGATGAGGACGGCGGGGCCCGTCTCGCCGGGCGTGACGCCCTTGTCGTACCAGCCGATGCGGTCGGCCTGCTCGACGGACGGCACCTCGACGGTGCCGTCGTCGGCCAGCCCGAGCTCGAGGAGGGGGCCCGTGTCGACCGAGGCGGCGGGCACGCTGAGGCGTACGGGCTTGGAGGCGGGCAGCGGGGCGACGGTGGTCGCGGGCCGGGGTGCGGCGGTCGCGGCCACGTGGGCGCCGGCGTCGCCCGGGCGGCTGCCGCAGGCGAGCAGGCCGCCGCCGAGGGCGACGACGAGCAGCGCGGCCGCGCCGCACCGGCGCCGGCGGGAGCCGGAGGGCTGGGTCATGCGGAACTCCTGACGGGCGCTACGGCACGAGGGCGGGCCGCCGGTGAGGTGGCGGCCCGCCCTCGTGGGCCGGGAAGGGGCGGTCAGACGCCGACGGCGCGGCGGCGGAGGACGGCGAACGCGACGCCCGCGGCGCCGACCGAGGCGAGCGCGCCGCCGGCCGCGAGGAGCGCGGTCTCGTTGTCCTCGCGCACCCCCTCGGCCCCGGCCGCCACGCCGCCCTGCGGCACGGCCTTCGTCTGGGCGACACCGGCCGACCCCGGCTGGGTGGAGGCGTTGGTGGCCTTGGCCGCGCCGCCGGTGGAGCCGGTGGCCTTGGCACCGGTCGCGCCGCAGCCCTCGGGCGCCACCGGGAAGTCCGTCGTGACCGAGGGGTAGTCGCCGCCCTGCATCTTCGTCACGAGCCGGGGGTGGGCGCCGTCGGGGTCGACGATCTTGCCGGTGCGGCCGTCGGACGGGTGCTCACGGTCCATGATCACGCCGCTGATGTCGCCGGAACCGTCCTTGTAACGGACCTGCGGCCCCTTGGGGCCGTTGGTCAGCACGGCGATGGTGCCGGCACCGATGTTCGCCTCGATGGTGGCGGTGCACTGGGTGGTGCCGCTCGGGCCGGCCATGACCTGGACGGTGACGGCACCGTCGGCCGCGCCGAGCCTGACGCGCTGGCCCTTGTACTCGGCGTAGCCGTCCTCGCCGTCGGCGTCGAAGATCACGAGGGCCGCGCCGGCGGCCTCGCCGCGCGCGATCCGGCCCTGGTAGTGGTTCGGGCCGACCTTGTAGACACGGACCACGCCGCCCTGCGGCAGTTTCTCCATGCCGACGTACACGTAGTCGTCGAGGGTCTTCGTGACGAGGTCGCCGCGCAGGGCGGTGAGCGTGATGCTCATGCCGTTGTAGGTGAAGCGCGCGTCGCGGTTGCCGCTGGCGGTGACGGACTTGACGACCGTGGTGCCGGACATGATGTCGGCCCGGTGGGTCTCGGTGCCGCGCGAGTAGACGTTGACCGGCGTGCCGTCGGGCAGCGTGGTGGAGCGGACCAGGCACCAGGTGCCGTAGACCTGCTCGTCCGAGCACTTCTTGACGGCGTCGGTCTTCCCGTCGCCCTTCCCCTCGCCCTTGTCGGCGTCGGTCTGGGTGGCGGCGTCCTTCTTCTCGGGCTCGGTCTGCGTACCGGCCTCGGTCTTCTTGCCGGCCCCGGACGTCTCCGTCTTCTCCGTCTTCTGCGTCTTCGCTTCCCCGGACTTCTGGGCCGTGCCGGCCGGTGCCGCCGGCGTGGTCGTACCGGTGGCCTGCTCCGCCGCCTTGGCGGCAGGAGCGGCAGGGGCCACAGGAGCCGGCGCCGCCGGCTCGGCGGCGAACGCGGCGGTCGCCGGAGCCAGAACGGCGGAGGCGAGGGCGGCGGAGGCGACGACGGCGCGGAGGGCGCTACGGCGACGCGGGGACAAAGCTGACATGCTGGACTCCTGGCGGTCTCAGGCCTGGGAAGAAGGGAACGCGCATGCCGCTTCCCTCAGTTCGGGTGGGGCCGGAGAGGTCGTGCGGTTCTGCTGAGAAAGGCCTATGGATCACAAGTGATCGAACTTTCCGCTTTTTGTCACCAAACATCAACAGCAAGTGGAAGATGAGATACCTCTTCGGGCTGTATCCGACCGAATCGGACGCTAAGGTCAGACGGAAGCACACCGTCGGCCGCACCGCCCGTCCCGCCAAGTGATCTTGCTGGTCAGCGCTTTGCCGCCGCGCGAGGGGGTGACACGCGCTACGCGCGTAGATATGCTCATCCGGTGACCATGCACCCTCCCCCAACAGTTCCCTCAAACGGCAACGAAGCCGCCGAGCGACTGGCGTCGATGGCGGACGTGACCGCCTCCGACGGTGCGCTGCGCCGCTTCCTGCACGGCCTCCCGGGCGTCGACCCGGTGGGGCTGGAGGCCCGCGCCGCGGCCCTCGGCACCCGCTCGATCAAGACGACGGCGAAGGCTTACGCCATCGACCTGGCGATCTCCATGATCGACCTGACGACCCTGGAGGGCGCGGACACCCCGGGCAAGGTCCGGGCGCTGTGCGCCAAGGCCGTCAACCCGGACCCGACGGACCGCGGGACCCCCCGTACCGCCGCGATCTGCGTCTACCCCGACATGGTGGCCACCGCCGCCGGGTCCCTCGCCGGCTCCGGCGTGAAGGTCGCGTCCGTCGCGACCGCGTTCCCGGCCGGCCGGGCCGCGCTGCCGGTGAAGCTGGCGGACACGGCGGACGCCGTCGCCGCGGGCGCGGACGAGATCGACATGGTGATCGACCGGGGTGCCTTCCTCGCCGGCCGCTACCTGTCCGTCTTCGAGGAGATCAAGGCCGTCAAGGCGGCCTGCCGCCGGGAAGACGGCTCCGCCGCCCGGCTGAAGGTCATCTTCGAGACCGGTGAGCTGTCGACGTACGACAACATCCGCCGTGCCTCCTGGCTCGGCATGCTGGCGGGCGCCGACTTCATCAAGACCTCGACCGGCAAGGTCGCGGTGAACGCCACCCCGGCGAACACCCTGCTGATGCTGGAGGCCGTGCGCGACTTCCGCGCCACGACCGGGGTACAGGTCGGTGTGAAGCCCGCCGGAGGCATCCGCACGACCAAGGACGCGCTGAAGTTCCTGGTGCTGGTCAACGAGACCGTGGGCGAGGAGTGGCTGACCAACGAGTGGTTCCGCTTCGGCGCCTCCAGCCTCCTCAACGACCTGCTGATGCAGCGCCAGAAGCTGAGCACCGGGCGCTACTCCGGTCCCGACTACGTGACGGTGGACTGACCATGGCTTTTGAATACGCACCGGCGCCCGAGTCGCGCGCGGTCGTCGACATCGCCCCGTCCTACGGGCTCTTCGTCGACGGCGAGTTCCGCGAGGCGTCCGACGGCAAGGTCTTCAAGACCGTCTCCCCCTCCACCGAGGAGGTCCTCTCCGAGGTCGCGCAGGCGTCGGCCGAGGACGTGGACGCGGCCGTCAAGGCAGCCCGCAAGGCGTTCGAGAAGTGGTCCGCCCTGCCGGGCGCGGAGCGCGCGAAGTACCTGTTCCGCATCGCCCGGATCATCCAGGAGCGCTCGCGCGAGCTGGCCGTCCTGGAGACGCTCGACAACGGCAAGCCGATCAAGGAGACCCGCGACGCGGACCTCCCGCTGGTCGCCGCGCACTTCTTCTACTACGCGGGCTGGGCCGACAAGCTCGACCACGCCGGCTTCGGGCCGAACCCGAAGGCGCTGGGCGTCGCCGGTCAGGTCATCCCGTGGAACTTCCCGCTGCTGATGCTGGCGTGGAAGATCGCTCCGGCGCTGGCCGCCGGCAACACCGTGGTGCTCAAGCCGGCGGAGACCACTCCGCTGTCGGCGCTGTTCTTCGCGGACATCTGCCGCCAGGCGGGCCTGCCCAAGGGCGTCGTGAACATCCTGACCGGCGACGGCTCCACGGGTGCCGCCCTGGTGGCCCACGACGGCATCGACAAGGTCGCCTTCACCGGCTCCACCGGCGTCGGCAAGGAGATCGCGCGCACCCTGGCCGGTACGGACAAGAAGCTCACCCTCGAGCTGGGCGGCAAGGGCGCCAACATCGTCTTCGACGACGCCCCCGTCGACCAGGCCGTCGAGGGCATCGTCAACGGCATCTTCTTCAACCAGGGCCAGGTCTGCTGCGCGGGCTCGCGCCTTCTGGTGCAGGAGTCGATCCAGGACGAGCTGCTGGACGCCCTCAAGCGGCGGATGTCCACCCTGCGCGTCGGCGACCCGCTGGACAAGAACACCGACGTCGGCGCGATCAACTCCGCCGAGCAGCTGGCCCGTATCAAGGCCCTGGCCGACAGCGGCGAGGCCGAGGGTGCCGAGCGCTGGGCCCCGGCCTGTGAGCTGCCGGGCCACGGCTACTGGTTCGCGCCGACGCTGTTCACGAACGTCACCCAGGCGCACCGCATCGCCCGCGAGGAGATCTTCGGCCCGGTGCTGTCCGTGCTGACCTTCCGCACGCCGGGCGAGGCCGTCGCCAAGGCCAACAACTCGCAGTACGGGCTGTCGGCCGGCATCTGGACCGAGAAGGGTTCGCGCATGCTCGCCGTCGCGGACAAGCTGCGGGCCGGCGTCATCTGGGCCAACACGTTCAACAAGTTCGACCCGACCTCGCCCTTCGGCGGCTACAAGGAGTCGGGCTTCGGCCGCGAGGGCGGCCGCCACGGTCTGGAGGCCTACCTCGATGTCTGATCGGTTGAGTGTTCTCAAGACCTACAAGCTGTTCGTCGGGGGCAAGTTCCCCCGGTCCGAGAGCGGGCGGGTGTACGAGGTGACGGACTCCAAGGGCAACTGGCTCGCCAACGCCCCCCTGTCGTCCCGCAAGGACGCCCGTGACGCCGTCGTGGCGGCGCGCAAGGCGTTCGGCGGCTGGTCGGGCGCCACGGCGTACAACCGCGGTCAGGTGCTCTACCGCGTCGCGGAGATGCTCGAGGGCCGCCGGGACCAGTTCGTCGCGGAGGTCGCGGACGCCGAGGGGCTGTCGAAGGCCAAGGCCGCCGCCCAGGTGGACGCGGCGATCGACCGCTGGGTCTGGTACGCGGGCTGGACCGACAAGATCTCCCAGGTCGTCGGTGGCACCAACCCGGTCGCGGGGCCGTTCTTCAACGTCTCCTCGCCCGAGCCCACCGGTGTGGTGGCCGTCCTGGCGCCGCAGGAGTCCTCGTTCCTGGGCCTGGTGTCCGTGATCGCCCCGGTGATCGCCACCGGTAACACGGTGATCGTCGTGGCGTCCGAGAAGGCTCCGCTGCCGGCCCTGTCGCTGGGCGAGGTGCTGGCCACCTCCGACGTGCCCGGCGGCGTGGTCAACGTCCTGTCCGGCCGGACCGCGGAGATCTCCCCGTCGCTCGCCGCGCACCAGGACGTCAACGCGATCGATCTGGCCGGCGCCGACGCCGACCTGGCGAAGGCCCTGGAGATCGCCGCGGCCGACAACCTCAAGCGCGTCGTCCGTCCACAGGCTGTGGACTTCTCCGCCGACCCGGGTACGGACCGGCTGACCGCTTTCCTGGAGACGAAGACCGTCTGGCACCCCACGGGTTCGCTGGGCGCGGGCGGCTCGTCCTACTGAGCCGAACGTGAGCCGGCCTGAGCCGGCCTGAGCCGGCCCGGCAGCACGACGACGGCGGCGGTTCCCCGGCCGGGGGACCGCCGCCGCCGTCGTCGTGTGCGTGCCTCAGTGACCGGCCTTGCCGCCCTTGCCGCCCTGCAGCGCGCCCAGGGCCTGGCCGACCAGCGGCAGGTCGCCCACCTGCCCCCGGGTCGTGACGGGGGACGTCACCATCTGCGTACCGACCGGCTTGAAGTCGGCGACCTGGGCGCGGGCGCCGTTGTTCAGCGGGTCCACGGGCGTGGCCGCGAGCGGGTGGTACTTGAAGGTCTGCACGACCGGCGCCAGGCCCTGTACCGACTTCTGCAGCGCGATGCCGGTGCCGACGAACGCGGCACCGACGTCGGTGCGCGCGAGCTGGGCCTTCGGCGCCTGCGGCTCGGCGCTCGCGCCTGCGGCGCCGCCCGCGACGAGCGCCGCGCCGGCCGAGACGGTCAGCCCCACGCGCGTCAGCGTGCGCCGACGGCGTGGCGGAGGTACGGGCGCGGATCGTGCGTGACGTGCGTGGGAGGCCATGACCACCTGCCGGTACGTGAGGGGTGTGAACGGTAAGAGCGGTATCGATTCGACAGCGCAGCGTAGCGAAGCGGTGACGATGCGTGCACGCCTCGACCCGGGGGGATCCTCCATACGGCTCAATGCCTCACACTGGTGTCCCGTGACATCCCTCCTGACCCCCGCGCGCGTCATCCTGCTCACCGGTCCGTCCGGTTCCGGGAAGTCGTCCCTGGCCGCCCGCACCGGGCTGCCCGTGCTCAACCTCGACGACTTCTACAAGGAGGCGCACGACCCGACGCTTCCCCAGCTCGCAGACGGCAGCGGCACGGACTGGGACTCGCCCCTGTCGTGGGACGCGGAGGCGGCCGTCGCCGCGATCGACGCCCTGTGCCGGACGAGCCGCACGGACGTACCGCTGTACGACATCTCCACCAGTTCGCGGGTGGGCGCGAGCGCGCTGGACATCGGCCGTACTCCGCTGTTCATCGCGGAGGGCATCTTCGCCGCCGACATCATCGGCCAGTGCCGTGACCTGGGTCACCTCGCCGACGCCCTGTGCCTGCGCGGCCGTCCCTCGACGACGTTCCGCCGCCGCCTGGTGCGCGACCTGCGCGAGGCCCGCAAGCCCGTCCCGTACCTGATACGCCGGGGCCTGCGCCTGATGCGCTCGGAACGGGCCATCGTGGCGCGCCAGACGGCGCTCGGCGCGTTCGCCTGCGGCAGGGAGACGGCGATGGGCCGGATCGCCGCGGCCGCCGCCGGGCGGCGTGAGAGCGTCCACTCCTGAGCACGACGCCGGCACGACGCCGGCACGACGCCGGCACGACGCCGCGGACGCGTCTTTCACGACGGGCACATGCGGACGGGCACATGCGAGAGCGGGCGAGGCAGTCCCCCCGGCTGCCCGCCCGCTCTCTTCCCCCGTGTTCCCCCCGTTGGTTCCCCGGGGGCTCCCCCGAGCCCCCGTCACCGGCTAGGCGACGAGTTCCCCGAAGGACTCCCGTACGCCCCGGCCGGAGCCGATGACCTCGTCGTCGCGCAGTCGGCGCAGCGAGCGCCAGATGCTGCTCTTGACGGTGCCGACGCTGATGTCGAGGATCTCCGCGATCTCCGGGTCCGTACGGCCCTCGTAGTAGCGGAGGACGAGCATGGTGCGCTGGAGCTCGGGCAGCCGGGCGAGTGCCTGCCACAGGACGGCGCGCAGTTCGGTGCCGCGCATCGCGTCCGTCTCGCCGACCGTCTCCGGCAGCTCCTCGGTCGGGTACTCGTTGAGCTTGCGGCGCCGCCAGGCGCTGATGTGCAGGTTGGTCATGGTGCGGCGCAGGTAGCCGCCGACCGCCGCCTTGTCGGTGATCCTGTCCCAGGCGCGGTAGGTCGAGAACAGCGCGCTCTGCAGCAGGTCCTCCGCCTCGTGGCGGTCACCGGTGAGGTGGTACGCGGTCGCGTACAGGGAGGCCCGGCGCTCCTGGACGTAGGCGGTGAACTCCGCCTCGCTCCGGGACACGCCGCCGGCCTTCTTCTCCCCCGTGGCCCCCGAGGCGCCCCCCGCGCCTGCTGTGGGCTCCCCGTACGCGATCGCGTCGATGGCCACCATGTACGGCGGCCGTGCCGTACGTCCGGTACCGCGAGCGCACCCCCGCCCGCCCACGGCACCGGACTTCTCCGTGCTCCTGCCGGCGTCGTGAAGGCGCGTGCGAACTGCGCTGTTCGTGGTGCTGTGCAGTGTGTTCATCTCGCGCCCCCCGTCGGTGGAGCCAGCTCGGTCCGTCAGTGACCCGGACCCTGGGAACTGCCCGGTGAACAGAAGCCTGCCGGGCCAGTTTCATGGCGCTGTCCGCCGACTGTCACAGCCCTGCAACAGGCCGTGCCGCCGCTGTTGCCGGACCGCGGGGAGTCGCTGCGGCGTCCTTCTGTCGAACTACCGGCCAGTCTTAGGCCAGAATGACCACCGTGCCTTTCCTGTTGCTGATCGAGGACGACGACGCCATCCGCACGGCTCTCGAATTCTCCCTGTCCCGCCAGGGTCACCGTGTGGTGACCGCGGCGACGGGTGAGGACGGCCTGAAGATGCTGCGCGAGCAGCGGCCGGATCTGATCGTGCTGGACGTGATGCTGCCCGGGATCGACGGTTTCGAGGTGTGCCGCCGGATCCGGCGCACGGACCAGCTGCCGATCATTTTGCTGACCGCCCGCAATGACGACATCGACGTCGTGGTCGGCCTGGAGTCCGGTGCGGACGACTATGTGGTCAAGCCCGTGCAGGGCCGGGTGCTGGACGCCCGCATCCGGGCCGTGCTGCGCCGCGGGGAGCGGGAGTCGAGCGACTCGGCGTCGTTCGGTTCGCTGGTCATCGACCGGTCCGCGATGACGGTCACCAAGAACGGGCAGGACCTCCAGCTGACGCCGACCGAGCTGCGGCTGCTGCTGGAGCTCAGCCGCCGGCCGGGACAGGCGCTGTCGCGGCAGCAGTTGCTGCGGCTGGTGTGGGAGCACGACTACCTCGGCGACTCCCGGCTGGTGGACGCCTGTGTGCAGCGGCTGCGCGCGAAGGTCGAGGACGTGCCGTCCTCGCCGACGCTGATCCGTACGGTCCGTGGGGTCGGCTACCGCCTGGACGCCCCGCAGTAGGGCGTGCCCGGCCGGGCGATCACGTCGTAGTTCATCCGTAGGGCGAAGGACAGAGAGCACACAGTGACAGAAGAGCCCGGTCGGGTACGGGGCTGGGCGGCGGCCACGAACGTCATGAAGCTGAGCATGCGGTGGATCAGCCTGCGGCTGCGGCTGATGCTCGTCTTCGCGCTGGTGGCCCTCGCCGCCGCCGTGTCGGCGTCCGCCATCGCGTACTGGCTCAACCGCGACGCGGTCCTCACCCGTACGCAGAACGCCGCTCTCGACGACTTCCGCAAGTCGCTGCAGGACAACACCGGCTCCCTGCCGCTGACCCCGACCTGCCCGGAGCTGCAGGAGGCCGCGGACCGGATGGCGGCCACCTCGCAGAAGTACGAGGTGCTGCTGATCGGCAAGGTCAAGGGCGGCGGCGACTGCGCCGCGCCCTCGGACCGGGATCTGTTCACGCTCGACGTCGTGCCGAAGACGCTGGTGACGGCCGTCAACCGGGAGCGGAAGGTCGACGACTCCAACCCCTACCCGTACCACCTGTACTGGCAGCGGATCACGCTCGACGGCAAGCCGTACCTGGTCGGCGGCGCGAAGGTGATCGGCGGCGGGCCGACGGGCTATCTGCTGAAGTCCCTGGACAACGAGCGGGCCGACCTCAACTCGCTCGCCTGGTCGCTGGGCATCGCCACGGGGCTGGCCCTGATCGGCTCCGCGCTGCTCGCCCAGGCCGCCGCCTCGACGGTGCTGCGGCCGGTGCAGCGGCTCGGCGACGCGGCGCGCCGGCTGGGTGAGGGGAAGCTGGACACCCGGCTGCAGGTGTCCGGCACGGACGAGCTGGCCGACCTGTCCCGTACGTTCAACAAGACGGCCGAGTCGCTGCAGAAGCGGGTCGAGGAGCTGAGCGCGCGGGAGGCGGCGAGCCGCCGCTTCGTGGCCGACATGTCGCACGAGCTGCGCACCCCGCTCACGGCGATCACCGCCGTGACGGAGGTGCTGGAGGACGAGGCGGACAACCTCGACCCCATGATCGCGCCCGCGGTGCAGCTCGTGGTCAGCGAGACCCGTCGGCTCAACGACCTGGTGGAGAACCTGATGGAGGTCACCCGCTTCGACGCCGGCACGGCCCGGCTGGTCCTGGACGACGTGGACATCGCCGACCAGATCACGGCGTGCATCGACGCGCGGGCCTGGCTGGACGCCGTGGAACTGGACGCGGAGCGCGGCATCACGGCCCGGCTCGACCCGCGCCGCCTGGACGTCATACTCGCCAACCTCATCGGCAACGCCCTCAAGCACGGCGGCTCCCCGGTACGGGTGTCCGTGCGGCAGACGGACGAGGCCCTGGTGATCGCGGTGCGCGACCACGGCCCCGGCATCCCCGAGGACGTGCTGCCGCACGTCTTCGACCGGTTCTACAAGGCGAGTGCCTCGCGCCCGCGTTCCGAGGGCAGCGGTCTGGGCCTGTCCATCGCGCTGGAGAACGCCCACATCCACGGCGGCGAGATCACCGCGGCGAACTCCCCCGAAGGCGGCGCCGTGTTCACCCTCACCCTCCCCCGCGACGACTCCGGCTCCGAGAACGACGGCGGGGCCCCGTCCGGCGGTCCGGCGGAAGGGAGCGCGGAGTGAGACGCGCCATCACCCGCACGGCGGTCCTGACGACGGGCCTGGCGGTGCTGTCCACGGTCGCCGGCTGCGGCATCCGGGGCACGGCCGTGCCGGTGGACGCCGGGAGCGCGCCCTCGCGTGCGACGTGCGTCATGCGCCCCGGCCCGCACAGTGCGCCGCCGCCGGGCAGCATCACCATCTCCGTCCAGCTCGTGTGTACCTCACAGCTACTCCCCGTGACCCGGGTGGTCGCCGTCCAGGAGGACGACCAGGCCGTCTCCCTCGCCCGTGCGCTGCTGGACGAGCTGCGGCGGCAGCCGGCGCCCGTCGAGGAGGAGGCCGGGTTCTCCACGGACGTCCCCCAGCGGCTGACGGTCAGCGGGCCGCGCAAGGGCGACCCCGACCGGACGCTGCGCCTGAACACGGCGCCGGACGAGCTGCCGGCACCGGCTCTGGCGCAGGTCGTGTGCACCTACGCGGGTACGGCCGCGGCCGACGGGCGCAGCACGGTGGTCCTGGGCGGTCCGGGCGAGGACAAGCCCCGCGGCTACACGTGCACGGAGGAGACGCGCACCCATCCCGAGACGGTGCGGAGCACCGGTGGCGCCTCCTGATGACAACGGGCGCTGACTCTCTGTACCCGGCTGCGGAACCGCGCGCCCCGCGCACCGCGTCATGGGGGGCGTGCAGCGTCATGGCTACGGCGGTACGCCCGCCCTCCGATACCGCTACCGCGTGGCGGGCTGTGTCCTTCTGGCCGCCCATCTGCTGGTGGTCGGCTGGCTCGCTCTGCGACCGCTGACCGCCCCCTGGGTGTCCGCCGCGCACCTGGAGCCGCTGGCCACGATCCGGGCCGATCTGGCGCTGGGTCCGTGGGACGCGACGCGGTCCCTTGCGGCCGGGGTGCTGCCGTTCGCGCCGCTGGGGGTGCTGTTGCCCTGGGCGGGGGGCCGGATCGTGGCGTCGACGGCGGTCTCGCTGGCCCGGACGGTCTTCACCGCGGCGATGGTCTCGCTGGCCCTGCAGGTGGTGCAGAGCGGTGTGGTGGGCCAGGTCCTGGACGTGGACGCGTTGTTGCTGAACGTGACCGGTGTGACGGTGGCGCACCTGGCGGTCGTCCCCGCGGTACGGGCCCGGCTCCGTCGCAGGGCCGAGGTGGGACCTACCCGGACCGTCCGCCGGGAGGAGGCGGATCTGGGGTTGACCCCGACGATCCCCAGGGTCGGGATCGCTCCGTAGAGTGACGCTCCGCCCGGGGTGGCGGCCGTAGCGTTGAGGTCATCGGGAAAACGTTCCCGCACCGATGGCACCTTGACGTGAAGGAGTCGCTGCCATGTCCGCTCCGCTGGTCCGCCCCCGCAACCACAAGATGATCGCCGGCGTCTGCGCGGGTCTGGCCGAGCGCTTCGGCACCTCCCGCACGACGATGCGGGTGATCTTCCTGCTGTCGTGTCTGCTGCCGGGCCCGCAGTTCGTGCTCTACATCGCGCTGTGGATCCTGATGCCCGCCGCGGGCAGTTCCCGGGCCGCCGCCAAGGGCTGGTGACGCCGCGGCCCCGCCCGGCACCGCGGGCCGCGCACCCCCGCCGTGGGGTGCGCGGCCCGTTCGGCGTCGCTCGTCCCGTGAGCGCGCTGTTCGTCCCGTGTGAGCGCCGTCAGCGGATGTTGGGGGTGCCCAGACCCGGCAGGGAGATGCCGTTGGGGGCGATGGCCTTGGTGGGCAGGCCGCCGAGCAGGCCGGCGTTGCCCTTGTTGTCCCTGGGGGCGCTCGTGAGCTTGTCGATGGGCAGGTGGGGGGCGAGGGCGGTGTCGAGGGCGTGGGCGGCCTGCTCCAGCAGCCCGGACTTCACCGCCCGGTCCGCGGCGGTCACGACCGGCCCACCGGCCGGGACGAGCTGACCGGCCGCGTCGACCGGAAGGGCCTTCTCCACACCCGTGGCGGTCGTGGTGACGGACTCGAGCGTGCCGGCGGAGGCGGAACCCGCCGCGCCGACGGCGATGACGGCACCGACGGCGGCGACGCCGAGGGCCTTGAGGGATGCCTGCTTCATCTGATCAGTCCTCGTGACGGGGATGACGGGGAAAAGCCGAGCGGCTCCGCAACCTAGCCACCACCCGGGCCGGCCCGCAATCAATGACACGGCCGGGGCACGAAGCCCCGGCCGCATTCACCGAATTCCCCCGCCCGTCGACCGGCGGAGTCACCCCGAAACGGAATTGCTGGTCAGACCGTTCCGGTCGCCGTCTGACGGAACAGCCACTCGGACTTCAGCTCCGCGTAACCCGGCTTGATCACGTCGTTGATCATGGCCAGACGTTCATCGAATGGGATGAAGGCCGACTTCATGGCGTTGACGGTGAACCACTGCATGTCGTCCAGCGAATAACCGAAGGCCTTGACCAGGTGCTCGAATTCCAGGCTCATGCTGGTACCGCTCATCAGACGATTATCGGTATTCACCGTCGCCCGGAAGTGCAGCTTTCGCAGAAGACCGATCGGGTGCTCTTCATATGAACTCGCCGCAGCCGTCTGGAGATTGGACGTCGGGCACATTTCCAGCGGAATGCGCTTGTCCCGCACGTACGAGGCCAGCCGGCCCAGCTTGACCGTGCCGTCCTCGGCGATCTCGATGTCGTCGATGATGCGCACGCCGTGGCCGAGCCGGTCCGCGCCGCACCACTGCAGGGCCTGCCAGATCGACGGCAGGCCGAAGGCCTCGCCCGCGTGGATCGTGAAGTGGTTGTTCTCGCGCTTGAGGTACTCGAACGCGTCCAGGTGGCGGGTGGGAGGGAAGCCCGCCTCGGCGCCCGCGATGTCGAAGCCGACGACGCCGGAGTCGCGGTAACGATTCGCCAGTTCGGCGATCTCCAGGGCGCGGGCGGCGTGCCGCATGGCGGTCAGCAGCGCGCCGACGCGGATGCGGTGACCGTTGGCCCGGGCCCGGGCCTCGCCCTCGCGGAAGCCCTCGTTCACGGCCTCGACGACCTGCTCGAGGGTGAGCCCGGCCTCCAGGTGCTGCTCGGGGGCGTAGCGCACTTCCGCGTAGACGACGCCGTCCTCGGCCAGGTCCTCGGCGCACTCCGCGGCCACACGGACCAGCGCCTCGCGGGTCTGCATGACGGCGCAGGTGTGCGCGAAGGTCTCCAGGTAGCGTTCCAGCGAGCCGGAGTCGGCGGCTTCGCGGAACCAGACGCCCAGCTTGTCCGGGTCCGTCTCGGGGAGCTTGTCGTAGCCGACCGCGGCGGCGAGGTCGACGACCGTTCCGGGGCGCAGCCCGCCGTCGAGGTGGTCGTGGAGCAGCACCTTGGGCGCGCGGCGGATCTGATCGGAGGTCGGCTGGGAGGCCGGCTGGGAGAAGGTCTCGCTCGTCATTTCGGCACTCTAGCCCCTACGCGCGTAGATGTCGGCGAACGATACGGAACGGTGACCCATAGGCGGGGTGGACACCACCCGTCCTTCTGCCATCGTTGTCTGCCATGGTGCAGCAAGCGTTGCCGCAGCAAGATCCGGAAGGGCCGGCGGACCCGCGGGAAGCGGCCGCCCGCCTCGGCAAGCCGCTCGGAGCCGGGGACACCATGAGCGCCGTGCACGCGGTGGCCCTGCTGCTCCCCCAGGGCAGCGCCACAGGAATACGCCGCCCCTCCTTCCTGACGCCGGCCGCGCAGCGGCCGCTGGCCCGCCGGCTGAGCCGGGCGGGCGCGGACGAGGGCCTGGTCGTGCACGTCGTCCGCTACCGCCACCGCGGGTGGAACGGTTCCGCCGCGCATCCGGTGCGGGACGCCTTGTGGGCGGCGGACGAAGTGGTGCGCCGCTACGGCGACGTACCGATCTGTCTGGTCGGTACGGGCATGGGCGCCCGCGCCGCGCTGCGGGCCGCAGGTCACCCGGCCGTCGCGGCGGTCCTGGCGCTGGCCCCCTGGCTGCCCGAGCCGGAGGCGGTCCTGGACCCGGAACCGGTGCGTCAGCTTTCGGGCCGGCAGGTGATGCTGGTGCACGGCACCAACGACGAGCGCACGGACCCGGACCTGTCCTACCGGCTCGCGGAGCGGGCCAAGAAGGTCAACCGCGACGTCTGCCGCTTCGAGGTCCACTCCGACGGGCACGCGCTGCGCCAGCACCGCACCGAAGTCCTGGCCCTGGCCGCCGATTTCCTGCGCGGCGCGCTGTTCGGCCACCCCTACGCCCGCCCGGTCGCGGACGCCCTGGCCGCTCCCCCGCCCCTGGGCCTGCGCATGCCCCTGGCCTCGGGCTTCGGCTCGTCCCTGCGGCACTGACCGGGCACCGGCACCCTCACCGATGCGGCAGCAACTGCCCCCGCCGCGAGAGCAGGAACCGCTTGAACGCCGCCACCGGCGGCGTGTCCGGATGCCCGTCCAGCCACGCCACACCGATCTCGCGGACGGCGCGCGGCGCGGTGACGGTGAGTTCGACGACGTCCGGGCGCGGCACGGCGGGCGGGGGCAGCAGGCCGACCCCGAGCCCGGCGGCCACCAGGCCGCGCAGCGTCTCCGGGTCCTCGCCCTCGAAGGCGACCTTGGGGGTGAACCCCGCCTCCGCGCACAGCGCGTCGGTGATGCGCCGGAGCCCGTAGCCCGGTTCGAGGGTGACGAACAGTTCCCCGGCCGCCTCCGCGAGCCGGATCCGCTTGCGGACGGCCAGCGGGTGGTCGTCCGGGACGACGAGCCGCAGCTTCTGCTCGTCCAGCCGCCGGGCGACCAGGCCGGGCTCGTCCGGCACCGGCGAGGTCAGGCACAGGTCCAGTTCGCCGTCGCGCAGCCGCTCGATCATGGCCTCGCCGTAGCTCTGGACGAGCTGGAAGCGCACGCGCGGGTGATCGGTTCGAAAGGCGCGGATGAGCTCGGGTACGGTCTCGGAGCCCATCGTGTGCAGGAACCCGAACGCGACCTTGCCGGCCGCGGGGTCCGCGTCGGCCCGTACGGACTCGGCGGCGCGGTCGACCTCGGACAGGGCGCGGTCGACGGTGGCGAGGAAGGTGCGGCCGGCCGCGGTGAGCGAGACCGTACGGCCGTGGCGGGCGAAGAGCGCGACACCCAGGTCGTGTTCGAGCCGGGCCATGGACCGGCTCAGCGTGGACTGCGGCATGCCGAGCTGCTGCGCGGCACGGGTGACGTGCTCGTGGCGCGCGACGGCGACGAACTGGGCGAGGCGGGGCGTGAGCGTCGTCGCCCAGGAGCCCGCTTCGAGCTCGGCCGTTGGCGTACCGTCAAAGTTTTGGGTAACACTCCTGTTGCCAGTGGGTGACAGAGGCGCTCGTGACCTGCGGTCATGCTGCATGTGATCGATTATCGCCATTCTGTGCATTGGACGCATCAGATGCAGGCTGCATACGGTTTCCGCATGCCTCCTGCCGATACCGGGGCATCCGTCGTCACCATGCGATCGGGTGCCTCTGCCTCGTCGTCCCTCTCCTCCGATGACACCGACACCCGGCTGGTCCCCGGCGGGCCCGGCTACCGCCGGATGAGCTTCGCGCTCTTCGCCGCGGGTGTCGCCACCTTCGCCCTGCTCTACTCCACGCAGGCCCTGCTCCCCGCGATCTCCGACGACCTCGGCGTGACGCCCGATCAGGCCAGCTGGACCGTTTCCGCCGCGACCGGCGGCCTCGCCCTCGCGGTCGTCCCGCTCAGCGCGCTCTCCGAGCGCTACGGGCGCCGGACCATGATCACCGCCGCGCTGTGCGTCGCCGCGCTCGTGGCACTGCTCGTGCCGTTCGCCCCCAGCCTGGGCTGGCTGGTCGCGCTGCGTACGGTGCAGGGTGCCGCGCTGGCCGGTGTGCCGGCGTCGGCGATGGCGTACCTGGCGGAGGAGGTACGCCCCAAGGCGCTGATCGGCGCGATCGGCCTGTTCGTCGCGGGCAACAGCATCGGCGGCATGGTCGGCCGGATCCTCGCCGGCTGGGTGGCACAGGCCTGGGGCTGGCGCGCGGGCCTCGCCGCGGTCGGCGCGCTGGCCGTGGTGTGCGCGGTGGTCTTCCGCGCGATGGTCCCGCGGGCCCGCCACTTCACGCCGGCGGCGGTCTCGGTGAAGTCCCTCGGCCGGACGCTGGGCACCCACCTCTCCGACCCGCTGCTGCGCCGCCTGTACGGCATCGGCCTGCTGTTCATGACCGTCTTCGGCGCGGTGTACACGGTCATCGGCTACCGGCTGGCGGACGCGCCGTTCTCGCTCCCGCAGGGCGTCGTCGGCTCGATCTTCCTGATCTACCTGGTGGGCACCGTCTCGTCGGCGGCGGCCGGCCGGCTGGTCGGCCGCCTGGGCCGCCGCGGCGCGCTGTACCTGGCGGTCGGCACGACGACGGCGGGCCTGCTGCTGACGCTGAGCACCTCGCTGGTGGCCGTCCTGCTGGGCCTGGTCCTCATCACCGCCGGCTTCTTCGCCGGCCACGCGGTGGCCTCGTCCTCCGTCAGCCGCGCCGCGAAGACGGGCCGCGCCCAGGCGTCGGCCCTCTACCAGACGGCCTACTACCTGGGCAGCTCGGTGGGCGGCACGCTCGGTGCCATCGCCTTCCGCTCGGCGGGCTGGGACGGCACGGTGGTCCTGGGCCTGCTCGCGATGGTGGGCGCCGCGTCGATCACCCTGTACGCGACCCGCAAGGCGATCGCCCGGCAGCGCGTGGTGGCCATGTCGTCCCGCCGCTGATCTTTTTCGGCACCCGAACGGCCCGCTCCGTCGCCTGGACAGGCGGGGGCGGGCCGTTCGCGGTCAGCTGGCGGGGAAAACGTCCGTTTCGATGGCCAAGTCGAACGGCGCGGGGAGGTGGATCTCCTCCCCGAACTTCGCGACCTGTAGTTCGCGGTAGAGATCGCCCTTGGGCTCACCGTAGAGGGTGACGGTCGGGCCGGCCTGCGCCCACCGATCGACGAGCAGATACAACGGCACCCCTGCGTGCGCATACGCTGCGGGCTTGCTGACACGGTCGTGCCGGAGGCTTGATTTCGACGTGACTTCCACGATGAGCAACGTGGATCGAGCGGGAATGTAGTGCTCGGACTCGGCCAGCTCCCTCAGCGCCGACTTCGGCACGACAGCCAGGTCCGGGATGAAGAGGCCGCTGCGCGACGGCACGGACACCGCCTGTGTCGTGTAAGCCCCCCAGTCCCTCGGGATCCCCATGTGCAACGAGCGGTGAATTTCCTCTGTGATGTCGTTGTGCTTGTTGGCAGGCGCAGGTGACAAGGTGATGAGCCCCTCAATGATCTCCGCCTTCCAGCCCTCAGGAGGTTCGAGCTCCTCCCAGGCGCGGACGAGCCCATCCCAGCCGAAGCCGTTGTCCGGCCACTGGTCGACAGTGAGTGCGCTCATGGCGATCCCCTCGATCGATGTCACCACAGTCCAGCATGCCGAACGGCCCCGCAGCTGGTCCACCAACCTCGTTCACCCGTACGAGTACCGCCGCGTGGTCCGGAACCTGACGTTCCCTCATACCAGCTCCGGCAGCGCAAGGTTGGCGTTCACGCGCTGTGACGCGCTTCTCACAATCGGCGCCGGGCGGGGTGACTTTTATTGCGCCATCCGGTGTTCTTGGCCGTCTACAGACCTGAAGTGATCATGTCGATAGGACTGGTGTGAATTGGACAGATATTTCGGTCACCTGTGGAGCGGCAAGACACTGGCTGCCGTCCGGGGCCGACTCGCCGCGATCGTGGGGACAGTCGCACTGATCGCCGCCGCCCTCACCGGCGCCGCCGCCGGTACGGCCACCGCCGCGACCACCGGGGCGTCGAAGCCCGGTGGGTGGTCCTGCTCCGGGGCGCCCGTCCCGGACGGGTACGTCATCACCAACTACAACCGCAGCGGATGCAACGGCATTGGTTCCTGGTACCAGGAGCCCGTGCGCGACGGCATCTGGACCTGCGGCGGATCGCCGATCGTGACCGGCTACGTCATCACCAACTACAACCGCAGCGGATGCAACGGCGTCGGCGCCTGGTACCACGAGCTCGCCCGTGACGGCCGCTGGACCTGCGCCGGCTCGCCCATCCCGGCCGGTTACGTCACCACGAACTACAACCGCAGTGGCTGCAACGGCATCGGTTCCTGGTACCACCAGCTCGTCCGCAACGGCATATGGACCTGCTCCGGCTCCCCCATCCCGCCCGGCTACCGCAGCACCAACTTCATGGCGAGCGGGTGCAACGGCGTCGGCGCCTGGTGGATGGTGCGCGCCTGATCGCCGATCGTCCTGGACCGTTGGGCCCGCTCCCCCCGAACCGGTGGGGGGCGGGCCCTTCGTCGTCACACGCCGGAGGGCCTTGAGAGCTTCGTGGTCCGGGCGCAGCCGCACATCGGCGACTGACGGCCCCCGCCGCAGTTGCGACGGTCCGGACCGTGGCGAACAGTGGGTACGAGGTCTGGTCCATGAGGTTTCTTCGTCGAAAGGGCGCAGTGATGAGCCTGCACATCGACAGCATCGAGCCTCCCCGAGGCCGGGAAGGCCAGCAGTGGATCACCATCAGTGGCGAACTGCACACCGTCACCACGGTGCTCTGGGGAGACACCGAACTCAACGAGAACGACTGGTTTGAGGAGAGCTACCCGGACGGCCACACGGAACTCGACGTCACGGTTCCCGCGGGTGAGGGGACGGTGCACGTCGTCGCCGTCGGCGACGGCGAGAGAAGCAACGACATGGAGTTCACCTACGTGTGACCTGGCCGAACCGTCCGGCTTTGATGCCGGTGAGGAGGGTGGCGAGGGTGGGTGGGGTGGTCGTTAAGACGTCGGCGGGGTGGTCACTCTCGCGGAGGCGTAAGAGCCCGCCGGAGCTGGCGGACACTTCGACGCATTCGCCGTCTCCACCTGTGCTGAACGATGACTTGCGCCATTCGAGCCGAGACATATGGCTACCTATCCAAGTTCATACAAGACATGCTGGAGCAGGCTCAGTGAGTTCCGGGCTTTCTGGGCCTCAGGAGCAGCCGCCGGGTCGATGGGGGCGAGGGCCAGGGAAGCCAGTCGCTCGAACATTCTGGCGTACTCGGTGATGCGGGGGCCATCCCCGATGAAGTCCGCGCTCGTCGGATACTCCCGGTAGAGCGTGTCCAGCTCCGGAGCGGAGCCTCCGAAGAGGATGAAGGACCGGGCGTGCGGCGAGTAGGGTCCCAGCTCAAAGGGGAAGATCTGCACTCTCACATGAGGCAAGCGGGCTACCTCGATGAGCCTCAGCAGCTGTCTCCGCATGGTCTCGGTACTGCCGACGCGCGTCCGGAGGGCCGACTCGTGGATGACAACGTGATACTTCTGGAGCCCACCCAGGATTCGCTGCCGCTCGGTCCTGAACTGCACCCGCTGGTCGAGGCTTTCATGCTTGCCCTCGATGGCAGCGATCATGGCGCGTGCATACTCTTCGGTCTGGAGCATGCCCGGGATGTTCAGCGTGTCGTGAACACGGATGCTGTTGGACCGTGACTCCAGTTCAGCAAGATCGAGGCCCCTGCGGGCCACGGAACCCCTGAACTCGTCCCACCATCCCTTGCCTGAATCCTGGGCCATTTCCATGAGCCCTTCGAACAACGCCCCTGGCGGACAGCCGTATTCACGCAGCAGCATGTAAAGCCGGTTCCTGGACACGTCGAGTCGCCCCGTTTCGATGTTGCTGATGCGCGCGCGGTCGGCATCAAGCAGAACTGCGGCCTGATCGCCCGAAATTCCCGCGCTCGTACGCAGCTTGCGCAGCTCCGCCCCGAGCCGGCGCTGCCGCTCGCTGGGCTGCTTTCTGGGTGGCATCCCTGACCTCCTCCTCGCTGGCGGCAGTCTGTCGACGCCCTGCCGGAAGGGTCCATTCAACGAGGTCCACGTCACCCACACGTGGCAACTATCCAGTGATTCATTGCTCGGGTGTGAAACCTTTCACTACGGTCGACGCGACTCACCGGCACGCGCCGAGGCGGAAGTGCACCCAGGTCAACGGTCGTTGGCGTGGGCAACGCCACCGCCCCCAGCCACCCCCACCCTGGAGACGCGTCATGCGTACACCCCACCCCTCCCCCGACTGCTCCCTCGTCTTCCCACCCCACCCCGCATGGGTCCGCGCGGCACGCGAAACGGTGCGGACCATGCTGGCGGCGGCACGGAGAACCGACCTCACCGAGACCGCCGTCGCGCTCACCTCCGAGGCCGTCACGAACGCGGTCAACGCCTGCCTGGCCAAAGGCTGTACGACGCCGGTCACCCTCTCCGCGGAGTGGACCGGACCGGGCCGGCTGCGCGTGCTGGTGCACGACGGGGCGTCCGGGCTGCCCGTGCGGCGGCACGCGGCGCCGCCCGAGGACGAGAGCGGTCGTGGCCTCCTGTTGATCGAACGCGGCGCGGACGCGTGGGGGGTGTGCACGCACGGCCCCGGGCCGGGTAAGGCGATGTGGTTCCTGCTGGGCGGCGCACCGCCCGCGAAACCGGCCGCCTGCACGCAGTGCACGGAACTCGAGGCGGCCCGGCGCGCGGCCGTGGCCGGGGGCGACAAGGAAACCGTGGTGGACGCGACCGTGGCCGTACGCAGTCACTTCCGCGACACGCACCTGCTCGGGCGCGGGCGCGCGCGGTGACCGCCTACGCGGCGGGGCGCCTGGTGAACCACTGTGCGCACAACGCGGGTTGGACCCACGCGGCAGGCGAGTCGTACTGCGACCGTTGTGGGACCCGGCGCTTCACGGAGTACGGCGCCGTGCGGCCGGCGGGCCTGCCCCACGCCGTCGTCCCGGCCGCGCGGGACCAGGAAGTCGCCGACCGGTCGGCAGCGGCGAACGTACGGTGGCGTATGGTTGACCATACGTCAGCGTATGGACCTCCTTGGAGGACGTCATGAGCGTGATACGCAATGTCCATGAGCGCACCGTCCGGGCGTCGGCCGCCGCCGTCGGGGCTCTGCTCGATCGCCTGTCGTCCGACGACGACCCCGTCTTTCCGGTGCCGGCCTGGTCTCCGATGCGCTTCGACCGGCCGCTCGGCGTGGGGGCGACCGGCGGTCACGGCCCGGTGCGCTACAGCGTGACGGCGTACGAGCCCGGCCGTCGCGTCCGCTTCGACTTCACCGCGCCGGACAACGGCTTTCACGAGCTGACGGTCGAGCCGCTCACCGACGAACGGTGCAGGGTGCGCCACGTCCTGGAGGCGGAGCTGCGCGGCGTGAAGCGGCTTCGGTGGGACGCCGTGATTCGGCCCGTGCACGACGTGATGGTCGAGGAGCTCTTCGACAACATCGAGCGTCTGACGACGGGCCCGGTGGCCGACCCGGTCCGCTGGTCGCCCCGCGTCCGGCTGCTCAACCGGCTCGGCTGGGACAGGCCCGTGGCGGTGGGCTTCCCGGCGGGCGCCCGGCTGGTCCGTACGGCCGTCGACTGGTTCGACGAGGCTGACTACCGGGACGCGTACGCGATGGAACTGCCGCCCGGCATGCCGCTCGATCCGGTGGCCTGGGAGGGCGTGCTGCGGGGCATCCCCATAACGGACCGGGCGGAGCGCGAGATCGTGCTCGGTCAGGATGCCGGGCACCTGGATTTCCGGGCGTCGCTCCTGGTGGACGCGGAGGCGCGGCGGGTCACGCTCAGTTCGGTCGTACGCGTGCATCCGAAGGCGCGCGGACGGCTCTACTGGGCGGTGGTGTCCCGCGTCCATCCCTTCATGGCGCGCATGATGCTCCGGCGCACGCACCGTCGCCTGGCGCTCGCCGCGCCGAGTGCGGCAGAACGGGAGGTACGTGCCCGGGCGGCGGCCACGGGGTGAGACGCCTCCGGCATCAGGGGGCGGTCTGGGCCTCCAGGGCGGTGCAGAGCCAGTCGTGGGCGGCTCCGGGGGTCGGCTCCGGCGAGCCGGTGACCTCGGCGGTGAGTTGCCAGTAGTGGTCGATGCGGGGGTCGGCGGCGAGCTGGCCGCTGAGGTGACGGCGGAAGGCCGGGGTGTCCCGGGTGCCGCGCGCGTGGGCGTAGACGGAGACGAAACAGTCGAGCGCCTCGCCCTCGTGGGGTGCTCGTCGCTCCCGTATGGGGGCGGCGGCGAGCGCGTACGCCTCGGTGAGGCCCTCGTAGATCAGGGCAGGGCGGTAGCCCTGGTCGGGCCGGTGGACGGCGGGCTGTGGCTGGTCGGTACCGGGGCAGGGGGCGGAGGTGAAGGCGTGCAGCCGGGCGAAGGCCAGCACTTGGGCGGGTGTCGGGTCCGACGGGGGCTGCGGGACGGCCAGTTCGATGACCGAGGCGGCCACCCGGGCCGGCAGCCGTGCGGGCAGCCAGCGCCGCCAGAAGCGCGCCAGCGGTGCCGTACTGGGCGGAGTGGTCATGCCGCCGATCAGGAGCAGCCGCTCGGCACGCTCACCGGGGGCGCAGTCGTGGAGCAGTTGGAGGGCGGCTTCCCGCCAGCGCAGGGCGGCCAGTTGCGAGCCGAGCTCCCGCAGTTGCCCCGCGACGACGTCCTCCAGCGCGTCCTGACGCTCGAGGACCCGGCCCACGTCCGGCACCGGCAGGTCGAGGGTGCGCAGCGCACGGATCAGGCGGAGCCGGTCGAGCGCTTCGGGCCCGTACCGGCGGTGGCCGCCGGCGCTGCGGACGGCTTCCGGCAGCAGGCCGCGGTCGGAGTAGAAACGGACGGTCTTGACGGTGACGCCCGCATGCTCGGCGAGCTCGCCGATGCTCCACATGCTGTCGGACAACAAGGTGTGGACCTCCCCCCTAGGTGCGTCAAGCCTAGGCGAAGCCCGTCGGGCGGCCCCGTGCCCGCCCGACGGACATCATCGGTCCCTGAGGGTCAGGACGTGGTCCGCTCCACCGGAATCCACAGCTCCGCGTCCGCCTGTGCTCCGTCCTGCGACACCTGGGTCCGCAGGATCTCGGGCCCGGGCCGGCTCCGGTACGGGTTGGACGGGAACCACTGGGTGTACACGTCCCGCCACAGGTACTGGAGTGTCTGCGGGAACGGCCCGGAGTTCTCGAAGACGGCCCATGTCCCGGCCGGGACATCGAGGACGTCCATGTCCTCGGGCGCGGCGGCGTGGGTCACCACGCCGTGGTAGTAGTCGAGTTCGCTGCCCTCCGTGCGGCAGGGGTCGAGGTTGTCGGTCGCGGAGATGATCCCCCGCGGCTTCTGGTCGGACAGGTTCTGTATGCGCTCCAGGGTCTCCGGGTCGATGCTCCGGATGAAGTCGGCGATGGCGGGGTTCAGTCCCTCGTACACGAGGGGGACCCGGGCCTTCCTGCCGACCACACGGAACTCGTCCTTCTCCACGATCCGGTACTTCATGCTGCTGCTTCCTTCCACGATGAGGCGGAAGGACATCCGTGGCTGGGACTGCAGGGCCGCACCGGTGCGTCTGACCTCGCCGGGGCCGACGCCGTGCATCGCGCGGAACGCCCGTGCGAACGCCTCCCCCGAGGTGTAGCCGTAGCGCACCGCGATCTCCAGCAGCGTCCGCTCGCCGGCGAGTACTTCGGCGCCCGCGACGGTGAGACGCCGGCGCCGGACGTAATCCGACAGCGGTATCCCGGCCAGCGCGGAGAACAGCCGCCGGAAGTGGTACTCGGACGTCACCGCGATGCGTGCCAGCTCGGCCACGTCGATGCGCCCGTCGAGGTGCGCGTCGATGTGGTCCATGGCCCGGTTCAGCCGCTCCAGCACTGTGGACTCCTTCCTTTCGGGCACCACGTTAGGAAGGGATCACCCTGCCCGACCCGACATCCTGTGCCCGGCAGGGTCGGGTACGAGGAGGTGCTCAGCCCTTGTCTCAGCCCTTGTCTCCGCCCTGGTCTCAGCCCTTGTCGTGCCGGGAGGCGGCCAGGCCGTCGAGGATGCGGTCGAGGCCGCGGGTGAAGTCCTCGTCGCGGGTCTGCTTGGGGTCCTTGCCGGCGTACTCCGCGTACAGCGCGCTGAGGCGCGGGTAGGACGCGACGGCCTGCTGGGCTGCGGGAATCATCTGCTGGGCCCATTCGTTTTCGGTGCGGCCGTTGCGGGTGAGCGTCGTCAGCATCGCGGCCTCGGCGCTGGTGATGCCGATGACGTAGGAGAAGACGGTGGTCATGGCGTTTTCGCCCTCTTTGAGGGTGAAGCCCGCCGACTCCAGCAGGGTGAGCATGTCCTCCGAGAGTCGCATGAGATTCGGGCCGAGGTAGGCCGTGCCGACCTGGCTGAGCACGGAGGCGAGCCACGGGTGACGCAGGATCATCGCCCGCATGGCGTGGGCGCTTTCGGCGGTGACCTCGCGCCAGTCGGCTTCGCCGGCGTCGGCCGGCAGGTGCAGTTCGCCGTAGACCTCGTCCAGGACCAGCTCGATGAGCTCGTCCTTGTTCGCCACGTGCCGGTAGAGGGACGTGGCGCCCGCGCCCAGGCGGGTGCCGAGCTTGCGCATGCTCAGCGCCTCGAGTCCCTCGGCGTCGAGCAACTGGATGGCCTCGGCCACGATCTGGTCCCGGCTCAGCGCGGGCTGCTCGCGCCGCCCACGCGGCGGGCGGGTCCAGACCGAGGGAATCGGCTGGTCATCGGCCGTCATGGCGGCTCCTCTCCGTCGTGGCCAGATTAGCCCACCCCGGACGGGGGTTGCGCACACCGTTCCGCTCTGCGTACAGTGTTCGCAAGAAAGCGTACAGCGTGCGCACCACCGTCCCGGGGGATCTCAATGAACACCGAACACCTCGACGTCTCCGCCTACCGGACCGCCGAGAAACTGCTGCGGCACAACCGCGCGCAGCTCGTGCGCGGGGGCCGCGTCAGGCCGCAGTGGATCGGCGACGACGGCCGCTTCTGGTACACCGTCGACACCGCGGCCGGCCGGCGGTTCATCCTCGTCGACCCGGCGGCCGGAACCCGTGAGCCGGCGTTCGACCACGCGCGGCTGGCCGCCGCGCTGGCCGCCGCCTCCGGGCAGGACGTGGACGCCGCCGCCCTGCCCTTCGCCGCCATCGAACCGTGCGACGACGCCGTCGAGTTCGACGCCTTCGACGCCCACTGGCGGTGCCCGCTCGACACCTATGTGTGCGAGAAGGCCGAGCCGCGAATGGCCGGCGGGTTCCTGGACGTCACCTCCCCCGACGGCAAGCAGGCCGTGTTCCTGCGCGACCACGACCTGTGGGTGCGCTCCTACGAGGACGGGAGCGAGCGGGCCCTGACCACCGACGGCGAAGCCGACAACGCCTACGGGACCAGCCCCTTCTCCCCCACCGTCCTGCTGAACAAGGTCGGGGTACCCCATCTGCCGCCCGCCCTGGCCTGGTCGCCCGACTCGACCCGCGTGCTCACCCACCGCACCGACATGCGCGAGGTGCGCACCACACACCTGGTGGAGGCCATGCCGGCGGACGGCGGCGCGCCACGGCTGCTGACGCAGCGGTACGCGTTCCCCGGCGACGAGCGGCTTCCGCTCGGCAGCTTCGTCATCCTCGACGTGACGACGGGCGAGGCCGTCCCGGCGCGCACCGAGCCCGAGCCGATCACGCTCATGTCGCCGATCACGACCAAGTGGGCCTGGTGGGCCGAGGACGGCTCGGCGGTGTACTACCTGAGCCAGTCCCGGGACGTGCACACCCTGAGCCTGCACCGGTTCGACGCCGCCACCGGCGAGGTCAGCACGGTGCTGACCGAGAGCGGTAAGACGCGGGTGGAGCCCCACCAGCTCATGGCACACGCCCCCACGGTGCGCGTGCTCTCCGGCGGGGACGAGGTGCTGTGGTACTCCCAGCGCGACGGCTGGGGCCACCTGTATCTGTACGACGCCCACACCGGCGAGGTGCGTGGGCAGGTGACCTCGGGTCAGTGGGCGGTGCAGGAGATCCTGCACGTCGACGAGGAACGGAGGGTGGTGTACTTCATCGCCTCCGGGCTGGTGGCGGCCGACCCGTACCGCAGGTCCGTGTGCCGCGCCGGGCTGGACGGGTCGGGATTCGCGCGGATCACCGACGACGAGCTGGACCACGTCGTCACCGTGCCGCGGAGCGGGCGGTACTTCGTCGACTCGGCGTCCACGCCGGACACGCCGCCCACGATCACCGTGCGCGGCTGGGACGGGCGGGTGCTCGTCGAGCTGGAGCGTGCCGACATCAGCGGGCTGATCGCCACGGGCTGGACGCCCCCGGAGCACTTCCGGGTCAAGGCGGCCGACGGTGTCACCGACATCCACGGGGTGATCTACCGGCCGCACGGCTTCGACCCCGACAAGAGCTACCCCGTCATCGACCACCCCTACCCCGGCCCGCACATGCGGCGGGTGTCCGCGTCCTTCGAGCCGGGGCCGTTCGGCTTTGACGCCGAGGCGGTGGCCGCGCTCGGGTTCGTCGTGGTCGCGCTGGACGGGCGGGGCACGCCGGGCCGCGACAAGGCGTTCCACGACGCCTCGTTCGGGAACCTGGCCGCTGCCGGCGGCATGGAGGACCACGTCGCCGCGCTGCGGCAACTGGCCGCCGACCGGCCCTGGATGGACCTCGACCGGGTGGGGATCTTCGGCATCTCGGGCGGCGGCTTCGCGACCGTGCGGGCCATGTGCGCCTTCCCCGAGGTCTACAAGGTCGGCGTCTCCGAGGCCGGCAACCACGAGAACCGGAACTACCTCACGGCGTGGGCCGAGGTCTATGACGGCCAGGACGAGGAGGCGTACGCCCGGTCGTCCAACGTGGAGATCGCCGACCAGTTGGAGGGCAAGCTGCTGCTGGTCCACGGCGGCATGGACGACAATGTCCACCCCCATCTGACGATGCGGCTGGTCGACCGCCTCATAGCCGCCGACAAGGACTTCGAGCTGCTGATCGTCCCGGGCGCGGAGCACCTCTTCCTCGGCTACGAGCACTACGTGACCCGGCGGCGGTGGGACTTCCTGGTCCGCCACCTGATGGGCGTCGAGCCGCCGGAGGGCTACCGGCTCGCCCCGGCCCCGTTCGACCTGCAGCTGGTGGCCGACGTCTTCGGCTGACCGGCCCGGGAGTGACGGGGCCCGGGGAAACCCGGGGAAACCCGAAGCAGCCCGGGGAAGTCCGGGAAAGGGGAAAGCCCCCGCGCGGGGGGCGGGGGCTTTCCGTCGCGTACGCGGTGTGCTTACGCGATGCGGTCCAGCACGATCGGGTTCGGGGTGAAGTCCGTGCCCGCCGGGGAGATCTCGACGCCGCCGTCCAGCGCGGCCAAGGCGTAGTCGAACTTCTCCGGGGTGTCCGTGTGGAGGGTCATCAGCGGCTGGCCCGCGGTGACCGTGTCGCCCGGCTTGGCGTGCAGCTCGATGCCCGCACCGGCCTGCACCGGGTCCTCCTTGCGCGCCCGGCCGGCGCCCAGGCGCCAGGCGGAGACGCCCACGGCGTAGGCGTCGAGCGCGGTGAGGACACCGGAGGCGGAGGCGGTGACGACGTGCTGCTCGCGGGCGACCGGCAGGGTCGCGTCCGGGTCGCCGCCCTGGGCGATGATCATGCGGCGCCAGTGGTCCATGGCGGAGCCGTCGGCGAGGGCCTTCGCCGGGTCGGCGTCCTTCAGGCCGGCCGCGTCCAGCATCTCGCGGGCCAGGGCCAGGGTCAGCTCGACGACGTCCGCCGGGCCGCCGCCCGCCAGGACCTCCACCGACTCGCGGACCTCGAGGGCGTTGCCCGCGGTGAGGCCCAGTGGGGTGGACATGTCGGTGAGCAGGGCCACGGTCTTGACGCCGTGGTCGGTGCCGAGGCCGACCATGGTGGAGGCGAGCTCGCGGGCGTCGGCGATGTTCTTCATGAACGCGCCGGAGCCGACCTTCACGTCCAGGACCAGCGAGCCGGTGCCCTCCGCGATCTTCTTCGACATGATCGAGGAGGCGATCAGCGGGATCGCCTCGACCGTGCCGGTGACGTCGCGCAGCGCGTAGAGCTTCTTGTCGGCCGGGGCCAGGCCGTCGCCGGCCGCGCAGATGACGGAGCCGACGTTGCGCAGGACGTCCATCATCTCGTCGTTCGAGAGCAGGGCGCGCCAGCCCGGGATGGACTCCAGCTTGTCGAGCGTGCCGCCCGTGTGGCCGAGGCCGCGGCCCGACAGCTGCGGCACGGCCGCGCCGCAGGCGGCGACGAGCGGGGCCAGCGGCAGGGTGATCTTGTCGCCGACGCCGCCGGTGGAGTGCTTGTCCGAGGTCGGCACGGGCAGGGACGAGAAGTCCATGCGCTCACCGGACTTGATCATCGCGGCGGTCCAGCGGGCGATCTCCGCGCGGTCCATGCCGTTGAGGAGGATCGCCATCGCGAGCGAGGACATCTGCTCGTCGGCGACCTCACCACGGGTGTAGGCGTCGATGATCCAGTCGATCTGCTCGTCGGTCAGACGGCCGCGGTCACGCTTGGTGCGGATAACGGAAATGGCGTCCATCAGCACATTTTCCTTAAGTTCGTGCGTCCTCAGGTCTTCCCGGGGCCGGAAAGTGACCCGGACGGGCCGAAACATCAGCCCGTCCGGCGCTTAGGGACATCTTCAACGATTCAGGTCGGCGGGCCCAAACGCGTCCGGCAGCAGCTCCGCCAGCGGGCGGATGCCCGTGGTGGTGTCCACCGCCAGCTCCGGGCCGCCGTGCTCCCACAGCAGCTGACGGCAGCGGCCGCACGGCATCAGGATGTTGCCGTGGCGGTCGCAGCAGGTGAAGTGCGTCAGGCGGCCGCCGCCCGTGGCGATCAGCTCGGAGACCATGCCGCACTCGGCGCAGAGGGCGACGCCGTAGGCGGCGTTCTCCACATTGCAGCCGGTGACGACGCGGCCGTCGTCCACCCGGGCCGCCGAGCCGACGGGGAATCCGGAGTACGGGGCGTAGGCCCGGGACATGGCGTCCCGGGCCCGCGCACGCAGGCCCTCCCAGAGGGAGTCGGTCACTTTCCTTGACCCTTCCGGTACGGCTTGCCGTTGGCCTTGGGCATCCGCAATCGTTGCGCGGAGAGCGAGAGGACCAGCAGCGTCGCGACGTACGGGGTGGCGTCGACGAACTCCAGCGGCACGGTCTTGGTGAGCGCGTACCAGGCGATGAGCGCCACGGCCACGACACCGCTGATGATCGCGGGCTTCTTCTTGCCGGCCTTCAGGCGCCACAGGGCCAGGCCGATCAGCAGCACCGCGACGAGCAGCAGCAGCGCGTGGACGGTCGGGCCGCCCGAGCGCAGCTGGAGGCTGTCCATGAAGCCGAACAGGCCGGCTCCCATGGCCACGCCGCCCGGCCGCCAGTTACCGAAGATCATCGTGGCGAGGCCGATGTAGCCGCGGCCACCGGTCTGGCCGTCGGAGTACATGTGCGTGCCGATGGCCAGGAACGCGCCGCCCAGGCCCGCGAGGGCACCGGAGACGACCACGGCCGCGTACTTGTAGGTGTAGACGTTGACGCCGAGGGACTCGGCGGCCACCGGGCTCTCGCCGCAGGAGCGCAGACGAAGGCCGAAGGAGGAGCGCCACAGCACGAAGAACGTGCCGACGAACAGCAGCGCCGCGACGATCGTCAGCCAGGACACGTCGGTGACCAGGCCGTCGAGGATGCCGGCCGCGTCGGAGACGAGGAACCAGTGGTGCTTCTCGATCGAGCCCAGCCAGTCGGACAGGCCCGGGATCGAGAAGTGCGGCATGTTCTCCATGACGGGCGACTGCTTGTCGTTGCCGCCCGCCTGCTGCGCCGCGCTGCCCTCGGCACCGAACCACAGCTTGGCCAGGTACTGGGTGACGCCCAGCGCCAGGATGTTGATGGCCACACCGGAGATGATGTGGTCCACGTTGAAGGTGACGGTGGCGACGGCGTGGATGAGACCGCCGAGCGCACCGCCGATGATGCCGGCGGCCGCCGCGGCCCACGGGCCGTGCTGCCAGCCGACCCAGCCGGCGCTGAAGGTGCCGAGCATCATCATGCCTTCGAGGCCGATGTTGACGACGCCCGCCCGCTCGGCCCACAGGCCGCCCAGGCCCGCGAGGCCGATGGGCACGGCCGCGCCCAGCGCGCCGCTGAACTGACCGGAGGAGGTCAGGTCCTCGGCGCCGGTGATCACACGCAGCGCGGACAGCAGGATCAGCGCGCCGGCGATGCCCAGCAGGATGATCGGGTAGGAGAGCTTGCGCCGCTCCTTGCCGCCCTTGTTCTTGCCGCTCAGCCGGTCGGCGAGCGCGGAGGTGAAGGTGGTACTCACGCGGAAACCTCCGCCTTGTCGCTCTTACGGGCCTGGGCGGCGAGCTCCTCGCCGACCTTGCGCTGCTGGACCTTGAGTCCGTACCGGCGCACGATCTCGTAGGCGATGACGACGCACAGGACGATGACGCCCTGGATCACGCCGACGATCTCCTGGGCATAGCCCTCGAACTCGAGCTGGGTGCCGGTGCGCTCCAGGAAGCCCCAGAGCAGGGCCGCCAGGGCCATGCCGATGGGGTTGTTGCGGCCGAGCAGCGCGATGGCGATACCGGTGAAACCGATGCCGGTGGGGAAGTCGGTGCCGTAGTTGTACGAGACGCCGAGCAGGGTCGGCATGCCGACGAGGCCCGCCATGGCGCCGGAGAGCACCATCGAGGTGATCACCATGCGCTTGACGTTGACGCCGCTGGCCTGCGCGGCCGACTCGGACTGGCCGACGGTGCGCAGGTCGAAGCCGAAGCGGGAACGGTTCAGCACGAACCAGTAGGCCAGGCCGGCCAGCACCGCGACGACGACGAAGCCGTAGATCGGCTTGGGCGTGGTCGGGATCTCGAAGAAGTGCGCGGAGTCGGGCAGGTAGGGCGTGTGGATGAGGTTGCCCTCCTTCTCCGCCAGCCGCCCGTCCTGCAGGAAGTAGCCGATGACCGAGGCGCCGATGGCGTTCAGCATGATCGTGCTGATCACCTCGCTGACGCCACGCGTGGTCTTCAGCAGACCGGCGATGGCCGCCCACATCGCACCGACGATCATCGCGACGAGGATGACGACGGGGATCTGGATGAAACCGGGCAGCGTCAGCGCGCCACCGACGACCGCGGCGAAGAAGGCCGCGATGCGGTACTGGCCGTCCACGCCGATGTTGAACAGGTTCATCCGGAAGCCGATGGCCACCGCCAGCGCCGACAGGTAGTACGGCGTCGCCTTGTTGATGATCCAGACCTGGCTGTCGGCCTTGGAGCCGAAGTCGACCATGACCTCATAGGCATGGAACGGGTCCTTGCCGGTGGCCGCGATGATGACCGAGGTGATCACCAGGGCGGCGACGATCGCCAGTGCCGGGGCGGCGAAGCCCAGGATCAGCTTGTTCTTGTCGAACTTCTTCACTTCGAGTCACCGCCTTCCGGGGTCTCGCTGTCGCGGTCGTTCTCGGTGGCTTCCCCGGCCCCGGGCGCCTCGGCGCCCTCGGTGTGCTCGAGGTGGCCGGATGCTGCGCCGGTCATGGCCGAGCCCAACTCCTCCGGGGTGATCGTCGCGGGGTCGGCGTCGGCGACCAGACGGCCGCGGAACATCACCCGCAGGGTGTCGGAGAGCCCGATCAGCTCGTCCAGGTCGGCGGAGATCAGCAGGACCGCCAGGCCCTCGCGGCGCGCCTCGCGGATCTGGTCCCAGATCTGCGCCTGCGCGCCGACGTCCACGCCCCGGGTGGGGTGCGCGGCGATCAGCAGCTTGGGCAGGTGGCTCATCTCGCGGCCGACGATCAGCTTCTGCTGGTTGCCGCCGGACAGCGAGGCCGCGGTGACGTCGATGCCGGGCGTGCGCACGTCGTACTCGCGCACGATCCGCTCGGTGTCGGCGCGGGCGGCCTTGATGTCGATGAGACCGCCCTTGCTGTTGGGCTTCTCGGTGACGTGGCCGAGGATGCGGTTCTCCCACAGCGGCGCCTCGAGCAGCAGGCCGTGGCGGTGGCGGTCCTCGGGGATGTACCCGATGCCACCCTCACGGCGGCTGCGCGTCGGGGCCTGGGTGATGTCGGCGCCGTCGAGCGTGACGGTGCCGCCGTCCGGGGTCCGCATGCCCATGATGGCCTCGACGAGCTCGGCCTGGCCGTTGCCCTCCACGCCCGCGAGGCCGAGGACCTCGCCCTTGTGGATGGTGAAGGCGATGCCGTCGAGCACCGCGCGGACGACGCCGTCGGGGTCGGTGGCCGACAGGTGCAGGCCCTCGACGGTGAGCATCGGCACGTCGGTGACCGTGGACTCACGGGTCTCCGGCGAGGGCAGCTCCTCGCCGACCATCAGCTCGGCGAGCTGCTTGGGCGTGGTCTCGCTGGGGATGGCGGTGCCCACGGTGGTGCCGCGCCGGATGACGGTGATGTCGTCGGCGACGGACAGCACCTCGCCCAGCTTGTGCGAGATGAAGATGACCGTCAGGCCCTCGGCCTTGAGCTCGCGCAGGTTGTCGAACAGCGCGTCGACCTCCTGCGGGACCAGAACGGCGGTCGGCTCGTCGAGGATCAGCGTGCGGGCGCCGCGGTAGAGGACCTTGAGGATCTCCACGCGCTGGCGGTCGGCGACGCCGAGGTCCTCCACGAGGACGTCGGGGCGCACGCCCAGGCCGTACGCGTCGGAGATCTCCTTGATCTTCGCGCGGGCCTTGTTGCCGATGCCGTACAGCTTCTCGGCGCCGAGGACGACGTTCTCGAGGACCGTGAGGTTGTCGGCCAGCATGAAGTGCTGGTGCACCATGCCGATGCCACGCGCGATGGCGTCGGCGGGGGTGTGCAGGGTGACCTGCTCGCCGTCCAGGGTGATGGTGCCCTCGTCCGGCTTCTGCATGCCGTAGAGGATCTTCATCAGGGTCGACTTGCCGGCACCGTTCTCGCCGCAGAGGGCGTGGACGGTACCGCGGCGCACGGTCAGGTGGATGTCGTGGTTGGCCACGACGCCGGGGAACCGCTTGGTGATACCCGCGAGTTCCACCGCGGGGGCGGTACTGCTGGTTTCTTTCGTGGACGCTTTGATGGCGCACTCTCCTCGGGGAAGGGAGCGGGGAGCCGGTTCGGCCGTGCGGGGGAACGGCGGGGTCCGGCTGGGCGGGGGCGACGCTACACGGGTCAACGGAGTGCTACGCGCGTAGCGTTGGCTCGTATGTACGGGCCCGGCGGCGAGGAGTCAACCCTCGCTGCCGGGCCCGGCGCTTACGGACCGGTCAGTACCGGCCTGCGATCACGGGGAGGTGCGGACCTTGACCGTGCCGTCCACGATCTTCTTCTTCGCGGCCTCGATCTGGTCCTTGATGTCGTCGATCTGACCGCCGGAGGTGGACAGCGACACGCCGCCCTCCTTCAGCAGGTACTTGTGCTCGCCCGTGAGCGGCTTGCCGTCCTTGACGCTCTTGATGAGGTCGAAGACCGCCACGTCCACGTTCTTCACGACGGAGGTGAGGATGGAGCCCTTGTACTTGTCCAGGCCCGGCTGCTGGTACTGGTCGGAGTCGACGCCGATCGCCCAGGCGCCCTTCTGGCCGGCGATGGCCTCGATCGAGCCGTTGCCGGAGAGGCCGGCCGCGGTGTAGATCACGTCGGCGCCGCGGTCCATCATGCCCTTGGCCTTCTCCTTGGCGGCCGCCGGGTCGTTGAAGCCCTTGTCGTTGTTGGCGTACAGGTACTCCGAGAACACCTCGACCTTGGAGTCGGTGTCCTTGGCGCCCTGCTCGAAGCCGGCCTGGAACTTCTGGATCAGGGCGTTGTTCACACCGCCGATGAAGCCGACCTTCTTGCTCTTGGACTTCAGCGCGGCGGCGACGCCGGCGAGGTAGGAGCCCTCGTGCTCACCGAAGGTGATGCTGTCGATGTTGTTGCCCGGAGCAACGGAGTCGACGACCGCGAACGTGGTCTTCGGGAACTCCTTGGCGACCTTCTCGATCGACTTGGAGTAGCTGAAGCCGACACCGATGACCGGGTTGTAGCCCGCCTCGGCCAGCGAGTTCAGGCGCTGCTCGCGGTCGGCCTCGGTCTCGTTGTTCTTGGCGGTCATCATCTTGGTTTTGACGCCCAGCTCCTTCTCCGCCTTGTCCGCGCCACGGGCGGCGGACTCGTTGAAGGAGTGGTCGTCACGGCCGCCGACGTCGAACGCCAGACCGGCACCCTTGTCCTTGCCCCCACCGGACTCGGTCGAGGACTCACCACAAGCGGTGAGAGTGAATGCGAGAGCCGCGGTGGTGATGCCCGCGACAGCGATAGTGGATACCCGGCGCACGAGGGGCCCCTTCACTCGAAGCGCCTCCGTTGGCGCTGGTTCGCGGGAATCGTAACGCGCGTAGATGCAGATAAAAGGGGTGCCCACAAGCCGTTATCGGATCGTCGCGAACCAGTCTTGACCAAATTGCCTACATTCGGTTGCCGTCCAGCAAAGCCGCGGCCGTGAACAGCTCCACCCCGACCTCGATCGCTTCCTCGTCCACGTCGAAATCACCGCAATGCAGGTCACGGCGGGTGTTATCGCCTACCGGGCGGACGCCCAGCCGGGCCATCGCGCCGGGCACGTGCTCGAGGTACCAGGAGAAATCCTCGCCACCGAGGCTCTGCTCGGTGTCCTCCACCGCGTACCGCCCCCGGCGCGCCGCCATGGCGCGTCGCAGCAGGCCGGTGACCTCGGGATCGTTGACCACGGGCGGCACGCCGCGGACGTAGTTGATCTCCGACTTGGCGCGGTGCAGGGTGGCGATCTCGTCCACCGCGGCATGCACCAGGTCGGGCGCGTCCCGCCAGGTGTGCAGGTCGAGGCAGCGGACGGTGCCGCCGAGCTCGGCGTGCTGCGGGATGACGTTGCAGGCGTGGCCGGTCTCCAGCCGTCCCCAGGTGACCGAGAGCCCCGAGCGGGCGTCGGCGCGCCGGGCGATCAGCGCGGGGACGTCGGTGGCGACCCGGGCGGCGGCCGTCACCAGGTCCGTGGTCAGGTGCGGGCGGGCGGTGTGACCGCCGGGCCCGGCCAGCACGACCTCCAGCCGGTCGCAGGCGGAAGTGATCGCGCCCGCGCGCAGCCCGATCCTGCCGACCTCGACCTTGGGGTCGCAGTGCAGCGCGAGGATCCGGCCCACCCCGTCCAGCGCCCCGCACTCGATGGCGTCCAGCGCGCCGCCGGGCAGCACCTCCTCGGCGGGCTGGAAGATCAGCCGGACGGGGTGGGGCAGCAGCCCCTGCGCGGCCAGGTCCGCCAGGACCAGGCCCGCGCCGAGGACGACGGTGGTGTGCACGTCGTGGCCGCAGGCGTGGGCCATCTTGGGGATCGTCGAGCGGTAGGGGACGGTCTTGGTGTCCGGGATGGGCAGCGCGTCGAGGTCCGCGCGCAGGGCGAGCACCGGTCGGCCGGCGGCGGCGTACGAGGCGCCGTCCCGGCCGATGTCACAGATGAGCCCGGTGCCGTTGGTGAGCGTGCGCGGTCTGAGCCCGGCCTTCTCGAGCCTCGCCCGAACCGCCGCGGTGGTGCGGAACTCGCGGTTCCCCAGCTCGGGGTGCATATGCAAGTCCCGCCGGAACGCGATGAGTTCGGCACGCAGTCCGGAGGGGAGCACGCCGGGCAGTTCACCTTCGACGGTTTCGGGGTCGGCTTCGCAGGGCATCAGATGATTCACCCTGCGAAGGTTAGAGCCCCGAATGGGGCAACTGTCCTTCAATCAAGAAAAGTTCAGCCGCATGGATGGGTCGGCCGACGGGTATGACCCGTATTTACGGCGTACCTTCGGCGACACGCACCGCCGGAACGGGTATCCGGGACAAGCGGCGCACATCGCGGGCGGTGCCGGTGACCGCGGCCAGGAAGCCCTCGGCGCGGGGCGAGGCGTGCTCGGTGAGCCAGGTGGGGTCGATGTCGCACACCGCGACGCTCACACCCGTGCCCGCCAGGGCCAGCGGCAGGGTGTGCACCACGGTGGAGGGGAAGCTCAGGACCGTACGGCCGATGGGGCCGCGCCGGGCGACCAGCTCCAGGGGCAGCTCGGGCCGGACGATCTCCAGGCCCACGGCGGCGGCTATCCGGCGCAGCTTGTCGGCGCTCTCCCGGCGGTGGGCGAAGTAGCGGGTGGCGCCGTGGGTCCGGGCGAGGGCGGCGACGGCGTCGAGGTAGCGCCCGGGGTCGACCACGCCGGTCTCGACGAGGGAGGTGCCCACGAGGTCGGTGCCACGGGTGAGGCGGGGTGGGCCGTAGGTGGCGCGGGTCCAGGCGAAGTCGTTGGCCGTGACCGTCACTCCGGGTGGCGGTTCGACGGGCATGGAGGTGAAGACCTCTACCGAACGGCGGTTGTTCGGCGTGAGCTTCCGGCGCGCCGATGCAGCCACCGGCGCGAAGAGAAGCCCGCGCGCCCCCAGTGCGGAGCGGCGGTGCCATCGTACGAGACGTTCGCCCCGGGTGAGTTGGGCGACGAACTCCAGGGTCGCGGTGCCGTCGTCCACCACGACCAGCTCGCGGGCGCGGGTGAGGGTCAGCAGCAGCTGCACGTACCGCGAGAAGGGGTCGCCGACGACGACGCGGCGGGCCCCGCGCAGCGGCCCGGCGAGGGAGCCGACGGTGCTCAGCGGCGCGCCCGGGCCGCCCCGGGCCTCCTCCCAGCGCACCCGGTGGCCCTGGTCCCGGGCCAGCTCGGCCATCCGGCGCAGCTGGCCGCGGGTCATCGGGTCGTGCGGGGCCAGGACGACGACCAGGAGGTCGCCCGCGAGCGGGGTGATGTCCCGGCGTTCCGGCTGGCGCGGCACTCCTGCGAACAGCGCAGGCGGTTCGGCGCCCGGGGCCGGTGCGCCGCAGTCGCGCGCGGCCGTGCGGTACGCCCATTCGAGGACGTTCAGCAGCTGCACCGGGCTCTCGACGAAGGCCAGGGTGGGGGCCGCCGGCCCGGCGGGTGGGCCGGGGGCCGGCCCCTGGGGTGAGGTCACCGGGGAGCCGCCCGTCAGACCGCGACGGGTTCGCGGTCGCCCGCCTCGGCGACGACGCCGGGCACGCGGCGCAGCTTGCGCATGGGGCCCAGCTCGCTGTCGTACACCCGCTTCACGCCGTCGCCCAGCGACTCCTCGACGACGCGGATGTCGCGCACGAGCCGCTGCAGTCCGCCGGGTTCGACGGAGGCGGCCTGGTCGGAGCCCCACATGGCGCGGTCGAGGGTGATGTGCCGCTCGACGAAGGCGGCGCCGAGGGCGACGGCGGCGAGGGTGGTCTGCAGGCCGGTCTCGTGGCCGGAGTAGCCGATGGGGACGTTGGGGTACTCGGCCATCAGGGTGTTGATCACCCGGAGGTTGAGCTCGGCGGCCCGGGCCGGGTAGGTGGAGGTCGCGTGGCAGAGCACGATGTTCTCGCTGCCGAGGACCTCGACGGCGTGCCGGATCTGCTTCGTGGTGGACATCCCGGTCGACAGCACGATGGTGCGGCCGGTGGCGCGCAGGGTGCGCAGCAGTTCGTCGTCGGTGAGGGAGGCGGAGGCGACCTTGTGGGCCGGGACGTCGAACTGCTCCAGGAAGGCGACGGAGCCGGTGTCCCAGGGGGAGGCGAACCAGTCGATGCCGCGGCCCCGGCAGTGCTCGTCGATGGCGCGGTAGTCGTCCTCGCCGAATTCGACCCGGTGGCGGTAGTCGATGTACCGCATCCGGCCCCACGGCGTGTCGCGTTCGAGGTCCCACTGGTCACGCGGGGTGCAGACCTCGGGGGTGCGCTTCTGGAACTTCACGGCGTCGCAGCCGGCGTCGGCGGCGGCGTCGATGAGGGCGAAGGCGTTGGCGAGGTCGCCGTTGTGGTTGATGCCGATCTCACCGGTGATGTAGACGGGGTGGCCGGGGCCCACGGGGCGGTTGCCCAGGATGCGGGTGCGGGTGCCGATTCCGGTGTGCGGGGCGTGGCTGACGGGGCTCATGCGAGGCGGTTCCTTAGGTGAGGGGACGGTCAGAGGGCGGACAGCGAGGGGCCCAGGAGCCAGGTGGCGATCTCGCGGACGGCGCCGCTGCCGCCGGGTGCGGCGGTCACGGCGCGGGCGGCGCCGCGTACGGAGCCGTGCGCGTCGGCGACGGCCACGGGCCAGCCGACGAGGCCGAAGCAGGGCAGGTCGTTGACGTCGTTGCCGGCGTAGAGCACCCGCTCGGGGGCGATGCCACGCTCTTCGCACCACCGCTTGAGGGCGATGTCCTTGCGGTCGGTGCCGTGGACGACGGGCACGCGCAGCTTGCGGCCGCGCGCGGCGACGACGGGGTTGGTCTCGGTGGACAGGATCAGCAGCTCCAGCCCCGCCCGGCGCAGGGCGGCGACGCCGAGTCCGTCGCCGCGGTGGACGGCGACGAACTCGCGGCCGTCGGCGTCGATGAGCACGCGGTCGTCGGTCTGGGTGCCGTCGAAGTCGAGGACGACGGCGTCGACGTCCTCCCGGGTGGGCAGGGCGGCGCCGTCGGTGTCGAGCAGCGGTGCCAGGGCCCGGGCCCGGTCGAGGTCGTGCGGCTCGTCGATCTCCAGGACGCGGGCGGCCTCGGTCCGTACGAGCTCGGTCCGCCCGAAGAAGCGGTGCCCGGCGGCCCGGAACCCGTCGGCACGCATGGCATAGGCGGCACCGGTCTCGAGAAGATCCTGGGGCCGATCCTGCCGCCGGGGCCGATGGGAAGCGTCATGATTGACGCCGTGCGCGCCGCCTGGTTGTGGGCAATCGTTCCGCAGGGCGGAACGGGTGGGCACAACGGAACCACCGGCGGCAACCACCCCACCCGAGCCCTCGTCCCGCCACACGAACCCGTGGAACGGCGCCACGGTCAAAGCACTGTCCGCGCCACCCTCGACGACAGCCGAAGCGACACCGTCCACGTCCTCCGTCGTGAGGAACGGACTCGTGCACTGCACCAGCAGCACGGTGCCGACGCCCCGCCCGCACATCGCCTCGTACGCGTCCATCGCGTGCAGCACCGCCGCCTCGCTGGTGGCGGTGTCCCCGGCGAGGGACGGCGGCCGCTGGACGACCACCGCGCCCGCGCCGCGCGCGGCGGCGGCGATGGCCGGGTCGTCGGTGGACACGACCACGTCCGTGACCAGGCGCGCCGCACGGCAGGCGCGCACCGCGCGGGCGACGAGCGGTACGCCCCCGACGGCGGCGAGGTTCTTGGAGGGCACCCCCTTGGAGCCGCCGCGGGCGGGGATGACGGCCAGGACTGCGGAGGACATGGGGTGCTCCTTGGGGGACGGGGTCACAGCTCGCCCATCCGGCGGATGACGGGCGCCACGCGCTGTACGCCGTGCCGGTACGCGCCACGGGCGGCGTCCCGCAGGGCGCCGCGGGTGGCGCGGCGCAGGGCGCTCTCCTCGCGGGCGGGGGCCGCGCGCCCGGGCAGGGGGCGGCCCTGGGGGTCGAAGCCGTGGCGGGCGAGGATCGCGGGGAGGTAGCCGGGTGCGGTGCGCGCGGTGTAGTAGGGGGCGAGCGGCGGCAGGGCGGTGCGGGCGGTGAGGTCCGCGATGCGCTCGCGGGCGGCGTCGAAGGCGTGCTCGTACGTGCCGTCGGCCGCGACGCCCTGGCGCGCGGTCCACCGGGGGTCGGGTTCCGGCAGGTGGCCGGCGTCGAGCTCGTCCCAGGAGGCGAGGCAGCCGGAGCCGAGGAAGTGGTGGTTGCCCAGGGTCTCGCGGATGCCGAGGTCGGTGAGGACGGCGGTGGGTACGGCGCGGTGGAGGGATTCGAGGGCGGCCGTGGAGCTGACGGTGACCAGGAGATCGGTACGGTCGAGGACCTCGCTCATGTGGCCGTAGACCAGGCGGCAGTTGGGCGGCAGGCCGCCGGGGACCCTGGCGGCCAGCTTCTGGTACGGGTGTTCCTCGATGTGTGTGGTGTGTTCACCGGGTCTGCTGCGCAGCTTGATCAGCACATCACGCTCAGGGTGCGTGCGGGCGTGGCGGGCGGCGCGTTCGAGCAGATAGGCGCGGTCGGCGCGGCCCTCCGGCACGGAGGGCTGGGCGGCGAACACCACGGTGTACGGGCGCCCTTGGGCCGCGCCGGCGTACCGCTCGCCGCCCAGGAACGGCAGCGCGCATTCCGTGACGCTGTCGGCCGGGGCGCCGACGCCCGCGTAGACGGCGCGGAAACGCCGCACGTCGTGGCGGGAGTTGGCGAGGACGATGTCCGCGCCGTGCCGCAGCAGCAGGCCGTCCGCGAGCTTTTCGTAGACGACGCCGACATAGCCGGTGACGACGACCGGCCGGGTGGGCGCGGACGCCCAGGCGTGGCCCAGCGCGTGCAGCATGGCCTGGACCGCGCCGCCGACGCAGGCCAGCACGACGACGTCGTACCGCTCCCGCCCGGCGGCGGCGGCGAACTGCGCTCCGGTGACCTCGCGCAGCGCGTCCGCGCGGACGCCGACCTCGGCGAGCTGGCGGACCGTGGGGGTCGCGCGCCCTCGCAGGAGACAGCCGTCCAGGGGTCCGCCGGGGGCGAGCCGGTGCGCGGTGAGCGCCCCCCATTTCCACCGGGTGTCGGAGTCCGCGAGTACGGCGACCCGTGGTGGGGGCGGCGACGGGCATTCAGCACGTGATGGCACGTCGCCGACGATAGAAATCCATTCCGTTTCGTTGCCCAACGGGGCTTCAACAGCCGGTAAACAGCACACCGACGGTCGGCGAATCGGTTGACGGGCAAAGGCGGTTCATCGATCCGCCGTGCTTCGTTCACCTCTCCTTGTGCCCCGCGTCAGAACGAATGCCGGGGCGCCACATAGCGTCACGCGCGTGGTCAAGCTCTCCGTCATCGTGCCGTTCTTCAACGTGCAGACATACGCCCCCGACACCCTGAGAAGTCTGGGTGCGAACGCGCGTGAGGACTTCGAATTCATTCTCGTCGACGACTGTTCGACGGATGGCACCCCCGCCCTCCTGGAGCGCGCCGCGCGCGAGGTGCCGGGGGCGGCGGTGGTGCGCCACGGGACGAACGAGGGGCTGGCCACCGCCCGCAACACGGGTCTGGAGGTGGCGCGCGGGGAGTTCGTCACGTTCCTCGACGGCGACGACTGGCTCGCGCCCGGGTACCTCGCCCGGCTGCTGGCGGTGATCGAGGAGCTGGGCGTGGACTTCGTCCGTACCGACCACGTCCAGTGCGTGGGCCGTACGCGCACCATCCACCGGGTGCCGATCGGCCGGCGCGGCGTGCCGCTGCGGCCGCGCGAGGCCATACTGCCGGCCGAGCGCTCCACGTCCGTGGACTACCCGTACGCGTGGGCGGGCATCTACCACCGCCGCCTGCTGGAGGCGGGGCTGCTGCACTTCCGGCACGGGCTGCGGACCGCCGAGGACCGGCCGTGGATCTGGCGGCTGCACCGCGAGGCGGATTCCTTCGCCGTCGCCGGAATGCTCGGCGTCTTTTACCGGCGCGGCATCGCGACGTCACTCACTCAAATCGGGGACGTACGGCAGCTGGACTTCCTGCGCGCGTTCGACCAGGTGATCGAGGAAACCGCGCGGGACGTGGACGCGGAGAAACTCCTGCCGAAGGCCGTCCGTACGTATTGCGCGATTATGGCGCACCATCTGGGCTCCCAAGAAAGATTCGAACCCGCGGTCGCCAGAACATTGCGTTCGATGTGTGCGGCGGCCATGAAGAGACTGCCGCAGGATCTTCTCAAGGACGCCCTGAATTCCATGGACGCGGATCGGGCCGCCCGGCTGCGCAGGCTGCGCCGCCGGCCGGTGGCGTCCGTACCGGCGCGGCGCGTGCGAGCAGGGCGGGGAGTCGCCCGATGACCACGCGCCGCCGCACCCAGATCCTGCTCGCCTCGACGCTCTACGGGGCCGCCACGCTCGCCGCCGCGATCGACGCCGGTCTGCTGGGGTCGGCCGACCGCAGGCTGCTGCTCGTCGCCAACACCGCCGCAGTCCCCGAGACCACGCCCGCCTTCGACGAGGCGCCCGGCTTCGAGCGGCTGCGTACCCGCTTCGACGCGGTGCTGTCGTGGAACGAGACGATCGCCCCCTTCCACCCCACCGGCTGGTCCCCGCGCCCGGACGACGCCCCGCTGTGGGAGCGCCACCTGCGGCTGCTGTGGGGGCTCGGCGAGGACGAGGTGACGATCGTCCTGGAGTCCATCCAGGTCAACCCGGCCCTCGCCCTGGTCCAGCTCTTCCCCGACGCGCCGCTGGAGGTCTACGCCGACGGGCTGATGAGCTACGGGCCCACGCGCAGCAAGCTCGACCCCCTGATCGGCACGCGCGTGGGCCGCCTCCTCCACCTCGACCTGGTGCCCGGCCTCGAACCGCTGCTGCTGCGGGAGTTCGGGGTCGCCTCGCACGTCGTACCGGGCGAGGTCTTCACCAAGGTGCTGGCCGAGCTCGCCGACGCGGCCGCCTGCCACCTGCCGCCGGCCCCCGAGGGGGCGGCGCTGCTGCTCGGCCAGTACCTGTCGGCGCTGGACATCCTCACGCCCGAGGAGGAGGAGCGGCTGCATGTGCGGATGCTGCGCGGCGCGGCCGGGCGCGGCCACCGCGCGGTGCTCTTCAAGCCGCACCCCTCGGCCCCGGCCCGCTGGTCACGGATGCTGGAGGAGGAGGCGGCCCGGCTCGACGTGGCCCTGACGGTCCTGGACGCGCCCGTGCCGGCGGAGGTCGTCTACCAGCGGCTGCGGCCGGCGCTGGTCGTCGCCTGCTTCTCGACCGCCCTGCTGACCGCGAACACCTTCTACGGGCTGCCCGTCGCCCGGTGCGGCACCGACCTGCTGCTGGAGCGGCTCACGCCGTACCAGAACAGCAACCGCGTGCCGGTGACCATCGTCGACGCGCTGCTGCCCGATCTGGAAGACCCGTTGTGGGCAGTCGTTCGGGAGGGTGGGCACAACGCCACCGACGCACCCGCCCCCGACCTCAGCGGCCTCCTCGCCGCAGTCGGCTACGCGATGCAACCCCAGATCCACCCGGCCCTGCGCCCAGCAGCCGAACGCTACTTGTCCACCTCGCTCACCCCCCACACCTGGCGCTACTTCAAGCGCCGCCGCCTCACCACGCTCGGGCTTCCGGGCGCCATCCCCGCCCAGCTCGCCTTCCTCCCCCGCAATCCCACCGTCCGCAAGCTGGCCCGACGGGCGCGAGCCATCAAGCGACGGCTGACGAGAGCGAAAAGAGTGACGCCCGCATGACGCTCACAAGCCCCGCCCCCACCCTGCCCGCACCCCGTACAGGGAAGCGGGGCGCCGGGCCGTCCGGGCGGCTGTACGCCCTGGACGGGCTGCGGCTGCTGGCCGCGCTGATGGTGGCGGCGTACCACTACGGCGGGCGGGACGGTGACGTCAGCCGGGCGTGGGGCGCCTCGCCACGGCAGGAGTTCCCGCATCTGTCGGCGGCCTTCGCCTACGGCTGCCTGGGGGTGCAGATCTTCTTCGTCATCAGCGGCTTCGTGATCTGCATGAGCGGCTGGGGCCGTCCCCTGCGCTCGTTCGTCGCCTCGCGTGCCGCCCGCCTCTACCCCGCCTACTGGGCCGCGATCGTGCTGGTCACGCTGGTCTTCGCGCTGCCGTGGGTGACGTACCGGACAGTCTCGGCCAGCGACGCACTGGTGAACCTGACCATGCTGCAGCAGCCGGCCGGTGCCGAGCGGGTGCTGGGGGTGTGCTGGACGCTGTGGGCGGAGGTGCGCTTCTACGCCCTCTTCGCGCTGTTCGTGGTGCTGCCGGGGGCCACGCGCCGGCGGGTGGTGTTGTTCTGCGCGGTGTGGACGTTGATGACGGTCGTCACGACGGCGTCCCATGTGGAGTTCCTGCGGGTGGTGTTCATGCCGGAGTACGCGTCGTTCTTCATCGGCGGCATCGGCCTGTATCTGATCCACCGCTTCGGCCACGACGCCCTGGCGTGGGGCATCGTGGCGGTGAGCTTCCTGCTGGGCCAGCACTACGCGGTGACGGGCCTCTGGCACCCGCCGGACCCGCGCTACTTCTCCTACCGCTCCCCCCTCGTCATCATCGCCGTCCTGGCGCTGGGCTACGCGGCCGTCGCGGCGGTGGCGCTGGGCAAGGCCCGCCGGGTGAACTGGCGTTGGCTGCCGTTCGCGGGCGCGCTGACGTACCCCTTCTACCTGGTGCACGAGCATCTGGGGTGGGTGGTGATCGGCGGGCTGCACCGGGGGCTGGGGGTGCCGTCGTGGGCGGTGTTCCTGCTGACGGTGGTGCTGATGCTGCTGCTGGCGTGGCTGTTGCACCGCTGCGTGGAGCGGCGGCTGACGCCGCTGCTGCGCAAGGCTCTGGAGTCGGGGCGGCTAGCGGTGGGGCGGTAGCAGCGTCGCCTCCACGCCGGCGGTGATCACGCGCAGGCCCTCCTCGAAGCCGGCGTCGAGCTCCGCGAAGAACTCCCGGCCCGCCTCGATGGCGAGCGGATGCCCCTCCAGGCGACGGTCGCGGGCGTCCAGGTCGTAGGCGGGGTCGCGCTCACCGCCGGGTATGGGGTAGACGGACTGCTCCTCGATCACATAGCCCATCGTGTAGGTGTTGACGATGAACCAGGCGCGGGCGGCGGCGCGCGGGGTGAAGCCCGCGTCGACCAGCACCCGCATCATCCGCTCCACAGGGCCCACGTAGTCGGTGCCGGTGAAGCGCGTGCCGCTGAAGACCTTGGCGCCGTCGCGGTAGCCGAGCAGGAAGCCGCGCAGCACGCGGGCCGAGCCGGCCAGGAACTCCTGCCAGCTGCCGGTGTCGACGGCGGTCAGGGAGCCGGTCATGCGTCGGAACATCTCCGTGGCCACTTCGTCGAGCAGTTCCTGCTTGTTCTTGAAGTGCCAGTACAGCGCCGGGGCCTGGACATCGAGCTCCTTGGCGATCCTGCGCAGGGTCAGGCCTTCGAGGCCCACCTCGTTGAGCAGGCGGAGCGCGGTGTCGGCCACTTGGGAGCGATCGATGCGAGGTGCCACCTTGACAGCTTAACAACGTTCAGTTCAGTCTGGGGCAGGAGCAACTTAACAACGTTAAGCAGGGGGATCACCCATGAGCACCGTGGACATCGTGGACACCGAAGTTCTGATCGCGGGCGCCGGCCCCACCGGTCTCGTCCTCGCCATCGACCTCGCCCGGCGCGGCATACCCCACCGCATCGTCGACCGCTCCGCACGCGGCTTCCCCGGCTCGCGCGGCGCCGGCATCCAGCCGCGCACCCTGGAGGTCCTCGACGACCTGGGCGTCGTCGACGCCCTCCTCGCCGGCAGCGGCCCGGTGCCGCCCGTGCAGACCTGGCGGGGCACCGAGCGCGGCGAGCGGTGGAACCTGACCGAATCGGCCGGGGACTCCCCCGCCATCCCCTATCCCGAGCCCCGGATGCTGCCCCAGTGGCGCACCGTGGAGATCCTCGTCGCCCGCCTCGAGGAACTGGGCGGCCACGTCGGCTTCCGCACCGAGCTCACCGGCTTCTCCCAGGACCCCGACGGCGTCACCGCCACCCTCCGGCACGCCGACGGCACGGCGGAGACCGTACGGGCGAAGTGGCTGGTCGCGGCCGACGGCGGCCGCAGCACGGTCCGCAAGGCACTGGGCGTGCCCTTCACCGGCGAACAGCTCGAGCCGTACCCGGCGCTGATCGCCGACGTGCTGCTGGACGGCCCCGACCGCGCCGAGATCGACCCCGACCACTGGCACATGTGGCAGAAGGCGGAGGGCGGGCTGGTGGCCCTGCGCCCCCTGGAGCAGGTGGAGACCGTCCAGCTCATCGCCGGCTTCGAGGCCGACCGCGAGCTCGACATCGCCCGCGACGCCGCCCCCGGGGCGCTGACCGCGCTGCTCACCGAACGCACCGGTCTGCGCCTGAAGGTGAACGAGGTCACCTGGGCCTCGGCATACCGGCCGCGGATGGCGATGGCCGAACGCTTCCGCTCGGGCCGGGTGCTGCTGGCCGGGGACGCCGCGCACGTCCACTCCCCGGCCGGCGGCCAGGGCCTGAACACCAGTCTCCAGGACGCGTACAACCTGGGCTGGAAGCTGGGCGCCGTGCTGCGGCTGGGCGCGCCCGAGGCCCTGCTGGACTCCTACGATGCCGAGCGCTCCCGCGTCGCGGCCGACGTGCTGAGCCTGTCCAGCCGCGTCCACCGGGCCGACCGCACCGACCCCGACGGCCGCTGGCGGCGCGGCCCGGAGACCCACCAGCTGACCCTCGGCTACCGCGAGAGCGCCCTGAGCCGTGAGCTCCGCCGGGACGTGCCGGACGACGTCCTGCGCGCCGGCGACCGAGCGCCGGACGCGCCCTGCCTGGACGCCGCGGGGCTGCCGGTGCGGCTGTTCGACGTGTTCCGGGGGCCGCACTTCACGCTGCTGGCGGTGACGGACGGGGAGTTGGCCGGGGAGCTGGCCGGGGAGTTCGCGCCGTGGGTCCGTACGTTCCGTCCGGTCGACGCGGAGGGGCATGTGAAGCGGGCGTACGGGACCGGGCTGTTCCTGATACGCCCCGACGGGTACGTCGGCCTGGCGACCGACGACCCGTCGGATGTGAGCGCGTATCTGAGGGACGTCACCGGCCAGGGCTGAGGCCCGCCGCCGGCCGGCTGCCGGGGCCGCTACAGGACGAGCGAGAGGAGCAGCACGAAGGCGATCCCGACGACCGAGATCACGGTCTCCATGAGCGACCAGGTCTTGATGGTCTGGCCGACGCTCATGCCGAAGTACTCCTTGACCATCCAGAAGCCGGCGTCGTTGACGTGGGAGAAGAACAGCGATCCCGCGCCGACGGCCAGGACGAGCAGCGCCGCGTGCGTCGAGCTCATGTCGGCGGCGAGCGGGGCGACGAGGCCGGCGGCCGAGATCGTCGCGACCGTCGCCGACCCGGTGGCCAGCCGGATGCCCACGGCGATCAGCCAGGCCAGCAGCAGGGCGGAGACGGACCAGTCCTCGGAGATGTCCAGGATCATGCGGCCGACGCCCACGTCGATCAGGGTCTGCTTGAAGCCGCCGCCCGCGCCGACGATGAGCAGGATGCCGGCGATGGGCACCAGCGACTTCTCCACGGTCCCGGCGAGCCGGTCCCGCCCGAATCCGGCGGCCCGGCCGAGGGTGAACAGCCCCACGAGGACTGCGGCGAGCAGGGCGATCAGGGGGGAGCCGACGACGTCGGTGACGCGCTGGAGGTGGTTGTCCGGGTCGTCGACGACGACGTCGACGAGGGCCTTGGCCAGCATCAGCACCACGGGCAGCATGACGGTCGCCACGGTGACGCCGAAGCCGGGACGGCGCTCGAGCTCTTCCGAGGGCCGCTGCGGGATCAGCTTCTCGGGCGGCGCGACGTCCACCCAGCGGGAGGCGACCCGCGAGAAGACCGGCCCGGCGATGACGGCCGTGGGCACCGCGACGAGCACGCCCAGCGCCAGCGTCACACCGAGGTTGGCACCGATGGCGTCGATCGCGGCCAGCGGGCCGGGGTGCGGCGGCACCAGGCCGTGCATGACGGACAGCCCGGCCAGTGCCGGTATGCCGATGCGCATCAGCGAGTGGCCGCCCCGCTTGGCGACCAGCAGCACCACGGGGATCAGCAGCACGATGCCGACCTCGAAGAACAGCGGAAGGCCGATGACGCTCGCGATCAGCACGACCGCCCAGGGCATCGAGCGCTCGCCCGCCCTGGCCAGGATCGTGTCGACGATCTGGTCGGCGCCGCCGGAGTCGGCCAGCAGCTTGCCGAGGATGGAGCCGAGGGCGATGAGCACGCCGACGCCCGCGACGGTCGAGCCGAGGCCCGCGGTGAAGCTCGCGATGACCTTGTCGAGCGGCGCGCCCGCGACCGCGCCGAGGACAAGCGAACCGATGGTCAGCGAGAGGAACGCATGCAGTTTGAGGCGGGTGATGAGGAAAACGATGACGGCGATGCCGATGAGGACGGCGGTGCCCAGCTGTGCGTGACCTGCCGAAGTGATCGGTGCAGTGGGGGCCGCGGCCAGCATCTCGACGCTGAGAGTGCTCACGGGGCTTCCTTGGAGAGGGGGAGAGGCAGAAAAGGGGGGACGTGTTCAGAGCCGCCGGAGTGCGGCGACCGCCCGCTCGGCGATGACGGCCGCCTCGGGCGTGACGTCGACTTCGACGCCCGCCTCGTCGGCCTCGAGCGGTTCGAGGGTGGCGAACTGGGAGTCCAGCAGCCGGGTGGTCATGAAGTGCCCCTTGCGGGCGGCCATGCGGGCGGCGATCAGTTCGCGGTCGCCGGTGAGGTGGAGGAAGACGACCGTGCCGGGTGCCGCGGCGCGCAGCCGGTCGCGGTAGGCGCGCTTGAGCGCGGAGCAGCTGACCACGCCGCCCGCTCCCGCCTCCGCCCGGCCGCGGGCCCAGGCGCCGATGGCGTCGAGCCAGGGGGCGCGGTCGGCGTCGTCCAGGGGGGTGCCCGCCGACATCTTGGCGATGTTGGCGGGTGGGTGGAAGTCGTCGCCCTCGGCGTAGGGGACGCCGAGGGCGTCCGCGACCAGGGGGCCGACCGTGGACTTGCCCGTGCCGGATACGCCCATCACCACGACGACCATCCGTCGTACCTCGCTGTCCCTGTCGCCGACGCCATCGGTTGTGCGGCCTCACTGAAGCCCACATGTACGACGTATTCAAGGGGGCGTAACTAAAACGTCATACTTATTCGCTCGCAGATGCCTCCTGGCGCGCCCCGTAGGCTGACCCCATGGACAGAGCACAGGGCCAGCACGAGCGCGTGCTCGACTCCCTCGGGCCCGCGATCACCGGGGGCGACTACCCGCCGGGCAGCGTGCTGCGCACCGACGAGCTCGAGGAGCGCTTCGACGTCTCGCGCACGGTCGTCCGCGAGGTGATACGCGTTCTGGAGTCCATGCACCTGGTCGCCTCCCGGCGCCGCGTGGGCGTGACCGTGCTCCCGGCCGAGGAGTGGAACGTCTACGACCCGCGCGTCATCCGCTGGCGCCTGGCCGGCCCCGACCGCCCGCGCCAGCTGCGCTCCCTGACGGTGCTGCGCTCGGCCGTCGAACCCGTCGCGGCCGGCCTCGCCGCCCGCCTCGCCACGCCGGAGCAGTGCGCCGAACTGACCGAGCACGCCCTGGGCATGGTGGCCACCTCACGCGGGCAGCAGCTGGAGCGCTATCTGGTCCACGACATCGCCTTCCACCGGGTGATCCTGCGGGCCTCGGGCAATGAGATGTTCGCGCGGCTGGGCGACGTCGTCGCGGAGGTCCTGACGGGCCGCACCCATCACCAGGTGATGTTCACCGACCCCGACCCGGCCGCGGTGACCCTGCACGTGCGCGTCGCCGAGGCCGTACGGGAACGGGACGCGGCCCGGGCCGAGGCGCTGACCAAGGAGATCGCGACGGGGGCGATGGCGGAGCTGGACGTCCTGGTGCCTTGAGGAAGGACGGCCCGGCGCTCACGCCGCCGGCTCCCCCGGCTCCCCCGGCGGCGGCCGCAGCTCGTACCACCGCCGGTCCGCCTCCAGTTGGGCGGCCAGCGAGATCAGCAGCGGCTCGCTGTTCGCCGGGCCCAGGAGCTGCGCGCCCATCGGCAGCCCGGCCTCGGTGAGGCCGGAGGGCACGCTCAGGGCGGGCCAGCCCAGGACGTTCCAGGGCCAGGCGTACGGACAGGCGGCGATCATGCGGGAATTGGTCTCGCGGCTGCGGAGGCCGGCCAGGTCGCCGGTGCGCAGCGGGGGTACGGCGGTGGTGGGCGTCAGCACGGCGTCGAAGCGCCAGAACATCTCCCCGATCCTGCGTCTGAGCGGCGCCTCCGCGGCCCGCGCCGCGCGCAGCACCCCGCCGCCGAGCAGCAGCCCGCCGCGGACGTTGGCGCGTGTGCGGGGGTCGAGCAGGGTGCGGTCGGGCACGCGGGCGGCCCAGTCGCGTACGCCGGCCATCGAGCGGGGTACGAAGGCGAATCCGATGGGCCCGTAGCGCGGGTCCTCCTCCACGACCTCGTGGCCCAGCACTTCCAGTCGTTCGGCGATGCGCGCGGTCGCGGCCCGGACGGCCGGGTCCAGCCAGTGCCGGACGGCGGCGAAGGCGGGCCGCAGCGAGAGCGCGATCCGCAGCCGGCGGCGCGGCCCGTGCCCGGCCGCGGCGAGGATGTCGACGGCCGGCGGCCGGTGCAGGTCGCCCTCGTGCGAGCCGCTCACCGCGTGCAGGAGCAGGGCGGCGTCGCCGACCGTGCGCGCGAACGGCCCGTCGGAGGTGATGCCCCTGAACGATTCCCGCTCCGGCCACGTCGAGATCCGCCCGCGCTGGGGCTTGATGCCGACCAGGTGCGTCCAGGCGGCGGGTATCCGGATCGAGCCCGCCCCGTCCGATCCGAGCGCGGCCGGTACGAGCCCGGCGGCGACGGCCGCGGCCGAGCCGCCGGAAGAGCCGCCGGGGGTGTGCCGGGGGTTCCAGGGGTTGCGCGTCACGCCGAAGGCGGGGCCGTCGGTGACGGGCCACTGGCCGAGCTCGGGCGTGTTGGTCTTGCCGACGATCACCGCGCCGGCGGCCCGTAATCGGCGCACGGCCTCGCTGTCGGCCTTCTTCGCCGGGAAGTCGCCGGGGCATCCGAAGGCGGTCGGCTCGCCGGCGACGTCCATGTCGTCCTTGACGGCCACGGGCACGCCCAGCAGCGGCTCGCGCCCGCCCGCGGCCAGCCGCCGGTCGGCCGCCTCCGCCTCGCGCAGCGCCGCCTCCGCACGTACCAGCCGGAACGCGTTGAGGGTCGGCTGCGTCGCCTCGATGCGTCGCAGCGACCGCTCCACCAGCTCCCGCGAGGAGACCTGGCGCCCGGCCAGGGCCCGCACCTGCTCCCGGAGCCCTTCATGCTCTTCGCCGCTGAAACCGGTCACCCGATCCCCCTTCCCCCACTCGAACACACGTTAACGGCACAGGAGTTGCAGGACCACCTGGCCTCACGGGGCGACGGCGTCCCCCAGGAACAGGGGGAGGCAGGGCTCAAGGCCCTGGATGTCGACGGGGACGGTGCGGTGCGCCTGCCATGCCTCGCGGTCCAGGCGCAGGCGCCGGAACGTACGGGCCTGACCGCGTACGGAGGCGACGAGCAGGCCGTCGGGACGGTAGCCGAGCCTGCGGGAGACGCCGAGGGAGCGGGGGTTGTCCGGCATGGCGGCCGACGTCATGTACCGGGCGCCCAGCCCCTCGAACGCCAGGTGGGCGACCGCCGCCCGCATCTCGGTGCCGATGCCCCGGCCCTGGTGGGCCAGGCCCAGCCAGGACCCGGTCTCGATCTCGCGGGTCACCGCGAAGTCGACGGCCGTGAGGTCCTGCCGGCCCACCGGCTCGCCCTCGCAGAGGACGGCCAGGCTCAGCGTCCACTTCTCCGGGCGCCACTCGGCGACGGTGCCGAGCAGGTGCTGGAACGTCGCCCGGGCGCGCTCGGCGGGAGTGCCGTCGGTCCAGGGGTACAGGAAGGGCATCTCGGCCGGGTCGTGCACACCGTCCGCGGCCACGGCCGAGACGGCGTCGAGCAGGGGCAGGTCGGGCAGTCTGAGTTCGAGTCGAGGCGTGGTGATGCGCAGCCCGTACAGGGGCCAGGAGTGGATTCCCATGACGGAAGCCTGCCGCCGGCCGGCCCGGGCGCGCGAACCTATTTACGACGGCCATCCCTGTCCTCGTTCACTACTTCGAGTGGAGAAACACCGCCAGTTGGCTTAGTCCGGGATGCTCTGGGCATTTGCGCATCATCAGTGCGGATTCCCCGCACTGATGAGGCAGGGGCGGGAAGGGGTCTTTCCCATGGACCAGCACGAGATGTACGAGCCGCCGGCGGTGGCGGAGGTCGGCGACTTCGCCGGGCTGACGCGCGGCGAGCCGTTCGGAATGCTCTACGAAGGCGGGCAGACGGTCTTCGAGTGGTACACCCCCAACGGCTGAAGCCAACCGGTTCATGACGGGTGACGTGTGGTTCACGGTCCTCCCTGACGGTGAACCGGGCTCAGCCGCAGCGCGGTTGCTGCGGCCCCGGGCGACCGAGTCCGTCGCCCATTCCTCCGGCCGTCCCTGGTTGCTGGGCAGTTGGCCGGAGGGATATGTGACGGTGGGCGTCGCGGGGCCGCGGCGGCTGGCGGTGATCGGGCGCTGCCCGGTCACCGCCGACGCGTTGGCGGCGCGCGCGGGCCGCGTCCGGGACGTCGGGGACGTCGAGCGGGCGGCCCGCGGCCTGACCGGCAGCTTCCACCTCCTGGCCTCGGTGGGCGGGCGGGTCCGGGTCCGGGGCAGCGCCTCCGGGGTGCGGCGGGTCGTCCACGCCCGCGTCGGCGGTGCCACGGTGGCCGCCGACCGCGCGGACCGGCTCGCCGAGGTGACCGAAGCGGTCGTGGACGAGCGGATCCTGGCCCTTCACCTGCTGGCCGGCTCTCCCCCGTACCCCCTGGACGACCGCTGCCTGTGGCAGGGCGTGCGGGGGCTGCGGCCCCATGACTGCCTGCTGATCGAGGCGGACGGCCGGGCCCGCGCACAGCGCTGGTGGAACCCACCGGAGCCGGAGCTTCCGGCGGCTCGGGGGGTGCCCGCGGTGCGCGAGGCGCTGGCCGGCGCGGTGGACGCGTGCACGGCCGGCGGCGGCACGGTCAGCTCGGACCTGTCCGGCGGCATGGACTCCACCAGCCTGTGCTTCCTGGCCACCCGGGAAGCGGCCCGGGGCCGGGCGAAGCTGGTGACGCTGCGCTGGGAGAGCCTCGCCCCCGACAACGACGACACCGCCTGGGCCGCACGCGCCGCCGCCGCGCTCCCCGGCACCGAACATGTGACGCCGGACCGCGACCAATGGCCCCTGTGGTACACCGATCCGACGGGTCTCGCCGACATCCCCACCGAGGAACCCGGCACCTGGGTGCGCGACAGCGCCAGAATCGCGGCGACCGCCGAGCTGATGACCGGCCGGGGCTCGCGCCTGCACATGATGGGCGGCGGCGGGGACGAACTGTTCAAGGCGTTCCCCCCGTACCTGCACGACTACGTCCGCGGCCACCCGCTGGCGGCGTTCGCCCGCGTCCGCCACCACCGCGCGTTCCAGCACTGGCCGCTGTGGCCGGTGCTGCGCCAACTGGCCGACCGCAGCACGTTCCGGCAGTGGCTGGCCGCCTGGGCGGACGGCCTCACCGGCCCCCCTCCGGCGGCCCACGGTCGTCCCGTCCCCTCGATGGCGTGGGGCCCCGACGTGCGCATGCCCTCCTGGGCGACCGGGGACGCGGTCCGCACCGTGCAGCGCCTGCTCCACGACGCCGCCGGCTCCGCCGAACCCCTCGCACCGCAGCGCGGGCAACACGTGGCGCTGGCCTACGTACAGGCCGGCGGGCGGGGCGTGCGTCAGCTGGGGCAGGTGTTCGCCCGCCTGGGGCTCGAGTACGCCGCGCCCTTCCTCGACGACGCCGTGCTCGAGTCGGCACTGGCGGTCCGCGTGGCGGAACGCAGCGCACCCGGCCGGTACAAGCCGGTGCTCGCCGCGGCCATGAGCGGCATCGTGCCCGACGCCGTCCTCGGACGTTCCACCAAGGGTGAGTACAGCGCCGACTTCCACGCCGGCCTGCGCCGGAACCGGGCCGCCCTGCTGGAACTGTTCGACGACTCCCGCCTCGCCCGCACCGGACTCGTCGACGCCGCCGCCCTCCGCCGGAGCCTGCTGGAGGTGCACCCGACCCCGGACGCCCTGCGCTCCCTCGGCCCCACCCTGGGCAGCGAGATGTGGCTCCGCTCACCGAACGCCGCGACCACCGGAGGAACACCGTGAGTCTCGCCCTGCGCCACGACGTCTGCGCCACGGACACCGAAGACGGCATGGTGCTGCTCGACGAACTCACCGGCCGTTACTGGCAGCTCAACAGCACGGCCGGCCTCATCCTGCGCACCCTGCTCGACGGCGCCACGCCGCAGGACACCTCCCGCAGACTCCGCGCGACATACCCCCAACTCACCGCCGAACGCGCCGACAGCGACACGGCCGCGCTCATCAAGACCCTGCGCGACGCACGGCTGGTGGTGAGCGCATGAGCCAGCCCATGGTGCCGGCCACTCGCGAGTCCCTGCCCCTACGCCACCGCCCGCCGGCGCTCCTGGCCACGGCGGCCGCCCGCCTGCTCGTCCTCCTCAAACCCCACCAGCTCCGGCGCGCCCTGAAACTGATCCGGCGCGGCGCCGCCCCCGCCACGACGGAACAGGCCCTCACCGCCCGCCGCGCGGTCGTCTCGGTGAGCGCCCGCTGCGCCGGCGAGGGCTGCCTGCAACGCTCGGTGGCCACAGCCCTGTTGTGCCGGATGCGCGGCGTCTGGCCCGACTGGTGCACCGGCGTACGCACCGCCCCCTTCCGCGCCCACGCCTGGGTCGAAGTCGACGGCCACCCCGTGGGCGAGTCCCACCGCGCAGGCCACTACCACCGGCTGATGGTCGTACCGAGCCGACCACGGAAGCGCCCGTAGCGGCGGCCCACCGAGGTGACGGACCTGCTGCCGCGCTTCCTGCGTTAGGCCGTGCCCGTCAGGCCCTGGCCTCCCACCAGCAACGCCTCGAACCGCGCATTCGACGCGCGAGCACCTCGCGCCCCCACCCGCGTCTCCCAGGCCCGGCACGACGCCGCGACGAACGCCGCCACCGCGCCCCGGTCCACCGCCTGCCACGACGGGAAACGGGCCGCCCACTCCAGCGCCTCCTCGCAGCCGCAGCCGCCCTCCATCAGCCGCACCGCGGTGTGGGCGACGTCCACCCACGCCGGCCCCCGAGCCGGCATCGCCCAGTCGACCAGCCAGGCGATCCCATCGCCCACCAGCAGATTGTGCGGGTTCGTGTCCGTGTGCAGCAGCGCATCACCGAGCAGCAGTTGCCGCTCCCCCGCGGTGACGAAGCCGGCCAGGTCCCGGTCCACGAACTGGGGCACGCCGGCCGGCGCCGCCAGGCCCTGAGCAGCCCCCAGAGCCGCGGCCACCAGCGGCAGGTCCGGCGAGCCCGGCGACAAGTCCGCGTGCCGGCCAGCCACCCACTCAAAACCCAACAGGTCCCAGCCGCCGGTCTCGAGCCGCCACAGCAGCTGCGGGCCCGCCCCGGTCACGGCCGGATTCACCGCGACCTCCCACGCCTGCGCCGCCCGCCCCGCGGCGTCGTCCTCCGGTACGCCCTTCACGAACACCCGGCCCCCCGCCGTCGACAACACCGCGGCGAAGCTGCACGTGATCCCATGCGGCACGTCCTCCACCCCACCCACCGGACCCGTCCGCGCCACCACAGCCGCCCGAACCCCCGCCGGCAGGCCCGCCCAACCAGTACGCACCCACGCCTCCCCGACCAAAACTACGGACACGGACCTAGGGCCTTGTGCACAGGTTCCAGGCCGCCGCCCGGTCGGCCGCCTCCGGCTCTCGCGGGGACGGCACGATCGCGTGCGGCAGCCCCGCGGGGCGTACCGCCCCGTAGTCCGTGAACCTCCGTACCCCGCACCGGTCGCAGTGGGCCTCTCCCCCGCTCCGGGTCCACCCCGCGCTGTGCGCGCAGAGCGTCGCCGGGCGGGCCGCCGCGTAGGCCGTTCCGGCCCAGCGCCCGGTCACCAGGGCCCCGCCGGCAGCAGGTGCGCGTCCCGGAAATGGCTGCGCACGGCGACCACGGCGTCCACCGCCGCCGCCCCGACGGCCGCCCTGCGCACGGCCTCCAGCTCGGCGCACTCCGCACACCCGACCGGCGACCGCGGCACACCGCGAACCCCGGCCGCCTCCCGCTCCCCCCGCGTCGCCAGCCGCAACGCCTGCGGCGGCACCTCCCACTCCCGGCCACCGCCGGGAGCTCTGACCTGTACGCGCGGTCCTGGCGTGCCCATGATTTGGGCGAGCGTGGCCGTGCGGGTGTCGATGACGTACGCACCCACGCGGTACGTCGACACGTCGGGGTCGGGGTGGGGCCTGGGACTGTCGTGCACGGCTGTTTCCTTCGCGGTCGGTTCTCACGTTCCGTGCCCAGATGGTTGCCGTGCGCCGCTACGCTCCGGAAGGGGGTTCGGCTCTCCAACGGCTCTGTCAAGAACAGGAGTTAGCCATGACCAAAGACTCACGCCCACAAGGGCCGTCCATCGCCCGGCAGGTCTACGGCGAGGAGCTGAGGCTCCGCCGTGAGGCCGCGAACCACACCCAGCAGTCGCTCGCCGATGCCGTCGTCTGCTCGCCGTCGATGATCGCCCATATCGAGGCGGGGCGCCGAAAACCACGCGTTGAGGACGCGAGGCGGCTGGACAAAGAGCTCGGCACGGACGGCTTCTTCGAACGCTTCTTGCCGACGCTGAATCCATCGCGATTCGCCGGGCACTTCGCGCCGCTGGTGGAACTGGAGAAGCAGGCCACCTGCATTCAGGAGTACGGCGCTGCCCTCACGCCCGGTCTCCTGCAAATCGAGCCGTACGCCCGCGCGGTCTTCCGCAACGGGCTGCTCAACGTGAAAGCAGCCGGGATCGAAAGGCGAGTTGCCGAGCGGTTGGACCGGGCGCAGATCCTCGATGAGCCGGAGAGCCCGGTCATCTGGGTGATCCTGGACGAACATGTGCTGCGCAGAGTGGTCGGCGGTCCAGCCGTGATGGCCAAACAACTGCGCCACGTCGCGAAGCTCGCCGACAGCGGTCGCATCCGGCTGCATGTGCTCCCCTTCAGCATCGGCAGCCATGCGCTCACACCAAGTTCGTTGTCCCTGTACAAGTTCGACGATGCCCCTCCGTTGGCGTACGTTGAGGGGGTCAGGACAGGACAGGTGTACGACGACCCGGCGAGGGTTGCTCAGTGTCAAACCGCCTACGACCTCGCACTGGGGGATGCCCTCTCGTCCCAGGCGTCACTGTCCTTGATTGCTTCAGTGGCAGAGGAGTATGAGCATGCGCTCTGAACAGCACATATCGGAGTGGCGCAAGTCCAGCTACAGCAGCGCCGGTGACGATGACGGCGGCGACAACTGCCTCGAAGTCAACGACCTCATCCCCACCCACATCCGCATCCGGGACTCCAAGAACCCCCACGGCCCCGTCTTGACACTCCCCTCGTCAAGCTGGGCCGCCCTCCTCATCGCCCTGCGCTAGCAGCCTCGTACCGCGCCTCGATCTCCCGCAGTCGGTCGCGCTCCCGCCGGGCCGCGTCCATGTGGCCCAGGTCGAGGGCCATCGTGGCGCGCCCGCAGATGTAGTGGACGTCGTGGCGGTCGAGCGTGGTCAGGGCCGGGGCCTTGAAGAGGAGCCTGTTTCGCGTGACGTCGATGGACAGGCGGATCCCGTCCCGATCGGCCCGTGTCTTCGCCGCCATGCGGCCCCGCAGCTCGTCCTTCACGTAATCGCGCACCTGCGCGTCCGCCTCGTAGGCGCGGGGCTCGCACGGGTAGTGGGGGTCGTCGGCCGATTCCTCCGCCTCGGCTTCCAGATCCGCAAGGTGGCGCCGCGCCAGCTCGATGTCGCTCTCCTCCAGCGCCTCGCGCCCGAGCGCCGCCGTTCCGGCCGCCTTCCGCCGTGCATCCGCGTCGTCGCCGTACCGCCACGCGAGGTAGCCCGCCAGCACGTCGATGCGCTTGCTCACCTCACACCGCTGGAACGCGTCGTACATCCCGGTGCACTTCTCCGCCAAGTCATCGCCTTCCCACTACTCCGTCGACCTGGGAATTATGGGCCCAGCCGGAGATCACTCCGGGGGCTACCCCCCGCCACCCCTAGGTGGATCACCGGATAGTCACGCGTGCCCCACTCAACCACCATGTCCCGTATGGCACTTACTCAGCGCAAGGCCCTCCTGCTCACTCTCTCGTCCGCCGTCGTCGCCACCGTCCTCACCGCCCCCACCGCCACCGCCAGACCGGGCCCCCCTCCCCTCACCTGGAAGCCCTGCACTGCCGGATCGGCCACCGAGTGCGCCACCCTCCCCGTCCCCCTCGACTACCGCAAGCCCGACGGCCGCCAGATCGAGCTCGCCGTCTCCCGGCTTCGTAGCGACCGGCCGCAGGAGCGGCGGGGGACGCTGCTGGTCATACCGGGCGGGCCCGGCGGGTCGGGGACGGAGAAGCTGGCCAAGGTGGGGGCGGAGCTGCGCGCGGAGACGCGGGGGATGTACGACCTCGTCGGTTTCGATCCGCGCGGGGTCGGCGGCAGCACGAAGGCCGACTGCGAGCTGGCCGAGGACGACCTCGACCTGGTCCGGCTGCGCCCCTGGCCGGGTCCGGACGGGGACATCGGGCCCAGCGTCGCCCGGGCCCGCCACATCGCCGAGGCGTGCACCCGCAACGGCGGGGAATTGATCCGGTCCTTCTCCACCGCCAACGAGGTGCGGGACATCGACCGGCTGCGCCAGGCGCTGGGCGAGGAGAAGCTGTCGGCGTGGGGCACGTCGTACGGCACGTACGTGGGAGCCGTGTACGCGCAGAAGTACCCGGAGCGCACCGACCGCTGGGTGCTGGACAGCAACGGCGATCCGGATCCCGAGCGCGTCGAGCGGGGCTGGCTGGCGAACATGTCGGCGGCGGCGGACGACCGGTTCCCGGACTTCGCGAAGTGGGCCGCCGACCCCGCGCGCGATGCCGGGCACCGGGTCGCCAAGCGGGCCGGGGACGTACGGCCGCTGGTCCTCTCGCTCGCCGCCCGACTCGACAAGGTGCCGGAGAAGGCCGGCGGCAAGGACCTGCTCACCGGCAACCGGCTGCGGCAGGCGGTCCAGATGGGCCTCTACACCGACCGCGGCTTCGAGCGGCTCGCCGCGCTGATCGTGTCGGCCCGCGACGCCGGCGGGACGCCCGTACCCTACGAGCCCGTGCGCGCGAGCTCCACCGAGCCCGCCGTCCTCTTCGGCGTCCTGTGCAACGACATGCGCTGGCCGCGCTCCCTGCCCGGCTACGCCCGGGACGTGGCCGTCGACCGTGTCCGGCATCCGCTCACGGCCGGGATGCCGGTCGGCGTGACGCCGTGCGCGTTCTGGCCGTACGACCCCACGGACAAGCCCACCCGCATCACCCCGGACGGGCCGTCCAACGTCCTCATGGTGCAGAACCTGCGCGACCCGGCCACCCCGTACCGCGGCGCGCTGAAGATGCGCCAGGCGTTCAGCGACCGGGCGCGCATGGTGTCCGTCGACGCCGGAGGCCACGGCGTCTACCTCGGCAGCGGCAACGCCTGCAGCGACCGCGCCGTCACCACCTTCCTCACCACCGGGCAGCGGCCCGCCCGGGACGTGCTCTGCACGGCTGGCGGTTCGTAGGTCAGAACAGCTGCTGCTGGCCGTCCATCGGCGGCTCCTCCGGGTCGAACAGCCGCGGTTCCGTGGCCAGCAGCGGCGCCGAGCGGCGCGAGCCGGGGCAGGAGACCAGCTCGTACGAGAACGCGGGGCGGCGGCCCGGCGGGTCGTGGCGGGCGTAGCGGCCACCGACGACGGCGATCTCGCGGGTGCATACGGGGCAGGCGCGGCGGGGTGCGGACATACCTCTCAGTGTCCCTCAGCCCGGGGGGAGGTCAGAACGCCTCCGTCGGCACGTGCGAGCCCCACACCTCGCGCAGTGCCCCGCACACCTCGCCGACCGTCGCCCGGGCCCGCAGCGCGTCCTTCATCGGGGGCAGGACGTTGTCCGTCGTGCTCTCGGCCGCCTTCTTCAGGGCGGCGAGCGCCGCCGTGACCGCCGCCCCGTCGCGCTCCGCCCGCAGCCGGGCGAGCCGTTCGCGCTGCCGGGCCTCGATGCCGGGGTCGACGCGCAGCGGCTCGTACGGCTCCTCCTCGTCCAGCCGGAAGCGGTTGACGCCGACGACGACGCGCTCGCCGCTCTCCGTCTCCTGGGCGATGCGGTAGGCGTTGCGTTCGATCTCGCTCTTCTGGAAGCCGTGTTCGATGGCGGCCACCGCCCCACCCAGGTCCTCGACGCGCCGCATCAGGGCCACGGCGGCCTCCTCGACGTCGTCGGTCATCGACTCCACCACGTACGAGCCGGCGAAGGGGTCGACGGTGGCCGTCACGTCCGTCTCGTAGGCCAGCACCTGCTGGGTGCGCAGCGCGAGGCGGGCGGCCTTGTCGGTGGGCAGGGCGATGGCCTCGTCGAAGGAATTGGTGTGCAGCGACTGGGTGCCGCCCAGGACCGCCGCGAGCCCCTGGACGGCGACGCGCACGAGGTTGATCTCCGGCTGCTGGGCCGTGAGCTGCACGCCCGCGGTCTGGGTGTGGAAGCGCAGCATCAGCGACTTGGGGTTGCGGGCGCCGAACTCCTCGCGCATCACGCGCGCCCAGATCCGGCGTGCCGCCCGGAACTTGGCGACCTCCTCCAGCAGGGTCGTGCGGGAGACGAAGAAGAACGACAGCCTCGGCGCGAAGTCGTCCACCTCCATGCCCGCCGCCACGGCCGTGCGCACGTACTCGATGCCGTCGGTCAGGGTGAAGGCGATCTCCTGTGCGGGCGAGGCGCCGGCCTCGGCCATGTGGTAGCCGGAGATGGAGATGGTGTTCCAGCGGGGGATCTCGGCGCCGCAGTAGCGGAAGATGTCGGCGGTCAGGCGCAGCGAGGGCTTGGGCGGGAAGATGTACGTCCCGCGGGCGATGTACTCCTTGAGGACGTCGTTCTGGATCGTGCCCGTCAGCCGGTCCCCGGGGACGCCCTGTTCCTCCGCCACCAGTTGGTACAGCAACAGCAGCAGCGCGGCGGGGGCGTTGATGGTCATGGAGGTGGAGACCTCGCCGAGCGGGATGCCGTCGAAGAGCACCCGCATGTCCTCGATGGAGTCGATCGCCACGCCCACCTTGCCGACCTCGCCGCTCGCGATCGGCGCGTCGGAGTCGTGGCCCATCTGGGTGGGCAGGTCGAAGGCGACGGACAGGCCGTGCGAGCCGTGGTCGATGAGCCGGCGGTAGCGGGCGTTGGACTCGGCGGCGGTGCCGAAGCCCGCGTACTGGCGCATCGTCCAGGGGCGGCCGGTGTACATCGTGGGGTACACGCCGCGGGTGTAGGGGTACGCGCCCGGGTCGCCGAGCTTGTCGGCGGGGTCCCAGCCGGTGAGGGCGTCGGGGCCGTAGACGGGCTGGATGGGCAGTCCGGATTCGCTCGACCGGGTCATGGGATGCCTCCCGCTCTCCGTTTCGGAGGGTCCTCATCCGGACTGTAGCGGTGCGGGGCCGTGCGAAGAGGGGGGCGCGGGCAGGACCGGGGGAAGAGTCCCGCCCGCGCCGATGCGCGGAGCCGACGGTATGGGGGGAACTCCGGCTCCAGCGCAGCCGATGACCAGTCGGCTCATTTCTTACAGCGCCGAGGCGTCGAAAAGTGTCACACCTGGTGTCGCCGGTGGGAGGGGAAGGCTGGTGTGGGGGCGGCTGCGGGTGCGCGGCAAGGTCCGCGCACCGCCCGTGGCCGGGCCGCCGGCGGCGCCGGCCGCGTCACCGCCGGAGGAGTCGAGGAGGCTGAGGACCTCTTCGCAGTACGCGCGCAGGTCGACCGCGCCGGGGCCGCCGGCGCTGCGCTCGAGGGTGCGCATCTCCTCCTCGCCGACGCCCGGGCCGCCGCCGCGCTTCTTGCCGTGCGTGAGGAACTCGCGGCAGACCTTGGCCGCCCAGGCGCGGCTGCCCAGGGTCTCGGCGTCGTCGCTCTTGTCGCGGCCCTTGTCCTTGTCGGCCGTGTCGTCGCCGGTGCCCGTGTGCGGGGTCGCCGTCGGGCCGCGGTCCGGTGCGGGCGTGGTGCCGCCGGGGGTCGCGGTGCCGGGCCGGCGGGAGCCGTACGCGTCGGGCTCGGCGGTGTGCCGGCCGCCGCTCGCGCCGGGCGAGGGGGTGACGCGGGGGCCGGGGGTGCCGGGGCCGAGGGTCTCGGTCCCGCCGCCGGCCACGGTCACGCTGCTGGCCGGGGTGGGCTCCTTGCCGCCGCGGCCGAAGGGGACGGGCAGGACGCCCGCGCCGGCGGCCACGGCGACGCCGCCCACCGCGCAGCCGGCCAGGGCCAGGGCGAGGGCGGTGTTGAGGGGGCGGCGGCGCAGGAAGGAGCGGACGACGCCCGAGGGTCCGGCGCGGTGCGCCGCGGGCGGCGCCGCGGCCGGCGCGCCGGCCGCGGCACGGGCCTCGCGGAAGGCGGCCAGCGCGGCCTCCTCGCCGGGCAGCGGGCCGTCGGGCAGGGGGGTGGTCAGGGAGCGCAGCGCCGCGTCCAGCCGTTCGGCCGCGAGCCGGGCGGCCTTGTCCGGGGCGTCGTCCGGGCTCCGGTCCGCGTCCGCCACGCACTCGGCGACGACGGATTCGCCGCGCAGCACTCGCTCCACGGCGTCGTCATCCAGCCAGTCGTACCGGTGGTCGTCCGCCATCACATGTCCTTCTGCGTCCGCGCGCGCAATTGCGTCACACCGGCAGAAGCGTTGGCTCCGCCCGTTCCGGTGTGTGACCGGCGTTGTCCGGGGGTGGCGTCGGCGGCCTGCCGGCCGCCCCCCGCCGTCACGAGTTCGGCCAGCCGCCGCAGGCCCCGGTGTGCGGCGGTGCGCACGGCGCCGGGGCGCTTGCCCAGGACGCCGGCGGCGCTCTTGGCGTCGAGGCCGACGACCACGCGCAGCACGACGGCCTCGGCCTGGTCCTGCGGGAGCTGGGCGATCAGGGCGAGCGTCTGCCCCGTGCCGAGGGCCTCAAGGGCTTCCCCGGCGGTGTCCGCGTCGGCGGCGCGGCCGGCGAGTTCGCTCTCGTCCCCGCCGATGGCCGGGCGCCGGCCGCGCATCCGTATGTGGTCGAGGGCGCGGTTGCGGGCGATCCTGGCCGCCCAGCCGCGGAAGCGGTCGGCGTCGCCGGTGAACCGCTCGAGATCGCGGGCTATCTGCAGCCACGCCTCCGAGGCCACGTCCTCCGCGTCCGACTCGCCCACGAGCGTGCGTACGTACCCGAGCAGGCGGGGATGCACGGTCCGGTAGACCGTACGGAATGCCGTTTCGTCCCCGCCCTGTGCCGCGCACACCGCGGCGGTCAGCTCAGCGTCGTCCCCCTGCACGCTCTCATCCTGCACCACGCGCCATACCTGCGGTTCAGTAGCCCTGCGGACCGTTGCCGAAAGGATTCTGCGGAGCCGTGCCCGGGGCACCGTACGGAGGCTGTCCGTAGGGCGACGCGGGAGGCTGATGGGGCGGCTGCTGCGGGCCCCAGCCGGCGGCCGGAGCGGCCGGGGCGCCGTACGGCATCCCCGCCATCGGCATCCCGCCCATGGGCGGCGCGGCCTGCGGGCCGGCCAGGGCGCGCTGCTCCTGCATCCGCGTCAGCTGCCGGACGACCAGCAGGGCGAGGAGCGCGGCCACGACGTACAGCAGCAGGGCGAGCGTGCTGACCGAGAGCGCGGTCTTCAGCGCCTGGATGTCGTCGCGCACGGAATCCAGGCTGGTGTGGCGGGACTCGAGCTTCCGCTCGGCCACCGAGTACATGGCGGAGCCGACGAAGCTGAAACCGCTCGCCGCGAGCCAGAGCACCCACCATGCGTTGAGCAGGCCCTTGGGCGCGCTCTGCGGGCCCGCGGGGGCGCTGGCCCGGTAGATGTCGTTGGCCATCTGCTTGGGGAACCAGAGGTTGACGACCGGCGTGAACCACGAGCCGACGGCCCAGCCGCTGCCGAACCGGTGCGTTCCGGGCGCGAACGCCTCGGCGTTGAGCCGCATCCGGCGGAACCAGATGACCCACAGCACGGCCGTGGCGATGAACACCAGGACGTAGAGGACCATCATCCCGGCGTAGAAGTCGTCCGCGTCGTCCGCCTGCTCCAGCGCGGCGGACGTGGCGCCGTCGCGGAGCAGGACGTCGACGGCCTCGCGCTGCTGGCCGCGCGCGGCGATCAGGAGCAGCAGTGCCGCCATGACCACCGACAGCAGCACCGTCAGCGTGATCCGCACGCCGCGGCGCAGGTCCACCCCGCCGACCGGCATCGCCCCGGGCATCGCGCCCGGCGCCGCCGGGTACGGGTACGGCGGCACGGCGGCGGCCATCGGCGCCGCCGGCTGCTGGTACGCCCCGCACGCGGCGCAGCGGCCGTCATGGCCCACCGCGGCTGCGCGGCAATGACCGCACGGATACATCTTCAGACCCCCAGGGTTGTGGCCCGGCCCGGCCACAGGAAAAAGGCTACGAGCGGGAGATACTACGCGGCCCGTGCCCGGGCACCGGGGTGTGACGAATTTTCGATTCCCGGCGCTGTAGGAAGTGCGTGCCCCACCAGGGTTCGCAACGGAACGGCGGCCGGAGCCTCTCCTGTGGGGGGTGGCGGCTCCGGCCGTCCTCCGTCCTTCAGGCTTCCTCGCCCGTCGCGTCCTTCACCGAGATCGTCAGATCGTTGGTGACGGTGAAGTACGGGCGCAGCCGTACGTCCCCGCATTCCGCGGCCGGGAAGGTGTCGACGCCCTTGCGGTCGGCCAGGTCACCGGCGAGCCGGCCCACCCGCACCGGCGCGGCGCCGGCGGCCGGGCGCACGTACAGGTCCCACAGGTCCTGCTCCTCGCCGACGCGGCGGCTCATCGGCCCGTACGGCAGGGTGCCGGTGCCCCCGGCGGCGGGCGTGCGGACGTCGCCCACCGAACCGTCGGCGCCGCGCAGCCGGGCGATGAGCTCGGCGCCCTCGCCCAGGGTGGCGCCGGACACGGCGAACGAGACGCTCACCCCGTCGGCCCCCACCCGTACGTCCGTCGCCTCGGCGTGCGCGGGCCGCAGCCAGGTCCGCACCGCGAGGAAGCCGTCGCTCGTCCCGTAGGGCACCCATGCCGTGACGCCCTTGGCGCTCTGCTGGAGGGGAAGGTCCAGCAGCGTCTTCTGCTCGACGAGCGCGGCGCGCAGCCGGCGCCGGGAGGCGTCGCCGGAGCGCTCGGCGTAGGTGTCCCAGCGCCCTTCGGACATCGTGTGCGCGTTCCGCCCGACGCGGGCCTCCACCCATGTGCCCGTCTCCCGGCCGCGCTCGGGCAGCGGCACCCGCACCGTCTCCTTGCCCTTGCTGCCCCGGTGCCGCAGCAGGAGGTGCGTGTCGGCGCAGGTGAGCTGATCGGCCCGGATGCGTACGAGCAGGGAGCCGTCCGCGTCGACCGTGCAGCGGGCCTCGGGGTGGGCGGCACCGTCCTGCGGGCGCGGTGCGGCCGGCTGCTGCTTGCGGCCGCCGCCGAAGAGGCCGCGCAGCAGGCCGCCGCCCTTCTTGGGGCGTTCGGCGGTGCAGCCCGGCCGCAGTTCCTCGAAGAGCTCCTCGTAGCGCCGGGTGATGGCGGAGGGTTCGTAGCGGTGTGCGGCCGTCCGGGCGGCTTCGCCCAGCCGGGTCCGCAGGGCGGCGTCCCCGGTCACCTTCAACAGGGCCTCGGCGTAGGCGTCGACGGCGTCCGTGTCGTCCAGCGGCACGAGGAGGCCGTCGGTGCCGTCGGTGAGGATCTCGCGGGGGCCGTGGGGGCAGTCGGTGGCGACGACCGGCAGGCCGGCGTGCATGGCCTCGACGATGGTCATGCCGAAGGACTCGGCGTCGGAGGCGACGGCCGCGACGGCGCCCTTGGACCACTCGGTCTCGATCGGCGAACGGGCGCCCATGAGGGTGATCCGTTCGTAGAGGCCCAGCTCCTCGATCTGCCGGCGCAGCTTGGCCTTGGCGGGCCCGCGTCCGTAGATGCGCAGGTTCCAGTCGGGGCGCTCGGCGGCGATCCGGGCGAACGCGGCGATGAGGCGGTCGTAGCGCTTGACGCCGACGAGGCGGCCGGCGGAGACGATCGTGCGGGAGGTGCCGTCGGAGGGGGCGGCGGCCGGGGCGGGGACGGCGTTGGGGATGGACAGGATGCGGGCGCGGGCGTCGGGCAGGGCCTCGCGGTAGTGCCCGGCGTCCGCGTCCGAGACGGTGGTGAAGGCGTCGAGCGCGGCGATGGCCGGGTCCATCACGGCGTGCAGCTGTGGGGCGTGCGCCTCGTGGGTGAGGTGCTCCTGGCCCAGCCGGAGGTAGGGGCGGTCCGCGCCGTAGCGCGCGAGGTAGCCGATGAGCTTGGGCCGGGTGGCGATGACGACGTCCGCGTCGGTCGCGGCGAGGTGGGCGCCGACGCGCTCGTCGGTGAGGGCGGTGGCGGCCATGCGGCCGTTGTCGATGCGCTCGTCCCGGAAGACCTCGCTGGGCCGCTGGTTGAGGGGGCTCTCGTACTCGTCGCCGTCGGTGCCCTCGCGCAGGTCGACGAGGGACGTCACGCGCACGCGCGCGTCGATGCTCAGTTCGGGCTCGTCGACCGGGCGGTTCACGCTGACGATCCGCACGTCGTGCCGGTCGGCGAGGGCGGCGGCGAGGTTGACGGTGGAACGGATGGTGCCGCCGATGCCGTAGGCGTTGTGCAGCAGGAATTCGATCTTCATCGGGCCCTCGTTACGGGTGCGCGGTGCTTGCGGCGAGGGTAACGCTCCGGCAGGGGCCGGCGGGGGCGGTTGCTTTTCCCCTACCCGCCCCTTCCCGAACTGGGGCTCCGCCCCAGACCCCGGTCCTCAATCGCCGGACGGGCTAGAACTTGCTCAGCGCCGCACCTGGCCCACCAGGGTCGTGAAGTCCTGCCATGTCCGCGTGGGCGGCCGCGGGTCCCACAGCCGCTGGGCCACCGCCGCCAGCGGCAGCCGGATCCCCGCCGCCACCTGCTCCGGCGTCTGCGCCCCCGGCCGGTCGCACCACACCGCCAGCCGCCCGCCCAGGACGCGGTCCGGGCCGGTCGGCCCGGTCGGTACGGGCGTCGTGCCGCGCAGCACCGCCGGCGACCACTGCCGGTAGATCCGCTCCCCGGTCGGGTAGACGAACTGGTTCGGCTGACCGAGCACGTAATAGAGGTATTCGTCGTTCAGGTTGACCAGCGTGCGTCCCTCGTTCAGGTACTCCTGCGGCGGACGGGCGCCGATCTCCTTGCCGGTCCAGTACTCGACTTCGATGGATTTGTCGGGTGTGACGACGCCGCCGGTGAAGAAGCCGTCGTTCCACGCCTTGGGGGTCTTGCCGAGGCCGCGCACGACCGCCGCCCGGTCGTTGAGCCAGCCCGTCGCCAGGTCCTGGACCCGGGCCTGGGCCCCGTACTTCTGCCGGGCCGCCTGGGCGAGGCGGGGGTAGGACGCCTGGGGGTCCCGGGCCATCAGGGCGCGGTACTCGTCGGCGCCGAGGTGGAAGTAGGGGCCGGGGAAGAGGGCCGCGTACTCGCGGATCAGGTCGTCGACGATGCGGGCGGAGCCGGGGTTGGAGATGTCGACGGCGCCCCGGGCGACCGTCCCGGAGGCGTCGCGGAGCTGGAGGGCGGAGTGGGCGTTCATGACGGCGCCCAGGTGGCCCGGCGAGTCGATCTCGGGGACGACGGTGATGTGCAGGGCGGAGGCGAGGTCGACGATGCGGCGGACCTCGGCCTTGGTCAGGTGCTGCGGGGAGACGATCTCCGGGTGCGAGGTGCTCTCGATGCGGAAGCCCTGGTCGTCGGAGAAGTGCAGGCCGAGCTGGTTGAGCTTGAGGTCGGCCATCTCGCGCAGCCGGTCCTCGATCCACTCGGCGGGGAAGTGCTTGCGGGCGATGTCGAGGTTGAGGCCGCGCTGCGGGCGGTCGGGCCGGTCGCCCAGCGATCCCTCGGGGATGCCGCCGGCGGTGCGGACGGCCTGCAGGACGGTGCGGGTGCCGTAGAAGACGCCCGCCTCGTCGGGGGCGCTGACGGTGACCTTGCGGCCCCGGACGGTCAGCCGGTAGGACTCCCGGCCGCCGCTCTGGGTGGGGCTCAGCACCAGCTCGACGTCGCCGGCGCGGGCGGGTCCGGTGGCGAAGGGGAGCTTGAGGTCGGCGGCGAGCCGGCGGCCCTCGTCGGCCAGCGGGCCGTCCTGGGCGGTCACCACGCGGGAGCCGGGCACGGGCCGCCAGCCGGGGCCGCCACCCAGGGAGAAGGACCGGACGGCCGGGACCGTGCGCGGGAAGACGCCCGGTACGGGCGGCGGCTCGGGCGCGGCGGTGGTGCCGGCCGGCGATGTCGCCTGGGCCGACGTCCCGTGGGGGGAGCGCGAGTCGCCGTCGGCCGGGCGGTCGGCCGAACCGTCCCGGGGGCAGCCCATGAGCGTCATGGTCGCGAGGAGGGCGAAACTGGCCACGGTCCCCCGGATGGCCGACGCGCGGGTGAGCCTGACAGAGCGTCCCATGGAGAAAACCTCCTATGTGGTGCTTTGCGGCGAAGATATTGCTTTTGTGGTGTAGTGCGGCGTACTCCCGGCCGGACACGCCGGGGCGTATCGGGCAACCCGGGCCCTGGTTGCCGAAGGGCCTAGGCCGTACGTGCCTCTTTGATCACACCTGACATACCCCGGGGGACCGAACCGACAGAGCGTCGCTACGATGGCCAGGGCCGGTGGACCGTACCCGGCCGGGCCCGACCGACAGAGAAGCCGGCAGGCCCCAATCCCCGCTCCCGGAGGGTTTTCCGTGCCGGCTGGAACGCTGTACCGCGGCCGGGAAGGCATGTGGTCCTGGGTGGCTCATCGAGTCACCGGCGTCCTCATTTTCTTCTTCCTGTTCGTGCACGTCCTCGACACCGCTCTCGTCCGCGTCTCCCCCGAGGCGTACGACGACGTGGTCGCGACGTACAAGACCCCGATCGTGGCCTGCCTGGAATACGGCCTGGTCGCCGCCATCCTCTTCCACGCGCTCAACGGCCTGCGGGTCGTCGCGGTGGACTTCTGGTCCAAGGGCCCGCGCTACCAGAAGCAGATGCTCTGGACCGTCGTCGGCATCTGGGCCGTCCTGATGGCGGGGGCGATCTACCCCGTGCTCGGGCATGCCGCACGTGAACTGTTCGGGAGCTGAGGCACCAGATGTCCGCTGAAACCACCCCCGCTGCCGTGAGCGACGACGTGTCCCTGTACGACGTCGACAACCCCGCCCCGGTCATCGAGGCCCCGCGCAAGCGCACGAAGAAGACCCCGAAGGCCACGCGCACCAACTTCGAGCTGTACGGCTGGCTGTTCATGCGGCTGTCCGGCATCGTGCTGGTCGTCCTGGTCCTGGGCCACCTGCTGATCCAGCTCGTGCTGGACGGCGGCGTCAGCAAGATCGGCTTCGCCTTCGTGGCGGGCCGCTGGGCCTCGCCGTTCTGGCAGGCCTGGGACCTCATCATGCTGTGGCTCGCGATGCTGCACGGCGCGAACGGCCTCCGCACGGTCATCAACGACTACGCGGAGCGGGACAACACCCGCTTCTGGCTGAAGATGCTGCTGTACACCGCCACGGTGTTCACCGTCCTGCTGGGCACGCTGGTGATCTTCACCTTCGACCCGAACATCCGCTAGAGCCCGGGGCTGACGCGACCATGAAGATCCACAAGTACGACACCGTCATCGTCGGCGCCGGTGGCGCCGGCATGCGCGCGGCCATCGAGGCGACCAAGCGCAGCCGCACCGCGGTGCTCACCAAGCTCTACCCGACCCGCTCCCACACCGGCGCCGCCCAGGGCGGCATGGCCGCCGCCCTCGCGAACGTCGAGGAGGACAACTGGGAGTGGCACACCTTCGACACGATCAAGGGTGGTGACTACCTGGTCGACCAGGACGCCGCCGAGATCCTGGCGAAGGAGGCCATCGACGCGGTCCTCGACCTCGAGAAGATGGGCCTGCCGTTCAACCGCACCCCGGACGGCACCATCGACCAGCGCCGCTTCGGCGGTCACAGCCGCAACCACGGCGAGGCCCCGGTCCGCCGGTCCTGCTACGCCGCGGACCGCACCGGCCACATGATCCTCCAGACGCTGTACCAGAACTGCGTCAAGGAGGGCGTGGAGTTCTTCAACGAGTTCTACGTCCTGGACCAGCTGATCACCGAGGTCGACGGCGTCAAGAAGTCGGCCGGTGTGGTCGCCTACGAGCTGGCCACCGGCGAGATCCACGTCTTCCAGGCCAAGTCGGTCATCTACGCCTCCGGCGGCACCGGCAAGTTCTTCAAGGTGACCTCCAACGCGCACACCCTCACGGGTGACGGCCAGGCGGCCTGCTACCGCCGCGGCCTGCCGCTGGAGGACATGGAGTTCTTCCAGTTCCACCCGACGGGCATCTGGCGCATGGGCATCCTGCTGACGGAGGGCGCCCGCGGTGAGGGCGGCATCCTCCGCAACAAGGACGGCGAGCGCTTCATGGAGAAGTACGCGCCGGTCATGAAGGACCTCGCGTCCCGTGACGTCGTCTCGCGCTCCATCTACACGGAGATCCGCGAGGGCCGCGGCTGCGGTCCCGAGGGCGACCACGTCTACCTGGACCTCACCCACCTGCCGCCGGAGCAGCTGGACGCCAAGCTCCCGGACATCACCGAGTTCGCGCGGACGTACCTGGGCATCGAGCCCTACACGGACCCGATCCCGATCCAGCCCACCGCGCACTACGCCATGGGCGGCATCCCGACCAACGTCGAGGGCGAGGTGCTGGCCGACAACGACACCGTCGTCCCCGGCCTGTACGCCGCCGGCGAGGTCGCCTGCGTGTCGGTGCACGGCGCCAACCGCCTGGGCACCAACTCGCTGCTCGACATCAACGTCTTCGGGCGCCGCGCGGGCATCGCCGCCGCGGAGTACTCCGCGAAGGCCGACTTCGTCGAGCTGCCGGAGAACCCGGCGCAGCTCGTGGCCGAGCAGGTCGAGCGGCTGCGCAACTCCACCGGCACCGAGCGGGTCGCGGAGATCCGCAAGGAGCTGCAGGAGACCATGGACGCCAACGTCATGGTCTTCCGCACCGAGCAGACCATCAAGACGGCCGTCGAGAAGATCGCCGAGCTGCGCGAGCGCTACAAGAACGTGTCCGTCCAGGACAAGGGCAAGCGCTTCAACACGGACCTGCTGGAGGCCATCGAGCTGGGCAACCTGCTCGACCTGGCCGAGGTCATGGCCGTGTCCGCGCTGGCGCGCAAGGAGTCGCGCGGTGGTCACTACCGCGAGGACTACCCCAACCGCGACGACGTCAACTTCATGCGCCACACCATGGCGTACCGAGAGGTCGACGCGGACGGCAAGGACTCGATCCGCCTCGACTACAAGCCGGTCGTCCAGACCCGCTACCAGCCGATGGAGCGTAAGTACTGATGGCTACTCCGACTCTCGAGAAGACCGGGACCGCGGCGCAGGACGTTTCGCCGTACATCACGGTCACCTTCCGGATCCGCCGGTTCAACCCCGAGGTCTCGGCCGATGCCACCTGGCAGGACTTCGAGGTGGAGATCGACCCGAAGGAGCGCGTGCTCGACGGTCTCCACAAGATCAAGTGGGACCTGGACGGCTCGCTGACCTTCCGTCGCTCCTGCGCGCACGGCATCTGCGGCTCCGACGCGATGCGCATCAACGGCCGCAACCGGCTGGCGTGCAAGACGCTGATCAAGGACATCAACCCCGCCAAGCCGATCACGGTCGAGCCCATCAAGGGCCTCACGGTCCTGAAGGACCTCGTGGTCGACATGGAGCCGTTCTTCCAGGCGTACCGCGACGTCATGCCCTTCCTGATCACCAAGGGCAACGAGCCGACGCGTGAGCGCCTGCAGTCCGCCGAGGACCGCGAGCGCTTCGACGACACCACCAAGTGCATCCTGTGCGCCGCGTGCACGTCCTCGTGCCCGGTGTTCTGGAACGACGGCCAGTACTTCGGCCCGGCGGCGATCGTCAACGCGCACCGCTTCATCTTCGACTCGCGTGACGAGGCCGGGGAGCAGCGCCTGGAGATCCTGAACGACAAGGACGGCGTGTGGCGCTGCCGCACGACGTTCAACTGCACCGACGCGTGCCCGCGTGGCATCGAGGTCACCAAGGCGATCCAGGAGGTGAAGCGGGCGCTCATCACGCGCCGCTTCTGACCTCCGGCCCGGTCCGCCGTGTTCGTGGGCCCCGCTCCTGATGTCCGGGGAGCGGGGCCCACGGGCGTATCCGGGCGGGCACGAGCTTGACCTTCACACTGGTGTCATACGGCAGCCTCCGGTCCATGACGCAGATTCCCACGCTCTCCACGACCGTCACCGGATCCGGCCCCGGCCTCCTGCTCGCGCACGGCGCGGGCGGCGGCATCGAGGCCAACTACGCGCCTATCCTTACGGGCCTGGCCGCCGGCCACACGGTCGTCGCCCCCGACTACCCCGGCTCCGGCGCCACCCCGCGCGCGACCGGCGCGCTGACCGTGGACGGCCTGGCCGACGCGCTCGTGGCCGCGGCGGACGAGGCCGGGCTGGAGACCTTCACCCTCGTCGGCTACTCGCTGGGCACGCTGGTGTCCGTACGCATCGCCGCCCGGTATCCCGAGCGGGTGCGGGGCCTGGTGCTGACGGCGGGTCTGGCCCGGCCCGACAACCGGCTGCTGGCCTCGGTCGACCTCTGGCAGAGGCTGCTGGCCGAGGGTGACCTGCCGGCCTTCGCCCGGTTCATCGCCCTGGCGGGCTTCGGCGAGGACTTCTTCAACGCCGTGCCGCGCGAGCAGCTCGGGGCCTTCTACGAGCAGGTGGCCGCGGGCGTCCCGGCCGGCGCCTTCGAGCAGGCCGGTGCCGTGCGCACCGGCGACACCACCGCCGACCTCGCCGGCATCACGGTGCCCACCCTGGTCATCGCCACGACGCGGGACACCCTGGTCTCCCCCGCCCACTCCCGCTACCTGGCCGACCGCATCCCCGGCGCCGAGTACGCCGAGATCACCACGGGCCACGTCCCCATGGCCGAGCGGCCCGGGGAGTGGCAGAAGCTGATCGTGGAGTTCCTGGCCCGCCACGGCCTGTGAGGCGCGGGGCGGGCCCTCAGATCCTTCCCAGCATCCACAGCCGCCAGATGCCCGTGCCGTCCGAGAGGTACTGCGACCCGGAGACGGCGGACCGGCCGAGGACGTAGTCCTTCTTCTGCCACAGCGGCACCAGGGGCACGTCCTCGGCCACGATCTTCTGGATACTGCGGACCTCGGCGGCCACCCGGTTGCGCTGCGGATTCTGCCGCGTCACCCGGATGAGGTCCGCCACGCGGGGGCTGGAGTAGCCGGAGTGGAAGGCGTTGTCCGCGCCGACCAGGGGGCTGGTGAACGTGTCGGGGTCGGGGAAGTCGGCGACCCAGCTGACGCAGTAGGCGTCGTACTTCCCCTTGGCGTAGCCCTCCTGGAACTCCTGCCACGCGACGCGCAGGGTGCTCACCCGGAACAGGCCCGTGGCCTCCAGCTGCCGCTTGAGCAGCGCCGCCTCCTGGTCGGTCACCGCGCCCTGCGAGTAGGCGAGCCGGAAGGTGACCGGTGCCGTGACGCCCGCCTTCTTCAGCAGCTGCCCGGCCAGGTCGGGGTCAGGCCGGGGGTAGGCGTCGAAGAAGGACGTGGCGTGGCCCGTGAGGCCCTGCGGCACGAGGGAGTACAGCGGTTCGACCGTGCGCAGGTGCACGTCCCGGGCGAGCGCCTCGCGGTCGACGACGGCGGCGATCGCCCGGCGCACGGCCGACGTCCGCAGGGGGGAGCCCTCGCGCTGGTTGAACACCAGGAAGCGGGTGTTGGCGGCGGCGTTCTCGCTCACCCGGACGCCGGAGTCGGCCGGCGAGAGCCCGGCCAGGTCGGCGGGCGGCAGTTGCCGGGCGGCCACGTCGAGGGCCTTGCGCTTCCAGGCGTCGCTCATCCGGCCCGGGTCGGCGAAGTAACGCACCGTCACATCGCTGCCGACCTTCTTCACGGCGCCCTTGTAGCGCTTGTTGCGCTCCAGCCGGGCGCTCGCGCCGGGCTTGTAGACGCTCAGGACGTACGGGCCCGAGCCGTCCGCCTCCTCGCCCCGGCGGAGCCGGTCGGCGGGGTAGAGCTCGCCGTCGACGATCGACCCCGCACCGGTGGCGATCTTGAGCGGGAAGGTGGCGTCCGGCACCTTCAGCCGGAAGGTCACCGTCGTCCCGTCGGCGGACGCCTCCACCGACCGCAGCGTCTCCAGCAGCGACCTGGGCCCCTGCGGGGAGTCGATCCGCCCGATGCGGTCGAAGGAGAACTTCACGTCCTGCGCCGTCAGCGCGTGCCCGTTGGCGAACGTCAGCCCCGGGCGCAGCTCGCACACGTACGTCCGCAGGTCCTCGCCCCGGAAGGCGCAGCCGCGCGCCGCGTCCGGCACCGGGGTGGCGGAGCCGGGCCCGAACGTCAGCAGCGACTGGTAGACGTTGCCATACAGCGCCCAGGAGCCCGCGTCGTAGGCGCCCGCCGGGTCCAGCGTGCTGACCGTGTCGGTCGTGCCCACCCGGAGCGGCCCGCCGCCGTCGCCGTCCCCCGCCATGAGCCCGCAGCCGGACACCGGCAGCGCCAGGCACACCAGCCACAGCACGGCCACTCGTAATCGGACACCACGCATCCCCTGCGCCCCTCCCGCCCAGTGATGCGCATCACCGTAAACAGGCGAACGGGTGTACGTCCCGGGAATCGGCCAAGTGATCGCCCGACTCGCCGCGGGGGCAGGGACTTGTCCGTTATGAGCTGCGCCGCAACGCCCTGACGCCACGCAACCCGATGAGCCCTACAGCCGTCCCCAGAAGAAACGAGGTGATCGCGAGCGTCAGGTGGACCCAGAAGTACGCGGTCGGGGAACCCGCGTCGTCGAAGGCCAGCCCGCTGCCGTCCTTCCAGAGATTTTTCACGAAAGTGGACCAGATGACCCAGCTCCACGCGCCGAAGGCGAGCAGGAACCACGACACGGGACGCGAGAGGGGCGCGGGGGTTCGGGGGGCTGCTTCCCCGGAAGACTTCACCATGGGTTTCAGTATGCGTTTCGGTTCTCGCACTGGTCCTATCGGGTCCTCGACAGTCGCCCGCAGTGAGGCACCGTCCACGTTCACAGCGCGTGGAGGTACGTTCACCAGCGTGCCGACGACGACATCACATCCTCCGCGGTACTCCGCGCACCGCACGCGGTACTCCGCAGCGCGCCGAGCGCGCCGTTCCGCGACCCTGCTGGCGGCCGGCGCCTCGCTGCTGCTGCCGCTGGCGACCGCCGCCCCGGCCCTGGCCGCACCCTCCGCGTCACCCGCGCCCCCCTCGTCGACTCCCGCCGCCGACGGCAAGGCCAAGCCCCCGAAACGCCCGCCCGCGAAGATGTCCACGGTGGGCGGCGAACTGCTGGGCAAACCCGGCGTCCAGGTGCGGCTGGGCCCGGGCGCGCCGGCCCTGCCCAAGGAGCTCAGCGGCGACTCCTGGCTCATCGCCGACGCCGAGTCCGGGGACATCCTGGCCGCGAACAACGCGCACTGGGAGCTGCCGCCCGCCTCCACCCTGAAGATGCTCTTCGCCGACACGCTGCTGCCGAGGTTCGACAAGAACCAGAAGCGCAAGGTGAAGCCGTCCGACCTCGAGGGCATGGGCGAGGGCAGCAGCCAGGTCGGGATGAAGGAGGGCATGACCTACTCCGTCCACGACATGTGGATGGGCGTCTTCCTGAAGTCCGGCAACGACGCGGTGCACGTGCTGTCCGCCATGAACGGCGGCGTCCGGCAGACCGTCAAGGACATGCAGGAGCACGCCGACGCGCTCCAGGCCCGCGACACGCACGTGGTCACGCCCGACGGCTACGACGCGGACGACCAGGTCTCCAGCGCCTACGACCTCACGCTCTTCGCGCGCTCAGGACTGCAGAAGGCGGACTTCCGCGAGTACTGCGCGACGGCCAGGACGCGGTTCCCCGACGAGGACCGCCCGGGCAAGTTCAAGGAGATCGTCAACACCAACCGCCTGCTCACCGGCCAGGGCATCGAGGCGTACAAGGGCATGGCGGGCGTGAAGAACGGCTCGACGACCAACGCCGGCAACACCTTCACCGGCGTCGCCCAGCACGACGGCAAGAAGCTGCTGGTCACGGTCATGAACCCGGAGATCAAGGAGCCCTACCAGGTCTACAAGGAGAGCGCGGCGCTCCTGAACTGGGGCTTCGAGGCGGCCGGCCACGTCAAGCCGGTCGGCGTGCTGGTGCCGCCCACCGGCGGCGCGAACAAGCACGGCGGGGTCTCCGGGGGCGGAAACGCCGGCCAGAGCGCCCAGGCGGCGGTCACGGGCGGCGGCGACGGCATGTGGACGGCCCTCGGCCTGACCGGCGGAGCACTGGCCGTGCTGGCGGTGGCCGGCTACGTCGTCAACCGCCGGCACCCGCTGCCGCAGCGCGTCCAGCGGGTGCACCACCGCCGCCCCAAGGAGTGACGGCTCACGACTGCTGACCGCGCCGCGTGGCCGGTTCCGAAGGGGCCTTCTGGGCCCCGTCGGTGGCCGTCCACGCGGCGCAGTAGAGCGTGAGCTTGGCCGTGAAGTTGATCCACAGCAGCAGGGCGATGGGCGTGCCGAACGCGCCGTACATGCTCTTCGCCGCCACGCCCTGCAGATAGCCGCTCAGCACGAGCTTGAGCACCTCGAAGCCGACCGCTCCTATCAGCGCGGCGACCACCAGCCGGCGCCGCTCGGGCCAGACGCCGGGCAGCCGCGAGAGCGCGTAGAGCATCATCAGGAAGTCGGCGAGGACGGCGATGCAGAAGCCGGCCGCCGTCAGCAGCCCGCCGACCGCGTCCAGCCCGGTCTTCTCGACCACCCAGCCGACGGCCGCCGACGCGAAGGCCGAGGAGCCCAGCGACAGCAGCGCCACCCCGCCCAGGCCGAGCAGCACCGCCGCGTCCTTGAGCTTGAGCAGGAAGACGTTGCCGGGGTCCTCCTCCACCTCCCACACCGCGCGCAGGCACTCGCGCAGCGAGCCCACCCAGCTGACGCCGGTGAACAGCAGCAGGGCACCGGCGACGATGCCGACGGTGCCCGCGTTCTCGGTGAAGCCGCGCAGGTCGAAGCCGGCGGAGATGCCCGGCACCTGTTCGTTGATCTTCTTCTCCAGCTCCCCCGTCTGGGCCTCGCTGAGCAGAGCCGCCGCGACGGCCGCGCCGAGGGTCAGCAGGGGGAAGAGCGCGACGAAGCTCGTGAAGGTGATGGCGGCGGCCAGCCGGGTCCACTTCACCCGTTCGAGGGTCTCGTACGAGCGCCACGCGTGCGTGCGCATCGCTTTCGCGATCGGGGCTCCGATCAGGGGGAGGCGCGTCAGCCAGTCCATGATCTACGCATACCCCGAAAATCCGCCCTGCCGAAATCCGCTTTTCTACGGGGAGGGGCGGGTCAGGGGCGTCAGACCGCCCTGGCGCGGGACGGCGGCACCCGTGCCGCCGGGCGTCACGTCGGTCCCAAAGGGAAAGTCGCGCTCGAGGCGCCAGATACCGTCCTCTCCCTGCTCGTACAGCGCGAAGCCGTCGATCGTCCACGCGGCCTCGTAGTCCGCGAGCTCCTCGAAGGCCCGGTCCATGGCCTCCTCGGCGATGCCGTGCGCCACGGTGACGTGCGGGTGGTACGGGAACTGCAGCTCGCGGGCCACGGGCCCGGAGGCGTCCCGCACCCGCTTCTGCAGCCAGGCGCAGGACGAGGAGCCTTCGACGACGTTGACGAAGACCACCGGCGACAGCGGCCGGAAGGTGCCCGTGCCGGACAGGCGCATCCGGAAGGGCCGGCCGGCGGCCGCGACCTCGGCCAGGTGACGTTCGATCGCGGGCAGTGACGAGGAGTCCACCTCGGTGGGCGGCAGCAGGGTGACGTGCGTGGGAATGCCGTGGGCGTGCGGGTCGCCGAAGCCCTCGCGGCGCTTCTGGAGGAAGCTGCCGTACGGCTCCGGGACCGCGATCGAAACGCCGAGCGTTACGGTCCCCACTGCGTTCTCCCTCCTGTGCGCCTGTACGTCCCCGTGGTCAGTGTGACGGCTGCGCCGCACCCACTGCCAGGTCACCTGGTCCCGCGCTGCCGGGACCATGGGCCCGACGTGCGCGGACGCATCCGAACCGTATCCGGATGGCTCAGTGCTTCGCGGGCAGGAAGCCCACCTTGTCGTACGCCCGGGCCAGCGTCTCGGCGGCGACGGTACGGGCCTTCTCCGCACCCTTGGCCAGGACCGCGTCCAGCGTCTCCGGGTCGTCGAGGTACTCCTGCGTACGGGCGCGGAAGGGGGTGACCCACTCGACCATGACCTCGGCGAGGTCGGTCTTGAGCGCGCCGTAGCCCTTGCCCTCGTACTTCTGCTCCAGCTCGGCGATCGTGGTGCCGGTGAGCGTGGAGTAGATGGTGAGGAGGTTGCTGACGCCCGGCTTCTTCTCGGCGTCGAAACGGACGACCGTGTCGGTGTCGGTGACCGCGCTCTTGATCTTCTTCGCCGAGACCTTGGGCTCGTCGAGGAGGTTGATCAGGCCCTTGGGGTTCGCCGTCGACTTGCTCATCTTCGCCGTCGGGTCCTGCAGGTCGTAGATCTTCGCCGTCTCGCGCACGATGTGCGCGGCGGGGAGGGTGAAGGTGTCGCCGAAGCGGCCGTTGAAGCGCTCGGCGAGGTCGCGCGTCAGCTCGATGTGCTGGCGCTGGTCCTCGCCCACCGGCACCGCGTTCGCCTGGTAGAGGAGGATGTCGGCGACCTGGAGGATCGGGTAGGTGAAGAGGCCGACCGTGGTCGCGCCCGCGCCCTGCTTGGCGGACTTGTCCTTGAACTGCGTCATCCGCGACGCCTCGCCGAACCCGGTGAGGCAGTTCATCACCCAGCCGAGCTGCGCGTGCTCGGGCACATGGCTCTGCACGAACAGGGTGCAGCGGTCCGGGTCCAGGCCGGCGGCCAGCAGCTGCGCGGCGGCGACGCGGGTGTTGGCGCGCAGCTCCTTGGGGTCCTGCGCGACCGTGATCGCGTGCAGGTCGACGACCATGTAGAAGGCGTCGTGGGTCTCCTGCAGGGCCACGTACTGACGGACGGCACCGAGGTAGTTCCCGAGGTGGAACGAGCCTGCGGTGGGCTGGATACCGGAGAGTGCGCGCGGACGATCAAGGGCCATGCACACATTCTCTCAGGTGCCGAACCGGACTCGGGTCCATGGTGCGGGTCGGGGTGTAGAAAGGCGTCAGCAGCATGCCCCGACACGAACGGAGCACACGTTGACCGCCACGGAACGCAGCATTTCCGCCGCCGACGAGCACAGCGCGCACAACTACCATCCGCTCCCGGTCGTGATCGCGACCGGCGAGGGCGCGTGGCTGACCGACGTCGAGGGGCGCCGCTACCTCGACATGCTCGCCGGGTACTCGGCGCTGAACTTCGGCCACGGCAACCGCCGGCTGATCAACGCCGCCAAGCAGCAGCTGGACCGGGTGACCCTGACCTCGCGCGCCTTCCACCACGACCGCTTCGCGGAGTTCTGCGCCGCGCTGACGGAGCTGTGCGGCATGGAGATGGTGCTGCCGATGAACACCGGCGCGGAAGCGGTCGAAACGGCCGTGAAGACCGCCCGTAAGTGGGGCTACCGCGTCAAGGGCGTGCCGGACGGCCGGGCGAAGATCGTCGTGGCCGACAACAACTTCCACGGCCGGACGACGACGATCATCAGCTTCTCGACCGACCAGGAGGCCCGCGCGGACTACGGCCCGTACACCCCCGGCTTCGAGATCGTCCCCTACGGCGACCTGGCGGCCCTGGAGGCGGCCGTGGACGACGACACGGTGGCGGTGCTGCTGGAGCCGATCCAGGGCGAGGCGGGCGTCCTCGTCCCGCCGGCCGGCTATCTGGCGGGCGTGCGGCGGCTGACGAGCGAGCGGAACGTCCTGTTCATCGCCGACGAGATCCAGTCCGGCCTGGGCCGCACCGGCAGAACGTTCGCGTGCGAGCACGAGGGCGTGGTCCCGGACATGTACGTGCTGGGCAAGGCCCTGGGCGGCGGGGTCGTGCCGGTGTCGGCGGTGGTCTCCTCCCGCGACGTCCTGGGCGTCTTCCGCCCCGGCGAGCACGGCTCCACCTTCGGCGGCAACCCCCTGGCGTGCGCGGTGGCCCTGGAGGTCATCGCGATCCTCCGTTCGGGCGAATATCAGGAGCGGGCCACCGAACTGGGCGAGCACCTCCACCACGAGCTGGGCCTGATGGCCGGTTCCGGGGCGGTGACGGCGGTGCGCGGCCGGGGCCTGTGGGCGGGCGTCGACATCGCCCCCGAGCGCGGCACGGGCCGCGAGATCTCGGAGCGGCTGATGGAGCGCGGGGTGCTGGTCAAGGACACGCACGGCTCGACGATCCGGATCGCCCCGCCGCTGGTGATCAGCAAGGAGGACCTGGACTGGGGGCTGGACCAGCTGCGCGCGGTGCTGAGCGGCTGAATCCCGGCCCGGCCGGGCCCTGCCCCGCCCCGTGCGCACGCGACGGGGCGGGGCGGGGCCGGCGGCAGAGACTACGACCAGCGCTTCGAGGAGTTCCGCTCGCTGTTGACGCACGCGTCGAGCTTGCGCTGGAGCGCGTCCGCCTGCGCGTTGGCACGGCGGGCCGCCTCGGGCTCGCCCAGGCGCTTGAGCTTCTGCGCCTTGCTGCGCAGGGCGGAGATGTCGTTGCGCATCTCGGCCGGCTTGCAGGTCGCCGTGGGCGCCGCGGTGGCCGTCTGCGCGGGAAGGGCGGCGAACAGGGCGCCTCCGGCCAGCGCCGCGGTCAGGGCGAGGGCGGAAATGCGTCGACGCATGTGTCTCTCCAAGTTCCGGGCCGTACGGGCCCGTCGAGCGAGAAAGTCCGCCGGCCGACGCCGGTTACGCAACGTGGCCGACGGCACGGAGCGTAATGGAGGATCAGATTCCGGTGGGCGGGGCAAGTGGGGCAGAGACCGCGATAACAGGCCATCAATTCACCGTGTTGTGTGTCACTTTCGGCCAGTGAGGCCGAAAACCGCCCTGAGCGTATGCGCGTGTGCCGCGCCCCACGGGACGCGGCACACCCGAAATCGGCTTTCCCCTGGCTGCGCTCAGGCGGCGGAGTCCGCCTTGCGGCGGCGCACGGCGAACACCGTGCCGGCGCCCAGCGCCACGGCCGCGCCGCCCGCGAGGGTGATCTGCGGGAGCGGGGAGGAACTACCGGTCTGGGCAAGGCTCACCGACGCGGCGCCCTGACCCGAGGTGGACCCGGCGGCGGCCTGCGACGGGGCGGAGCCGGTCGCGGCGGCCTTGGTGGGACGGGCCGAGGGGGCGGCGGAGGGCTCACCCTTGGCGGCGGAAGCACCCGCGCCCGCCTGACCGGCGCTCTTGCCGTCCGTCTTGCCGTCCTTCTTGCTGTCCGTCTTGCCGTCGGAAGCGCCGTCCTTCTTGTCGCCGCCGGACGCGGCGGCGGCCTTGGCGTCCGCGAGGGCCTTCTCGGCGGCGTTCTTGGCGGCGAGGGCCTTCTTGAGGTCGGTATGCAGCCCGTCGTGCTTGCGGCTCTCGGCGATCCGCTCCTCGGCCAGCGCCTTGAACGCCGCCTGCTTCTTCGCGTCGGCGGCGGAGTTGGCGGTGGCCGCCGCCGTGGCGGCCGTCTCGGCGCCGGTCACGGCCTTCTGCGCGGCCGCCTTCTCGGCTTCCGTAGCGGTGGCCGGCAGGGCGGCGAGCGCGGCCTTGGCGCCGGCCAGCGCCTTGTCGGCGACGTCCTTGGCGGTCGCCGCGGCCTTGGCCTCCGCGTCGGCGGCATCGACCTTCGGACGGCTGGGGAAGTCATCGTTCCTGAACCGGTGGTACGAAGCGCGCTCGGCGGCGTAGGCCTCGTCGTACGCCTTCTTCGCGTCGGCGACGGCCTTCTCGAGCTGGGCGACGGTGGGCTTGCTCTGCGCCTGGGACGCCGGCGCGGTCACCGCGAGCGCGGGAGCGGCGGACAGCAGGACGGCGGGGGCCGCCACGGCGGCGACGGCAGCCGAGACGAGAGCATGACGGATCTGCACAGGAGACCTCTCGGGTCCGGAAGAAACAGGAGCGGCGCGGGTGATGGTCGGTCACGCAGCGCCACTGCCCCCATCGTATATTCGGCATAAAGTCCGGATAACGAGGGGTTGGCGTCCTAGAGGATCACGTGCGGAATGAAGCGCGCGTACTCGTCCGTGACCAGTCCCGCCGACTCGCGGATGCCGAGGCCCGCGGCCTCGCCCTCGACCACCCAGGCGCCCAGGACCACGTGGTTGCCGTCGAAGTCGGGCAGTGGCGCGAGCTCCTGGTAGCAGCAGGGCTCGTCCCGTACGACCGGTGCCTGGCCCGCGGGGTGCAGGGTGACGCCCGCGCCCTCGCGGCCCAGCAGGGGCTTGGCGACGTAGCCGGCGGTACGGGCCAGCTCACGCGGTCCGTCGAGGTAGGCGGGCAGCAGGTTCGGGTGACCGGGATACAGCTCCCACAGGATCGCCAGCAGCGCCTTGTTGGACAGCAGCATCTTCCACGCGGGCTCGATCCACAGGGTCGAGCCCGTGCCGCCGCCGTTGTCGAGCGTGTCCAGTGCCTGCCGGCCGAAGTCGTCGGCGACGAGCCACTCCCACGGGTAGAGCTTGAAGCAGGCCCGCATGAACCGCAGCTTCTTGTCGACAAAGCGCTCCGAGAGCCCGTCCCAGCCGATGTCCTCCATGGCGATGGAATGGGTGACGAGCCCGGCCTGTTCGGCCGTTTCGCGCAGGTAGGCGACGGTCATCAGGTCCTCGCCCAGCTCGTCGCCGATGGAGTGCGCGAAGTGCACGGGCGCCCCGGGCGGCAGCAGGGACGCCTGCCGCTTCCAGGCGTCGACCAGCCGCTCGTGCAGCGAGTTCCACTGGTCGGCGTGCGGGACGTCCGCGAAGCGCTCCTCCATCCAGAACCACTGCGGGCCCGCCGCCTCCACGAGGGAGGTGGGGGTGTCGGCGTTGTACTCCAGCATCTTCGCCGGGCCGCCGCGGCCCTCGTAGCGCAGGTCGAAGCGCCCGTAGAGCGAGGGCAGTTCGGCACGCCGGTGCCAGGACTCTGCGATCAGGGCCGCGAGGCGCGGGTCGGTGATACCGAGGTCGGCGAACCGGTCCTCGTCGACGATGTGCCCGGCCGCGGCCAGACACATCCCGTGCAGTTCCTCGACGACCTCTTCGAGCGCCTCGATCTCGGGGAGGGTGAAGGAGTAGTACGCGCTCTCGTCCCAGTACGGGCGCAGCGAGCCGTCCGGGTGGCGACAGAGCGGGTAGATGAGGCCCTGCTCCTCGACGGTGGCCTGCCAGCCGGGGCGGGGGGTGGTGCGGTGACGCTGCATCGACGCGGTCAGCCGCCGCTCGAGCCGGAGTGGCCCTTGGAGGAGGAGCAGCCGAAGCCGCCGCGCGAGACGGCCTTGCTCTTGTCGAACGTGCCGGTGTTGGCGTGCGTGCCGCCCTTGCCGGAGTTGTAGTACCAGGTCCCGGACGAGCCGCCCGAGCCGCCGCTACCGCCGCCGCCGCTGCCCTTCTTGCACGCCTTGGAGTCGAGGACCTTGTAGCCCTTGCCCGCCTCGTAGCTGTTGCGGTCGACGCAGCGCTTGTCCGGCTCGGAGCCGCAGGAGGTGAGGGCGGCGGCGAGCACACCCATTCCGCCCAATATGACCGTGCTGGACCGCAAACGCCGTCGCGTTTTCTTTTCCATTTCTGACGCCCCCGTTGCGTTCGAAAGTTCGTACACCCTAACCGGGGCCACGGGGGTCGACGCGTCAGGGCAGGCGAAGGGGCGACCGGTGGCCGTACGGCTGCCGGTCGCCCCACGCCACCGTGTGCTAGTCCTCGTCGATCGGGGACACGAACTCCAGCGTCCACGTCTCCTGGAATTCCGGCTTGGGCGGAACGAGCGTGATCTGGGCGCCGCGGTGCCCGGACCGCAGGGCGAGCCCCTTGTCCGACAGGATCTTGACCCCGCCGATGACCCTCTCGAACGTGAACTTCGCCAGCTCGTTGCGCGGCACGCTGTTGACGTAGAGCTTGTCCTCGGGGATCACGAGACCCGCCTCCTCATGATGGGCGAGGCGGATCACATACGGCGATCCCGGGACGGGCTCGGACGGCTCGATGATCCAGTCCTGTTCGATCGGGAGGGGATTCAGGCGATCGGTGATGACGGGGGCGCCGTGTTTGAGAGCGTGCTCGGTGGCCGTCACCAGGGCGGACGGGCCGATGATGTGGGCGTGGATCTTGTAGATGCCTGGCTTTACCGGGATGGGAGGCATGTGCGGGACTTCCTCTCTCACGGTTCACTTCCGCCGACGGCGAGACGCCACCGGCGCACTCCCCCAACTTCACGGATCTCCCGTTCCGGGGGAGGGCCAGATACCGCCAAAGTCCATGACGGCGTGGACTTATCGATAACAGTTGCGAATACGGTGCCGTGCGGTAGCGCTCAGTCGGTGCCGCCGGAGGTCGTTCCGGGTTTCGTGTAGAGGATTTCGCGGGCCTGGTTCGCGGCGCGGGTGATGCTCTCGGAGACGAAGTCGACGAAGCGGGCGATGTTCTCGAGGCGGACGGCGGCCGCGCTGTCCGGGCCGAGGATGCCGACGCCCTGGCGTGCGGTTTCGGCGAGCTGGGCGGTGCCGCGGGCGCTGGCCATCATGGACTGGTACCAGACGTCGTCGTCGGCGACGTAGCGCTCGCGGCGGCGTTCGTCGCGTTCCCGGCGGACGAGGCCCTGGCCCTCGAGATACGCGATCGCCTTGGAGACGGACGCCGGGCTGACCTGGAGGCGCTGGACGAGTTCGGACGCGGTGAGGCTGCCCGTGTCGCTGGTGAAGAGGCAGGTCAGGACCCGGGCCATCATCTTGGGCACGCCCGATTGCATGAGGACGGTCGTGAACGTCTCCTCGTACTCGCGCACGGCCTCGGGGTCGCGTCCATGGGCCTGCGTGGGCGCCTCCGCCCGCGCCCCCCGGGGCGCGGCCTGCCCGCGCCGGGTCGCGCGGCGTTCGGTGGCACGGTGGGCGAGGTCGGCACGGTAGGCGGTGGGGCCGCCGTTGCGCATCACCTCGCGCGTGATCGTCGAGGTGGGGCGGTCGAGACGCCTGCCGATCTCCGCGTAGGCGAGGCCGTCGGCCAGGCCCAGCGCGATCTGCTGGCGTTCCTGCTGGGTGAGCCTGCCTCCGGGCATCGCGGTCTCCTTCGTACTCCTCGGTGCCGCCAGCATAGCGTTCACCCTCAGGCCATTGCAACGCACACATGACTGACGTTGCGTTACCTTCAGAGCCGTTGCAACGATTGCAAGCCTGTGACCTGCATTAATGCCGATTCCTCGCAACGGAGTCGTTGCCAGACCCTCGAACGCAACGTAGCGTTTCTGTTGTCGGAAACAACGAGCCGAAGGAAAAGCACCATGCAGAAGTTCCAGACCCCCGCCGCCATCTCCGCCGTCCTCGACATCCCCGTGGGGCGCGTCCAGTTCATCGCCGCCGACCGGGACGACACCACGGTCGAGGTCCTGCCCACGGACGCCTCGAAGGGCCGCGACGTGAAGCTGGCGGAGCGGACCACGGTCGACTACCGCGACGGCGTCCTGCGGATCGAGACCCCGGAGGCGAAGAACCGGCTCGGCAACCCCGGGTCCATCGAGGTGACGGTCCAGCTGCCGGCCGGTTCCCGTATCGAGGCGAAGGCCGCCAGCGCCGAACTCCGGGGCGTCGGACGGCTCGGCGACGTCACCTTCGAGGGCGCGCAGGGCACCGTCAAGCTCGACGAGGCCGCGAGCGCCCGCCTCACCCTCCTCGCCGGCGACGTCTCGCTCGGCCGCCTGGGCGGCCCCGCGGAGATCAGCACCGAAAAGGGCGACATCCGGATCGCCGAGGCCACGCACGGCACGGTCGTGCTGCGCACCCAGGCCGGTGACCTGACCATCGGCGCCGCCCGCGGAGTCTCCGCCTCCCTGGACGCCGGCACCACCTACGGCCGGATCCACAACGCGCTCCAGAACACCGAAGGCACCGCCGGCCTGACCATCCACGCGACCACCGCCTACGGCAACATCGCCGCCCGCAGCCTCTGACGAGCACCCACCACACCCACCCACAACCGACATCGGCAAAGGACGGAAAGCATGAGCACCGCTCAGGACTACCAGGCCGCGGAGCAGCTCCTCCGCCGCCCCGCCCGCCCTGGCGAGCTCGTCATCGGCGACAAGGTCAGGCCGCGATGGGTCGACGGAGGCGCCCGCTTCTGGTACGCGGTGAGCAATGGCACCGGCAGGCGGTTCGTCCTGGTCGACCCGGCGACGGGCACCCGCGAGCCGGCCTTCGACCACGCCCTGCTCGCCGCCGCGCTGACCGCCGCCTCCGGGCAACAGGTCGACCCCGACGCCCTGCCGTTCATGGCCATCGAACTGGCCGGGAACGCGGTGGAGTTCGGCGCCTTCGGCGAGTACTGGCGGTGCGACCTGGACGGGTACGCCTGCGAGCGGGCCGCGTTCACGCCGCCGGGCAACCCGCTGGAGGTACCGTCACCCGACACGAAGGTCGCCGTGTCCCAGCGCGGACACGACCTGTGGGCGCGCTCGCTGTCCGACGGCCGTGAGTGGGCGCTGACCACCGACGGCGAGGCCGCCTACCAGTACGGCTCCAGCCCCGAGTGCCTCGGCAACGGCACCCTGCTGCGCAAGTTCGGCCTGCCGCACATGCCGCCCGCGGTGGCCTGGTCGCCCGACTCGACGAAGGTGCTCACACATCGGACCGATGAGCGCGACGTCCGGCAGACCCACCTCGTGGAGGCCAGGCCGGCCGACGGCAGCGCGCCCCTCACGCACACCCAGCGGTACGCCTACGCCGGGGACGAGAACCTGCCGCTGGCCGAGCTGGTCGTGCTGGACGTCGCCGAGGGCACAGTGGTCCGCGCACAGGCCGAGCCGCTGCTCATGCCGATGGTGTCGCCGGTCATGAGCAAGTGGGCGTGGTGGGCCCCGGACAGCTCGGCGGTGTACTACCTCGGCCGGCCCCGCGACCGGCGCACGCTCACCCTGCACCGGCTGGACCCGGCCACCGGCGAGGTCACCACCGTGCTCAGCGAGACCGGGGCCACCCGAGTCGAGCCCAACCAGTGGATGTACGAGCCGCCGATCGTGCGGGTGCTGGCCGACGAGGTGCTGTGGTACTCCCAGCGGGACGGCTGGGGCCACCTGTACCGGTACGACCTGCGCACCGGCGCGCTGCTCGGGCAGGTCACCTCCGGGCAGTGGGCGGTGCGGCAGATCCTGCGCGTCGACGAGGACGAGCGGGTGGTGTACTTCACCGCATCCGGGCTGGTCGAGGAGGATCCGTACCGGCGCACGGTATGCCGGGTCGGCCTGGACGGCTCCGGCTTCGCCAAGGTCACGGACGACGAGCTGGACCACGTCGTCACCATGCCGGACGACCAGGGGTACTTCATCGACTCCGCGTCCACGGTCGACACCCCGCCGGTGTCCCGCGTCCGCGACTGGACCGGGCGCGTGCTGGTCGAGCTCGAACGCGCCGACATCGGCAAGCTCACCGCCACCGGCTGGACGGCGCCGGAACGGTTCCGCGTCAAGGCGGCCGACGGGGTGACCGACATCTACGGGGTGCTGTACCGGCCGCGGGGGTTCGACCCCGCCCAGCGCTACCCGGTGGTGGACACCCTCTACCCCGGCCCCCAGGTCAACCGGGTCGACCCCTGCTTCGACCCCGGCGGGATGGGCCTCGACGCGGAACCCCTCGCCGCGCTCGGCTTCGTGGTCGTCGCGGTGGACGGGCGCGGCACCCCCGGTCGGAGCAAGTCCTTCCACGACGCCTCCTACGGCCACCTGGCCGACGCCGGCTGCCTGGCCGACCACGTCGCCGCGCTACGGCAACTGGCCCGTACCCGGCCGTGGATGGACCTGGACCGCGTGGGCGCGTTCGGCCACTCCGGAGGCGGCTTCGCCACCGTGCGGGCGATGCTGGACTTCCCCGAGGTGTACAAAGCCGGCGTCGCCCTCTCCGGCTCGCACGACGCCCCCTCCTTCAGCGCGGACTTCGTGGAGTCCTACGACGGCGCCGACAACCCCACGGCCTGGGCCCGTGCCTCCAACGTGGACATCGCGGACCGGCTGGCGGGCAAGCTGCTGCTCATCCACGGCGAGATGGACGACCGGGTCCACCCGGACCACACGCTGCGGCTGGCCGACCGGCTCATAGCCGCCGACAAGGACTTCGAGCTGCTCATCGTGCCCGGGGCCGAGCACATGTTCATCGACTGCCTGGCCTACGTCCGCAAGCGCTGCTGGGACTTCCTGGTACGCGAACTGCAGGGCACCCAGCCACCCGCCTACCGGCCGGCCCCCATTGTCATCGGCCCGGAGTTGCTGGGCGAACTGTTCGCCTGAGCGGGCCGCACACCTGGGGAGGCCCGCGCCCCCCATGTCACATTCGGGAGGCCCCGGCTCGTCGTTCTCCGTGATGGCCGCAAGTGGACACGGAGGTATGAGAGCAATGGACGGACCGATCCTGGTGACCGGCGGCACCGGCACCCTCGGCCGCGCCGTCGTGGCGCAGCTCCTCGACGAGGGGGTGGCGGTACGGGTGATGAGCCGCCGGCCGCGGCGGGCGGACGACGACCGGGCGTGCGAGTGGGCGGTCTGCGATCTCGCCGACGGCGTGGGCCTCGACGCGGCCCTGGCGGGTGTGCGGGCGGTGGTGCACTGCGCGACGAATATCCGTGACGACACGGCGACGACCCGGCGGCTGGTCGAGGCCGCGCGGCGGACCGGTGGCCCGCACCTCGTCTACATCTCGATCGTCGGCATCGACGAGGTGCCGCTCCCCTACTACCGGTCGAAGCTGGAGGCGGAGCGCATCATCCAGGGGTCGGGGCTGCCGTGGACCATCCTGCGGACCACGCAGTTCCACGACCTGGTGGCGACCTTGACCACCGTCCAGCGGCGGCTGCCGCTGGTGCTGATGCCGAGCGGACTGCGTTTTCAGTCCGTCGAGGTCACCGAGGTCGCCGGTCGTCTCGTGGGGCTCAGTCAGGGGGCGCCGGCAGGGCGCGTGCCCGACATGGCGGGGCCCGAGGTGCGGGACGCGCGCGACCTCGCGGGCGCCACGCTGCGTGCGGCGGGGCTGCGCCGGCCCGTCGTGCCGGTATGGCTGCCGGGAAAGATCCTGCGGAGGCTGCGGGCGGGGGCCAACCTCGCTCCGGACCGGGCCGTGGGCACGGGAACGTTCGAGCAGTACCTGGCGGCCCGTGCGGGGGCGGGGCGGCTGTGATCGGCCGGGCCTCGGGGGCCGGTTGTCAGTGGTGCGGTGCATCATCATCGGCATGACACAGAACGCGTCCGCTTCGCCGCTGCACGACCTCGCCCGCAAGCATCTCCCCGCCGATGCCGCCGAGCGGTGGATCGGCCTGCTGCGGCCCGCCGCCCGCCTGCTGTCGGTGCCGGAGCCGGGCCCGCGGGACGTGGTGGTCGGCCGGCTCGGCGGGCTCCCCGCACTGCCGGAGGATGTGGCGTGGCCGGTGTGGGAGGGGCACGGGCCGCTGTCGTTCGTCGCTTCCGTGGACTGTGCGGCGCTGCCGGCCGGGGCCCTGGACATAGCGCTGCCCGCCGACGGCACGCTGTCGTTCTTCTACTTCGACGGCCAGATCGACGACGGCGAGGCGTACGTGGACGCGGAGGACCCCGAGACGTGGGCGGGGGCCCGGGTGGTTTACGTCCCCGCCGGCGTCCCGGTCGCCGAGCGCGCCCTGCCCGTGATCGACGACGAGGACGTCGAGTTCGAGGCGTACCCCGAGGTGCCGCTCACCGCCCGCGTGGAGTGGACGGCGCCCGACTCCTGGCACCCGGACGTCATGACGGCCCTGTGGCCCGGCGGCGAGGTGAAGGAGCCGAACAGCCACCCGGAGGAGGCCGGGGCGTTCCTCGATGCGCTGTGGGACCTCGAGCGCGACGCGGACCACCTCATCGGCGGCCACGCCAACCCGGTGCAGAACCCCGTGGAGTACGAGATCGCCCACGGCGTCCTGGGCGGGGACACCCCCTGGGACGACCCGCGCGTCGCCGAGGAGGCCAAGGGCTGGACGCTGCTCGCGCAGATCGACACCGACGGCGACGCCGACATGATGTGGGGCGACTGCGGCGCCCTCTACTGGCTCATACGCCCCCAGGACCTGGCCGAACTCCGCTTCGACCGGGCGATGTTCACGATGCAGTGCTGCTGAGGGCCGTCGTGGGGGTCGCGCCGCCGGGGCAGTGGGCGCAGGCGCGGCGGGTGGCCTGCTGGTAGGCGCGGGTGGCCAGGCCCAGGGCGAGGCCGTAGACGGAGAAGCCGCCGTAGGCGACGACCACGACCCAGCCGTCGATGGCCTCCATGCCGTTGTCCACGACACCGGCCCACACGAGCGTGCCGTGGACGAGGAGGTAGACGCCGAAGGGCGCCAGGGCGCCCGCGCCCGTCCAGCCGAGGCCCAGCAGCGGCCATCGCGGCAGCCGCCGGCCCCACGGCAGGGTCAGGGCGAGGGCGAGCAGCATGCCGATGAGCGCCAGTACGGCGGTGATGTCGACGCCGTGGTCGTAGAGCCTGATGAGCGCGTCGCCGGCATACTGCTCATCCATGCCGGGCCGCTGCTTGTGGCCGTTGTAGCCCACGTGCGCGCCCAGCGCCCACGCCGTCTTGAGGGTGGCGTACGGGACGAGGCCCGCCACCGCCAGGTACCCGGCGCGGGTGCGCCGCTCCACGGCGGTGCGGTGGCCGTGGCCGCCGCAGTGGCCGCAGACGGCGAGCCGGTGGCGTCGGTGGGCGAGGGCGGCGCAGGCCCACAGCACGGCGCCGAGCGTCGCCACGCCCGAGTTGGCCCAGGCGGCCCAGTCCATGGGGGGCTGGTTGCGGGAGAGCAGGTCGAGGACGTGCGCGGGGCTGAACAGGAAGCCGAACCCCGACATGAGGGCGAGCAGGGCCACGCCCCACGCGGCCGGCGGCGGCCACCGCGCCCCGGGCCGCCGCGGCATGACGTGGGCGAGCAGCGCCGCGAGCGCGTACGCGGCCGCGAGCGTCCACTCCGCGGCGGTGCCCCGCCACGTTCCCCCGGCGGCGTAGCCGAACGCGTACCCCGGGCACAGCGCCGCGACCACCGCCCCGCCCGCGTATCCGGCCGACCACACCACTGCCGCTCGCCCGGCCCACGCGGGCCAGGTCGCCTTCATCGTCGCCATCGTCGTCATCCGCATGCCGCCAGCCTCGGCCGGAACAGCCGCGTCCCGCGTCCCTCGCCGGGCCCGTCCGCCTCCGCCTCGCGGTGGGGCCCGGGACGGGCGCATCGTGCGGGGGTACGGGCCGCTCGGCGGAGCCTCAGCCCCTCAGCGGCTTCTCCCGCATGGCGAGTGCCAGGACAAGGGCGAGCGCCATGAAGGGGGTTGTCCAGGCGAAGACGGTCCGGAACGCCTCGGCGTTGTGCGCGGGGTCCGAGGGCCGGGCGTGCAGGCCGGCGGCGAGGATCGCCCCGAACAGGGCTGCGCCGAAGGCGCCGCCGAGGGTGCGGAAGAAGTTCAGCACGCCGGTGGCGACGCCGAGGTCCTCGTGGCCCACGGCGTTCTGGCCGGCCAGCAGGCAGACCTGGACGAAGAAGCCGAGTCCGACACCCGCGAGCGCCAGCGGCACGATCAGGGCGAGGGCGACGGTGTGCTGGTCGGCCCGGCTGAGGACCGCCATCGAGGCGCCGGTCAGGACGGCGCCCACGACGGGATAGAGCTTGTAGCGGCCCGTCCTGGCGATGAGCGGGCCGGAGATGCCGGCTGCCGCCACCACGCCGAGCAGCAGGGGGATGACGTACAGGCCGGCGACGAAGGCGGACTTGCCCTGCACGAGCTGCATGAACATCGGCACGTACACCATGCCCGCGAACAGGACCACGGCCGCGGTCAGGAACTGGGCGGCGGCCAGGCTGAAGACGCCGGACCGGAACAGCCGCAGCGGGGTGATCGGCTCGGCCACCTTGTGCTCGACGAGCAGGTAGAGGGCCAGCGTGGCGACGCCGACGGCGATGAGCCCGAGGATGACGGGTGAGGCCCAGGGGTACTCGTGTCCGCCCCAGACCGTGATGAGCATCGCGCAAGTGGTGAACACGGCGACGATCAGGGCGCCGAGGACGTCGACCCCGCCGCCGGGGGCCGCGGGGCGGGGCAGGTGGAGTCTCGCGGCGACGACCAGGAAGGCCAGGACGCCGATCGGCAGGTTGACGTAGAAGATCCAGCGCCAGGAGAGCCCGTCGGCGAACGCGCCGCCGAGGAGCGGCCCGGCGATCAGGGCGATCGCGGCGACCATGCCCAGCAGGGCCTGGTGGGTGGCGCGTCGGCGGGGCGTCGCCAGATCGCCGGTGATGGCCATGACCAGTGAGGTGATGCCCCCGCCGCCGATGCCCTGGAGGGCGCGGAACGCGGCGAGTTGCGGAACGCTGCCGGCGATTCCGTTCAGCAGAGAGCCGACGAGGAAGATCACTATGGAGAACTGGAAGATCTTCTTGCGGCCGTACAGGTCGCCGAGCTTGCCGAAGATCAGCGTGGTGACCGCGCTGGTGAGCAGATAGGCGGTCACGACCCAGGGGATCCCGGACGAGGCGTGCAGATCCTCGCCGATGCTCGGCAGTGCCGTCGCGACGATCGTCTGGTCCAGGTTCGACATGAACAGCGCGAGCATCAGCGGGATCATCAGCAGCATGGTGTGCCCTCCGGGGCTCGGTCCCTACTGCGCGTCGGCGGGGATGTTGCGCCGGTAGAAGCGCCGGTAGGCGCGTACCGAGGGGCCGTCCGCCGATGACCAGAGGTCCTTGGCCACCGGTCGCATCCAGCGCAGGATCTCGCGGTCCGCGCGTGAGTTGCGCCGGACCATGCGCCAGACGACGCTCGCCAGAAGGCGGTTGACGGGCCACAGCAGCCAACCCGGTCGCAGCGTCCGGATGATGACGCTCCAGGCTGTGATGGTCACGCCGGCCCGTACCGGGCTCATCGCCGTGATGATGGTGAACCTCGCGGGCTTGTCCCCCGGGCGCGGATCCGCCTGGGGCATGATCACGGCGGACGTGGGGCCCGCCATGGTGACCATCGCGTAGGGGCGGAAGCGCTGGATGCGCTCGCCGTCCCCGTCCGCGGGCTGGACGCGATAGGAGAAGTGGCGGCCCTCGTCGCGGATGGTGACGGCTGTCATCGGCACCGACGCCTTGTGCGCGTAGCGCCAATGGGAGACATCCGAGACGTGCTCGCTCACGGGGAGCAGGTCCGCGTGGCAGATGGTGACCTCGCCGGGCAGGCACAGATAGCGCCGGCGGTCCCGCGCGAAATCGAAGTGGGTCAGCGGCTCGGGCGGCTGCGGCCCGTGCCAGAACCAGACGCGGCCGCCCCGCTCGGTCACGGGGACGCCGCGCTGCCCGGCGCGGGCCGGGATCCGCGTCGCCCCGGGGATGGCGGTGCACTGCCCCGAGGTGCCGAACTCCCAGGCGTGGAAGCCGCAGGCGAGGTTCTCCGCGCGGACCACTCCGCACCGGGCGAGGTCGGCGCCCATGTGACAGCACTGGCTGTCGATCATCCCGACCCGCCCGGTCTCCGTCCTGAACAGCGCGTACTGCCGGTTCATGTACGTGACGGGTACGACCTCGCCCTTGGCCAGGTGCTTGCTGAAACGGGCGAAGTACCAGCCTGTGGGGTACGGGGGCTGCTCCCGGCCGTTGTCGGTCAGCAACAGGTCGTGCAGAGCCTGGTCATACGGCCGCGGGCGACGTCGCTGTCGGCGGGTCATTCACGGGCTCCTTCCATGTCGTGTAGACCGTCGGGTCGAAGCGGCCGAGGCGGCGCACGAGCCGGCCGGTGGACCAGGGCCAGCAGAAGGTGTTCCGCCCGTCGGGGGCGATGTAGTAGCTGGTGCAGCCGCCCGTGTTGTACACGGTCGTGCGCAGCGCCTTCTGCACCTCGGCGTTGTACGCCGCCTGCACGGCCGGCGTGATGTCCATGGACCTCACGCCCGACAGGTGGTGGACCGCGGCACAGAGGTAGGTGAGCTGGGCCTCCAGCACGGTGACGGCGGACGTGGCCCCGGTGAGGACATTGGGGCCGAGGAGGAGGAAGAGGTTGGGGAAACCGCTGACGGTGGTACCGAGGTAGGCCTCGCGGCCGTGCCGCCACGTGTCGTGGAGCGTACGGCCGCCGACACCGTGCACGCTCCGGGCCAGTGGCACGGCACCGACATGGAATCCCGTGGCAAGGACGATGGCGTCCACGGCCGCCGAGGTGCCGTCGGCGCCCACGACCTGGTCGCCGCGCACCGCGGCGACCGCCGTGGGGTGCAGGTGGACATGGGGCTTGGCGAGCACCGGGTAGTAGGTGCTCGAGGACAGCAGCCGTTTGCAGCCGAGCGTGTGATCGGGGGTGAGCGCCTCGCGCAGCCGCCGGTCGCGGACGGCGATCCGCAGGTGCAGCCGCCCGCCGACTTGCAGCAGGCGCGCGAGCCGCGGATGCCGGAAGGCGTAGCCGAACCCCTCCTGCACCCAGTACTGACCCGCCCGCATGACGCGTTGCGCGGGGCCCCGCCGCAAAGCGCCCGGCACCGCGAAATCGGGCCTGGGCAACAGCCATTGGGCCGTGCGCTGGAAGAGGTGGACAGCCGCCGCCCGTCCCTCGATCGCCGGGACGACCTGCACGGCGGACGCACCGCTGCCGACCACGGCCACCCGCCGCCCGGTGAGATCCACGGAGTGGTCCCACCGGGCGGTGTGGAACACCGGCCCCGGGAACCCGTCGAGCCCCGGGACATCCGGCCACCGTGGCCGGTGCCAGGTGCCGGTGGCCATCACCAGCGCTCGTGCGGTGTACACACCGTCCGAGGTCTCCAGCCGCCAGCGCCCGGCAGCCTTGTCCCACACGGCCCGCCGCACGTCGACGCCGCACCGCAGGACGTCCCCGACGCCGAACCGGTCCGTGGTCGCCCGGAGGTAGGCGTGAATCTCACGCTGTCCGGCGAAGGTCTTGCTCCACCCCGGATTCCGGGCGAAGGAGTAGCAGTACAGCACGGAGGGAACGTCGCAGGCGCAGCCCGGGTAGGTGTTGTCCCGCCATGTCCCGCCGACGTCAGGGGACTTCTCCAGCACCAGAAGGTCCCGGACGCCCTCCTGCCGCAGCCGTATCGCGGCCCCGATCCCGGAGAACCCCGCACCGACCACGATCACCTGGGCGTCCCTGGTTCGCGTCCGCACCGCACCACTATGCGCAGTCGCGGAGGCGCCCGTTCAGGGCGCGAACCGGCGCATGCGGTGCGCGCCGCCGAACCTGTGGGGCGTGCGCCGACGCCCGTGCGGGGCCACCGGTCACGGCCTAGCCGTCGGCCGGCGGCAGCACGCCCAGCAGGGCCTCCAGAGCGCCGGGGAAGGCGTGTTCGGGTGGTGTGCCGTAGGCGACGATCAGGCCGTCGTGGGCCGGGGCGGCGGCCGCGGGCGGTGCCGCCGGGTGGCGGAAGCGGCTCAGACCCTCCAGGGCCAGGCCGCGCCAGGCGGCGGCCTGGACGGTGGAACGCTCGGTGCCGGCGGGGAGTTCGAGGACGGCGTGCAGCCCGGCCGCGATGCCGGTGACGCGGACGTGCGGGGCGTGCTCGGCGAGGGCGTCGACGAGCTGGTCGCGGCGGCGCCGGTAGCGCAGCCGCATGGCGCGCACGTGCCGGTCGTACGCTCCCGCTTCGATGAACTCGGCGAGGGTGAGCTGGTCGAGCGCGCTCAGGCCCCACTCCCCCGAGCGCTTGAGCTCCAGCACGTCGCCGAGGAGATGCTCCGGCAGGACGAGCCAGGCCAGGCGCACCCCGGGGGCCAGGGCCTTGCTGGCCGTGCCGCAGTAGACGACGTGCTCGGGGGCCAGGTTCTGGAGCGCGCCCACGGGCTGCCGGTCGTAGCGGAACTCGCCGTCGTAGTCGTCCTCCACGATCAGCCCGCCGGTGCGCGAGGCCCAGTCGACGGCGGCGGCCCGGCGGTCGGGGTGCAGGGGAACGCCCGTGGGGAACTGGTGGGCGGGGGTGAGGAGAGCGGCGCCCACCTCACCGGGGGCGCCGTCCCCCTCGACCCCCTCGGCTGCCTCTGCCGCCCCCTCCAGGTCGCCGATCACCGCGCCGTAGGCGTCCAGCGCCATGGGCACCGGCCGCAGGCCCGAGCGCTCCACGATGCCCTGGTGCACCCAGAGCCCGTACGACTCGACGCCTATCGCGCGCACGCCGCGCCGCCGCAGCACCTGCCCCAGCAGGGTGAGCCCCTGGGTGAACCCCGCGCAGACCACGATCCGTTCGGGGTCGGCCCGCACGCCGCGCGCCCGGGCCAGGTAGTCGGCGAGGGCCGCGCGCAGCTCCGGGCGCCCCCGCCCGTCGCCGTAGCCGAACGCCTCGTGCGGGGCGACGGCCATGGCGCGGCGGGCGGCGGAGAGCCAGGCGGCGCGCGGGAAGACGGACACGTCGGCGGCGCCGCAGCGCAGATCGTGCAGGGGGCGTGCCGTCACGCGCGGCGGCGCGCTGCGGCGCTCTCCCGCCTTCCGGGGCGCGGGGGCGCTGCGCTGGGCCACGCGCGTGCCCGAGCCCTGCCGGGCGGTGAGCCAGCCCTCGGCGACGAGCTCGCCGTAGGCCTCGGCGACGGTGTTACGGGCCAGGCCGAGGTCGGCGGCGAGGGACCGCGACGAGGGCAGCCGGACGCCGGGGGCCAGCCGCCCGGACCGCACGGCCTCCCGCAGGGCCCGGGTGAGCGCGGCCCGGACCCCGCGCCCCGCCGACCCGGCGAGGTCCAGGTGCAGGTCGGCGCCGACGGCCGCCGCCATGTCCGCCGCGCTCGCGGTGCCGGCCTCCCCGCCCGCCGTCGCGGCCACGGTCCCGTCCTCGTACGGGCCCGAAGTGGCCCACGTTCTTTCCATGGAAATGGACCATACTGCTGGGCTACCCCGCACGTAATGTCGACTTCATGACAACCGACGCCACGCACCAGCACGGTCCCCGCATGCACTTCCACAAGCTCGCCCCCGAGGTCTCCAAGGCGATGTTCGCCCTGGAGAAGGCGTCCCGCCAGGGCCTCGACCCGGTCCTCATCGAGCTGGTCAAGCTCCGCGCCTCCCAGCTCAACCACTGCGCGTTCTGCCTCGACATGCACGCCAAGGACGCCCGCAAGGCGGGTGAGACCGAGGAGCGCATCTACCTCCTCAGCGCGTGGGAGGAGGCCACCGGCTACTACACCGAGAAGGAGCAGGCCGCCCTCGCCCTCACCGAGGCGGTGACGGTCCTCACCGACGGCTTCGTGCCGGACGCGGTCTACGAGCGTGCCGCCCGGCACTTCCCGGAGGAGGAGCTGGCCCAGCTCCTCGCCATGATCGTCACGATCAACGCCTGGAACCGCATCGGCGTGACCACCCGCCTCGCACCGGGCGCCTACTCGGTCTGACCGGGACGGCCCGCGCGGGGGACGGGCCGGGAGGGGGCGGGGACATCGGTCCCGCCTCCTCATGGGCATGCCCGGTAAAATCGGTACGCCGTGGTCCGGGCGGGCAGAGAGCCACCGCGCCACTCCCGTCCCTTCGCACACACAGGTTGCCTCTCCTTGCCCTCGCTCACCTCCTCCCCGGCCGCACGGCTGCGCGGAATCCGCCCGTCCTGGCCGTCCCCGAAGGTGCTGCGCACCGAGGTGCTGGGCGGCCTGGTGGTCGCGCTGGCGCTGATACCCGAGGCGATCTCCTTCTCGATCATCGCCGGGGTCGACCCGGCGGTCGGCCTCTTCGCCTCGTTCACGATGGCCGTAACCATCGCGCTCGTGGGCGGCCGGCCCGCGATGATCTCCGCCGCGACCGGGGCGGTCGCCCTGGTCATCGGCCCGCTCAACCGCGAGCACGGCCTGGGGCATCTGATCGCCTGCGTCATCCTCGCCGGCGTCCTGCAGATCGCGATGGGCGCGCTCGGCATCGCCAAGCTGATGCGGTTCCTGCCGCGCGGCGTCATGGTCGGCTTCGTCAACGCCCTGGCGATCCTGGTCTTCATGGCCCAGGTGCCCGAGCTGCGCGACGTCCCGTGGCCCGTCTATCCGCTGACCGCGGGCGGGCTGGCGCTCATGGTGCTGTTCCCCAGGCTGACCAGGACGGTCCCGGCGCCGCTGGTCTCCATCGCCATCCTCACCGCCATCACCGTGGCCGCCGGGATCGCCGTGCCGACCGTGGGCGACAAGGGCGAGCTGCCGTCCTCGCTCCCGGTACCGGGCCTGCCCGACGTCCCCTTCACGCTCGACACGCTCACCACCATCGCGCCCTACGCGCTGGCGATGGCGCTGGTCGGCCTGATGGAGTCGCTGATGACCGCCAAGCTGGTCGACGACATCACCGGCACCCGCTCCAGCAAGACCCGCGAGTCCATCGGCCAGGGCATCGCCAACATCGTCACCGGCTTCCTCGGCGGCATGGGCGGCTGCGCCATGATCGGCCAGACGATGATCAACGTACGGGTCTCGGGTGCCCGCACCCGGCTGTCGACGTTCCTCGCCGGCGCCTTCCTGATGGTGCTGTGCATCGCCTTCGGGCCGGTCGTCTCCGACATCCCGATGGCCGCGCTCGTCGCCGTCATGGTCATGGTGTCGGTCGCGACCTTCGACTGGCACTCCATCGCCCCGAAGACCCTGCGCCGCATGCCCGCCGGGGAGACCGCCGTCATGGTGGTCACCGTCGCCTGCGTGGTCGCCACGCACAACCTCGCGATCGGCGTCATCGCCGGCACCCTCACCGCCATGGCGGTCTTCGCCAAACGCGTTGCCCATCTCGCCGATGTCACCGCCGTCACCGACCCGGACGGCAGCACGGTCGTCTACTCCGTGAAGGGCCAGCTGTTCTTCGCGTCGAGCAACGAACTCGTCGACCGCTTCGACTACACCGGCGACCCCGACAGGGTCGTCATCGACCTCGCCTCGGCCCACATCTGGGACGCGTCCTCCGTGGCGGCCCTCGACGCCGTCACGGCCAAGTACGCACAACGCGGCAAGACCGTCGAGATCACCGGCCTGAACCAGCAGAGCGCCGGCATGCACGCCACCCTCAGCGGACAACTCCCCTAGCCCCGCGGACCCCCAAGTCCCGGGCGTCCAGGAGTTCGTCACTTGGGGTGAAGCCCCTCCGTTCGCCGGAGGGCGCGGGCCGCCGCCCCCGACCATGGGGGCGATGTCCCCCTCGTTGAATCAACCGCGCCGTCGCACCGTCCGCACCATGTGCCTGGCCGGCCTGGCCATGCTCTGCGTGGCCGGCGGGCTCTGGGTCTACGTGGCGGCCGACGACTTCGTCGACGTCTGCGGACTGCTCGTCGCCATCGCCGCGCTGGGCCTGGCCGTCGCCGACTACTTCCGGCCGCCCGACACCCCCGACGATCCCGGTTCGCTCGCGGACGACCTGGCCGGCACGGTCGAGGACCAGTGGTCGGAGGAGGCCGACGCCCGCAACCTGCGCGACCCGGGCGTCCTGCCGCTGAGCTGGTCGGCCAGCGCCCGCGCCGTGGCCGACACGCCCTCGCAGGTCGCCGGGACGACGGCCGGCCAGGTCGTACGGCTGCGGCTCGACGGCCGCCTGGACGGGCGGCTCGACCAGGCCGTGGTCCAACTCGCCGAGGGATACGGGCGCGTACGCAGCGGGCGGCTGGTGGTGCTCGGCGAGCCGGGCGCCGGAAAGACCGTCCTCGCCGTCCTGCTCGCCCTCGGCCTGCTCACGGTCCGCAAGCCCGGCGGCCCGGTCCCCGTACTGCTGGCCGCCTCCTCCTGGGACCCGGTGTGCGAGCCGCTGGACGACTGGATCGTGCACACCCTCGCGTCCTCCCACTACAGCGGCCGCCCCGAGATCCCCCGCAAACTCCTCGACCGCGGGCTACTGCTGCCCATCCTGGACGGGCTGGACGAGATCCCCGAGTCCGCGCGCCGCAGCGCGATCCGGGCCATCAACCGCGCCCTCGGCGGGGACCGCCCGATCGTGGTCACGTGCCGTTCGGCCGAGTACGAGGACGTGATCGAGGGCGGGGCGCCGGTGCTGCGCCGGGCGCCGGTCGTCGAGGTCGACCCCGTCGCGGTCGACGACGTCATCGCCTACCTCGGGGACATCGACTGGCCCGACGGCACCGACTGGAGCGAGGTCTTCACCCACCTGCGGGCGCCCGGCAACGCGCACAGCGCGGTGACGACGGCGCTGTCCACGCCCCTGATGGTGTCGCTGACGCGGCTGGTCTACGAGCGTGGCGGCGGCGACCCGGGCGAGCTGCTGGACGCGGCACGGTTCGACTGCCGGCACGCCGTCGAGGACGAGGTGCTGGGGCGGGTGATCGACGCCGCGTACGAGCCGGAGCGGCTGCCCTCGGGCCACCCCGTGGACGACGGCTCGCCGCGCTGGGAGCCGGACAAGGCCCGGCGCTGGCTCACCTACCTGGCCCGGTACCTCCACCAGCACCGTGAACGCGACCTGGCCTGGTGGCTGATGAGCCACCGCCTGCTCTCGCCCTGGGTCGCACCGGGCATCGGCATCGGCGTCGGCGCGGCGCTGATGGTGGCGGTCCTGGCGTGGGCGTCCGCGGCCGGCGGCTCCCGGCAGAGCCCCGAGGAGGCCCTGGTCTTCGGCGCCGTCGTCGGCAGCGGCTTCGCGGGCGTCGCCATCGTCATCTGGTACGCCACATCAGGCCGTTCGCCCGGTCAGCTGTCCCTGTCACTGAGCGGTTCGCTGGGCCGGCTGCGCCGGGGGTTCGGCACCGGTCTGGTCCTGGCGGCCATCCCGGCCCTGCCGTTCATCGCCGGCTCCTACGTCTACACCTCACTGAGCGGCGCGTGGTCTCTGAAGGACGACCTGTACTTCACGGTGCTCGTGTCGTTGTGCGCCGGCCTCGCTGCGGTGCTCGGGCTCGCGATGGCCGCACACCACTGGCTCGACGCACCGCCGACCCGGTCCACGCAGGCCAGCCCGCTCGCCTTCATCCGGCAGGACCGGCTGTCCTCGCTGGCGGGGGCGGGCGCGGCCGGCGTGGTGGTCGCCACGACGTTCCTGCTGGCGCTGACACTCGGCATGGCGCTCGGCTGCTTCGGGGTGCAGTTCTTCACCCGCTGGGCGCACTGGGACTGGGCCGGCAGCCCCACCTTCGCCGCCCTCAGCGCGGACAGCGACACCTTCATCACCGGCATGCTCTCCCGCTCGAGGGCGGTGCGGATCGGCCAGGTCTTCGTCCTTCCCGGCGTCGTCACCACGCTCCTCATCCTGCTCAGCAGGGCCTGGACGCGGTTCCTGATCGCCCGCTGCCTGCTCGCCGTGCGGGGCCATCTGCCGTGGCGGCTCATGGGCTTCCTCTCCGACGCCCGCGACCGGGGGCTGCTGCGGCAGTCCGGGGGCTCGTACCAGTTCCGGCACATCCGTCTGCAGGAGCAACTCGCCCGCAGCGCCCCGGCGTCCATGGCGCACGCGGCGGGCCGGCGCCCCGCCCACCCCAACCCCGAGGCCCCGGCGGCCACCACCACGCGCCGGAAGGTCCTGGTGGCCGGGTCGGTGGCCGTGGCCGCCGCCGTCGTCGCGCGCGGGGCGGCGGCGCTGCCGGCGGATCGTTCGCTGGCCGTGTTCACCGGGGTCGAACCGGGCGACGAGGGGCAGTCCGTGGTCTTCAGTCACGACGGCGAGACCGTCGCCGTGCTCGACCACAGGGGAGTCATCAGGCTCCACAGCCGGCGCACGGCACGGGTGACCGCCACCGTCCGCCCTGGACGGGCGACCAGCACCCGGAGCATGACCTTCAGCCCGGACGACCGGCGGCTCATCGTCACCTACGAGAAGGAGCAGAGCAGCCGGCGGGGCATGAGCCTGTGGCGGACCGCCGACGGGCGCCGCGTCGGCGCCGTCGACTTCTCCTTCCTCGGCATGGGGGTGGTCAGCGGCGACGGGCGGGTCCTGGCCTTCGCCGACACGGAGACCTCGTTCACCCTCCTGTACCTGAGCGAGGACCGGCGGGTCCAGGGGCCACGCGGCGCCGGCACGTTCACCGCCTGCGCGCTCTCCTACGGAGGGCGCTATCTCGCGGTCGCCGACAACCACGGGACGATCGGCCTGTGGGACGCCGACACCAGGCGCGTCATCGGTCATGCCAACGTGACGGGCTCCATCAGCACGATGAGGGTCGGCCGCGACGGCACGGTCATGGCGGAGCAGCTCGTCGACACCGCCAGAACGACACGCAGCGTCTGGCACACCTGGGACCGGAACATGTCCCCGGTCCGGCAGTTCGAGGTGCCCTACGACTGGACGCTCAGCTGCGACGGAAGCGTGCTCGCCAAAAGCGTCGACGCCGGTCGGCGGCACTACGCGGTCGAGGTACGGGAGACGGCCGCGGACCGGCTACGGCGCCGGCTCCCCGTCAGCGGGACCACGCTGGCCCTCAGCCATGACGGGCAGGTGCTCGCCACGCTCGACGACAACGACGTCGTCGAGCTGTGGGACACCCACACCGGTGCCCACCGCGGTGCCCCGCTCGCCGGTCACCGCGAGAGCGTGGCCGGCGCGGCCTTCTCGGACGACGGCGCGTACCTGGCCACCCACAGCCACGACGGCTCCGTCCGCGTCTGGGCCGTGCCCCCGCCGAGGCCGCTGACACGTCCCCTCAAGGACGGGTGACAGCCCCCGGTCCTCGAACCCCTACCGCAGCCATCCCTTCCAGACGTCCGGGTGGCGCTTCACCCACCGCTTCGCGGCCTCGTCCGCGGACAGTTTGTCCTCGGCGATCATCTGGGCGACCTCGTTCTGGTCTTCCTTCGTCCAGCGGAAGTTCTTCAGGAACCGGGCCGCCTTGCCGCCCTTGTGCGCGAAGTCGGTGTTGAGGTACTTCTTCAGCGGCGTCGTCGGGTACGCGCAGTCGACCGTCGACGGGTCCTCCGCGCCCTTCGTCGCGCACGCCTCCGTGTGCTCGGGGAGCTTCACCTCGACCATCGGGACCTCGTTGAAGAGCCACTGGGGCTCGTACCAGTAGGTCAGGAAGGGCTTCTTCTCCTTGGCGAACTGCTTGAGCTGCGTGATCTGGGCGGCCTCCGAGCCGGCGAAGACGACCTGGTAGTCGAGCTTCAGGTTGTTCACCAGCGCCTTGTCGTGGGTGACGTAGGACGGGGAGCCGTCCAGGAGCTGGCCCTTGGTGCCGCTCTCGGGGGTGCGCAGCTGGGAGGCGTACTTGTTGAGGTTGCGCCAGTCCAGGACGTCGGGATGGGCGTCGGCGAAGTACTTGGGGACCCACCAGCCGATGTGGCCGGTGACCCCGAGCTCGCCGCCGTCCGTGACGGTCTTCTTGTCCGCGACGTAGCGCTTCTCCTGGTCGGGGTGGCCCCAGTCCTCGAGGATGGCGTCGACGCGGCCCTGGCTGAGGGCGTCCCACGCCGGCACCTCGTCCACCTGGACGGTGTCGACGCGGTAGTCCAGCTCGTGTTCCAGCAGGTACTGGGCGACGGCGGTGTTCGCCCGCGCCCCGACCCAGGACTGCACGGACAGGGTGACGGTCCTGCCGTCGCCCGCCGCGTTGGCGTACGGGGACGACTGCTTGGTCATGTCCGCCGCTCCGCAGCCCGTGGCGGTCGCCAGCAGACCGACGGCGGCCACAACGGTCAGTGCCTTGCGCTTCATGTCAGTTCGCCTCCTTCGCCTTCGTCGGCTGTGTCACCCGGTCGAGCATCAGCCCCAGGCAGGCGATGGCCGTGCCGGCCATCAGGCCCGTGGCCAGGTCGCCCTGGGCGAGGCCGAAGACGACCTCGTAGCCGAGCGCGCCGCCGCCGACGAGGGCGCCGATGATGACGACCGACAGGACCAGCACAACGGCCTGGTTGACGGCCAGCAGCAACTCCGCCCGGGCCAGGGGGAACTGGACCTGGCGCAGCTGCTGGCCGCCCGTCGCGCCCAGCGAGCGGGCGGACTCCAGGGCCGCCGGGTCGGCCTGGCGCAGGCCCTGGCTGACGATGCGGACGACGGCGGGCAGCGCGTAGACGATCGCGGCCGCGGCGGCCGGGGCACGGCCGATGCCGAAGAGGGCGACGACCGGGATCAGGTACACGAACTGCGGCATGGTCTGGCAGACGTCCAGGACGGGACGCAGCAGCCGCTCCACGCGGGGGCTGCGGGCCGCGACGACCGCGACGGCGAAGCCCAGCACCAGGGTGACGGCGACGGCCGCCAGTACCTGCGAGAGGGTGTCCATGGCGGGCTCCCAGCGGCCCAGCACGCCGATCGCGGCCAGGGAGAGCACGGCCGTCAGGGCGGTGCGCCAGGTGCCGATGAGCCAGGCCAGGGCGGCGACGAGTGCCAGCGCGCCCCACCAGGGCAGGGCCTGGAGGCCGTCGCGCAGCGGGTCGAGGACCCAGCCGGTGTAGTGGGCGGCCCAGTCGGCGGTGCCGCCGATGCCGGGGATGCCGGAGTAGAGGTGGTCGACGATCCAGTCCTTGGCGTCGTTGACCGGGGCGGCGATGGCGACCGTCCAGCCGTCCGGCCACGTCGTGCCGGCCATGCGGCCCAGGGCGGCCGCGCCCGCGATGCCCGCCGTCCACATCGCCGCCGTTCGGGTGCGGCTCCGCGGTCGGTCGTGCCCACCCGTTCCGCCCTGCGGAACGCCTGCCCACGACCTGCGGCCACCACTGCCCACAGAGCGGTCCAGGACTATCGCCAGCAGGACGATGGGGATGCCTGCCGCCAGGGCGCTGCCGACGTCCACCGTCGACAGGGCCTGGTAGACGCGGTCGCCCAGGCCGTCGGCGCCGATGACGGAGGCGATGACGGCCATGGACAGGGCCATCATGATGGTCTGGTTGACGCCCAGCAGCAGCTCCCGCCGGGCCAGCGGCAGCCGTGCGGTCAGCAGTCGCTGGCGTCCGGTGGCGCCGAGGGAGTCGACGGCCTCCAGGACGCCCTTGTCCGTGCCGCGCAGGCCGAGCGCGGTGAGGCGGGCCATCGGCGGGGCGGCGTAGACGACGGTGGCCAGCACGGCCGGGGCCACGCCGATGCCGAAGACCAGGACGACGGGCAGCAGGTAGGCGAAGGCCGGCAGGGCCTGCATGGTGTCCAGGACCGGGCGCATCGCCCGGAACATGCGGTCGGACAGGCCGCCCGCGAGGCCGAGCAGGGCGCCGACGACGACCGACGCCGCGACGGCGACGATCATCAGCGCGAGGGTGCGCATGGTCGGCACCCACATGCCCAGCAGCCCGCACACGGCGAACGAGGCCAGTGCCGTGCCGGCCGCCCGTACGCCGGCCAGGCGCCAGGCCAGCAGGGAGGCGCCCGCGGTCACGCCCGCCCAGCCGAGGGCGAGCAGCACCACGTACACCCCGCGTACCGAGGAGATGATCGCGTCGCTGATGTGGCCGAAGAAGTACAGGAACAGCCAGTGGCTGTCGCGGTTGTCGATGATCCAGTCGTTGGCCGTGCCGAGCGGGCCATCCAGGCCGACGGTGAGCTGCGAGGGCCACATGCCGCCGCCCCAGTGGGCGGTGGCGAACGGCGCCAGGGCGGCGGTGACCGCGCCGAGCAGCAGGAGCTTACGGGCTGCCGGGCGCCGCAGGGCGGTGCGCAGCGGGCCCGGCGGAGCGGCCGCCTGTGCGGGGGCGGTGGTGGTGACGCTGCTCATGCGACGGCCTTCTTGAGGGGCTGCACCCGGTCCAGGCCGGCGACGATGCCCAGCAGGCTCTTGAAGTCGACGATGCCCAGGCACCTTCCGGCGTCCACCACGCGGGCCGGGCCGCCCGTGCGGGCCACGGCCTCGATGGCGTCGGCGACGGTGGTGGCGGGGGTGAGGGCGGGCCCGGCCTCGGCCTCGCCGGAGTTACGGACGGGGCGCATGGCGCGGCGCACGGTCAGGACCTGCTCGCGGGGCACGTCGCGGACGAAGTCGCGTACGTAGTCGTCGGCCGGGGAGCCGACGATCTCCTCGGGCGTGCCGCACTGCACGACCTGGCCGCCGCGCATCAGCGCGATGCGGTCGCCGACGCGCAGCGCCTCGCTCAGGTCGTGGGTGATGAAGACCATGGTGCGGCCCTCGTCGCGGTGCAGGCGGACGACCTCCTCCTGCATGTCGCGGCGGATGAGGGGGTCGAGGGCGCTGAACGGCTCGTCGAAGAGGAGGACTTCGGGGTCGGCGGCGAGGGCGCGGGCCAGGCCGACGCGCTGCTGCTGGCCGCCGGAGAGCTGGGCGGGGCGGCGGTCCTCCATGCCGGCGAGGCCCACCTTCTCGACCATCGCGGCGGCGGTGGCGCGGCGTTCGGCCTTGCCGACGCCCTGGATCTCCAGGCCGTAGGCGACGTTGTCGAGGACGCTGCGGTGCGGGAGCAGCCCGAAGTGCTGGAAGACCATGGCGGCGCGGTGGCGGCGCAGCTCGCGCAGGGCGTTCTTGTCCATGCCGCACACGTCCTCGCCGTCGATGGCGATGGTGCCGCTGGTGGGCTCGATCAGGCGGGTCAGGCAGCGCACGAGCGTGGACTTGCCGGAGCCGGACAGGCCCATGACCACGAAGCACTCGCCCTTGCGGACGTCGAAGGAGACGTCGCGCACGGCGACGGTGCAGCCGGTGCGTTCGCGCAGTTCCTCGGTGGTCAGGTCGGCCAGCGGGCCGCCCGGGACGCGCTCGGCCTTCGGCCCGAAGACCTTCCACAGGTTGCGGACGGAGAAGACGGGCGAGGCGGGAGCGGAGGCGGCCTCGGTGAGCTCGGTCGCTGTGTTCGTATCGACGGTAGGCATCTTTATGCCTCACCCCCTAGGGTCGTGGCCTCGGCGAGCAGCTCCGCGCACTTCTCCCCCACCATGAGCACGCCGATCATCGGGTTCACGGCCGGCATCGTCGGGAAGACGGACGCGTCGGCGATGCGGATGCCCTCCAGGCCGCAGATGCGCAACTGCGGGTCCACGACGGCGAGTTCGTCGCCGTCGGCACCCATCCGGCAGGTGCCGGCCGGGTGGTAGACGGTGTGCGCGACCTTGCGGGCGTACTCGCTGATGTCCTCGTCGGAGGTGACCTCCGGGCCGGGGCAGACCTCGCGCTTGAGCCAGCCGGCCAGCGGCTCGGCCCGGGCGATCTCACGGGCGATCTTGATGCCGTCGACGAGGGTGCGGGCGTCATAGTCCTCCTCGTCCGTGAAGTAACGGAAGTCGAGGGCGGGCTTGACGGCCGGGTCGGCGCTGGTGAGGTAGAGCCGGCCGCGGCTGCGCGGCTTGGGGATGTTGGGGGTCATCGACACGCCGTGCTCGGGCTTTTCGTAGCCGAGGCGCTCGGGGTTGTCGGTGAAGGGGATCTGGTAGAAGTGGAACATCAGGTCCGGGCCGTTCGAGGCCGGGTCGCGGCGCACGAACAGGCCCGCGTCGGAGTCCATCGCCGAGTTCTCGGGGATGGGGCCGTCGGTCTCCCAGACGATGACCGACTCGGGGTGGTCGAGGAGGTTCTCGCCGACGCCCGGCAGGTCGTGGACGACGGGTATGCCGAGCTCCTCGAGGTCGGCCTTGGGGCCGATGCCGGAGTGCAGCAGCAGCCGCGGGGTGTCGACGGCACCGGCGCACACCAGCACCTCGCGCCCGGCCTCGACGTAGATCTCCTCGCCGTCCTTGGTGCGCACGTGCACGCCCTTGGCGCGGGAACCCGCCAACTCCAGCCGGTACGCCCAGGTCTCCAGCATGAGGTGGAGGTTGGGGCGGTCCAGGAAGGGGTGCAGGTAGGCGACCGAGGCGGAGGAACGCTTGTTGTTCTCGGGGTGGTAGGCGAGGTCGAAGAAGCCCACGCCCTCGTGGAACGGCTCCTTGTTGAAGCCCTCGACGCGCGGCACGCCCACCGCCTTGCGCGCCGCCTCGACGAAGTCGCGGGCGATGGCGTTCCGGTCCTTCTCGTCCACGGCCACGATGTTGTTGCGCAGCCGGGCGAAGTAGGGGTCCATCGACGCCGCGTCCCAGCCCTCGGCGCCGGCCTCGGCCCACTCGTCCCAGTCGCCGGGCAGCGGCTTGAAGGAGATGAGGGTGTTGTGCGAGGAGCAGCCGCCCAGCACGCGCGCCCGGCTGTGCCGGATGTGGGAGTTGCCGCGCGGCTGCTCGGTGGTGGGGTAGTCGTAGTCCAGGTCGCCGCCGAGCAGGCCGAGCCAGCGGCGCAGGGTCAGGACGTCCTCGCGGTCGACGTCGGTGGGGCCGCCCTCGATGACGGCGACGGTGACCGAGGGGTCCTCGGTGAGGCGGGAGGCGATGACGGAGCCGGCGGTGCCGCCGCCGATGACGACGTAGTCGTAGACAGGCATGATGGGGGTGAACTCCTTCTGCGGCAAGGAATGTTCTTCGCTGACGAGCGGACGGATGCGGTCGGGCGCCGGGGCCTCAGCCCGCGAACCAGCGCACCGGCTTCGGGTCCAGGTTCTGGTAAATGTGCTTGGCCTCGCGGTACTCGGCAAGACCCGTGGGACCCAGTTCCCGGCCGACTCCGGACTTGCCGAAGCCTCCCCATTCGGCCTGCGGGAGGTAGGGGTGGTAGTCGTTGATCCACACCGTGCCGTGGCGCAGCCGGCCCGCCACGCGGCGCGCGCGGCCCGCGTCCTTCGTCCAGACGGCGCCCGCCAGCCCGTACTCGGTGTCGTTGGCCAGCGCCACGGCCTCGTCCTCGGTGTGGAAGGTCTCGACGGTGAGGATGGGCCCGAAGGTCTCCTCGCGGACGACCTTCATCTCGCCGTGGCACAGGTCCAGGACGGTCGGCGCGTAGAAGTAGCCGCTCTCCGGGCGGTGCTCGGCGGGGCGGGGGCGGGTACCGCCGCAGCGCAGGGCCGCGCCCTCGGCGAGGGCGGAGGCGACGTACGCCTCGGTCTTGGCGAGCTGCTGCGCGGAGACGAGCGGGCCGCACTCGACGCCCTTCTCGGTGCCGCGCCCGAGCTTGATCCGCTCGGCGCGGCGGGCGAGTTCGGAGACGAAGCGGTCGCGGACGGACTCCTCGATGATGAGGCGGGAGCCGGCCGAGCAGACCTGGCCACTGTGGATGAAGGCGGCGTTGAGGGCCTGGTCGACGGCGGTGTCGAAGTCCTCGTCGGTCGCGCAGGCGTCGGCGAAGACGACGTTGGGGTTCTTGCCGCCGAGTTCGAGGGCGACCTTCTTGACGGTGGGCGCGGCGGCCGCGGCCACCTTGGTGCCGCTGGCGAGGCCGCCGGTGAAGGAGACGAGGTCGACGTCGGGGTGCTCGGCGAGCCGGGCGCCGACCGGGTCGCCGGCACCGGTGACGAGGTTGGCGACGCCGTCGGGCAGGCCCGCCTCGGCGAGGAGCCGGATCAGGTGCACGGTCGACAGCGGGGTGACCTCGCTGGGCTTGATGACGAAGGTGTTGCCCGCGGCCAGCGCCGGCGCGATCTTCCAGCTCGCCTGCAGCAGCGGGTAGTTCCACGGCGTGATCAGCGCGCAGACGCCGACCGGCTCGTGCACGACCACGCTGTGGATGTCCGCGGAGCCCGCGTCGACGACGCGCCCGCCGCCCTCGTTCGTCACCAGGTCGGCGAAGTAACGGAAGGCGTCGCTGACGCAGTCGACGTCGATCCGGCCCTCTTCGAGGGTCTTGCCGGTGTCGCGGCTCTCGGTCAGCGCGATGCTCTCGCGGTCGCGCTGCAGCAGCTCGGCCACGTGCCGCAGCAGTGCGGCCCGTTCGGCCACGGGGGTCAGCGGCCAGGGGCCCGCTCCCCCGTCGAACGCGCGGCGGGCGGCGGCGACGGCCGCGTCGGTGTCGTCCGCACCGCCTTCGGAGACGACCGCGAGGATCGTGGCGTCGGCGGGGTCGAGCACCTCCCGCTGCGCGCCGGACGCGGCGCCACGCCACACCCCGTCGACGTGGATGGTCTCGACTGACGACATCACTCTCTGCCTTCCGGTTCTGAACAGTCCCGTCACCGGGCGGCACGACGGCCGGACCGGCAACGGGACGCCCATAACCAGAAGGCGAGAACCTATGCCTCCTTATTCACAAAGAGTGACCCGAGTCACTCAGCGTTGTCCCCGGTGGATCAGCTCGCGCAGGACGTCGTGGGGCAGAAGGAGCGCACCAGCGCCCGCAGGATCTGGTCCGTGGTGAACCGGTCGGACCAGGGCCCGGCCACCAGCAGGGCGTACTGCTTGCGGTCGGGTGCGGTGTAGGCGTGGACGATCACGTGGCGGGTGGTGCCGTCGGTGTACGTGTAGGTGTACTCGAGCTCGGCGGGGTTCCCCTGGCCGACGACGCTGGCGAGCCGCAGCTTGCGGTAGCCCTTGTACTGCGAGACGTACGTCTGGGTCTCGGCCAGCGAGTCGTACGGCGTGGCCCGCGGCGGGTCGAGGGCGAACACCTGCAGGAGGCCGCGGCCGCCCGGGGCCCGGTAGAAGACGCTGGTGCGCTCGGTGCTGCGCAGCCAGCCCACCGGTACGTCCAGCCGGAAGCCCGCCGGGTCCACGGTGCGCACGAAGCGGGTGGGGAAGCCCGTGCCCGCGAAGGTGCTGGGCGTGGGGCGCGGGCCGAAGGTGTAGCCGCCGGTGGTCCCTCCCGAGCCGCCGAAGGTGGCGGTGGGGCCGGGGGTGGGCGAGGCGCCGGCGGTCGGCAGCCCGCGGTCGCCCTCCGGCCCGCCCTCGTCGTGCCGGACGAGGGCCCAGACGCCCGTGCCGATGCCGCCCGCCAGCACCACGCCGACCAGGACACCGGCGAGGACCGAGGCGCGCGAGGGCCCGGCGGGGACCTCGGGCGGTGTGCCGGGCGGGGGCGGAGGCCCGAGGATCACCCCGGGGTCGCCGTCGTCGTCCGGGTGGCCCGCCGCCGCGGGGGCGGAGGGCGGGGCATGCTGTCCGGGTGGCGGTTCGGCCACCCATTTCTGCAGGTCGGCGTCCCAGTAGCGCATGCGTACCGCCGCCTCAGGCCAGTAACTGGCTGATCGCCTGGACGAGGGCGGCGGCGGACGCCAGCCCGCCGACGACCGTCGCGCCACCGGTGAGCAGCTCGCGCAGCCGGGTCAGCCGCCCGGAGCGGGTCCGTCCGTCCTGCCGGGCGTCCTCCTCCAGGCCGGTCAGCTCCGTGTCGAGGGCGGCGATCTCCTCGGTGCGGGCGAAGCGCGGCAGGTCCCCTCTGAGCTCACGGACGGCCGTGAGCAGCTCGGGCGTGACGGACAGCAGCCGCCGCGAGGCGTCCACCGCCTCGGCGTCCTCGCCGACGGCGGCCGCGCCGCCGCTCATGTCGAGGATGGCCATGCCGCTCTCCGGCACCCGCAGCCCGTCCGGGACGCTCACCGGCGCCGCCTGCCCGGCGGCCTGGGCGGGTGTGCCGGCCCGCTCCGAGCGGTCCTCGGCCCGGGAGCCCTTGCCGGAGGCGGCCGCGCCGCCCGTCATCCGGCCGATGAACATGCCGCCGCCCGTGCGTCCGGCGTCGTCCGTGCGCTTGTCGTCGCGTTCGTCCGTCATCGTCCTCCGCCCCCGCTTCCCGTGAGGTGCTTGGCCTCGGCACCGGCGCCCTGGGCGACCGCGCCGCCGCTCATCGCGCCGATGTAGATGCCGCCCTCGCTGATCTGCACGATCTGCTGCTCGAACTGGTCGGTCTCGTAGCCCTGGGAGCGCAGCGCGTCCCGGACCCCGCTGGCGATGCGGTCCTGGACCGTCTTCACATAGCGGCTGACGTCCATCTCCTGGAACAGCGAGACCTCCTTGGCCGCCGCCAGCTCCCGTACGGAGTCGGCCGGTCCGTCCGGCACGGCACGCCGTGGGTCGGCGAGCCAGGTGCGGAAGCCGGAGACGGCCGAGCGGACCGTGGAGACCGCCGCGGCGAAGCCGGCGGCCGGCGCGGTCAGGAAGGCGCGGACGCCGTCGCGCAGCAGGTCCTCCTCGCCGCGTGCCGCGATCACGTCGACGGCCCGGAACTCCGGCCGGATCGGGGTCAGTACGTGCGGTACGACCTCCAGGACCAGCATGCCGCCCTGGGTGTGGACGCGGACCAGCACGGAGACGACGACCTGTTCGTCCCAGGCGCCGACGCGGACCCGCAGGAAGTAGCGGCGCGCCTCGCCGCCCTCGTTGACGGACTCGGCCAGGTGGCGGCGGACGGTGTGGTCGTCGTAGGCGACCTGGGGCCGCTGCGGGCCGACCGGCAGATAGACGAACTCCTCGATCTCCAGGTCCTTCAGCCGGTCCCGGCTGGTCGCGGCGGCCGCCTGGCGCAGCGCTTCCAGCCGGGGGCGGATCAGTTCCACGATCGTCCGGCCGGTGAACGGCGCGAGGCTGCCCCCGCTGGTGTCCGCGCCCTTGCGCCGCTTGAGCTCCAGGGCGAAGGACCAGGGCTCGTAGGGCAGGCCCATGCCGATGAAGGGCCGGGACGGGTCGTAGATGGTCAGGCCCGCGTACTGCTCGCGGTCGATGGCCTGGGCGATGCGCCGGTGGTAGGTGGAGGTGGGGAACGGCCGGGGCAGGTGCGCGAAGGTCTCCTGGCCCAGCTCCGCGCGCATCACGGCGGCCACCCGGGCGCGGTGCATCCACACGGGCACCGCGAGGAGCAGCGGGAAGATGATGCCGACCCAGTTGTTCACGCCCTGGCTCAGGGACCAGAAGGTGAAGACCCAGTAGGCGAGGGTCAGCGCGGGGACGCCCACGGGGAGCAGGACGCTCAGCGCGCGGGGGCTGCCGCTGCCCCGCAGGGCCTGGCGGAGGGTGCGTTTGTCGACGACGTAGGCGGCCGAGCCGCGCCCGGCGGCGGCGTGTGCGCTCCAGTGGACGAAGCAGACGACGGCGTAGGCGGTCGACCAGATCGGCACCGGCGGTCCGCCCTCGGGGGCGGAGGCCATGTCGACGGCGAAGAAGCCCGTCCAGAGGACGAGCAGGAGTAACGCGGTCAGGGTGTCCTGGCCGCGGGCGCGCAGCGCGTGGGTGAGCACCGGCACCACGTCCACGCCCAGGGAGGGGGCGATGGGTCTTTCTTCATGTTCCACCAGCTCTTCGATGACACGGCGGCGGAAGTCGATGTCGAGGTAGGTCCCCGCGCAGAGTAACCGGGTGGCCTCTGTCGGGGACCCGTGAGCGGACTGACTCAATTCGGGTCCCCCGATCCGTCGAACTCATCTGCGAATTACATGAGTTGACGTACTTTCGGAAGAACCCAGAATAAGCCAGAAGGCCCGTCACCGACCCCGGCTGGAGGCGGATGACGGGCCTGAATTCATCGCGTACGGGCGTACTGCGGAACGCCCGTACGAACGACGACCGGCCGACGAGGCCGGATGGCGTCCCGGATGAGACGAAACGGGTCAGATCAGGCCGAGGCCGCGGACGGCGTCGCGCTCCTCCGCCAGCTCCTTGACCGAGGCGTCGATGCGGGCGCGGGAGAACTCGTTGATCTCCAGGCCCTGGACGATCTCGTACTTGCCGTCCTTGCAGGTGACGGGGAAGGACGAGATGAGACCGGCCGGCACGTCGTAGGAGCCGTCCGAGGGGATGCCCATGGAGGTCCAGTCGCCCTCGGCGGTGCCGTTGACCCAGGTGTGGACGTGGTCGATGGCGGCGTTGGCGGCGGAGGCGGCCGAGGACGCGCCCCGGGCCTCGATGATCGCGGCACCGCGCTTGGCGACGGTCGGGATGAAGTCGTCGGCCAGCCACTGCTCGTCGTTGACGACCTCGGCGGCGTTCTTGCCCGCGACCTCGGCGTGGAAGATGTCCGGGTACTGGGTGGCGGAGTGGTTGCCCCAGATCGTCAGGCGGCGGATCTCCGAGACCGCGACGCCGGTCTTCTTCGACAGCTGCGAGATCGCGCGGTTGTGGTCCAGACGGGTCATCGCGGTGAAGCGCTCGGCCGGCACGTCCGGCGCGGCGGCCTGGGCGATGAGGGCGTTGGTGTTGGCCGGGTTGCCGACGACGAGGACCTTGATGTCGTCCGCGGCGTGGTCGTTGATGGCCTTGCCCTGCGGCTTGAAGATGCCGCCGTTGGCCTCCAGCAGGTCACCGCGCTCCATGCCCTTGGTGCGCGGGCGGGCGCCGACCAGCAGCGCGACGTTGGCGCCGTCGAAGGCGACGTTCGGGTCGTCGGTGATCTCGATGCCGCGCAGCAGCGGGAACGCGCAGTCGTCGAGCTCCATGGCGGTGCCCTCGGCGGCCTTCAGGCCCTGCGGGATCTCCAGCAGGCGCAGCTTGACCGGCACGTCCGCGCCGAGGAGGTGACCGGAGGCGATGCGGAAGAGCAGCGCGTAGCCGATCTGACCGGCCGCGCCGGTAACGGTGACATTGACGGGAGTGCGGGTCATGGCGATCTCCTGCTGCGAACTGAGGTGGGTGTCCCTGCCCATTTAGGAGGATCTCTCTTGGTGTCAAGAGATCCGGCGCCAGGCTATCCGACCGGGCCCCGCCCGCACCCCCTACCCGGTGTGGGACGCCTCACCGTCGCCCCACCGGGCCCGCCCGCCCCGCCCGCCTCAGCCGGTGGGTCCCGGCACCACCGGGGCCGACGCGCGCGGCAGCGTGCAGCCCTTGCGGCCGGACATCAGCGTCGCGCACGCCGACACCTGCCCCGGCTCCCCCACCTCGACCATGCGGGTGTGTCCGTCCGTCCCCCGCTCGACCCTGCCGCTCTCCGCACGGGCCCCCGCGCCCGTGCCGCTTATGCGCAGCGCGTCCCCGGGAACGGCCTGGGTGATACGGGCCCAGGCGGCCCCGCAGACCTTGCTGTAGCGCACCTCCAGATACGAGGTGCCGACGGTCGCGGACCCGGCCGTCATGGCGTGCTTGCCGCCGCAGCCCATCTCCTCCGGGTCCTTGCCGGAACACGCGCCCCCGGCGCACTTCACCCCGGCGGGCACCCCGCCCGGGCCGCTCACGCTGGGCGTGGCCACGGCCCCCTGCGGAACCTTGCCGTCCTCACCGTCCGCACCGAGCAGCAGCACGCCGGCGACGGCGACGAACAGGGCGCCCACGGCGCCGACGGCGAACAGCGTGGTGTTGCGGCGCGACCGGCCCGGCCCGGGCTCCCGGAAGGGGATGGCCCTGTCCCGTACGTCGGGGGAGTACGGGGGCCGGGGCAGGCCGGTCCGCGGCGGGGCCCCCTCGCTGCGCAGCGCGGTGCGGACCTTGCCGGCCGCCCCGCCCTCGTCCTGGCCCCCTTCCTCCCGTTCCTCCCGTTCCTCCCGCCCGCCGCCACGCCTGCCCGGCGGCGGGCCGAACTCGCCCAGGGCCGCGCGCGCCTCGGCGACCCGGACCGCCTCCATCGTCACGTCGTGCCGCAGCTCCGAGCGGCTCCACGCGCGCTCGGCCAGCTCCCACATCGTGCCGAGGTGGCCGACGTCGGTGCCGGTCGCCTCGGCCAGCGCCTCCGCCGCCCCGCGCGGGGGCAGCAGCCGGCCGTTGAGGTACCGCTCCCACGACGTCTTGCTGTAACCGGTGCGGTCGGCCACGGCGGCGATGCTCAGCCCGCTGCGCTCGACGAGTCTGCGCAGCTGTTCGGCGAACTCGCGCACCTGCGGGTCGAGTTCGTCCGGTAGCGCCCTCCAACGAGGCATTGCCTCCCCCTAGTCCCCCGGTACGTACGGCGGTGATCCCCGTGTCGCTGCGCTTCCCCTTCACAGCCTCGCTTCCGGCTACCCAGGGGGATGCCCGAAACCAGCATGTCAGTTCCCAAGAGGGCGGCGCATGGTGGCACTTGGGGTTGATCAAGCCCACTGGGCGCACGCCCCTGGTGCGCGCCCGGCCACCCGCCCCTGAGCCCCGCGCCACGGGCCGGCGTCACGGCGGGGCGGCCCGGTAGGGAAATCGGTACAGAAAACGGACCTGGTCCCGGAACGGTCACACGCGGGCCACAGCGGCCCGCCGGCCCTTGATCCGGCTCATCGCGGTCATGATCATCGGCGGTGAGCGGTGGCCCGTCCTCCCACGGGGGTGGAGGACCGGCCGCCGGCTCTTTCCACCCCTTTACTACCCCTATGTCGCCCGCCCCACTCGGCTCAGGCGCAAAGACATACGACACAGGCATACGACAATCGCGCCCGTCCCTCCCGGGCACCTCACCGGCCGGACGAGGGCGGAGTGAAGCAGTCGGGCGGGCCGGCGGCGGGCAGCAGGCAGACCCGCGCCTTGCGGGGGTCCTTCACCACCGACATCACGGTCACCAGATAGTCCATCGTGTCCTGCGTGCTCGCGGCCTCCAGCCGCTTGGCGTCCGTCCCCGGCACGGACAGCTCGACCCGGTCGCCGAGGCGCAGGTGCCACGCCCGTACCCACACCGCCTGGCACCGCTCGCCGTGCCGGAGCTCGACCCGCTGCCCGTCGGCTCCCAGCCGCTGAGCGACGTTCGCGGGCGGCGGCACGTCGCACCCCATCTCCTTGGCGTTCTCGCCGTCGCACTGCTCCGCCCTGCAGCCGGGCTCCCACCGCTGGGCGTACGGGGAGACGCTCGTGGCCCCCGGCCGGCCGGGCTCCTGTTCGCCGGACGCCTCCTCGCCTGACGCCAGCAGCGCGGCCGTGACGACGGCCGCCGCGAGAGCGGCGACGCCGGACAGGACGTACGCCCTCGCGGAGCGCCCACCGAACACCTTCCGCACGGCGGAACCGGTACCGGACGGGCCGGGGCCGTCGAGGGGACCCCGCTCCGCCCCCGTGAGCTCCTCCGCCACCTCGGGCACCGGCGACGCCGAGCGTCCGCTCCAAGCCTGCTCCGCCAGCTCCCACAGCGCCAGCAGCCGCCCGGGCGGCTCGTCCGCCAGCGCGCACAGCGCCTCCACCGCCTGCCTCGGCGGCAGCTTCTTGCCGTTGAGATAGCGCTCCCAGGACGACTTGCTGAACGGGGTGCGCTCGCCGAGCGCGGCCAGGCTCAGCCCCGTACGGTCCTTCAGCTCCCGCAGCCCGGCGGCCAGCCGGCCGCACTCCACCGGGAGCGGTCGTGCGGTGCTCACCGGCGCAGCTCCCCCCAGGTGTCCGGGCCGACGACCCCGTCGACGACCAGGCCACGCTCCTTCTGGAAGCCCTTGGCCGCCTCCTTGCTCCGCGGGCCGTAGGACCCGTCGGTGACGCCGGGGTCGAAGTGGTGGAACTTCAGCAGGCACTGGGCCTCCACGACCTCCCAGCCCGAGGTCTTGAGGTCCATCAGCGTGGTGCGGGTCGAGCTGTACCCGGCGGTCAGCCCGCCGGCCTTGCGCTTGACCTCGCACGGGCGGGAGCGGCCCTTGACGAAGACGAAGGGCTCCTGGGCGTTGCCGAGTCCGTCGCCGGACGAGGTGACCTCGTCCTCCCGCCAGGGGTGCGTGACCAGCAGCGTGGCGACCAGGGCGACCGACAGCGCGATCACCGCCCCGACGAGCGCCCAGGTCCGCCGCCGCCCGCCGCGCCGCGCCCGTTCCGCGTCGTCGTCCAAGGCGCCCGCCTCCCCGGCGGGGGCCTCCTCGGACCACGCGTCCGCCGCGACCTCGTGCAGCACCAGCAGCCGGACCGGGTCCGCGCCGCACACCAGCGCCAGCTGCTCGACGGCGTCGGCCGGCGGCAGCTGCTTGCCGTTGAGGTACCGCTCCCAGGAGGAGCGGCTGTAGGAGGTCTTGGCCGCCAGTGCGGCGAGGCTGAGCCCGCTGCGGTCCTTGAGCCTGCGGAGCTGGACGACGAGCTGACGCACTCGCTCGTCCAACGAGACAGGTAATTCCTTCCAACGCGGCATGTTCCACCCCATACGCGTCAAACAACCCCCGAGGCAACGAGCCTCCTATGCCGCACATGATGGCGACGCGGGGCACGGATTTCCGCCCCCTCCGACGGGGGCTGCGACTTCCGGCCACCCGCGCGGGTGCCCCACCGTCCCACCGGGACGTCGTGGGACCCGCCGTCCCCGCAGGTCAGGGGGTGGGACATCCCACGTCGACCCAAGAAGCGGCGGCTGACTGGCAGTTGCGGATGTGGCGCATCAAAGTCAGTCCTGCAAGCCGGGCGGTGACACGGTCCACCCCGTGTCACCGCGCCACCACTACGGGGAGGAACCCGAACCCATGAACGTACGCAAGCGCGTCGCAGCAGGCATCGTCTCGGCCGCCTTCGTCGGTGGCACCATGGCCGCCATCGCGCCGGCCGCGCAGGCGGCCCAGCCGGCCGCGCAGGAGTCGGTGTCCGTCAGCGCCGCCGCGAAGTGCAAGCGGACGGCCGGCATCGGCTGGTACTGCGGCTACCACAAGGGCACCCCCTACACCGACTACGGCGACCGCGGCGCCAAGGTGAAGGAGGTCCAGGCCCTCATCAAGTACACCACCGCTTACAAGGGCAAGCTGGCCGTGGACGGGGTCTTCGGCAAGGACACCCTCGCCGCGGTGAAGTGGTTCCAGAAGAACTACAACGGGGGCCAGGCCGACGGAAAGGTCGGGCCGAAGACCTGGAAGGCGCTGCGCGCCAAGTAAGCACGGCAACGGCCCGGCGCCGGGCTTGCCCGGCGCCGGGGCCAACGCCACGGCGGCCCGTCCTCCTTCGGGGGAGAGGACGGGCCGCCGTCACCCGTGCGCGTACGCCTGCGCCTACGCCTACGCCGCGATCTTCTTCCGCAGGTTCTCGTCCAGCGCCGCCAGGAACTGCTCCGTCGTCAGCCACGGCTGCTCGGGGCCGACCAGCAGCGCGAGGTCCTTCGTCATGCGGCCGCTCTCGACGGTCTCGACGCAGACCTGCTCCAGCGCCCGGGCGAACGCCGTGACCGCGGGCGTGCCGTCCAGCTTGCCGCGGTGGGCCAGGCCCCGGGTCCAGGCGAAGATCGAGGCGATCGGGTTGGTCGAGGTCGCCCGGCCGGCCTGGTGCTGGCGGTAGTGGCGGGTGACCGTGCCGTGCGCGGCCTCGGCCTCGACCGTACGGCCGTCGGGGGACATCAGGACGGACGTCATCAGGCCCAGCGAGCCGAAGCCCTGCGCGACGATGTCGGACTGGACGTCGCCGTCGTAGTTCTTGCAGGCCCAGACGTAGCCGCCCGACCACTTCAGCGCCGAGGCGACCATGTCGTCGATGAGCCGGTGCTCGTACGTCAGGCCCCTGGCCTCGAACCGCGCCCTGAACTCGGCGTCGAAGACCTCCTGGAAGATGTCCTTGAAACGACCGTCGTACTTCTTGAGGATCGTGTTCTTGGTCGACATGTAGACGGGATAGTCACGGTCCAGGGCGTACCGGAACGACGCGCGCGCGAAGTCGCGGATGGACTCGTCCAGGTTGTACATCGCCAGCGCGACGCCGGGGCCGGGGAATTCGTAGACCTCGAGCTCGACCGGTTCGGACCCGTCCTTCGGGGTGAAGGTCATGGTCAGGGTGCCCTCGCCCGGGACCTTCAGGTCGGTGGCGCGGTACTGGTCGCCGAAGGCGTGACGGCCGACGACGATGGGCTTGGTCCAGCCCGGGACCAGGCGCGGGACGTTGCCCATGATGATGGGCTCACGGAAGATCACGCCGCCGAGGATGTTGCGGATGGTGCCGTTCGGCGAGCGGTACATCGCCTTGAGGCCGAACTCCTCCACCCGCGCCTCGTCCGGCGTGATCGTGGCGCACTTGACGCCGACGCCGTGCTCCTTGATGGCGTGGGCCGCGTCGACGGTCACCTGGTCGTGGGTGGCGTCACGGTGCTCGATGCCGAGGTCGAAGTACTTCAGCTCGATGTCCAGGTACGGCAGGATCAGCTGGTTCTTGATGAAGGACCAGATGATGCGGGTCATCTCGTCGCCGTCGAGCTCGACGACGGGGTGGGCAACCTTGATCTTGGTCATGAGCCGGAACGTCCCTCTCGCGCAGCTGGGGTCTCCCCCTACCGGAAGGCAGGGCCCTTCCCCGTCCCGGAGCGCCCACGGCGGACGGCCCGGGAGACGAGGAAGGAAATCTCGACATCAAGCTACTCCAGGGCCGTCCCGGCGGACAGCCGCACGGGACGCGCCCCGCCGGGCGGCGCCGCCGCGCGGCATCACTGCACGGTGAAGTGCAGGACGTCGTCCAGGAAGGGAATCCTCAGCCACGGGTTCGGCTGGGCCATCAGGGCGAGCAGCACGATCGCCAGCCCCAGCCCGCCGTACGTGAACATGTCCGTGAACCGTGACCGCACGGCCAGCATGCCCACGTCCGGCAGCGCCCAGCGCAGCACCGCACCGCCGATCATGGCCAGGCCGACCAGGATCGTCCCCACCCGGAAGGCGTCGAACGACACGATCAGCAGGCCCAGGCCCGTGACCCCCAGCACCGCCAGCAGGGGCCACTGACGCGCGGGCGCCGGCGCGTCGCCGGGCGCGGCCCGCCCGCCGCCCTCGGGGCGCGCGGTGTCCCGCGTGAGGCGCGGCGGCCGCCGCGAGGGCGTGCCGGAGCCGGTGCCCTGGCTCGCGCCGGCGTCCGTCTGCCCGGGGCGCGCGGCGCCGTTCGCCCGCGCCCCGTTCTTCGAGGCGTCGGGCCCCGACGCGCCGCGTTCCGACGCGTCACGTCCCGGCGCCCCGTTTCCGGACGCGCCCTTTCCGGACGCGCCGTTTCCCGGCGTGCCGTTTCCCGGCGTGCCGTTCACCGATGCGGCGAAGCCGTCCAGCGGCGTGCCGGACTCAGCCCGCATCGCCGATTCCGGCAGCACGCTCGGCGGCCTCCACGACGTTCACCAGCAGCTCCGCACGCGTCATCGGGCCCACGCCGCCCGGGTTCGGGGCGATCCAGCCGGCGACCTCGGCGACGCCGGGGTGGACATCGCCGACGATCTTGCCGTTCTCGTCGCGGCTGACGCCGACGTCGAGGACGGCCGCGCCCGGCTTCACGTCCTCCGGCTTGATCAGGTGGGCGACGCCCGCCGCCGCCACGATGATGTCCGCCTGGCGCAGCTGCGCCGAGAGGTCACGGGTGCCGGTGTGGCAGAGGGTGACGGTGGCGTTCTCGGACTTACGGGTCAGCAGCAGGCCGATCGAGCGGCCGACGGTGACGCCGCGGCCCACGACGACGACGTGCGCGCCGTTGATCTCCACGCCGTGGCGGCGCAGCAGCTCGACGATGCCGTTGGGGGTGCAGGGCAGCGGCGCCTTCTCGTTCAGCACGAGGCGGCCCAGGTTCGTCGGGTGCAGGCCGTCGGCGTCCTTGGCCGGGTCGATCAGCTCCAGGACGCGGTTGGTGTCGATGCCCTTGGGCAGCGGCAGTTGGACGATGTAGCCCGTACAGTCGGGGTTGTCGTTCAGCTCGCGGACGACCGCCTCGATCTCCTCCTGCGTGGCGGTCTCGGGCAGCTCGCGCTGGATCGAGCCGATGCCGACCTGTGCGCAGTCGCGGTGCTTTCCGGCCACGTACCACTTGCTGCCGGGGTCTTCGCCGACGAGGAGGGTGCCCAGGCCGGGCGTGACGCCCTTGGCCTTCAGTGCCTCCACACGGCTGGTGAGTTCGGACTTGATGGCGGCGGCGGTGGCCTTGCCATCGAGAATCTGGGCGGTCATGTCGTCCATCCTCGCGGATCGGGTGTCGTTGGTTCCACTCAGGTCGCGCCCGTGACGGTCGCGCCGGTATACGTGCGGATCGGCGGTACGACCGTATGCCTACGATGACCGCCGCCGTGGTGACAGCCACGGCCGTCCCCGCTTGTTTTCAGCCACCGCTCGAAGGATCACCAGGTGACCCATCCGAACCCGCCCGGTCAGTACCCCGGGTACCCGCAGCAGCCCGCCCCGGGCTATCCGCAGTTCCCCCAGCAGCAGCAGCCGTACGGCCACTACGCACAGCCGGGGCAGGGCTACGGCTACGGGCAGCCGGACCCCTACGCCGCGCAGCGGCCCCCGCTGGCGGGCTGGGGCTCGCGCGTGGGCGCCACGCTGCTGGACGGGCTGATCGGCTCGCTGCTGCCGATCATCGGCGTGGTCGCGGGAGCGGTGATGATGGCCGTCGCGGCCGACAACGCCGACTGCGTGACCACCACGAACGAGAGCGTGAGCGTCTGCGAGAGCGATCCGGCCGTGCTCGTCCCGGGCATAGCCGTGATGGGCGTCTCGCTCCTCGTCGCCGTGTTCCTCGGCTTCTGGATGATGTACCGCCAGGGCAAGACCGGTCAGACGCCCGGCAAGAAGGCGCTCGGCATCAGCGTCGTGCGCGAGCGGGACGGACTGCCGATCGGCTTCGGTATGACGTTCGTCCGCAACCTCTGCCACATCCTCGACGGCTTCTTCTACCTCGGCTACCTGTGGCCGCTGTGGGACGAGAAGAAGCAGACGTTCGCCGACAAGATCATCGGTACGGTCGTCATCCGCGTCCGCTGAGCACGGCGTGTGCGGCCGCGCCCCCGAGGGGGCGCGGCTCGCCGCGTCAGTGGAAGAAGTGGCGCGTACCGGTGAAGTACATCGTCACGCCGGCGGCCTTAGCGGCCTCCACGACCTGCTCATCGCGGACCGAACCGCCCGGCTGGACCACGGCCTTGACGCCGGCGGCGGTCAGCACCTCCAGCCCGTCCGGGAAGGGGAAGAAGGCGTCGGAGGCGGCGTACGAGCCCCGGGCGCGCTCCTCGCCCGCGCGCTGGACGGCCAGCTTGGCGGAGTCGACGCGGTTGACCTGGCCCATGCCGACGCCGACGGTCGCGCCGTCCTTGGCCAGCAGGATGGCGTTGGACTTCACCGCCCGGCAGGCCCGCCAGGCGAAGGCCAGCTCGGCCAGCTCATCGGCGGAGAGCGCCGCGCCCGTGGCGAGCGTCCAGTTGGCCGGGTCGTCGCCCTCGGCCTGCAGCCGGTCCTTGGCCTGGAGCAGCATGCCGCCCTCGATCGGACGGCCCTCCAGCGGCTGGTGCGGCGCGTCGGGGCAGCGCAGCACCCGGATGTTCTTCTTGCGGGCCAGCACCTCGACGGCGCCGTCCTCGTAGTCCGGGGCCACGATGACCTCGGTGAAGATCTCGGCGACCTGCTCGGCCAGCGCCACCGACACCGGCCGGTTGACGGCGATCACGCCGCCGAAGGCGGACAGCGGGTCACAGGCGTGCGCCTTGCGGTGCGCCTCGGCGACGTCGGAACCGACAGCGATGCCGCACGGGTTGGCGTGCTTGATGATCGCCACGCAGGGCAGGTCACCGTGGTCGTGGGCGGCGCGGCGGGCGGCCTCGGTGTCCACGTAGTTGTTGTACGACATCTCCTTGCCGTGCAGCTGCTCGGCGTCGGCGAGGCCGCCGCCCCCGCTGACGTACAGCGCGGCGGGCTGGTGCGGGTTCTCGCCGTAGCGCAGCACGTTCTTGCGCTCGTAGGTGGCGCCGGCGAAGGCCGGGAAGCCCTTGCCCTCCTCGTCGGCCGCGTAGCCGGCCGCGAACCAGTTGGCCACCGCCACGTCGTACGCGGCGGTGTGCCGGAACGCCTCGGCGGCCAGGCGCTTGCGCGTGGCGAGGTCGAAGCCGCCGTCCGCGACGGCCTTGAGCACGTCGTCGTAGCGGTCGGGGTTGACGACCACCGCGACGGAGGGGTGGTTCTTGGCGGCGGCGCGGACCATGGACGGGCCGCCGATGTCGATCTGCTCGACGCACTCGTCGGGCGAGGCGCCCGAGGCGACGGTCTCCCGGAACGGGTAGAGGTTGACGACCACCAGCTCGAAGGGGCGCACGCCCAGCTCGTCGAGTTGCCCGCGGTGCGCCTCGAGCCGCTGGTCGGCGAGGATGCCGGCGTGCACGCGCGGGTGCAGGGTCTTGACCCGGCCGTCCAGGCACTCGGGGAAGCCGGTCAGCTCCTCGACCTTGGTGACCGGGACGCCGGCGGCCGCGATCCGGGCGGCCGTCGAACCGGTGGAGACGAGCTCGACGCCGGCGTCGTGGAGACCACGGGCCAGCTCTTCCAGCCCCGCCTTGTCGTAGACGCTGATCAGCGCCCGGCGGATGGGCCGCTGCGTGCCCTCGGAGTGCGTACCTGCGGAGGTCGTACCTTCGGCGGTCACGAGATCCGTACCTTTCGTCCCTCAATGCGATAGCCGTGCCGGGCCAGACGCCCCACGACTTCGACGAGCAGCTGTCGCTCGACTTCCTTGATCCGCTCATGCAGAGCGGCTTCGTCGTCCCCGTCCCCGACCTCGACCACTCCCTGGGCGATGATCGGGCCGGTGTCGACGCCTTCGTCGACGAAATGGACGGTGCACCCGGTGACCTTCACGCCGTACGCGAGCGCGTCGCGGACGCCGTGGGCGCCGGGAAAGCTGGGCAGCAGGGCGGGGTGGGTGTTGACGATCCGCCCGCCGAACCGCGCGAGGAATTCCTTCCCCAGGATCTTCATGAAGCCCGCGGAGACCACCAGGTCCGGCTCGTACGCGGCCGTCGCCTCGGCCAGCGCCCGGTCCCAGGCGTCCCGGCCGGCGTGATCCTTGACCCGGCACACGAACGTCGGCAGCCCGGCGCGCTCGGCGCGCTCCAGCCCGGCGATGCCGTCCCGGTCGGCGCCGACGGCCACGACGCGGGCGCCGTAGCCGTCCGGGTCGGCGGCGATCGCGTCCAGCAGGGCCTGCAGGTTGGTGCCCGAACCGGAGACGAGCACGACGATGCGGGCGGGGCGGGCAGGGGCAGCCACAGTGGGGCCCTTTCTCGCGGGTGGTGCGGTTTGTATGGTCGTACGAGACCGAGGGGTCGCCGAATACGGGGGACTCTACGAACCCGTCGACCGCCAGCAACGATACCGGCACACCGAACCGCCCCCACGGGACGGGGGCGCGCACGGGAGGTAGCGTCGGGACGGGACCGGACGACGACGCGGGAATTCGGGGCGCGTCGCCGTAGGCTCGAGGTGCAGGACGACAACACAAGGGGAAGACACACTCCACATGCCGGACCGACGCCGCCACGCGGCTCACCGCCTCCCGCTGCCCGCGGCGGCCCCTGCGCTGCGCGAGCGCCGGGCGCCGTCGTCTGCCCCCGCGGAGGAGCAGCGGGACAACCCCTTCGCCGCACCGCCCGAGGGGCAGCCGGACCGGCCCTGGCAGCCACGGCAGCCCCAGGAGCCGCAGCGGCCTTCCGGGAACGGCGAGGGCGGGGGCGAGGACGGCCAGGGCGAGCAGCCCCCGGTGTGGGGCAGCCAGTGGAGCAGCCGGCAGCCCGGCCGGCACGACGGCGGCTTCGGCGGCGGGGACGGCCCCGGCGGCCCGAACCCCCCGGGCGGCCCCGGCGGCCCGAACGGCCTGCGCTGGGACCCGACGGACCCGGCCCAGCGGCGCGCCCGCTATGCGCTGCTCGCCGGCATGTGGGGCTTCTTCTTCGCCCTCTTCAGCATCCCGCAGGTGGCGCTGCTCCTGGGCGCCCTGTCCGTCTACTGGGGCGTCAGCTCCCTGCGCGCCAAGGCCAAGCCCCGCCCGCACGACCCGGACGTCCCGGCCCCGACCCCGCCCCCCGGCGGCTTCCGCCCCCAGACGACGGCGGCCGTCAGCGGCCTGGTCACCGGCGGCCTGGCCCTGGCCATCGTGGCCGCGACGTTCGCCTTCCACCTCGTCTACCGCGAGTACTACACCTGCGTGGACGACGCCCTGACCCAAACCTCCCGCCAAGCCTGCGAAAACCACCTCCCGAAGCAGCTCCGCCCCTTGCTGGGCACGCAGGACTGAGACACGGCACCCGTCGGGCGGGCAGCGGGCAAAGCCCGCACCACACCCGCCGCAACGGCGGCCAGCCACCACGCCGAAGCCCGGCGGTGCCGAACCAACCGCCAGAGCGGGCCCGGCGCCTCATCGCATGCGGCGGCGACACCACCCCCACGCGGGCAGCGGGCAAAGCCCGCACCACACCCGCCGCGACGGCGACCAGCCACCACGGCGAAGCCCGGCGCCCCCGCCGCAACCAAAGGCGACATCACCCCCGCGCGGGCGACGGGCAAAGCCCGCACCACACCCGCCGCAACGGCGACCAGCCACCACGCCGAAGCCCGGCGGTGCCGCACCGACCGGCAGACCAGGCCCCGTCCCGAGGCCGCGGCGAGGGGTCAGTGGTCGTCGCCCGGGAGTGTGAGGTCGCGGGGCTCGAAGTCGGGCATGAGGCCGCCGCCCGAGTCCTTGAGGGCCGCCCAGCGGACCTGGCGGGAGGCCGGGTCGTGCCAGGCGTCCGTGGACGACGCCTCGAACGGGGCCGGCGAGGCGGGCCCCCGTGACGGGGGCGGCGATTTGTGGCGGGGCTTGTCGCGGCGGGCGCTCTTGCGCCGGCGCGGCCGCCACCGGCGGCGCCGGTCACCGCCGCGCGCCGCGCCCTCGGGCACGTTCGGCGCCGGAACGAGCGGCTCCGGCCCCGGAGCCGGGGACGCGTGCGGCTGCGGCATGACGGGCAGCATCTCCGGTTCGTACGCGACCTTCTCCGGCGCCAGCCCCACGGCACCGTGCACCCCGAAGCCGAACCACGCGGCGACGGCCCGCCACCACGACCGCGACGAGCCACCACCGCTCTTCTCCGGTTCGCCGGCGGCCCCTGCGGCCCCGGCGGCCTCGGAGGCATCCCCCTCCCCCACCGCCAGCCCCAGCGCGTACCCCAGCCGCCGCCACCCCTTGAGCACCTTCCCCGCCTCCCCATCCCGCGTACGCTCCGGGCGCAGTGCCGCCACTTCGCGCCGCCACCGCACCACGAGCGCCCCCGGTACGCCGAGCGCCGCCGTCCAGCCCGCGGCCGCCGCGCCGGTGCGCCAGCACGACGGGCCGAAGCCGGCGAGCACCGCGTTGCCGAGCGCGCCCCCGGACGCGTACGCCAGAACGGTCATCACCACGCCGCACAGCACCGCGCCCAGCAGCGCGGTGGCGGCGGCCTCCCGGCGGCCCACCCGCGCGGAGCGCTTCGGCACGGCGGCACGGGCGAGCGCGATCCCCGCCCCGGCCGTCAGCGCGGCCGCGCCCGCCAGGGCGAGCGGTCCCGCCCGGCCCGGCGACGGCAGCGCGGCGAGCAACGGGAAGCTCGGCAGCATCGGGCGGCCCGTCACCATGCCCAGCGGTGCGACGAGGCCGCCCGCGCCCACCGTGAACCCGGGCCCGAGCCCGTACGCCGCCGCCCACACCACCGCGTTCGGCAGCAGCGCCGCGCTCAGCAGCCCCACCGCCACGCGGCCCGACCAGCGCGGGGCCAGCTGCGCGAACGCCTCCTGCGCCGCGCCCGTGTGCAGGGCCAGCGACACGGCCACGACCAGCATCGCGCCGGCGAGCAGCATCGCGGTCGCGGCCGCCGCGGCCCGGACGACCACGGCCAGCCGGGCCTTCGTGAACCACCGCCGCACCACCCCGGGCACCACCCGGCGCACCGGCGGAGGCGCCGGCAGGCCGGGCCGCCCGGCGGCCGTCCACACGCCGGCGGCGATGAAGCCGGCCGCCACCAGCGGCACATGCAGCAGCGCGCTGAGCGGAGCGACCCGCACCGGGCCGGACGACGCGTACAGCGCCGCGGCCAGCGCCACCAGCAGATAGCCGCCGAGCATGGCGGTGAACGCGGCGCGGGGCGTGGGCCCGGGCATGTCCGGCGGGGCGCTCTCGGGGGGCTCGAGCGCGTGCCGGGCGGCGCGGTAGAGCAGGGTGCAGGGCACGATCGACAGCAGCAGCGGCGTCAGCCCGATCGGCGCGGGCACGCCCGTCAGCGTCTCGGTGCGGACGAGCGCCGCGCCGTGCGCCAGCAGCCACAGGTCCGCGGCGATGCGCAGCGCGCCCGCCGGGCCGCTGTCGGGGTACGGGGAGATGATCCACAGGGCCAGTACGACCATGGAGAGGGCGCCCAGCCCCAGCCCGGCGGCCAGCATGCCGCCGAAGAACACCGTGCTCGTCGCGGACGACGGCCCGGTCACGGCGGGCCGATGGCGCGTCGGCGTCGACGGTGTCGACGGACCGTGATCGGCGTATTGGCTCACGGGGCCATGCTGCCAATAACACGGCTTTCCTGCCGGTAGCTGGCAATTGACCGTCGTGTCGCTTGTATGGCAGGAAATATGCCTATGAACCGTTTTGCGGCGCATACGGGCGTGGGCCCCGAGGTAGGCGAAGGCACCGCGCTCGCCCTCCTTCGCCCCGCAGCCGATCTGGAAGGTCAGCAGCGTCTCGACGGGGTTTTTGCCGTTCTTG